>NZ_BAAATS010000018.1:0-293327 GCF_039533535.1 Streptomyces kunmingensis
ATCCTTTCGGGCCTGATTCCCAGTCAACCGGGGGTGTCTTTCCGGCTGTTGGGCCGTTCCGACGTCCCGAACATTAGCGGATCCCTGCGGCAGTTCCTAATCGGATCGATCGGATGGATCGAATCGGTCAGGTCGTTCGCAACCCGAATACGAATTGATAACGGGCACGCCGAATGGACATGCCGAAAACAATCCCGGACGGGAGATCGTGCTGGTGTTGGGTTGCCGCTTCAGCGGCGGAGGTGACGTCCCGGTGCTGAACCATCGGCTCCGGGGCAACTCGAAGGACCCTACGCCACCCGGGCCGGTAGTACAAAAGCGGGGCCCGGCACGTGTGTGCCGGACCCCGCTCCCCAAGGTGACTCAGACCTTGACGGGCTCCTTCGCCTCGCCGCCACGCGGCGTCGGCACCTCGGAGTCGTCGTCGCTCGAGTCGAGCAGCGTCCGCTCGTCGAACGGCAGCTCCCCGGCGAGCACCCGCTGGACCCGGTCCCGGTCGACCTCTCCGGTCCACGTCCCGATGAGCAACGTAGCCACCGCGTTGCCCGCGAAGTTCGTCAGCGCGCGGGCCTCGCTCATGAAGCGGTCGATGCCGATGATGAGGCCGACACCGTCGACCAGAGCCGGCTTGTGCGACTGGAGTCCGCTCGCGAGGACCGCGATGCCGGAGCCGGAGACACCGGCCGCACCCTTCGAGGCGATCATCATGAAGAGGAGCAGGCCGATCTGCTGGCCGACGCTCATCGGCTGGTCCATGGCGTCCGCGATGAACAGGGACGCCATGGTCAGGTAGATCATCGTGCCGTCGAGGTTGAAGGAGTAGCCGGTCGGCACCGTGATGCCGACGACCGGACGGCTGACGCCCAGGTGCTCCATCTTCGCGATGAGGCGCGGCAGCGCCGACTCGGACGACGACGTCGACAGGATCAGCAGGAACTCGCGGCCCAGGTACCTGAGCAGGGTGAAGATGTTGAAGCCGGCCGCGAAGCGCAGGATGAGCGCCAGCACGATGCCCACGAACAGGGCGCAGGTGACGTAGAAGCCGACCATGATCGTGGCGAGGGCCTTGAGCGCGTCCACGCCCGTCTCGCCGATGACGGCGGCCATCGCGCCGAAGGCGCCCAGCGGGGCGGCCCACATGATCATGCCGAGGACGCGGAAGACCAGCTTCTGGATGTGCTCGACGCCGCGCAGGACCGGTTCGCCGGAGCGGCCCATGGCCTGGAGCGCGAAGCCGACGAGGAGGGCCACGAGGAGGGTCTGCAGGACCTCGCCCTCGGTGAACGCCGAGACGAGTGTGTGGGGGATGACGCCCAGGATGAAGTCGACCGGGCCTTCCGCGGCGTCCTTGGCCGCGGTGTGGCCGACCTCCTTCGTGGCCTCGGTGAGGTGCATGCCGTCACCGGGGTGCAGGATGTTGCCGACCAGCAGGCCGATGGCCAGGGCGACCATCGACATGACGATGAAGTAGCCGAGGGCGAGGCCGCCGACCTTGCCGATCTTCGCGGCCTTGCGGACCGAACCCACGCCGAGCACGATCGTGCAGAAGATGATCGGCGAGATCATCATCTTGATCAGGTTCACGAAGCCCGTGCCGATGGGCTTGAGCTCCTTGGCGAAGTCCGGCCAGATGAAGCCGACGGCGATGCCGAGCAACACGGCCACGATGACAGCGATGTAGAGATAGTGCGTGCGGTCCCGCTTTGCGGCGGGGGGCTTGGTCGCGGTCCCGGTCTCGGCCACGGTTCCTCCTGACGACGACGTCGGCGTACTGGAACGTTGGAACGTTTCTGAAGGGCTTCCGGAAGGAGTCCGTCAGGGGTTCCGGAAAGATTCGTGTACGCACAGTCCGTGCGGCTCACGGTCTGCGGATCCCGGTGACTATCTCCCAGGCCGTGAGGACCGTCACCCTTCCGTTCATTTAGTTCG
Organism: Streptomyces kunmingensis; assembly: GCF_039533535.1. Taxonomy (NCBI): domain Bacteria; kingdom Bacillati; phylum Actinomycetota; class Actinomycetes; order Kitasatosporales; family Streptomycetaceae; genus Streptomyces; species Streptomyces kunmingensis. Next base: position 1,930 of record NZ_BAAATS010000018.1, read on the forward strand.
CACTTATACGACCGGGCACACTGGCGGCATGCGCTTCCCCCTCCCCCGCAGCCTGGCCGGCCAGCTCTTCGCGATGCAGGCCGTCCTCGTCGCGGTCGTGGTCGCGGGATGCGCCCTGTTCACGTACATCAGTGACCGCAATCAGGCGCAGAACGCGGCGCAGCGGCAGGCGACGGCGGCGGCCACCGCGGTCGCCGACTCGCCTTCGGTGCGTGCGGCGATCGAGGGGTCCGGGGATCCGTCGGAGCGGCTGCAGCCGTACGCGCTCGATGTGCAGCGGCACACCGGCGTGGACTTCGTGACGATCATGGATCCGGCCGGCATCCGCTGGACGCACCCCGACGAGAAGCAGATCGGCAAGCGCTTCCTGGGGCACATCGGGCCCGCTCTGAAGGGCCGGACGTTCCCGGAGACGTACACGGGCACGCTCGGGCCCTCGGTGCGGGTGGTCACGCCGGTCTACGGGGACGGGCACCGGGTCGTCGGGCTCGTCAGCGCCGGGATCACCATCGACGAGATCACCGCGCAGGCGCGCGGGCAGGTGCTGGCCGTGACCGGGGTGGCCGGCGCCGCGCTCGTGCTCGGCGGTATCGGCACGTATGTCATCAACGCGCGGCTGCGGCGTCACACGCACGGGATGAACGCATCCGAGCTGAGCCGGATGCACGCCTACCACCAGGCCGCGCTGCACGCCGTCCGCGAAGGTCTGGTGATGCTCGACGGGCAGCGGCGGGTGGCCCTCATCAACGACGGGGCCCGCGAGCTGCTCGGGGTCGGGGACGACGCGATGGGCCGGGGCGTCGCCGAGCTGGGGCTGCCCGCGCCGCTCACCGGCGCGCTGCTGGCGGCCGAGCCGCGCGTCGACGAGGTGCATCTGACGGCCGACCGGGTGGTGGTCGTGAACACGTCGCCGGTGGCCAGCGGGAACCGGCGCGGCACGGTCGTCACCCTGCGCGATCACACCGAGCTCCAGTCGGTGATGGGCGAGCTGGACTCGGAGCGCGGGTTCACGCAGGCGCTCAGGTCGCAGGCCCATGAGGCGGCGAACCGGCTGCACACGGTGGTGTCGCTGATCGAGCTGGGCCGCGCCGAGGAGGCGGTCGACTTCGCCACCGCGGAGCTGGAGCTGGCCCAGACGCTGACCGATCAGGTCGTGGGCGCGGTGAGCGAGCCCGTCCTTGCCGCACTGCTGCTCGGCAAGGCGGCGCAGGCCAACGAGCACGGGGTGGAGCTGGTCGTGTCCGGCGATACGCGGATCGACGACGGGCTGCTGCCGCAGGCGCTGGCCGCCCGCGATCTGGTGACCGTGCTCGGCAATCTCATCGACAACGCGGTGGACGCGGCGCAGGGCTCCCCGCGCGCCCGGGTCACGGTCACCGCCCGCGCCACGGTGGATGCCCTGCTGCTGCGGGTCACGGACACCGGGCCCGGGGTGGATCCCGAACACTCGGACGCGGTGTTCGAGCGCGGCTGGTCGACGAAGCCGGCGGGGCCGGGCGGTCGCGGCCTCGGCCTGGCTCTCGTACGGCAGGCGGTGCGGCGGAACGGGGGGACACTGGAGCTGGCCCGCCCGGCGGAGGGCGGGGCCGCGTTCACGGCGCTGCTGCCGCTGGGGACGGGTACGACCACGACCTCACTCTCGGCCGTGAGGACAGGTACCGCGACGACCTCTCAGGACGGAACACCATGACGGACCCGCGGATCAGAGTCCTGGTGGTGGAGGACGATCCTGTCGCCGCCGACGCCCATGCCCTCTATGTCAACCGGGTGGCCGGGTTCGTCACCGTGGCGAAGGCGCACACCGCGGCCGAGGCCCGCCGTGCCCTGGACCGGGCGCCCGTCGACCTGATCCTGCTCGACCTGCATCTGCCCGACGGGCACGGTCTCGCGCTGGCCAGGTCGCTGCGGGCGGCCGGGCATCACGCGGACGTCATCGCGGTCACGTCGGCCCGCGACCTGGCGGTCGTCCGGGAGGGTGTCTCGCTGGGTGTCGTGCAGTACGTGCTGAAGCCGTTCACGTTCGCCACGCTGCGCGACCGGCTCGCGCGCTACGCCGAGTACCGCACGTCGAGCGGGGAGGCGACCGGGCAGGACGAGGTCGACCGGGCCCTGGCCAACCTGCGCTCCCCCGCGCCGGCCGCCCTGCCCAAGGGGTTGAGCGCGCCCACCCTGGAGCGGGTCACGCAGGCGCTGCGCGAGTCCGCGCCCGACGGCATGACGGCGACGTCGGCCGCCGGGTCGGTGGGCATCTCGCGCATCACCGCGCGCCGCTACCTGGAGCATCTGGTGGACGCGGGCCTGGCCGAGCGCAGCCCGCAGTACGGACAGGTCGGCAGGCCCGAGCTGATCTACACGTGGAAGTGACGCCCCGGATTCAGCGGACCCGGAAGCGGGTGAGCAGGTCCTCGGCCGCCGGGCCCGTGCCGGACTTGTCGACGACGTAGGCGGTGCCGGCCGCGATCTCGACGTGGTTGGGGTTGGCGCCGGTGGTGACCGTCCTGACGACGGTGCCCTTGCGCGGGTCGACGACGGTGGCGGTGGCGTCCGTGCGGTTGACGGCGACGACGGCTCCGGAGCGGTCGTCGGCGGCGACGGAGAGCGGTCCCGCGCCGGTGGGCACGGACTTGCTGACGATGCCCTTGTCGAGGTCGACGACGGAGACGGTGCCGGCGGTGTTGTCGGCCGTGTAGGCGGTGCGGCCGTTCTTGGATAGGGCGACGGAGATGGGGCCGTCGCCGGTCGGGATGAGCTTCGGCGTCGTGGACCTGCGGTTCACCACGATGAGCTGGTCGTTGGTGAGGTCGGCGGCGTAGACCGTGCCGGTGCGCTCGTCGACGGCTACGCCGGTCGGGCCCGCGCCTTCGACGGTGACGCGCTTCTTCTCCTTGTACGTACGGCTGTCGAAGGCGACGAGGCTGCCGTCGCCGAAGCCGCTCGCCCACACCGTGTTGTGCTTCTCGTCGACGGCGATCTCGCGCGCGTGGGCGACGTTCGGCAGGGTCGCGAGGTGCGCGCCGTCGCGCTGGCTGTAGACGGCGACGCTGTTGTCGCGGGTGTTGGTGACCCAGACCGTGTTGTGCTCGTCGTCGACCGCGATGCCGTAGACCGCCTCGAGGGCGCCGGTGTCCGCGTCGGTGACCGGCGGGGTGTAGGTCGCGAGCACCTTCAGCGTCTTCGGGTCGACCTTGCTCAGCGCGGAGGCGGTCACCGGGGGGCGGCCCACGGCCGACGCGGTCCACAGGACGTGGTTCCGCTCCGAGTACGCCGACTGGTAGAGGCCTTTGGTGACGGGCGCGGAGACAGGGGCGGCTCCGGTACCGCCGGGGGAGGCGACAGCGGCGGGGGCCACCGACGCGCCTGCGACGAGGGCCACCACGACAGCGGCGGAACGGCGGATCCTGGGCGTGATGCGAGGCATGCGGCGTCAATCTCCTTCTGAGGCGGGGGCGTTGCGAAACCACCCGAGGAGTAAGTTAGCTTAGCCTTACCTAACTTTCTACTCCGTCTCAGGGGTCCCACCGCCACCACGGGGGACGCTGCACACCCATTGACCTTGGTCCGGACCGGCCCGTACGTTTCCGGGCAGCCCCGCGCGGCAACGATGCCCGTGAGCTCCGTAGGAGGTCGTGCCTGTGCGCCCCACCGCCCCTCTCCTCGTCGCCACCGCCCTGCTGGCCGCCGGAACGCTCACCGCCTGCGGCGGCGGCTCCGGCAGCGACGCGAACACGATCAAGGTCTCGTTCAAGCAGTCCACGGACAACCAGATCAAGGTCATGGACACCTATCTGGCCGCGATGAAGAAGCAGTTCGAGAAGGCCCACCCGGGCAAGAAGGTCGAACTCGTCCCCATCAAGGCCCCGGACTCCGAGTACTACACCAAGCTCCAGCAGATGCTGCGCTCCCCCAAGACAGCACCCGACCTGGTCTACGAGGACACGTTCCTCATCAACTCGGACATCACCAGCGGTTATCTGAAGCCCCTCGACCAGTACCTCGACAAGTGGTCGCAGTGGGACCAGTTCATCGACACGGCGAAGACGGCGGCGAAGGCCCAGGACGGCAAGACGTACGGCGTCCCGGACGGCACCGACACCCGCGGCCTCTGGTACGACAAGGGCATCTTCGAGAAGGCCGGCATCACGACGCCGTGGCAGCCGAAGAACTGGGCCGAGGTCCTCGACGCGGCCCGCACCATCAAGAAGAAGGTCCCCGACGCGATCCCGCTCAACGTCTACACCGGCAAGCCCAACGGTGAGGCCGCGACCATGCAGGGCTTCGAGATGCTGCTGTACGGGACGGACGGCGGCGGCGCCGATCCGCTCTACGACACCTCGTCGAACAAGTGGATCGCGGGCTCGAAGTCCTTCAAGGACAGCCTCTCGTTCGTGGAGACCGTCTTCGAGGAGAAGCTCGGCCCCGACGTCTCCGACGCCCTCGACCCGAACTGGGCGACCCGCGTACGCGGCGAGATGCTGCCCAAGGGCAAGCTCGGCATCAACCTCGACGGCTCCTGGCTGCCGCAGGACTGGATCAAGGGCAGCGGCCACGAATGGCCCGAGTGGTCACAGAAGCTGGGGCTCGCCCACATGCCGACGCAGAACGGCCAGGCACCCGGCAAGGTCAGCATGTCCGGCGGCTGGACCTGGGCCGTCCCGGCCAAGGCGGGCAACCCCGACCTCGCGTTCGACTTCATCAAGACGATGCAGACCAAGGCCAACGCGCAGCGCTGGTACATCGCCAACTCCGGCATCTCGGTGCGCAAGGACGTCGCCGCGGACCCGGCGTACGTGAAGGCGCAGCCCGGCATCAAGTTCTTCACGGACCTGGTCGCCACGACGCACTACCGCCCGGCCTACCCCGCGTACCCGAAGGTCTCCACGGCGATCCAGGAGGCGATGGAGTCGGTGACGACCGGGGACTCCTCGGTGGACGAGGCGGCCTCCACCTACGACGAGCAGGTGAAGACGGCAGCCGACGGCAAGGTGGTCAACAAGCCCTGATCCGGCAGGAGTCGAGAACTGGAAGGGGACCACCGTCACGTGACCCGCCGCCGTACCGCACTGCGCGCCCTGCCCATCGCACCGGCCACGATCATCATGGTCCTCTTCCTGGCGGGACCGATCGCCTACTGCGCCTACATCGCGTTCACCGATCTCCAGCTCACCGGCCAGGCGGGGTCGTCCTTCGTCGGCTTCGACAACTTCACGGCCGCGTTCCGGGACGACGCCTTCCTCAACGCCGTCCGGCTCACGCTCGTCTTCACGTTCCTGTCGTCGATCGTCGGCCAGAACACCCTGGGCATGGCCCTCGCGGCGCTCATGCAGCGCGCCTCGAAACCGGTGCGCACGGTCACCGGCGCCGTGGTCGTCACCGCGTGGGTGCTGCCGGAGGTCGTCGCCGGGTTCCTCCTCTACGCGTTCTTCCGCCGCGAGGGCACCCTGAACGCGATCCTCGACTGGCTCCATCTGCCCGGCCAGAACTGGCTGTTCACGCTGCCGATCCTCGCGGTGTCGTTCGCGAACATGTGGCGCGGCACGGCCTTCTCGATGCTCGTCTACTCGGCGGCGTTCTCCGAGATCCCGAAAGAGGTCACGGAGGCCGCCGAGGTCGACGGCGCCAACGCCTGGCAGCGCCTCTGGCACGTCACGCTGCCGATGATCCGCCGCTCCATCGGCACGAACCTGATGCTCAACACGCTCCAGACGCTGTCCGTCTTCGGCCTGATCTGGGTGATGACCCGGGGCGGCCCCGGCAACCACAGCCAGACCCTCCCCCTGTTCATGTACGAGCAGGCCTTCCAGAAGAGCATGATCGGCTACGGCACGGCGGTCGCACTGCTGCTCCTCCTGGTCGGCTCCCTGTTCTCGCTGGTCTACATGCGCCTGCTGCGCTCGGAGGCATGAGTGACCCGCCGCCGCACCCGAACCCGGCTCACCGCCGACGCGACCCTGACCCTCGTCGCCCTCGCCTTCGCGCTGCCGCTGGCCTGGGTGGTCCTGTCCTCCCTGGACGCCGACGCGAACCTGAAGGTGAAGTTCCCGGCGCACGCCACGCTCGACAACTTCGACGCGGTCCTGAAACCGGACATCACCTTCACGCCGCTCCTGAACAGCCTGATCCTGTGCGGCGGGGCGACGGCCCTCACGGTCGTCTGCGCGGCCCTCGCCGCGTATCCGCTCTCCCGCTACCGCTCGCGCCTGAACAACCCGTACCTGGCGACGATCCTCTTCGCGACCTGTCTGCCGATCACGGCGATCATGGTCCCGGTGTACGCGCTGTTCGTGCAGGTGAATTTGATCGACACCATGGCGGGCACCATCTACTTCTTCACCGCCTCCCAACTCCCGTTCGCCATCTGGCTGATGAAGAACTTCATGGACGGCGTGCCCAAGGAGCTGGAGGAAGCGGCGTGGACGGACGGCGCGAGCACCTTCCAGTCACTGGTGCGGATCGTGCTGCCACTGATGGGCCCGGGCGTCGCCGTCGTCACGGTGTTCTGCTTCGCCATGATGTGGGGCAACTTCTTCGTCCCGTTCATGCTGCTGCTCTCCCCCGACCAGATGCCGGCGTCGGTCAGCATCAACGACTTCTTCGGCAACCGCGGCACAGTCGTCTACGGCCAGCTCGCGGCGTTCTCGATCATCTACTCGACGCCGGTGATCCTGCTCTACGTACTGGTCTCACGCCGCTTCGGCGGGGGCTTCGCGCTCGGCGGCGCCGTCAAGGGCTGACGCCTTTCGGACGCCGTCCGACGCCTTCCGGACGCCTTTCCCACCTGTACGTTCCTACGACATGTGACGCAAGACGAACGCACCGTAGCCAAGCGGGCCGTTCCCCCCTACTTTGTGCCCGTGCAGCACACCGCCGCGTCTCAGCAGCCCACCCCTCCGTTCAACGCCCCCGCCGCCCGTCGCCTCCGTGAGGCGCTCGGAATGGCCCCGGGCCATGTCGCGTACGGCATGCGTGCGTCGTACGGACTCGCGCACATAACCCCGGAGACGATCATCGCCTGGGAGCGCGGTGAAGCGGCGCCGATGGCGAGCGAACTCACCGCTCTCGCGGGGGCGTTGTGGTGCTCCCCGGGCGAACTGATCGGCGCGCCCCGCACGCTGCGCGAGCACCGGCTGGCGCTCGGGCTCGCGCCGGAGGACGTGGCCCGGGAGGCCGGCGTCGAGATCCACGCGTATCTGCGCATGGAGGAGACCGGCGAGTGGCGGGGCAACGACCGCCAGTCGAGCGCGCTCGCCGGGACGCTGCGGCTCACACCGCGCGCGTTCTCGACGGTGACCGGCCGGGACGCACCGCTGACGGAACTGCTGCGCAGCGCGGCGACCACACGCTGGCAGGCGTACGTGCGGCCGCTGACGCGGCTCGTACCGGTGCAGCGGCGCGAGGCGGAGGACGTCCTGCACGAGATGCACCTGGAGTACCAGGCGCTGATGGCGGCGACGCTGAGCTGGGGCGGCGGCACGTCGGCGGAGTCCGGTGACGCGGGCCGCGACTTCCTGGACCGCATCCTGGACGAGTTCTGGTCGAGGATCCGCAACCCGTGATGGGCGGCGCGTCCCTGAGGGGCCGCACGAAGTGCGCACTTCAGGGGCGCGGGGAACTGCGCGACCAGCCACGACGCACGCCGCACCCAGAAGACGAACCGCACCCCGCAGACGGGACTCCGCGCCTAGAAGACCGACTCCGCCTCGTCCATCCGGTCCTTGGGGACCGTCTTCAGCTCGGTCACCGCGTCAGCGAGCGGCACCATGGAGATGTCAGTACCCCGCAACGCCGTCATCTTCCCGAACTCCCCCCGGTGCGCGGCCTCCACCGCATGCCAGCCGAACCGCGTGGCCAGCACCCGGTCGTACGCGGTCGGCGTACCACCGCGCTGCACGTGGCCGAGGATGACGGGCCGCGCCTCCTTGCCGAGCCGGGACTCCAGCTCGTAGGCGAGAGCGGTGCCGATGCCCTGGAAGCGCTCGTGGCCGAACTGGTCGATCGCGCCCTTGCCGTAGTCCATGCTGCCCTCGGCGGGGTGCGCGCCCTCGGCGACGCAGATGACGGCGAACTTCTTGCCGCGGGCGAACCGCTCCTCGACCATCTTGACCAGGTCCGCCGGGTCGAAGGGCCGCTCGGGCAGGCAGATGCCGTGGGCGCCGCCGGCCATCCCGGACTCCAGGGCGATCCAGCCCGCGTGCCGGCCCATGACCTCGACGACCATCACGCGCTGGTGGGACTCGGCGGTCGTCTTGAGGCGGTCCATCGCCTCGGTGGCGACGCCGACGGCGGTGTCGAAGCCGAAGGTGCGGTCGGTCGAGGAGATGTCGTTGTCGATCGTCTTCGGAACGCCGACGACGGGCAGACCCGCGTCGGAGAGCATCCGGGCCGCGGTGAGCGTGCCCTCGCCGCCGATCGGGATGAGGACGTCGAAACCGCCCGCCTCGGCGAGCTGCTTGACGTCCTCGCAGGCCGCGCGGAACTTGTCGCGCTCCAGACGGGACGAGCCGAGGATGGTGCCGCCACGGGCGAGTATGCCGCTCACCGCGTTGAGATCGAGGGGCCGGGCGCGGCCGTCGAGCAGGCCCGCGTAGCCGTCCTCGAAGCCGATCACCTCGTCGCCGTAGTGCGTGACGGCTCGGTGCACGACCGACCGGATCACTGCGTTCAGTCCAGGGCAGTCGCCGCCTGCGGTCAGAACTCCGATACGCATCGTGCTGTGTCTCCTGCTCGCTGCCGGTACGTGTGAGCCACTGCGATTCTTCCACGCTCCGGGAGCCGCTGCGTTCGCACACGTCACGGGGGGCGCTTCGGCATGCTGTGCAGGGGCACCCGAACCCCGCTGTACAGGGGCACCCGTACCCCGCTGTACAGGACCTTTGTCCGGCGGGCGTCCTAGCCACCGCCAGAGGTATTGTCAAGAGGGCACGGCTTTCATTACGGCCATTTTTTTGGGCCTCGACGGAGACGGAGAGCACGCGTGACGCGGAGCGTGTACGTGACCGGGATCGACCGGGGCGACGGCCGCCAGGTCGTCGAGCTGGGAGTCATGGAGCTCCTGACCCGCCAGGTCGACCGGGTGGGCGTCTTCCGCCCGCTCGTCCACGACGGCCCCGACCGGCTCTTCGATCTGCTGCGGGCGCGCTATCGGCTGTCCCAGGACCCGGCGAGCGTGTACGGCCTCGACTACGGCGAGGCTTCCACGATCCAGGCCGAGCAGGGCACCGACGAGCTGCTCTCACGCCTGGTCGACCGGTTCCACGCGGTTGCCCGCGACTACGACGTCGTCCTCGTGCTCGGCACCGACTACGCCGACACCCAGCTCCCCGACGAGCTGGCGCTCAATGCCCGCCTCGCGAACGAGTTCGGCGCGTCCGTGCTGCCGGTCGTCGGCGGAAGGAAGCAGACCGCCGAGTCGGTGCGCGCCGAGGCCCGCAACGCCTACCGGGCCTACGAGGGCCTGGGCTGCGACGTCCTGGCGATGATCGTCAACCGGGTCGCCGCCGAGGACCGCGACGCGATCCACGAGAAGCTCGCGGCGCATCTGCCGGTGCCGACCTTCGTCCTGCCCGACGAGCCCGCGCTCTCCGCGCCGACCGTCTCGCAGATCACCCACGCGCTCGGCGGCACAGTGCTGCTCGGCGACGGCGCGGGCCTGGCCCGGGACGCCCTGGACTTCGTCTTCGGCGGCGCCATGCTGCCGAACTTCCTGAACGCCCTGACCCCGGGCTGCATGGTCGTCACCCCCGGCGACCGCGCGGACCTGGTGGTCGGCTCGCTCGCCGCGCACAGCGCCGGCACCCCGCCCATCGCGGGCGTCCTGCTCACCCTGAACGAGCGGCCCGGCGAGGAGATCCTCAAGCTCGCCGACCGGCTCGCGCCCGGCACCCCGGTGGTCGCGGTCTCCGGCGGCTCGTTCCCCACGGCGGCCGAACTCTTCGCCCTGGAGGGCAAGTTGAACGCCGCGACGCCCCGCAAGGCGGAGACGGCCCTCGGCCTCTTCGAGCGGTACGTCGACACGGCCGGGCTGCTCAGGACCATCCAGGCGCCCGCCACGGACCGCGTCACGCCGATGATGTTCGAGCACAAGCTCCTGGAGCGGGCCCGCTCGGACAAGCGGCGCGTCGTGCTGCCCGAGGGCACCGAGGAGCGGGTGCTGCGCGCCGCCGACGTCCTGCTGCGCCGCGGCGTCTGCGATCTGACCCTGCTGGGCCCGGTCGAGCAGATCCGCAAGAAGGCCGCGGACCTGGGCGTCGACCTCGCGGACGCCGAGCTGATCGACCCGCACGCCTCCGAGCTGCGGGACCGGTTCGCCGCCGCGTACGCGGAGCTGCGCGCCCACAAGGGCGTCACCGTGGAGCTGGCGCACGACGTGGTCGCGGACGTGAACTACTTCGGCACCCTGATGGTCCAGGAGGGCCTCGCCGACGGCATGGTCTCCGGCTCCGTGCACTCCACGGCCGCCACCATCCGGCCCGCCTTCGAGATCATCAAGACCAAGCCGGACGCCGCGATCGTCTCTTCCGTCTTCTTCATGTGCCTGGCCGACAAGGTCCTCGTCTACGGCGACTGCGCCGTGAACCCGGACCCGGACGCCCGCCAGCTCGCCGACATCGCCATGCAGTCCGCGGGCACCGCCGACCAGTTCGGCGTCGACCCGCGCATCGCGATGCTGTCGTACTCGACCGGGACCTCCGGCTCCGGCGCCGACGTCGACAAGGTGCGCGAGGCCACCGAGCTGGTCCGCGAGCGGCGCGGCGACCTGAGGATCGAGGGGCCGATCCAGTACGACGCCGCGGTCGAGCCGAGTGTCGCGGCCACCAAGCTGCCGGGCTCCGAGGTCGCGGGCCAGGCCAGCGTGCTGATCTTCCCGGACCTCAACACCGGCAACAACACGTACAAGGCCGTGCAGCGCTCGGCCGGCGCGATCGCCGTCGGCCCGGTCCTCCAGGGGCTGCGCAAGCCGGTCAACGACCTGTCCCGCGGCGCGCTCGTGCAGGACATCGTGAACACCGTCGCCATCACGGCGATCCAGGCCCAGACGCCGGCCAACTGAACCCTCGTACCCGACGAAAAGGCACCCTTTCCGTGACTGCGACCCGAGTCCTCGTCCTCAACTCCGGCTCCTCGTCGGTGAAGTACCAGCTGCTCGACATGAGCGACAGCAGCCGGCTCGCCGCGGGCCTCGTCGAGCGCATCGGCGAGGAGACCTCGCGCCTCAAGCACACGCCGCTGACCGGCGGCGGTGAGGCGCGGGAGCGGGAGCAGCCGATCGCCGACCACGAGGAGGCGCTCAAGGCCGTCGCCGACGAGCTGGCGCGGGACGGGCTCGGCATCGACTCCCCCGAGCTGGCCGCGATCGGCCACCGCGTGGTGCACGGCGGCAAGTTCTTCACCGAGCCGACCGTGATCGACGACGCGGTGCTCAAGGAGGTGGAGCGGCTCATCCCGGTGGCGCCGCTGCACAACCCGGCGAACCTGACGGGCATCCGGACCGCGATGGCGCTGCGCCCGGACCTGCCGCAGGTCGCGGTCTTCGACACGGCGTTCCACACGACGATGCCGGAGTCGGCGGCGCGGTACGCGATCGACATCAAGACCGCCGACGAGCACCGCATCCGGCGCTACGGCTTCCACGGCACGTCGCACGCGTACGTGTCGCGCAGGACGGCGCAGCTGCTCGGCAAGGAGCCCGAGGACGTCAACGTCATCGTCCTGCACCTGGGCAACGGCGCCTCGGCCTCCGCGGTGCGCGGCGGGATCTGCGTCGACACATCGATGGGCCTCACGCCGCTTGAGGGCCTGGTGATGGGTACCCGTTCAGGAGACGTCGATCCGGCCGTCATCTTCCACCTGATGCGGGTGGGGAACATGACCGCGGACGAGATCGACGTCCTGCTCAACAAGAAGAGCGGCCTCATCGGTCTGTGCGGCGACAACGACATGCGGGAGATCCGCCGCCGCGTCGACGAGGGCGAGCAGGAGGCGCGGCTCGCCTTCGACATCTACATCCACCGTCTGAAGAAGTACATCGGTGCGTACTACGCGGTGCTCGGCCGGGTGGACGCGATCGTGTTCACCGCCGGGGTCGGCGAGAACTCGGCGCCGGTGCGGGAGGCTGCGGTCGCGGGCCTCGAGGAGCTGGGGCTCGCGGTCGACGGCGAACTCAATTCCGTACGTTCCGACGAGGCCCGGATCGTCTCGCCCGAGTACGCCCGGGTGGCGGTCGCCGTGGTGCCGACGGACGAGGAGCTGGAGATCGCCCAGCAGACCTACGCCCTGGTCGCTCCGCCGGAGAACCGCAACGCCTGAGCGCACACCCGCCCATTTGTAGTTTCCACCAGACGGAATATTCCGTAGCGAAACAAACCGATAGGATCGCCCCCATGCGCCGTTCCAAAATCGTCTGCACGCTGGGCCCCGCCGTCGACTCCGAAGAGCAGCTCGTCTCGCTGATCGAAGCCGGTATGAACGTGGCCCGCTTCAACTTCAGCCACGGCTCGCACGCCGAGCACCAGGGTCGTTACGACCGGGTGCGGGCCGCCGCCACGAAGACCGGCCGCGCCGTGGGCGTCCTCGCCGACCTCCAGGGCCCGAAGATCCGTCTGGAGACCTTCGCCGAAGGCCCCGTCGAGCTGGTGCGCGGTGACGAGTTCACCATCACCACCGAGGACGTGCCCGGTGACAAGTCGATCTGCGGCACCACCTACAAGGGGCTGCCCGGCGACGTCTCCAAGGGCGACCAGATCCTGATCAACGACGGCAACGTCGAGCTGCGTGTGGTCGAGGTGGAAGGGCCGCGGGTCAAGACGATCGTCGTCGAGGGCGGCGTCATCTCCGACCACAAGGGCATCAACCTGCCCGGCGCGGCCGTCAACGTGCCGGCCCTGTCCGAGAAGGACATCGAGGACCTGCGCTTCGCCCTGAAGATGGGCTGCGACATGGTCGCCCTGTCCTTCGTGCGCGACGCCGGTGACGTCAAGGACGTCCACAAGGTGATGGACGAGGAGGGCCGCCGGGTCCCCGTCATCGCCAAGGTGGAGAAGCCGCAGGCCGTCGCCAACATGGAGGGCGTCGTCGCGGCCTTCGACGCCGTCATGGTCGCCCGTGGCGACCTCGCCGTCGAGTACCCGCTCGAGAAGGTCCCGATGGTGCAGAAGCGCCTCGTGGAGATGTGCCGCCGCAACGCCAAGCCGGTGATCGTCGCGACCCAGATGATGGAGTCGATGATCACCAACTCGCGCCCCACGCGCGCCGAGGCGTCCGACGTCGCCAACGCGATCCTGGACGGTGCCGACGCGGTCATGCTGTCCGCCGAGTCGTCCGTGGGCGCGTACCCGATCGAGACCGTCAAGACGATGTCGAAGATCGTCAAGGCGGCCGAGGAGGAGCTGCTCTCCAAGGGGCTGCAGCCGCTCGTGCCCGGCAAGAAGCCGCGTACGCAGGGCGGTGCGGTGGCCCGTGCCGCCGCCGAGATCGCCGACTTCCTGGGTGGCGAGGCGCTGGTCGCCTTCACGCAGTCCGGTGACACGGCCCGCCGTCTGTCCCGCTACCGCGCGGCCCAGCCGATCCTGGCCTTCACCACGGACGAGAACACCCGCAACCAGCTCTCGCTGAGCTGGGGCGTCGAGTCCTACGTCGTGCCGCACGTGGACACCACGGACGCCATGGTCGAGCTGGTCGACACCGAGATGGTCAAGCTGAACCGCTTCAACGACGGCGACACGGTCGTCATCACCGCCGGTTCGCCCCCCGGCGTCCCCGGCACCACCAACATGGTCCGGGTGCACCACCTGGGCAACGGCGGCCGCGACTGACGGCCCCCCGGGGCCCGCGGGCTCCAGGAACACGCGCCGAGGGCGCCCCCTGTACGAGACAGGGGGCGCCCTCGGCGTTTCTTGCGGCTCCCGGATGGGTCTTTTCCCCCTTGGGGGGACCGGTAGGGACCGGTTCGGTCAGCTGTCCTCGATCGTGGACGTCAGACCGGGCACGTGCAGGGTCCCGCCGAACTGCGCCGCCTGCGTGACCTTCACATTGGTGAAGTACAGGATCGGCAGGTTGATCGGCGGCGGGTTGTCCGCGTTGAACGTCATGGGGATGAGCCCGAGCAGATTGCCCGAGAGCTCCTCCGTGTACATGGTGGTCTTCCCGTCCCGGATGGTGGACGTGGAGCCCTTGTCCGAGCGGATGTGGAACGACTTGCCGTTCGGGCCGGGGGCGATCTGGTGCAGATCCCCGATGTCCGTCCCGTTGGAGATGACGTACTTCATGACGCGCTTGGTGGAGCCGTCGGCCATCTTGACGTTGACGATGCCCTGGTAGTCCGCGCCCTTGAGCGTGAGGGAGCTGGCCTCCAGCTGCCACGGCTTGTCGGGCAGCTGGACCGGGGTGTTCTCGTTGTCACCCTCGGCGTCGGTGGCCACCGGGCAGTTGTCCGGGACACCACTGGCGCTCGGGGACGGGGTCGCCGCCTCCTCCGCCTTCTTCTTGGCGTCCTCGGCGGCCTTGTCGAGGCCGTCCGTCGTGTCCTTGACCGCGTCGCCGGCCTTGTCGGTCGTGTCCTTGACCGTGTCGCCGACTCCGTCGACGGTGTCCTTGACCGCGTCGCCGAGGTCCTTGGAGCCGTCCTTCGAACCGTCCTCGGAACCGGACTCCGAGGCCGATGCCGACGGGCTGGGAGTCGGGCCGGCCGTCTCCTTGTCCTTCGGCGCGAACAGGTCCTTGAGCGCGTCGCCGAGCCCCAGGGGGTCGAGCGGGTTCTTGGTCTCGGACGCGGAGGGGGACGGGGTGGCGGTGTCCTGAGCCGCCTTGCCGTCCTTGCTCTCCTCGTCGGCGCTGGAGCCGGAGCCGCCACTGGCGGAGGCCGAGGGCGAGGGGGTGGCCTCGTCCTTCGTGTCCTCGCCCTTGTCGGTGTCCTTGCCGGCGTCCTTGTCCGTGGACTCGGACGCGGACGGGGACTCCTGAGCCTTGTCCTTGTCCTTGTCGTCGGCCTTGTCGTCGGTGGCGGTCTTGCCGGACTTGGCGTCCCGCTCGGCCTGCACCGCGTCGGCGCACGCCTTGTAGTCGTCCACCGAGAACTTGGTCGGGTTGTCCTCGGCCAACGCCAGCGTCGGCGTCAGCCCGATCCCCATCAGTACGGCCGTGGGCATGGCCGCGATGGCTATCGCCTTGCCCGCGGGCATGTGCAACCTGGTGAAAAGATGCTTCCTCGGTGCTGCATGCCGCGGCCCGGTTCTCGCACGGGACTCCCCCGCGGAGTCCTCGTGGTGCACCTCGTCAGCCGGCACGGTGCCTCCCGTTCGTCCCGTTGTCCGGGCTCGTCCCTGACTCGTCGTGGTTTGCGCCCGCGACCCGGTAGGTGGCCCCCGTGACGGGCGGCACGGCCGCCGCGTCCTCGGGCCGGGCGTCGCCGGCGTCCACCGTCGCGCCCTTGTCCTGCGGCTTGGCCTCGGCCCAGGAGATGGCCAGGGCGCCGCCGATCAGGGCCAGCAGGAAGCCGATGACGAATCCGCCGAAGTTGGAGACGACAAGGGAGACCAGGGCGAGCAGGATCGCCGCGACGCCCGCGAAGATGCGGGACTGGTACTGGAACCACATCGTGATGCCGAGCACGACAAGCAGGGCACCGATGATCAACGACCCGGCGCCGGCCGTGGTGGCCATCCGGATCGTCATCGTGCCGAGCGTGAGGTTCGCGTACGGGAAGTACATGATCGGGATGCCGCCGAGCAGGGTCAGCAGACCTGCCCAGAAGGGACGTTGGCCGCGCCAAGTGCGGAACGTCCGGCGTGCGTGGCCGAACCTGTCGCCCACCCCTGCTTGCGCTTCGGCGCTCATGTCGTACAGCTCCTCAGGACTGGCGTTTTGTTCGGTGGTGATGTGTGCGGTACGGGCACGGGGGCCTCGGCCAGATGATGCGGACCATGCCCCCGCGCCCTTCCGTGAGGCGTGATGTGGCGAGGGATATCGCTAGGCGGTGAGGCCTAGTAGCACTCGATGCCCTTGCCGCTGCCCTTGTGCAGGCTCATGTTCAGCCCGTTGAGCTTGAACGTGCCGGCGCTCGTCGCCCAGGCCGTCTGGTCGACGTCGGTCAGGATGGCGCGGTCCGCCTCTTGGGCGAACCCGTTCGGGTCGGCCTGCTCCTTGCCGCCCTTCATGCCGGGGCCCTTGCTGGAGGACCCGGCGGCGACACCGATGTTGATGTCCTTGAACGTGGCATCCGCGTCGAGCTGCGCGACATCGATGTAGATGTTGTCGGCAACCGCCGGCTTACCGCCGCCACCGGCCTTCAGCACCAGCGTGATGTCACCGAGGCCCGGGATCTTCGTCACCACGGACTGGCACATGTTGGTGAGCTTGGCCTTCTTGAACGCCGAGACGGAGACCGGGTGAGGGGTCCCGTTCTTCTCAGCGTCGATGGCGCCGTACTGGACCATGCCGTGGGCGTCGAGCTTGTCGACATGCACCTTGAACGACTGACCCGACACACTGAACGATGCCGCAAGCGCGCCCTGCGAGAGGGCGACACCTATCGCGGCTGTAGCCGCGACGCTCGGCACCATGACTACGGCGAACCGCTTCCATCTGGTTCCACCACGAGTCACGGACTTCATGACTTTCCTCCTTCTCGGACGTACATCTCCGGCCCTGACTGCCCAATGCAGCGGCTCAGCCGGGCAGGGATGGGAGAAGTGCTACGTCCTCGGGAAGGAGAGCGCCTGCATCGGAGGCGCACATTCGCACCTTGATCACCGGCGATCACCCCCGAGCGACAACCACTGGTCGCACCTGAACCATCACGCGCAACCTGCTGGACAGGCTCAGCCGGAAAATGGCCGAGACCCCCCTGTCCCAGACCGACGGCGCTCCCCAAGGCTTCACCGCCGGCCTGCCCGGTGGGGACCCAAGACCCTCGCTGCCCGAGTGGCTGTCGGACGGTGAGGAGTGGACCGAGCGTGCCCGATCGTGGTGCATTCCCGGCGCTCGCACAAGGGGGTTCGTTACTCACGGGTAACGGACGGATAACCGAACAACGACCGCCCGACATCGAACGGCGACGCAGGGTGCCGCCATGGCCATCGCCAAGATGGTTTATTCCGGTACAGAACCGGACGGATGCCTGCCCCCGACTTACTCCAAGTAACAGCGGCCACGTTTACCAAGTTTTGGTAAAGCGTGGCCGCTGTGTGTCCCTGGGGACAGAATTTTCACCTTGGCATCACATGCCGCGGCGTTTAGGAACAGGTCACTACCGGCCTAGAACAGAACCCGGGCCAGAGCCGTACGCGCGGTGGTCACACGCGGGTCGTCGGCGCCGACGATCTCGAACAGTTCCAGCAGCCGGACGCGCGCCGCGGTCCGGTCGTCGCCGGCCGAGCGGGCCACGGCGTCGACCAGTCGGCCGAAGGCGTCCTCGACATGGCCTCCGACCAGGTCCAGGTCGGCGGCGGCGATCTGCGCGGCCACGTCACCCGGCTTCTCTGCGGCGTCCCTGCGGACCGCCTGCGGGTCGACGCCCTGCACGCGCTGGAGCAGTTCGGCCTGGCCGAGGCCGAGCTTGGCCTCGCTGTTGCCGGGATCGTCGGAGAGCACGTTCTTGTACGCCTGGACGGCACCGGCCAGGTCGCCCGCGTCAAGAGCGCGGACGGCCGCTTCGAGGAGCGCGTCGTAGGGACCGGCCGGAGCCTCCACGACCGGTGCGGCGCCCTCCGCATCCCCCGCGTTCCCGTCGACGACGATGCCGGTGAGCCCGAAGCGCTCCTCGGCGACCTGGATCAGCTGATCGAGGGTGCCGCGGATCTGGGCCTCGGGAGCCGCGCCCTGGAAGAGGGGCAGCGCCTGCCCGGCGACTACGGCGAACACAGCGGGGATCCCCTGAACCCCGAACTGCTGCATCAGCATCTGGTTGGCGTCTACGTCGATCTTGGCGAGCACGAAGCGGCCGCTGTACTCGCCTGCGAGGCGCTCGAGCAGCGGGCTCAGCTGCTTGCAGGGCTCGCACCACTCGGCCCAGAAGTCGATGACGACGGGCACTTCGGTGGAGCGCTGCAGTACGTCGCGCTCGAAGTCCGCCTCATTGACGTCGATGACCAGGCTCGACGGCGACACGGCGGCGGACCCGCCACCCTGCCGGGCCGCTTCGGCGCGCGCCTGCTCCGCCTTCGCCTTGGCTTCCTGGGCCGCCTTCACCGCGGCGAGATCGACGACTCCGCTCATGGACATGTTCCGTGGCTGCATGCGTACAGTCTCCCCCTTCCGCGGACAGTTGTGGGCCGGGTCCTCTCCGTCGCCTCCCGCCGGATTGCGAGGCGTACGGAGCGGACTCGGCCTGATACTCAAGTGCCGGGTCCCCACCCGGCACCCGTGGCGTCGGTACCGGGTCCCCACCCGGCACCTGTGGTTGCCGCTCGTCGTGACCGCCCGGGGTGCAGAACCGAGTCGGCCGTACGAGATGAGCTTTCGCTACGAGTCGTAGCGTAACTGTCCCCGGGGCGGCACCGGAGGGCACCCCATGGTGATCTGCCTCACGCGCGCCAGGCAGCCTACTGGCCGGTATGGTCGCGTCCATGCAGCGCCGCATGCCGCCCTCACCAGGACGACTCGGCCGACCGCGGTCCGCCGCGGCGGACGAGGCGATCCTCGATGCCACGCGGGCGGCGCTGGTGGATCTCGGCTGGTCGAAGCTGACGCTGGGCGATGTGGCGACGCGGGCGGGTGTCGCCAAGACGACGCTGTACCGACGGTGGGCGGGCAAGAACGAGCTCGTGGTCGACGCGGTCGCCGTCCTCTTCGATGAACTCGAACTCCCCGACAAAGGTTCCCTGGCCGCCGACATCGAGGGCGTGGTCCTCCAGTTCGCGGCGATCCTGGACCGCCCGGAGACGAAGACGGCGCTGATGGCCGTGGTCGCCGAGTCCACCCGGGACGAGCCCCTGCGCGAACGCATCCGGACCTCGATCGTGGACCGGCAGAAACGTCTCGTCCTGGAGGGCCGCGCCCGCGCCGAACTCCGCGGCGAACTCCCCGCCTCCTCCGACCCCCACACCGCCGCGGCCACGGCCGACCTGATCTTCGACGTGGCGGCGGGCGCGGTGGTCCACCGGACGCTGGTGAGCGCGGAGCCGGTGGACGCGGAGTGGGTCCGCAGGTTCACGGCGTTGTTGCTGGGGGGGTTGGCGGCGGCGTCGCACTGAAACGCGGTGCGGCCCGGGCGACTCCCGGACCACACCGCGTGTGCCGCTGCCCCTACTCCCCCTCGGCGACGAGGTACTTGTAGTCGCTCACCACGAACTCGCCGTAGCGGAACGCGGAACCGAGGCGTTCCAGCCTGCCGTACTGGTCAGCACTGAGGCGGAAGGCCCCGTACGGCTCAGACAGCCAGCTGCCGTGCAGGGTGCTGAGCAGGAGACGGAACGCCAGGTCGGGCGCGCAACTCTGCGCACAATCCACCAGGTTTTCCGCCACCGTCGTCAAGGAGGTGGCGTCGGCCCCGCTGATGACGGGCCGTACCCCGGGGCGGTCGCGATACCGAAGGCGACATCGTCGTGGTTGCTCACGCGGCTCCCCGCGCCCCCAAAAACCCTGCGTCCGCGGCCCGGTAGGTCTCAGAACCCCGCCGGCTCCGTATAAACCCCCCACTCCTCGCGAAGCACCCCGCAGATCTCCCCCAGCGTCGCCTCCGCACGGACCGCGTCGAGCATCGGGCCGATCATGTTGGAGCCGTCCCGGGCCGCGGCGAGCATCGTGTCGAGCGCGGAGCGGACCGCCGCGTCGTCGCGGGACGCCTTGCGGTCGGCCAGGGCGCGGACCTGATCGCGCTCCACCTCGTGGCTGACCCGCAGGATCTCCAGGTCGCCGGTGACGGAGCCGTGGTGGACGTTGACGCCCACGACCCGCTTGTCGCCCTTCTCCAGGGACTTCTGGTACTGGAACGCGGACTCGGCGATCTCGCCGGTGAACCAGCCGTCCTCGATCCCGCGCAGGATCCCGGAGGTGATCGGGCCGATGGGGTGCTGCCCGTCGGGGTGGGCCCGCAGCCCGCGCTCCTTGATCTGGTCGAAGATCTTCTCGGCGTCGGCCTCGATCCGGTCCGTGAGCTGCTCCACATACCAGGCACCGCCCAGCGGGTCCGCGACGTTCGCGACGCCCGTCTCCTCCATCAGCACCTGCTGCGTGCGCAGCGCGATCTCCGCGGCCTGCTCGCTCGGCAGCGCGAGCGTCTCGTCGAGGGCGTTCGTGTGCAGGGAGTTGGTGCCGCCGAGCACAGCGGCGAGTGCCTCGACGGCGGTCCGTACGACGTTGTTGTAGGGCTGCTGGGCCGTCAGGGAGACGCCGGCGGTCTGGGTATGGAAGCGCAGCCACTGCGCCTTGTCGCTCCGCGCCCCGTACACGTCGCGCATCCAGCGGGCCCAGATCCGCCGCGCCGCACGGAACTTGGCGATCTCCTCGAAGAAGTCGAGGTGCGCGTCGAAGAAGAAGCTGAGCCCGGGCGCGAAGACGTCCACGTCGAGGCCGCGGGTCAGGCCGAGTTCGACGTACCCGAAGCCGTCGGCCAGCGTGTACGCCAGCTCCTGCGCGGCCGTGGAGCCCGCCTCGCGGATGTGGTAGCCGGAGACCGACAGCGGCTTGTACGCCGGGATGGACTCGGCGCAGTGCTCCATCAGGTCGCCGATCAGGCGCAGATGCGGCTCGGGCTGGAAGAGCCACTCCTTCTGCGCGATGTACTCCTTGAAGATGTCGGTCTGGAGCGTGCCGTTGAGGACCGCCGGGTCGACGCCCTGCCGCTCCGCCGCGACCAGGTACATGCAGAAGACGGGGACGGCCGGGCCGCTGATCGTCATCGATGTGGTGACATCCCCGAGCGGGATGTCCTGGAACAGGACCTCCATGTCCGCGGCCGAGTCGATGGCGACGCCGCAGTGCCCGACCTCGCCGAGCGAGCGCGGGTCGTCGGAGTCGCGGCCCATGAGCGTCGGCATGTCGAAGGCGACGGAGAGCCCGCCGCCGCCCGCGGCCAGGATCATCTTGTAGCGCTCGTTGGTCTGCTCGGCGTTGCCGAACCCCGCGAACTGGCGGATGGTCCAGGTGCGGCCCCGGTAGCCGGTCGGATGGAGGCCGCGCGTGAACGGGTACTCGCCCGGCCAGCCGATCCGCTCGAAGCCCTCGTACGTGTCCCCGGGCCGGGGCCCGTAGACCGGCTCGACCGGGTCACCCGAGAGCGTGGTGAAGTCGGCGTCCCGCTTGCGGGCGGAGTCGTACCGGGCCTGCCAGCGGCGGCGGCCCTCCGCGATGGCGTCAGCGTCCATGCTTCCCATGCCACCAATTTACTAGGACGTCCTAGTAAATGTCGATGGGCAACCGCTCACACCTCGTGCGGGTGCGAGCGGTGGGGGTTATGCCTTGGCGAGCTTCGCGTCGTCGTCGGCGACCTTGGCGTCCAGCTCCGCGGAGATCTTGCGCTCCACGAAGAACGCGGCGGTCGGGATGGTGCCCGCGATGAGGACCCAGAGCTGCTTGCCGACCGGCCACTTCGCCTTGGACCCGAGGTCGAAGGCGAACACCAGGTAGAGGACGTACAGCCAGCCGTGCGCGATGGCGATGACGCGCGTGACGTCCGCGGCCCCGTCCATGCCGAGCGCGTACTTGGCGATCATGCCGAGACACAGGAGGACCAGGAGCACACCGGTCACGTAGGCCATGATCCGGTAGCGGGTCAGCACGCTCTTCTTCATGGGACGAGCGTAACCGCCCGTTTTGCGCGATCTTCAGCCGGGCCCGGGCCAGACGGAACCCGCTGCCTCACTCCTCGTCGAAGTCGTGCGCCGCCACCCGCAGCGGCCGCAGCATCGCGAAGATCTCGCCGCACTCCTCGGCGTCGTAGACCCCGAGGCCGAAGTCCATCGCCATCAGGTCGCGGGTCGCCGACTCGACGACCTCGCGGCCCTTGTCCGTGATGGTGGCCAGCGTGCCGCGGCCGTCGTTGGGGTTGGGGCGCTTGTCGACGAGGCCCGACTTCACCAGCCGGTCGACGGTGTTCGTCACGGACGTCGGGTGCACCATGAGCCGCTCGCCGATCTTCGACATGGGCAGCTCACCCTCCTTGGAAAAGGTGAGCAGCACCAGTGCCTCGTAGCGCGCGAAGGTCAGTCCGTAGGGCTTGACGACGGAGTCGACCTCGCCGAGCAGGATCTGGTGCGCGCGCATGATCGAGGTGATCGCGCCCATGGAGGGCACGGACCCCCAGCGCTGCTTCCAGAGTTCGTCGGCGCGGGCGATCGGATCGAAGGCAAGACTGAGCGGCTTCGGCACGCACCCGACCTTACCGGCCGGTCACATGCTGGTCAGCCCCGTCTCGTTCTTTGGCCGGTTGCCCCCGCCGAGAGCCTGTCTCAGCCCTCGGCGAGGTGCCGCTCCACGGTCGCCGGCTTCGACGTCAGACCGTCGGTGACGCCGGGCCTGATGTCCGCCTTCAGGACCAGCGAGACCCGAGGCGCCCGCGCTTCGACGGCCGCCACGGCGCGCTTGACGACGTCCATGACCTCGTCCCATTCACCTTCTACGGAGGTGAACATCGCGTCGGTGCGGTTCGGCAGCCCGGAGTCGCGGACCACGCGGACCGCGTCGGCCACGTACTCCCCCACGTCCTCGCCGACCCCGAGCGGGGTCACGGAGAAGGCGACGATCACGCGTTCACGATCCCTTCCTGGCGGGCGCGGGCGGCGATGGCCGCGTCGACGGCGCTCTCGGCCTCGCGCTTGAGCTTGCGCTCGGCGAAGAAGCCGCCGGTGGGCAGGACCGAGAGGACGAAGTAGAGGGCGGCCCGGCCGAACTTCCACTTCGCGCGGTTCCAGGCGTCCAGCCAGAAGATGACGTAGAGCACGAAGAGGATGCCGTGCACCGCGCCCATCACGGGCACCGCGTTGAAGTCGGTCGTCCGCTTCAGCACCGAGCAGACGAGCAGCAGGAGGAAGGAGACGGCCTCGGGCGCGGAGACTAGGCGGAGGCGTCGGAGGGCGGAGGCGGTCTTGATGTCCACGGGGCACCTTCGTCAGAAGCGGCGGGCGGGCGGTGTTGCGGGCAGTGCTGCGTGCGTCGCTCGCGTGCGTCGTCGCATGCGTCACCGCAGCGTTGATCTTGTGAACGGACGCACAAGCGTTTCTCATTGTGGCACCGTCGCGGGCGGGGCCTGTCGGCGGGCTCCCCGGGCCGGTTACCTTCGATCCGTGGCAACGTTCCGGCTCCAGGGCAGCAAGATGCTCGCCGTCGACATGACAGGCGACAGCGTCAAGGCGAAGAACGGCTCGATGGTCGCGTACGACGGCCGGATGGCGTTCAAGAAGCTGAGCGGCGGTGGTGAGGGGATACGCGGCATGGTGACGCGCCGCATCACCGGCGAACAGATGGTCGTGATGGAGGTGAAGGGGCAGGGCACCTGCTGGTTCGCCGACCGGGCCAGCGAGATCAATCTGGTGGAGCTGCGCGGCGACAAGCTCTACGTGGAGTCGAGCAATCTGCTGTGCACGGACGCGGGTCTGCGGACGGGGACCTCCTTCACCGGTATGCGCGGCGCCTCGCAGGGCAACGGGCTGTTCACCACGACCGTCGAGGGGCACGGGCAGGCCGCGCTCATGAGCGACGGCCCCGCGGTGGTGCTCCGGGTCAGCCGCGACTACCCGCTGACCGTCGACCCGGGCGCGTACGTCGCGCACCAGGGGAACCTGCGTCAGACGTTCCAGTCGGGTGTCACCTTCCGTACGTTTCTGGGGGAAGGCGGCGGCGAGGCGTTCCAGATCCGGTTCGAGGGCGACGGACTCGTCTATGTACAGCCCAGTGAGCGCAACACGATCGCGGGAGATGTGTGAGATGCCGCCTGCGAACTTCCGTGAGATCAATTCCAGGATGGTCGAGGTGACCGTCCTGCCCGGACAGCGCCTCTACAGCCAGCGCGGCGCGATGCTCGCGTACAAGGGGGACGTCTCCTTCACTCCCAACGTGCAGGGCGGGCAGGGCGGCGTGATGTCCATGCTCGGGCGGCGGGTGGCCAACGAGGCGACACCGCTGATGACCGTCGAGGGCAGCGGGACCGTGCTGTTCGGGCACGGCGGGCACCACGTACAGGTGATCACGTTGTCCGGCGACACGTTGTACGTGGAGGCGGACCGGCTGCTCGCCTTCGAGGGGACATTGCAGCAGGGCACGATGTTCATGGGCGCGCAGGGCGGCGTCATGGGCATGGTCCGCGGTCAGGTCACCGGGCAGGGGCTGTTCACGACGACGCTCAAGGGGCACGGGTCCGTGGCCGTGATGGCGCACGGCGGTGTCATCGAGGTGCCGATCACCCCCGGGCGGTCCGTGCACGTCGACCCGCAGGCGTACGTCGCCCACCACGGGGACGTACGCAACAAGCTGTCCACGGCGCTCGGCTGGCGGGACATGGTGGGCCGCGGCAGCGGCGAGGCGTTCCAGCTGGAGCTCAGCGGGAGCGGCGCGGTGTACGTCCAGGCCTCGGAGGAGAAGCTGTGAGCGGCCCTGTCGTCTTCGACCCCATGACGTTGCCCGTCGACGACAACGTCAACGCGTACACCTTCTGTGTGGAACTCAAGAGCAGTCAGTGGTTCCTGCAGAAGGGCAAGATGATCGCCTATTACGGGCGGATGGAGTTCAACGGCATCGGTCACGGCCGGCTCGACCGGCTCGTGCGCACCTCGTTCCACTCGCCGCTGCACGCGAGCGACTGGGTGGTGGCGGAGGGCAGCGGAAAGATGCTCCTCGCGGACCGGGCCTTCGACGTGAACTCGTACGACCTGGATGACGGCAATCTGACCATCCGCGCGGGCAATCTGCTCGCTTTTCAGCCAACTCTCGCGCTCAAGCAATCGATTGTGCCGGGCTTCCTGACACTCATTGGCACCGGCAAATTCGTCGCCGCCTCGAACGGGCCGGTCGTCTTCATGGAGCCGCCCGTCCGCGTAGATCCACAGGCGCTCGTCGGCTGGGCCGACTGCCCGTCGCCGTGCCATCACTACGACCACGGGTACCTGACCGGCGTGATCGGCGGTCTACGTGCGATGACGGGCGTCGGCGGGGTCTCCGGGGAGGAGCACCAGTTCGAGTTCGTGGGCGCGGGGACGGTGCTGCTCCAGTCCAGCGAGGCGCTGATGCCGGAGCCGCTGACGGGTGACGTGCCTCACCAGGCGGGCGTTCCGGGCGGCGGGACCGGTGCGGGCGCGGGTCAGCCACCCGCACCGCGTCTTCCCGGACAGCTCGGAGACCTCCAGCGTCGCTTCGGGCTGTGAGCGGTAGTCTGCGGAGTGTGACGTCGAACGCGTGACCCCTTTCTGTGCGGATCGCGGAACACTGGGGTGTGAGGCGTCACAGCCCCCACATTCGTTCGCCTTTCAACTTCTTAGGTAGAATCGATTTCATGGAGACCGAACTGGCCCCGCAGTGGCTGACCGATGAGGAACAGTGCGCCTGGCGCACCCACCTGGAGGTCAACAGACTGCTGAACTACCAGCTGGAGAAGGATCTCCAGCCCTTCGGCCTGACGATGAACGACTACGAGATCCTGGTGAACCTCTCCGAGGCCGAGGAACTCCGGATGCGGATGAGCGACCTGGCTGCGGCGACCCTGCAGTCCAAGAGCCGGCTCTCGCACCAGATCACCCGCATGGAGAACGCGGGCCTGGTGCGCCGCGAGAACTGCGAGTCGGACCGGCGCGGCCTCTACACCGTGCTCACCGACTTCGGCCTGGAGACCATGCAGAAGGTCGCCCCGCACCATGTGGCGTCCGTGCGGCAGCACTTCGTCGACCTCGTCCCGCCGGAGGACCTGGGCAACCTCAGCAAGGCGCTCACACCCATCGCCGACCACCTGCGTTCGCAGCGCGGCAAACCGTGACACCTGCGAATCCCGTGGGTCACGGAGGATCGCCGACTTCCCCCGTACCCCACCGTTTCCGAACAGTTTTCCCCAACTAGTTCACGGGCAGCCCGAGTTCGAAAAGGGCTCCGCCGGCGGACGCGGTGCGCACCGTCAGCGTGCCGCCGTGCCGCTCGGCCACATCCCGGGCGATGGCGAGGCCCAGGCCGGCCCCGCCGCCGTCCCGGGAGCGTGCGTCGTCGAGCCGTACGAACCGCTCGAAGATCCGCTCCCGCTCGCTCTCCGGTACGCCGTCCCCGTCGTCGGCGACCCGCAGGAGCACCCGGCCTCCTTCGACAGCCACCGCGACCCGTACCCCGGTACGGGCGTGCCGCTGCGCGTTGTCGACCAGATTGCCGAGCACCCGCGCCAACTGGCCCCGGGAGCCGCTCACCCGGGCGCCTCCCCCGCTCTCCACCGTGACCGGATGCCGGTCACCGGTCCGCTGCGAGAGCTCCTCGCGGACCAGCGCGGCCAGATCGACCTCGGCGCCGCCGGGTTTCTCCCCCGCGTCGAGACGGGCGAGCAGCAGCAGATCGGCTGCCAGCT
The DNA here is from genome assembly GCF_039533535.1 of Streptomyces kunmingensis. Lineage (NCBI taxonomy): Bacteria > Bacillati > Actinomycetota > Actinomycetes > Kitasatosporales > Streptomycetaceae > Streptomyces > Streptomyces kunmingensis. The sequence continues at coordinate 28,391 of NZ_BAAATS010000018.1, forward strand.
CCTGGAGCCTCACGGTGTCCTCGACCGCGCCCTCGACGTCGAGCAACTCCGGGTGCGCCGCGCCGACTTCGAGCTGGGTGCGCAGACTCGCGATCGGGCTGCGCAGCTCGTGCGAGGCGTCCGCGACGAAGCGGCGCTGCCGCTCGACGGACGTCTCCAGGGCGGCGAGGGTCTCGTTCGTCGTCCGCGCGAGCCGCGCCACCTCGTCGTGGGTGTCCGGCTCCGGTACCCGGCGCGCCAGGTCCTGGGAGGCGGTGACGGCGGCCATCTCGGCGCGGATGCCCTCGACGGGCCGCAGCGCGCGCCGCGTCACCAGCCAGGTGACCCCGCCGACGACCACGAGCAGCAGCGGGAAGCCGATCAGCATGGACGTCAACGCCGTGGATACGGCGCTCTGTTCGGCCGCGCGGGGGCTGCCCGCGTACACGGTCAGCTCGCCGTACGCGGTGTCCTCCACCACGAGCGCGGCGAACCGGTAGTCGGCGCTGTCGTCGTCGATGGTCGCGCTGCCGTCGCTGTGCTCCGTGGAGTCGGAGACCTTGCCCCGACCGCCGCTGTCCTCGCCGTCGTCCGCGTCGTCGTCGGCCGTCGCCCGGACCGGTTGCACCGCGCTCGTGCCGGTCCCGCTGATCTGCCGCAGGTCCTCGGAGGCGGCCACCAGCCTCCCGTTCTCGTCGACGACCTGCACCGGCTCGTCCTCGTCGTCCAGGTCCAGGGCGTCGGGCGCGGTCCCGGTGGCCAGGGAGGTGGCGACGCGGCGCGCGCCCGAGTCGGCGGCGCTGTCCGCCTGTTCGGTGAGGTTGCCGCGCAGGGCGAGCAGCACGGCGGTGCCGGCCGCGACGAGTGCGACCGCGACGACGAGGGTGGCGGCCAGCGCCGCACGCGCTCTTACGGAGCCGAAGACCCGCCTCACCTGGGGGCCTCCAGTCGGTAGCCGGCTCCGCGCACGGTCCGGATGAGGGACGCGTCGAGTTTGCGGCGCAGGGCGCTGATGTACACCTCGACGATGTTCGGATCGCCCTCGTACGCGAAGTCCCACACGTGTTCCAGGATGTCCCCCTTGGACACGACCTCCCCGGCGCGCAGCACGAGCTGCTCCAGGACGGAGAACTCCTTCGCCGTCAGCGCGATCTCACCGCTCTCGGCGTGGGTGACGCGGCGCGCCGCGGTGTCCACCTCGTACGGCCCGACGGTGTGCACGGGCGAGGCGCTGCCCGCGCTGCCCCGGCGCCGCAGCAGCGCCTTCACGCGGGCGACGAGGACGACGTAGGAGAAGGGCTTCGTCAGGTAGTCGTCGGCGCCCGTGTCGAGCCCTTCCGCCTCGTCGTACTCGCCGTCCTTCGCGGTGAGCATCAGGATCGGCACGTCGTCGCCGGCGGCGCGCAGGGCGGCGCAGACCCGGTAGCCGTTCATGCCGGGCAGCATGATGTCGAGGATGACCAGGTCGTACGAGCCCTCGCTCGCCCGGTGCAGTCCCTCCAGGCCGTCGTGGACCACGTCGACGGCGTAGCCCTCGGCGGTGAGGCCCTTGGCCAGCGACACGGCTAGCCGCTTTTCGTCCTCGACGATCAAGAATCGAGAGGGGCGGCGCGCAGCGCCTCGGGCAGGGTGGTGGTGGGAGACGGGTGGGCGCATGTGGAAAGGGTGGCAGGTCGAACCTGAAGTCTTCTTCAGGCTTCTTCAGCGGGGCTTCAGGATCGCTCGGGCAGATTGGTTCCCGTCGCAAGAACACGACCGGAGCGCGACTCCGGACGACGATCGGGAGATCCTCATGAAGCGCCGTACCACCGCCCTCTCCGCCATCGCCGCCGTCGCCCTGCTGGGCGGGGCCGCCACCACGGTGGCCGTCGCCGACGACGGCCCGTCGGGCTCCTCGAAGGCCGCCTCGCAGTCGAGCGTGCGGGTCGAGGACGACGGCGTCAGCGACGCGCAGGAGAACGCCGACGAGGCGAAGGGCGCCAAGATCAAGGCCGAGGACGCGATCGCCGCCGCGCTGAAGCACACGTCCGGTACCGCGGCGGGCGCCGATCTCGACTCCGACGACGGCCGCCTGGTCTGGGAGGTCGACGTCATCGGCGGCGGCAACACCTGGCACCACGTCGATGTCGACCCCGGTACGGGCAAGGTGCTGAGCTCGCACGTGGAGAAGGACGACGATGACGACGGCGACGCGGCGCGTGTCGCTTCCGCGTTGAAGGGGGCTTCGACCTCAGCTCAGGATGCGGCCCGGGCCGCTGCGGACAAGGGGGTTGTGACCTCCGTCGACGCGGATGACGACGGGGTCGTCAAGGCGTGGGAGGTCGAGACGACCTCTTCCAACGGTAAGCAGCAGGACTGGCGGGTCGACCTCCGGTCGGGGTCTGTGACCGTGGATCACTCGGCTGATGACGAGGGTGACGACGGCGACGACGACTGAGGCTCACCGACCGGAGTGCGGGTCACGGGGCTCTGCCCCGGGCCCCGCTCCTCAAGCGCCGGAGGGGCTGGTTTTTGCCCGGCCCGAAATGCCGCGGCCAGGCCCGCCAGTAGCGGGGCCGTCGCCGCTGCCGCGAAGCACAGGGGCAGCGGGGCGTGGCTCACCAGGAGGCCCATGCCCGCCGTGCCGCCCGAACTGCCCGCGTTGACCGCCGTGTTGACCCAGGCGCCCGCCTGTGTGCGCAGGCCCGGGTCCACCGCGTCGTCCGCGATGAGGTAGGCGGTTGTCAGGGCGGGCGCGACGAAGAGGCCGACGCAGGCCGCCGCCGCCGCGAGGGTGAGCAGGCCGGGGGCGAGAGCCGCGGCGCCCAGGGCCGCCGCGAGTCCGAACGTCAGCAGGGTCAGCCGGGTGCGGGCGGGGAGGCGCCAGTCGACGGCGCCGTTGACGAGTCCGCCCACGGCGCTGCCCGCGGAGAGGGCCGCGAGGACCCAGGCGGCCGCGTCGGCCCGCCCGCGGTCCTCGGCGAAGGCCAGCACGAGCAGATCGGCCGCGCCGAGCGCGAGGCCGACCCCGAGCGTCGCGATGACGGGCCGCGCGATCCGGCCCACGACCCGCGCCCGCTCCTGGCACTGCCGGCCCGCGGGAGCCACCGCCCCCACCATCGGCGAGGCCACGAACACCAGGGTCCCCACGGCGACGAGCCCGGCGCTCAGGGCGACACCGAACGCGGCGGGCGCGAACAGCACGAGCACGCCCACGATCAGCGGCCCGGAGACGAACAGCAGCTCCTCCGCGACTCCGTCGAGACTGTAGGCGCGCTGCAACAGCCGCCGGTCGGGCAGGAGTTGGGACCACACCGTACGCATCGCCGGGCCGAGCGGCGGCGTCGCGGCCCCCGCGCACAGGGCCAGTGCGACGAGCAACCAGCCGGGCGCCCCTGGCCGCCAGGTCACGGCGGCGAGCACGCCGAGCAGGGCGGCGTACCCGAGGGCCATCGGGGTCAGCGCGCGGCGCGGCCCGTACCGGTCGATGAACCGGGCGCGCAACGGTGACAGGAAGACGCTGGCGGCGCCGAACACCGCCATGACGGTGCCCGCGACGGCGTAGGAGCCGGTGGCGGCCTTGACCGCGAGCATCAGGGAGAGGGAGACGGTCCCGTACGACAGTCGCCCGACAAGGGCGGAGCCGAAGGTGCGCAGGGCATACGGGGTCCGCAGTACAGCGGCGTACATGATGGATCTCCTCCGGGCATGCGTGAGAACTCAACGGGGCGTCTACGCACCGGAGTTCTATGCACGGAGGAAGGTCATGCCGGGCAATGTAGCAGGGGCTCAGGAGCAACAGAAGGCCACAGAAGGAATCAGTGGCGCTCAGTTCCCGGTGAGGCCCTCGACCAGCTCGTCCGCGGCCCGGTACGGATCGAGCTCGCCGGCCACGATCCGCTCGGCCAGTGCCCCGAGCCGGCGGTCGCCGGACAGGTCGCCGATCCGCTCGCGCAGCGCGGTCACCGCGATCGTCTCGACCTCACGGGCGGCGCGGGCGGCCCGGCGCTCGGCCAGCACGCCGCGCTCCTCCGTCCACGCGCGGTGCTTCTCCAGCGCCTCGACGACCTCGTCGATGCCCTCGCCGCGCGCCGCGACGGTCTTCACGATCGGCGGGCGCCAGTCGCCGGGGGCCCGTGCCTCGCCGAGGCCGAGCATGTGGTTCAACTCGCGGGCGGTGGCGTCGGCGCCGTCCCGGTCGGCCTTGTTGACCACGTAGACGTCGCCGATCTCCAGGATTCCGGCCTTGGCGGCCTGGATCCCGTCACCCATTCCGGGGGCGAGGAGCACGACGCTCGTATCGGCCTGGGAGGCGATCTCCACCTCGGACTGGCCGACGCCCACGGTCTCGACCAGGACGACGTCGCAGCCGGCCGCGTCCAGGACGCGGATCGCCTGGGGCGCGGCCCACGCGAGGCCGCCGAGGTGGCCGCGGGTGGCCATCGAGCGGATGTAGACGCCGGGGTCGGAGGCGTGGTCCGACATCCGCACCCGGTCGCCGAGGAGCGCGCCGCCGCTGAACGGCGAGGACGGGTCGACGGCCAGTACGCCGACCCGCTTGCCGACCCGCCGGTACGCGCTGACCAGCGCCGACGTCGATGTGGACTTGCCGACGCCGGGCGAGCCGGTGAGCCCGACCACGTATGCGTTCCCGGTCAGCGGCGCGAGTGCGGCCATGACTTCACGCAGCTGCGGGGACGCCCCCTCCACCAGGGAGATCAGCCGGGCCACGGCACGCGGCCTGCCCTCTCTCGCCTGGGCGACCAGCGTGGGGACGTCCTGCATCACAGCTCCGTTCACTCAAGCCCGTACAGACAAAAAACGGTTACGCCTTGGGCACGCGCACGACGAGCGCGTCGCCCTGGCCGCCGCCGCCGCACAGGGCGGCCGCGCCGACACCGCCGCCGCGCCGCTTCAGCTCGAGGGCGAGGTGCAGCACGATGCGCGCGCCGGACATGCCGATCGGGTGACCGAGCGCGATCGCGCCGCCGTTGACGTTCACCTTTTCCGAGGAGACGCCGAGGTCCTTCATCGACTGCACCGCGACGGCCGCGAACGCCTCGTTGATCTCGATCAGGTCAAGATCCGCGACCTCCAGGCCCTCCTTCTTCAGGGCGTGCCGGATCGCGTTCGACGGCTGGGACTGCAGCGAGTTGTCCGGGCCCGCCACGTTCCCGTGCGCGCCGATCTCGGCGATCCACTCCAGGCCCAGCTCCTGCGCCTTGGCCTTGCTCATCACGACCACGGCGGCGGCGCCGTCCGAGATCTGCGACGACGTGCCGGCGGTGATCGTGCCGTCCTTGGCGAAGGCGGGGCGCAGCTTGCCGAGGGACTCCGCCGTCGTCTCGGCGCGGATGCCCTCGTCCTTGCTGAACAGGACCGGGTCGCCCTTGCGCTGCGGGATCTCGACGGGCGTGATCTCGGCCTCGTACACGCCGTTCTTCTGCGCGGCGGCGGCCCGCTGGTGGGAGAGGGCGGCGACCTCGTCCTGCTCGGGGCGCGCGATGCCGAGGCGGGTGTTGTGCTTCTCCGTCGAGGCGCCCATGGGGATGTTCTCGAAGGAGTCCGTCAGCCCGTCGTGCGCCATCGCGTCGAGCATCTCGACGGCGCCGTACTTGTAGCCCTCGCGGGACTTCGGGAGCAGGTGCGGCGCGTTCGTCATGGACTCCTGGCCGCCGGCGACCACGACGTCGAACTCGCCCGCGCGGATGAGCTGGTCGGCGAGCGCGATCGCGTCGAGGCCCGACAGGCACACCTTGTTGATCGTGAGCGCCGGGACGTTCATCGGGATGCCCGCCTTGACGGCGGCCTGGCGTGCCGGGATCTGCCCTGCCCCGGCCTGCAGCACCTGACCCATGATCACGTACTGCACCTGGTCGCCACCGATACCCGCACGGTCGAGGGCGGCCTTGATCGCGAATCCTCCGAGATCGGCCCCGGAGAAGGACTTGAGCGAGCCGAGGAGACGGCCCATGGGCGTTCGCGCGCCCGCGACGATCACTGAGGTGGTACCGGTCGTTCCAGACATGAGGCACGGCCCCTTGAGGGAGGAGGAGTGAACGAGGGTTTACCCGAATGTACTGAGCGGTACGCCGCACGTCATCGCCCGACAAGTGTGATCGCGCGCACGTTGCGTAACCACCGCGGACCGCGCTGCACTTACAGAATGCTGACGCGAATCGACCACATCGGGATCGCCTGTCACGACCTCGACGCGACCGTCGAGTTCTACCGGGCCACGTACGGCTTCGAGGTGTTCCACACCGAGGTCAACGAGGAGCAGGGCGTACGCGAGGCCATGCTCAAGATCAATGAGACGAGCGACGGGGGCGCCTCCTACCTCCAGCTGCTCGAACCCACCCGCGAGGACTCCGCGGTGGGCAAATGGCTGGCCAAGAATGGTGAGGGGGTGCATCACATCGCGTTCGGCACCGCGGACGTCGACGCGGACGCGGCAGGCATCAGGGACAAGGGCGTACGCGTCCTGTACGACGAGCCGCGACGGGGGTCGATGGGGTCCCGCATCACGTTCCTGCACCCCAAGGACTGCCACGGTGTACTGACCGAACTCGTCACCGCCGCACCGCAGGAGACGGCGGAGCACTGACCTCCACATACTTGGGCCGGTAGGGTTAAGGGGCGGCTGTCGCGTGCAAGCGGGACGACGGGGCAGCCGTGGGCCGGGGTCCGGGTATCGGGGGACGAGGGTCGGAGCTGTCGGGCTGCTCACAAGCAAGCCCGGGGCGCCGCCGTTCTCGATCTGACACCATTCCCCGGGAGCCCCCGTTCGGCGGACGGACGGGGCTCGTAAGAAGAACTTGCGACCAGGGGACGGATGGGACCGCGCAGTGCGGGGCTACGAGAGCCAGGACGGCCACAAGCCGGCTGAGACCGACCATCTCTCGCGGTTCGAAGCCGAGATGGACCGGCTGAAGACCGAGCGGGAGAAGGCCGTCCAGCACGCCGAGGACCTGGGATACCAGGTGGAGGTGCTGCGCGCCAAGCTGCACGAGGCGCGGCGCAGCCTCGCGACCCGGCCTGCCTATGACGGGGCGGACATCGGCTATCAGGCCGAGCAGCTGCTCCGCAATGCCCAGATCCAGGCCGAGCAGCTGCGCGCGGACGCCGAGCGCGAGCTGCGCGAGGCCCGGGCGCAGACGCAGCGCATCCTCCAGGAGCACGCGGAGCAGCAGTCGCGGCTCCAGTCGGAGTTGCACTCCGAGGCGGTCAGCCGGCGCCAGCAGCTCGATCAGGAGCTGGCCGAGCGCCGCCGCACGGTCGAGAACCACGTCAACGAGAACGTGCAGTGGGCCGAGCAGCTGCGGGCCCGCACCGAGCAGCAGGCCCGCCGCCTCCTCGACGAGTCGCGCTCCGAGGCGGACCAGGCGCTGGCCGCCGCCCGCGCGGAGGCCGAGCGGGTCGCCGCGGAGGCCCGCCGCAGGCTGAGCGACGAGGCGGAGAACGCGAGCGCCCAGGCGCAGGCGATCCTGGCCCGCGCCCGCCAGGACGCCGAGCGGCTGCTGAACGCGGCGTCGACGCAGGCCCAGGAGGCCACCGACCACGCCGAGCAGCTGCGGTCCTCGACGACCGCCGAGTCGGAGGCCGCCCGCCGTCAGGCCACCGAGCTGAGCCGCGCCGCCGAGCAGCGCATCAGCGAGGCCGACACCGCGCTGCGCGAGGCCCGCGCCGAGGCCGAGAAGGTCCTGAGCGAGGCCAAGGACGCCGCGGCCAAGCAGCTCGCGAGCGCCGAGTCGACCAACGAGCAGCGCACGCGTACGGCCAAGGAGCAGGTGGCGCGCCTCGTCGGCGAGGCCACCAAGGAGGCCGAGGCCACCCGGTCCGAGGCCGAGCAGATCGTCGCCACCGCCCGCGCAGAGGCCGAGCAGCTGATCGCGGAGGCCAAGGAGAAGGCCCGTACGGCCACGGCCGAGGAGACCGCGGGCGAGCTCGCGAAGGCCGCCAGAACCGCCGAGGACGTGCTCAACAAGGCGTCCGAGGAAGCGAAGTCGACGACGAAGGCCGCCACCGAGGAGGCCGAGCGGATCCGGGCCGAGGCCGAGGCGGCCGCGGACCGGCTGCGCGCCGAGGCGCACGACATCGCCGAGCAGCTCAAGGGCACGGCGAAGGACGACACCAAGGAGTACCGCGCCAAGACCGTCGAGCTCCAGGAGGAGGCACGGCGGCTGCGCGGCGAGGCCGAGCAGCTGCGCGCCGAGGCCGTCGAGGAGGGCGAGCGGATCCGGGCCGAGGCCCGCCGCGAGGCCGTCCAGCAGATCGAGGAGTCGGCCAAGACCGCCGAGGATCTGCTGGCCAAGGCGCGCGCGGACGGCGACGAGCTGCGGGCCGCTGCGACCGCCGAGAGCGAGCGGGTGCGCACCGAGGCCATCGAGCGGGCCACGTCGCTGCGCAAGCAGGCCGAGGAGACGCTGGAGCGCACGCGCGCGGAGGCCGAGCGGTACCGCACCGAGGCCGAGGAGCAGGCGGAGGCCACGAAGTCCGAGGCCGAGCGCGCCGCGCAGGAGCTGAAGGACGAGACCGAGCGCGCCATAAGCGCCCGCCAGGACGAGGCGGCCGGCGAGCTGACCCGGCTGCACACGGAGGCCGAGGAGCGCCTGACCGCGGCCGAGACGGCGCTGGCCGACGCGCGCGCCGAGGCCGAGCGGCTGCGCAAGGAAGCCGCCGACGAGAGCGAGCGCCTGCGGACCGAGGCGGCCGAGCGCGTACGGACCTTGCAGGCGCAGGCCGAGACGGAGGCCGAGCGGCTGCGCACGGAGGCCGCGGCGGACGCCTCGACGACCCGTGCCGAGGCGGAGAACGTCGCGGTGCGGCTGCGCTCCGACGCGGCCACCGAGGCCGAGCGGCTCAAGACGGAGGCGCAGGAGTCCGCCGACCGCATGCGTTCCGAGGCGCAGAACGCGGCGGAGCGCATCGCCACGGAGGCCGCGGAGACGCTGGCCGCCGCGCAGGAGGAGGCGGGCCGTCGGCGCCGCGAGGCCGAGGAGACGCTCGGCAGCGCGCGCCAGGAGGCCGACCAGGAGCGCGAGCGGGCCCGCGAGCAGAGCGAGGAGCTCCTCGCGGTGGCCCGTGCCCGCGTCGAGGAGGCGCAGGCCGAGGCCGTGCGGCTCGTCGAGGAGGCGGACCGCCGGGCGACCGAGATGGTGTCGGCCGCCGAGCAGACCGCGCAGCAGGTCCGCGACTCCGTGGCCGGTCTCCAGGAGCAGGCCCAGGAGGAGATCGCCGGGCTGCGCAGCGCCGCCGAGCACGCGGCGGAGCGCACGAAGCAGGAGGCGCAGGAGGAGGCCGACCGGGTCCGCGCCGACGCCTACGCGGAGCGCGAGCGCGCCACCGAGGACGCCAACCGGGTCCGCGGCGAGGCGAACGCCGAGTCGGAGGCCGCCAAGTCCCTCGCGGAGCGCACCGTCTCGGAGGCCATCGCCGAGTCGGAGCGGCTGCGCACGGAGGCGTCCGAGCACGCCCAGCGGGTTCGCACCGAGGTGTCGGACCTGCGTACCTCCGCCGACCAGGACGCTTCCCGGACGCGGGCGGAGGCCCGCGAGGACGCGAACCGGATCCGGTCCGACGCCGCCGCGCAGGTCGACTCCCTGATCACCGAGGCCGCGGCCGAGGCCGAGCGCCTGACGACGGAGACGAACGCGGAGGCGGAGCGCGTCCGCGCCGAGTCGACCGCGAAGGCCGAGGAGCTGGTCGCGACCGCGACGACCGAGGCCGAGCGGCTGCGGGCCGAATCTACGGCCGCCGCCGAGCAGTTGGCCGAGGAGACGCGTACCGAGACCGAGCGGCTGCGGGCCGAGTCCGTCGCGCAGGCCGAGAAGCTGATCTCGGACGCGACCGGCGACGCGGAGCGGCTGCGCGCCGAGGCCGCCGAGACGGTCGGCTCCGCGCAGCAGCACGCCGAGCGGATCCGCAGCGACGCCGAGCGGGTCAAGGCGGACGCGGCGGCGGAGGCCGAGCGTCTGACGACGGCCGCGCGCGAGGAGTCCGAGCGCACCCTGGACGAGGCGCGCAAGGACGCCAACAAGCGGCGTACGGAGGCCGCGGAGCAGGTCGACACGCTCATCACGGAGTCCACCGTGGAGGCCGACAAGCTGCTGCGCGAGGCGCAGGAGGCGGCGCAGAAGGCGACCGCGGACGCCGAGGCGCAGGCCGACATGATGGTCGGCGCGGCCCGCAAGGAGGCCGACCGCCTGATCTCCGAGGGCACGGTCGAGGGCAACGCGCGGGTGGAGAAGGCCCGTACGGACGCGGACGAACTGCTCGTCGGCGCCCGCCGGGACGCGACGCAGATCAGGGAGCGCGCCGAGGAGCTGCGCGACCGCATCACGACCGAGATCGAGGAGCTGCACGAGCGGGCCAGGCGCGAGTCGGCGGAGGCCATGAAGAACGCGGGCGAGCGGTGCGACGCCCTGGTCAAGGCCGCGGAGGAGCAGCTCGCCGAGGCGCAGGCCAAGGCCAAGGACCTGCTGAACGACGCCAATTCGGAGGCCGGCAAGGTCCGTATCGCCGCGGTGAAGAAGGCCGAGGGGCTGCTCAAGGAGGCCGAGCAGAAGAAGGCCGACCTGTCGCGCGAGGCGGAGAAGATCAAGGCGGACGCCGAGGCGGAGTCCACTGCCATGATCGACAAGGGCCGGCGCGAGCTCGACGTCCTGGTCCGGCGCCGCTCGGACATCAATGCCGAGATCTCCCGTGTCCAGGACGTACTGGAAGCGTTGGAATCCTTCGAGACGCCGTCCGGCAACGGGGGCAAGGACAGTGGCGTCAAGGCGGGCGCCGCGGCAGGGTCCACACGATCGGGTGGCAAGGGGTCCGAAAGCTAGCCAGGAGGTCAACAGTCATGCTTCGCACGGACCTTCGACCCTGTATCTGGCAAGTATTCCGGCCCTACGCCACTCAAAAGGAGTGTCATTCTCCAGATCAAACGGGCATCTGCTCGATGACACGCCGCTTCGACCCCTAGGATTCCCTCTATCACCTCACCGGTCTCATTCGACAGGAACCCCATGAGCGACACTTCCCCCTACGGCTTCGAGCTTGTGCGGCGTGGGTACGACCGCGCTCAGGTGGACGAACGCATCTCGAAGCTCGTCTCCGACCGTGACAGCGCTCTGGCCCGAATCACTGCTCTGGAAAAGCGCATCGAGGAACTCCACCTCGAGACGCAGAACGCACAGGCGCAGGTGAACGACGCGGAGCCGTCGTACGCCGGCCTGGGCGCGCGCGTCGAGAAGATCCTCCGCCTCGCCGAGGAGGAGGCGAAGGACCTGCGCGAGGAGGCCCGCCGGGCCGCCGAGCAGCACCGTGAGCTCGCCGAGTCCGCGGCCCAGCAGGTGCGCAACGACGCGGAGTCGTTCGCCGCCGAGCGCAAGTCCAAGGCCGAGGACGAGGGCGTCCGGATCGTCGAGAAGGCCAAGGGCGAGGCGACCCAGCTGCGCTCCGAGGCGCAGAAGGACGCGCAGCAGAAGCGCGAGGAGGCGGACGCCCTCTTCGAGGAGACCCGCGCCAAGGCCGCCCAGGCCGCCGCCGACTTCGAGACGAACCTGGCCAAGCGCCGCGAGCAGTCGGAGCGTGACCTGGCGTCCCGTCAGGCCAAGGCCGAGAAGCGTCTCGCGGAGATCGAGCACCGGGCCGAGCAGCTGCGCCTGGAGGCCGAGAAGCTGCGTACCGACGCCGAGCGCCGCGCCCGCCAGACGGTGGAGACGGCCCAGCGCCAGGCCGAGGACATCGTGGCGGACGCCAACGCCAAGGCGGACCGTATCCGCAGCGAATCGGAGCGCGAGCTCGCGGCGCTGACGAACCGTCGCGACTCGATCAACGCCCAGCTGACGAACGTGCGCGAAATGCTGGCCACGCTCACGGGTGCGGCTGTCGCCGCCGCCGGTGCGCCGGCCGAGGACGAGCCGATCTCGCGCGGGGTTCCGGCACAGCAGTCCCGCTAGTTCGAGGCCGTGGGGCGGCTGCGCGGCCGTTGTGGCTGGTCGCGCAGTTCCCCGCGCCCCTGTCGGGGCGCACTGTAAGCCCCCTGCATCGGATTAGTTGGCAGGGGGCTTATCGCCGTTCTACCGTGTCCGCATGATCGAGCTCGAGGGGCTGACCAAGCGGTACGGCGAGAAGACGGCCGTCAACAACCTGACCTTCTCTGTAAGGCCCGGCATCGTGACGGGTTTTCTGGGACCGAACGGCGCGGGCAAGTCGACCACGATGCGGATGATGCTCGGCCTGGACAACCCGTCCGCCGGCACGGTCCGCATCGACGGCAAGCACTACGCGCAGCTGAGGAACCCCCTCAAGTACATCGGCGCGCTCCTGGACGCGAAGGCGATGCACGGCGGTCGTAGCGCGTACAACCACCTCCTGTGCCTGGCGCAGTCCAACGGGATCGCCCGGAGCCGGGTCGACGAGGTCCTGGACACGGTCGGCCTGACGGCGGTCGCCAAGAAGAAGGCCAAGGGCTTCTCGCTCGGCATGGGCCAGCGCCTGGGCATCGCGGGCGCGCTCCTCGGCGACCCGAAGATCCTGATGTTCGACGAGCCGGTGAACGGGCTGGACCCCGAGGGCATCCACTGGATCCGCAACCTGATGAAGTCCCTCGCGAGCGCCGGCCGTACGGTCTTCGTCTCCTCGCACCTCATGAGCGAGATGGCGCTCACCGCCGACCATCTGGTCGTCATCGGCCAGGGCCGCCTCCTCGCCGACACCTCCATGGCCGACTTCATCCGGGAGAACTCGCGCAGTTACGTACGACTGCGCTCGCCCGAGCGTGAACGCCTGCTGGACGTGCTGCACGAGGCCGGCATCACGGTCGTCGAGGCCGGAAACGGCACGCTCGAGGTCGACGGCCACTCCTCCGAGGAGCTCGGCGAACTGGCCGGCCGCCACCAGCTGGTCCTGCACGAACTCAGCCCCCAGCAGGCCTCGCTCGAAGAGGCGTTCATGCAGCTGACCGCGGAGTCGGTGGAATACCACGCGCACTCGGAGGCCACCGCCGCGCCCCAGTGGGACACCAGCCAGTGGGACACCAACAGGAAGGGGGCCTGAGATGGCCGCGGCCCAGGTCCTCCGCTCCGAGTGGACCAAGATCAAGTCGGTGAACTCGACGGCGCTCACGCTCAGCCTCGCCGTCATCGTCTCCGTCGGTCTCGGCATGCTGATCAGCGCCCTGTCGAAGAACGAGTTCAAGAACCTCTCCACCGAGGACAAGCTGACCTTCGACCCGACCTTCACCGCCTTCTCCGGCCTCACGCTCGGCCAGCTGGCCCTCGTGGTCTTCGGGGTCCTGGTGGTGGGCAGCGAGTACAGCACGGGCATGATCCGCACCTCCCTTGCCGCGGTCCCGCAGCGCGCCACGTTCCTCTTCTCCAAGGTCGCGGTCGCCGCGCTGCTCGCGCTCGCCGTCGCCCTGATCACCAGCTTCGCGGCGTTCTTCCTCGGCCAGGCGATGCTCGGCAACCACAGCACGGACCTCGGCTCCCCGAACGTGCTGCGCGCGGTGATCGGCGCCGCCGTCTACATGACGCTGATGGCGGTGTTCGCCATGGGCGTCGCGTCGATCCTGCGCTCGCCCATGCTCTCGCTCGGCATCCTCATGCCGTTCCTCTTCCTGGTCTCCCCGATCCTCGGCAACGTCTCGGCGACGAAGAAAGTGGCCCAGTACTTCCCCGACCAGGCGGGCGCGAAGATCATGCAGGTGGTGACACCGCCGAACGACGACGCCCCGTACGGCCCCTACGGCGGTCTCGTGATCCTGCTGGTGTGGGTCGTGGTGGCCTTGCTGGTCGGATATGCGCTGCTGAAGAAGCGCGACGCGTAGCGCCTCAGGAGACAGCCGCCGGGTCCCTGAACCCTTTACCCACTCTTGGCCGGAACCGTCAGCGCCCGGATATCCTCCTAACCCTTACGGGGGCGTGTGCCCCGACGTCCTGAACCTTTCAGAACCTTCCGATGGGTGCGGAGAATGATCGAGGCAGTCGGCCTGACGAAGCGCTACGGCGCCAAGACGGCCGTGTACAACCTTTCCTTCCAGGTACGACCGGGAACCGTCACCGGCTTCCTCGGACCGAACGGTTCGGGCAAATCGACCACGATGCGCATGATCCTCGGCCTCGACCAGCCGACCGGCGGACATGTGACCATCGGCGGCCACCCGTACAGCAAGCTGCCGAACGCGCCGCGCCAGGTCGGCGCCCTGCTGGACGCCAAGGCGATGCACGGCGGCCGGGCCGCCCGCAACCACCTGCTGTGCCTGGCCCAGCTGGCCGGTATCCCGGCCCGCCGCGTCGACGAGGTGCTCGGGGTCGTCGGCCTCCAGGACGTCGCCAAGCGGCGTTCGAACGGCTTCTCGCTCGGTATGGGCCAGCGCCTCGGCATCGCGGCCGCGCTGCTGGGCGACCCGCAGGTGCTGCTCTTCGACGAGCCGGTCAACGGCCTGGACCCGGAGGGCATCCTCTGGGTCAGGAACCTGATGAAGTCGCTCGCCGCCGAGGGCCGCACCGTCTTCGTCTCCTCGCACCTCATGAGCGAGATGGCGCTCACCGCCGAGCACCTGATCGTCATCGGGCGCGGGCAGCTGCTCTCCGACATGAGCGTCAAGGACTTCATCTCGCACAACTCGGCCGACTTCGCCCGGGTCCGCACGCCCGATTCCGAGCCGCAGCAGCGCGAGAAGCTGACCGCCGCGCTGACCGAGGCCGGCGGTCAGGTGCTGCCCGAGCAGGACGGCGGGCTGCGCGTCACGGGCCTGCCGCTGGCGCGCATCAGCGACCTGGCGCACGGGGCTGACGTCCGCCTGTGGGAGCTCTCCCCGCACCAGGCCTCGCTGGAGGAGGCGTACATGCGGATGACGCAGGGCGCCGTCGACTACCGCTCGACCACCGACCAGCTGGCCGGCTTCCAGCAGCCGATACCGCCGGGCATGCTGCCGCCGCAGCAGCTGCCGGTGGCCGGGCAGGGCCAGCCGGGCTGGTACGCCCCGCCGCCACCCCAGGCAGCGCCCGCGCAGGCACCGGTCCAGAACCCGTACGCGGCCGCTCCCGCGCCGCAGCCGCCCGCCGCCGCCGCCCCGACCATGGACAAGGACGCCCGATGAGCACGCCGCCCACGCCCTACGCCGCTCCCCAGCAGCCTCCGGCGACACCCGGGTGGCAAGCGGCCCCGGGCATGTACACCTCGCCGATCCCCATGCGCCGGGCGCACCTGGGCGACGCGCTCGCCTCCGAGTGGACGAAGATCCGTTCCGTGCGCTCCACGATGTGGACGCTCGGCGTGATGATCCTGCTGATGCTCGGCATCGGGCTGGCCTCGGCGGCGGTCGTCGCCTCCGCCGACACCACGGAGCTGAGCCCGGACGAGGCACTGAGCTTTGGCTTCTTCGGCGTGCTCCTCGGCACGATCTGCGTGATCACCCTCGGCGTCCTGACCATCGCGTCGGAGTACGGCACCGGCATGATCCGTACGACGATGACGGCCTGCTCCAGCCGCAGCCGGGTGCTCGCCGCCAAGGCCATCGTCTTCTTCGCGCTGGTCTTCGTGCTGACCACCGTGCTGGCGGCGCTCGTGGCCGTGCTGCAGGTGGGCATCCTCGGCGTCGATTCGCCCGGCGGGTCCGCGTGGTTCAAGGCGACCGTCGGCGTCGGCCTGTTCGTCGCGCTGCTCGGCCTGGTCGGGCTCGGCGTCGGCACGCTGGTACGGCACTCGGCGGGCGCCATCACCATCATGATCGGTGTCGTGCTGCTGCCGCTGGTGCTCGCGCTGTTCATGTTCTCGGAGTCGCTCAAGGACCTCCAGCAGGCCCTGTTCGAGTACTCGATCCCCAGCCAGCTCGCCGTGCTCTACGACACCTCGGTGGCCGGCGCCTCGGGCCCGTCCGGCTGGGACCCGCTGTGGATCATGGGCGTGATCGCGGCGGTGGCGCTCGGCGGCGCGTTCCTCACACTCAACAACCGCGACGTGTAAGCGGCGTCGACCGCAACGTACAAGCGGCGTCGACCGCACGTACAAGCGGCGTCAGTACCGCGGCGCGCTCCGGGACCGCTGCACCTTCGTGGTGCGGCGGTCCTTCGCGTTCCAGCACGCCTTGTGCCAGTGCCGCCGGTCGTCCACTCCCCCGTACTGCGGCCAGGCCACGACGTGCGCGACCCCGGAGGCGATCTCCTGGTCGCAGCCCGGGCAGCGGTACGTCTTTCCGGCCGCGCTCGCGCCCGCCACATGGCGCACGCACCACTCCTCGCCCTGCCAGTCCTCGGTGGACTGGAACCCGCCATAGCGCCGCCCCTCGCCCTCGCTGCTGTCTGCGGACGGTCCGCCCACCTTGGGACGGTTGCGACGCGGGGACACGGCTCACCTCACGGGCTGTGTGTACGGGGTGGGGATTCCCGTCCAGCGTACGCCGAGGGGGCCGGGGTACACGCCTGGCACCGCGCTCCCCCACCCTGTCAAGGTTCTCCGGAAAATCTGTCAATCTGCATGCCGAGCCGTGCCCTTGGCACTTGTCAGCCGTTAATGCCTTCAGGGGGAGTGCCCGCGTCGGCGCCAAGAAAGGCAGAAGTGCGATGCGCGTAGGAACGTTTGTACTGGCGGCCCAGTTTCCGGGTCAGGGCCAGGGGGAGGCGCTGCACCGGGCGGTGCGGTCGGCCGAGGTCGCCGAGGAGGCGGGCCTGGACTCGGTGTGGCTCGCCGAGCACCACTTCGTGCCGTACGGGACGTGCCCGTCGGCGATCACACTGGCCGCGCTGCTGCTCGGCCGTACCCGCACCCTGCGGGTCGGCACGGCGGTGAGCGTGCTGCCGACGGCGCATCCGGTGGCCCTGGGCGAGCAGGCGGCGCTGCTGCACCTCACCTCGGGCGGGCGGTTCTCGCTGGGCGTGGGGCGCGGCGGGCCCTGGGTGGACCTGGAGGTCTTCGGCGCGGGGATCGAGGCGTACGAGCAGGGTTTTCCCGACTCCCTCGACCTGCTGCTGCGCTGGCTGCGCGAGTCCCGGGTGGCGGGCGAGGGCGACCGGTTCCCGTTCCGCGAGGTGCCGGTCGTGCCGCGCCCCGCGGAGGCGATCGGTGAGACGGATCCGGCGGGCCCCGAGGTCGTCGTCGCCTGTACGTCGCCCAAGAGCGTGCGGCTCGCCGCGGAGCGGGGCCTGCCGATGCTCCTCGGCATGCACATCGGCGACGAGGAGAAGGCTCAGATGGTCGCGCTCTGGCAGCGCTGCGCGCGCGAGGCCGGCCGGCCGTCCGACGCACTGGTCACGGCGCCGCATGTCTCCGCCGGTGTCGCCCAGATCGGTGACGGGCGCTCGGAGGCCAGAGAGGCACTCCTGAAGGCGATGCCCGGCTGGCTGAAGCAGGGCCTGGACGCCCATGTGACGGTGGACGGACGCGCGCGGGCGATGCGGGACCCGGTCGCGTACACGGAGCTGCTGTGCGGTCTGCACCCGGTCGGCACGCCGCGGTTGTGCGCGGACCGGCTCGCCGCCACCTCCGAGCGGACCGGCATCACGCGTTTCGCCCTCCTCGTCGAGGGCTCCGGCGATCTCGCGACGACCGAGGAGAACGTGCGGCGGCTCGGTACCGAGGTACTGCCCCAACTCGGCTGATCTTCACCGGGTCCGCCGGGTCCACCGAGGCCACCACCCGCGATGCCTGCCGTCCCGTACTGATGCACCTCCCGCGTACGGGACGACAGGCATTCCGGTTCAGCCGTCAGCAGTCACGGAATTCCGGTGACTGGTTGAGCAGCTGATTACGGACCGAGGTGAAGCGGGCCAGCGTCTCGTCCACCGCCGGGTCCTGCGGGAACACCGCGACCCGGTGGCAGTTCTGGAACGCCAGCCGTACACCGAAGTGCCGCTGCAGCGCGCCGCGTATCGCGTCACTCGCGAGCGCACGCAGCAGCTGCCCACGTGCCTGCTCGTCCGGCGGCGGCGTCTGGTTGTCGGCGAACTCTCCGCCGTCGACCTTCAGCTGGGCCACCAGGGAGCTGACCATCTCCCACGCGTAGGGCAGGGAGGTCCGGACGCAGTCGACGAATTCCGCTTCGTCGACCTCGCCTCGCTCGGCCTGTTCCAACAGTGCCGGTGAGACGTCGAGCGACATGGGTTCTCCTCTCGCACCCCCAAGGAAGCGGGGGTTGACGGACAGTCCAGGAGCCCGCGGTGTACGACTCTGCGAACACGCAGCGTGCACGAGCCGCGACCTCCTGCATCTACGGTAAGCATCGCGGCGGGACGGCAACAGGGCGTGAAGCGCTCGGTTCGCACACAACCGGCCAATAACGAACGGGTGAGTTCCGGAAGATATGGGACGCACCACAGGGGCGCGAGTGGTGCGGTGGGGGCAGAGCGGCGGGCGAATCGCGCGGACCGGTGGGCGTCGAGTAGCGTTGCCGACCATGCGTCTTGTCATCGCCCGCTGCTCCGTGGATTACGCGGGCAGGCTCACCGCCCATCTGCCCCTCGCCCCGCGCCTGATCCTCGTGAAGGCGGACGGCAGCGTCTCCATCCACGCGGACGACCGTGCCTACAAGCCCCTCAACTGGATGTCGCCCCCGTGCACCCTGAAAGAGGGGACCGGGGACGAGGCCGGCACGTGGACCGTCATCAACAAGGCGGGCGAGAAGCTCATCATCACGATGGAGGAGATCCTGCACGACTCCTCGCACGAGCTGGGCGTCGACCCGGGTCTCATCAAGGACGGTGTGGAAGCGCACCTCCAGGAGCTGCTCGCCGACCGTATCGACACGCTCGGCGAGGGCTACACGCTGATCCGCCGCGAGTACATGACGGCGATCGGGCCGGTCGACATCCTCTGCCGGGACGCCGAGGGGCAGACCGTCGCCGTGGAGATCAAGCGCCGCGGTGAGATCGACGGTGTGGAGCAACTGACGCGCTATCTGGAGCTGTTGAACCGCGACCCGCATCTCGCGCCGGTCCGCGGTGTCTTCGCCGCCCAGGAGATCAAGCCGCAGGCGCGCGTCCTCGCGACGGACCGGGGCATCGGCTGCACGGTCCTGGACTACAACGCCATGCGCGGCATCGAGGACGACAAGCTCCGCCTGTTCTGACCCCGCCAGGGGGCGCGGGGCTGTGTCGATATGCGGCTCCGCCGCGTGTGCTGCGTGTGCCGCGTGGGCCGCGTGTGCCGCGTGGGCGGGCTCAGCCACAGAAATGCCGCAGTCGCGTCTGCTCATCGACCGAGCAGACGCGACTGCGGCTTTTCTTGGGTTGCTCGCGCAGTTCCCCGCGCCCCTGACGGGGCTCTACACCACGGGGCTGCTGCCGGACGGCCCGCTCCCGCTCCCGCTCGGGGAGACCGGCGCGCTGCTCATCGGGCTGCTCGCCGAGTCCGAGGTGTCCGGGGTCGACTCCGGCGGCGTCTCGGGCGGCTCGGACGTCTCCGGCGGCTCCGAGGTCTCCGGCGGCTCGGAGGACGTCGGCGGCTTGGTGGTGGGCGGCTTGGTCGTCGGAGGCTTGGTCGTGGGCCTCGAGGGCGTCTTGCTCGGTGTCTTCGTCGGGTCGTCCGGCGTCTTCGAACCGCTCGGGGTGGACGACGGCTTGCCGCTGGACGGAGTCGACGGCGCCGGATCGTCCGCCGTGCCCGGGATCCCGTCCTCGCCCGGATCGGTCGGCCCCGGCGTCGACTCGCCGCCGCCGCTGCTGCTGCCACCGCCCTGCTCGGCCTTGTCGGCGCCCAGCCCCCCGCTGCTCTCCCCCGCCGTCGCCGACGGGTTCGTGCCCACCTTGTCGGACGACGGCTCCTCGTTGCTGGACGTGGCGCCGAGCGTCACGACCGTGCCGAGCACGGCCACGAGCAGCGCGCCGGCCCCGGCCGCGACCAGGTTGCGCCGGGTCCCCTTGACGACCGACTTGCGTGTGGGCGCCCTGCCGCCGACGACCGTCGGGGCGGACACGGGCGGCTGCCGGGTCGTCACCTCGGTGTCCGGCTCGCGCGGCGGTCCGGGCGGCGCGTACGCGGCCGGTACGCCACCGGGCGGCGACGCCGACTCCTCGTACATCGCGTCCGGGACTTCCTCACCGGCGGCCGTACGCCCGCCGGGCAGTGCGCCGCCCGAGCGGTCCGCGACGAGCGCGAGGGCCCGGCGGCCGGCGATCGTGCCCCGCTTGTCGGCGAGGGCGCCGCGCAGGCCGATGGAGGCCTCCAGCTCGGCGCGGGCCCGGTCGAGGTGGCCGCCGAGGAGCGCCAGTATCCCCAACTCGTGGTGGAAATAGGCTTCTTCGGAAACGTCGCCGGCCAGTCGCGCCGCCTCCTGGCCGGAGCGCAGGGCGCGCTCCCAGGCGCTCCAGGCGAGCCCGGCGGCGAACGCGGGCGCGGCGGCGCGGGCCAGCTCCACGGAGGCGCTGGTCTCGTCCTCCGCGGGCGGTGTCGTCACCGGTACGAGGACGGTGAGCGCGGCGAGGACCGCGTCGGCCTCGGCGGCGACCCGCTCGGGCCCGACGGACGGGTGCCCGGCCCACCAGGCGTAGTGCCGGGCGGCGGTGCGGGCGTGCTCCACGGCGTCGTCGGCGTAGCCGGCGGCCTCCAGCTGCACCTGCACCCCGGACGCGAGGCGGTAGCGGCTGCCGACCGCGGTGACGAGCGCGCAGGAGGCCAGCTCGGCGAGGGCCGCGTCGGCGTGCGTGTCCCCGACGAGCGCCGGCAGATGCGCCTGGTGCGGGAGCTCGCCGCCGAGCGCTACGGCGAACCGCAGGGTGGCGCGGGCCGACTCGCTGAGCCGGGACGCGAGCAGGGCCGCGGGCGCGGCTCCGTCGGCGAGCGAGGGCAGTGGTACGTCGTGGCCGTCCTCGGCGTCGAACGCGTCGAAGGGTGCGTCGGCGGGTGCGGCGTCGGATCCCTCGTAGTGGCCGAAGGCGTCGAAGACGCCCGGGCCGGCCCGGAGCACGTCGCGCTGCCGCAGCAGGGCGCCTGCCTGGGCGAACCGCAGGGGCAGGCCCTCGGACTCGAACCAGAGGTCGCCGGCCCACTGCGCCTCGTCGTCGGTGAGGACGCGGCCGACGGCGCGCTCGAGGAGCTCCAGGCTGCTGCCGCGGCCGAGTCCGCCGAGGAAGACCTCTTCCACGTGCGAGTCGGCGGACGGCGCGGCGGTCTCGGGCGTCGTCGCCAGCAGGAAGGCGCACTCGGGCGTCGCTTCGAGGAGTTCGTCGAGCGCGGCGCCGCCGAACTCGAGGTCGTCGAGGACGACGACGGCGCCGATCTCGTTGACCAGTTCCAGGAGCAGGGCGCGGTCGGGGCGGTGCAGCGGCGCGTTGTAGACGGCGCCGAACAGGTCGTACAGGAGGTCGCCGGCCGTGCGCCGGTGCCCGGACAGGCGGACGACGCCGTCGGGCGCGATGTCGAGGCAGTCCTCGGCGATCTGGTCGAGCAGCGCGGTGCGCCCGGCCCCTGACGGTCCGGTGAGCCGGACGGAGCGGCCGCGCGCGAGGAGCCTGACGAGCCGCTCGCGCTCCTCCTGGCGCTCCAGGAGCGGCAGCCGGGGCAGTGCGGGGCCGGGCGGCAGCGGCGGCCGGGCGGCGCGCGCG
Source organism: Streptomyces kunmingensis (assembly GCF_039533535.1). Lineage (NCBI taxonomy): Bacteria > Bacillati > Actinomycetota > Actinomycetes > Kitasatosporales > Streptomycetaceae > Streptomyces > Streptomyces kunmingensis. Next base: position 49,885 of record NZ_BAAATS010000018.1, read on the forward strand.
AGCTCGGCGCGCTCCGTGGCGTCGTACTTGACGGGCCTGCCGGGGCGTTCGTTCGGCGGGCAGGGTTCGATCTCGCTGCCGTCCACCGGATTGACGGTCAGCAGGTAGTCGCCGGAGACGAGCTGCACGGTGCGTGCGAGCGCGGGTGCCGGCTGGCCGAAGTCGGGCGTGATGGCGTCTCCCCTGCCCGAACGAGGCGGAGTGCTCGGGGACGGGTCACGCGGCGGGCGCCGGCGGCCGCCGCTCGCGGACAGGTCGTCGCGCCGGTCCTGGCTGAAATCTTCCGGTCCCCGGTTCATCGGGTCCATGGTCAAAGCCCCCCAAAAGCGTGGTGCGCCCCTTGCCCCTCCCGGCCTGTGCACACTGCGCTGTCGCTTCTGGTCCGGTGCCCGCGTAGCGGGTTCGTTCATTCCGCGGGCGACCGAACCCTAGACCTTCGGTCAGTATCTACGAACACTCGGGGTCCCGCGCCGCCCGAGACGTCACAGTCTCGTGAGAATTGGGCGTGCTTCCCACAGGAATGACCCGTTCATCCCCCGGGTCCTGCTCTGCGGGAGCGGGATCGGTCAGACCCGGGGCAGCGACTCGACGCCGATGCCGCCCTCGATGGCGAGGATCCGGTGCAGCCGGGTCGCGACCAGCAGGCGCTGCATCTGGGGCGGCACGTCGCGCAGCACGAGGCGGCGTCCGCAGCGGCCGGCGCGGCGGTGGGCGCCCATGATGACGCCGAGTCCCGTCGCGTCCCAGGAGTCGAGTTCGGACAGGTCGAGCACGAGGTCGCCGAGGCCGTCGTCGACGGCGGTGTGCAGGACCGTACGGGCGTCCGCCGCGCTGCGGACGTCGAGGCGGCCCCCGACGACCAGCTCGGCGTGGTCGCCCCTGATGTGCATATGCGCTCCCCGTGAAAGGCAGAAGTACTCGGGTACTCAGTTGGTCATGTGATCCAGGTGATCTGGGTATGTCACTGCAACTGACTGGCCGGACGGGCCAGAAGTTGCCGTCTGTGAGCGAACCGATACCGAATTCACCCCGACGGGTGACATCGCGTCAGGTGTGCGTCACGCGTGCTTGTAGAAGCCCTGCCCGCTCTTGCGCCCGATGTCACCGGCGTCAACCATCCGGCGCATCAGTTCCGGCGGCGCGAACTTCTCGTCCTGGGACTCGGTGTAGATGTTGCCGGTCGCGTGCAGCAGGATGTCGACGCCCGTGAGGTCGGCGGTGGCCAGCGGTCCCATCGCATGACCGAAGCCGAGCTTGCAGGCGGTGTCGATGTCCTCGGCGGTGGCGACGCCCGACTCGTAGAGCTTCGCGGCCTCGACGACGAGGGCGGAGATGAGACGGGTGGTCACGAAGCCGGCCACGTCGCGGTTGACGACGATGCAGGTCTTGCCGACGGATTCGGCGAACTCCCGCGTGGTGGCGAGGGTTTCGTCGCTCGTCTTGTAGCCGCGCACGAGTTCGCAGAGCTGCATCATCGGGACCGGCGAGAAGAAGTGCGCCCCGACGACGCGCTCGGGGTGCTCGGTGACCGCCGCGATCTTGGTGATCGGGATGGCTGAGGTGTTCGAGGCGAGCACGGTGTCGGCGCGCACGATCTTGTCGAGCGCCCGGAAGATCTCGTGCTTGACCTCGAGCTTCTCGAAGACGGCCTCGACGACGATGTCGGCGTCGGCGACCGCTTCGAGCTCGGTGGTCGTGGTGATGCGGGCGAGCGCCGACTGAGCAGCCTCGGCGTCCATTTTGCCCTTGCTCACGAACCGGTCGTACGACGCCTTTATGCCGTCGGTGCCGCGGGTGAGGGCTTCGTCGGTGACGTCGCGCAGGACGACGTCCCAGCCCGCCTGGGCCGAGACCTGAGCGATGCCGGACCCCATGAGACCGGCTCCGATGACGGCGAGCTTCCCTGCCACGTGCGACTCCCCTTACCGCGTTCTCGCATACCGTGCGACCACTGTTCACGTTGCTCTTTTGCGGACCCTAGCGTCCGTGAGGGGCCGTGTGACCGCTTAGAGATGCGCGTCACGTCTCGAATGACGGACATCACACCGGTCCGGACCCGGCTGCGGTCATCAGGCGTCGCGCACGGCGTAGTTGAGCACCTTCTCGCTCAGGAGTTCCTCGATGTCGTCGAGGACGTGGAGCATCTGGCGGGAGACCTCGGCCGGGTCGCCGCCCGCGAGCATGTGCCGTCCGATGGTCGCCATGACGGTCTGGTGAGCCCAGCCGATCTGACCGGCGATCAGGTCGGGCAGCGGGTCGTCGTCGGCTGCGCCGGTCTCCTCGCGGAGCGTCTCGGTGAGGTTGTCGTGGACCTCCTGCTGGATGGCCCACAGGCGCGAGCGCAGGGCCGGGGCGGCCTGGACGACGCGCATGAAGTCGCTGTAGCCGGCCATCAGGCCGACGCGTGGGGAGACCGCCTCGATCTCCTCGCGCAGCTCCCGCAGGACGGCGACGGCCGCGGACTCACCGGCGGTGCGGCCGCGCACCCAGCGGGACATCCGGTCGACGACGCCCCTGGAGCGGTCGAGGAACAGGTCCTCCTTGGCCGGGAAGTAGTTGTAGACGGTGTTCACGGAGACGTCCGCGGCGTCCGCGATCTCCGCGACGGTCACCTCGTCGAAGCCCCGCGCCAGGAAGAGCCCGGTCGCCACGTCCGAGATGTACTGCCTGGTCTGCCGCTTCTTCCGCTCCCTGAGCCCTTCTGCCATGGCTCGATCCTAGCGATTCACTGGCCTCGCTGAAATTTTGGGGGCGTTGCAAAATTTAAGTGACTCTGTTTTTCTGGCCCGTATGCCAGTCATCAGCGCGTCCGGGCTCGCCCGGACCTTCCAGACGAAACAGGGCCCGGTGGAAGCCGTCCGCGGCATCGACCTGCGCGTCGACCCGGGCGAGATCCTCGGTTTCCTCGGCCCGAACGGCGCGGGCAAGACCACGACCCTGCGGATGCTCACGACCCTGCTGCCGCCGACCGGTGGCGCGGCCACCGTCGCGGGCCGCGACCTGGCGACCGACCCGGCCGGCGTGCGGCGCGTGGTCGGCTACGTGGCCCAGTCCGGCGGCGTCGACCCGAACATCTCCGTACGCGAGGAGCTGGTCACGCAGGGCCGCCTGTACCGCCTGACGAAGCCTCAGGCCATGGCGCGCGCCGAGGAGTTGGCGGCGGACCTCGGCCTCGCCGGGCTCCTGGGCCGCAGGACGGCCGCGCTCTCCGGCGGGCAGCGGCGGCGGCTCGACATCGCCCTGGGGCTCACGCACCGCCCGGCGGTCCTCTTCCTCGACGAGCCGACGACCGGGCTCGACCCGGGCAGCCGCGCCGATCTGTGGGCGCTGGTACGCAGGCTGCGCGACGCGTACGGCACGACCGTCTTCCTGACCACGCACTACCTCGACGAGGCCGACGCGCTCGCGGACCGGATCGTCGTGGTGGACCAGGGCGTCGTCGCGGCCGAGGGCACGCCGGGCGCCCTCAAGCGCGCGTACGGAGGCTCGGCCGACGCGAGCCTCCAGGACACCTTCCTGGCGATCACCGGACGCGGACCCGCGCCCGTGGACACGACCCCGGTGGCGGTGTGAGCACGATGAGGACCCTTGCCTCGGACACGTTCCTGATCTTCGGGCGGTACGCCCGGCAGACCCTCTCCTCCCGGTTCCAGATGCTGTTCGGCATCCTGATGCCGCTGCTGTACCTGCTGTTCTTCGGGCCGCTCCTGACCGGTCTGCCGCTGAGCGCGGCGGGCAGCTCCTGGCAGGTCCTGGTGCCCGGGCTGCTGCTCCAGCTCGGACTGTTCGGCGCCGCGTTCAGCGGTTTCGGGATCATCCTGGAGAAGAACAGCGGCGTCGTGGAGCGGATGTGCGTCACCCCGGTCAGCCGCCTCGCACTGCTGCTGGGCCGGGTGCTGCGGGACACCGCCCTGTTCCTGTTCCAGGCGGTCCTGCTGGTCCTCGCCGCGCTGGTGATGGGGCTGCGGGCGCCGCTCGCCGGCGTGCTGATCGGCTTCGGCTTCGTGGCGCTCCTGACGCTCTCACTCGCGTCGCTGTCGTACGCGCTCGCCTTCAAGGTCCGTACGCCGCAGGAGTTCGGGCCCGTCGTCAACGCGGTCACCATGCCGTCGATGCTGCTGTCCGGGCTGATGCTGCCGATGGCGCTCGCGCCCGGCTGGCTGGACGCGCTCTCGCACGTGATGCCGGTGCGCTATCTGGTGGACGCGATGCGGGACGCGTACATCGGCCGGTACGCGACGGAGCACATGCTGTACGGGTCGCTGGCCGCGGTCGCGTTCGCCGCACTCGCGGTGACGGTGGGCACACGTGCCTTCCGCGGGGCCGGATCATAGGGGCAGCCCGTAGGGCTTCGTACAAGGGTGGCGGCGGGAGACGGGTGGGCATAACTAGGCTGGCCGCATGGTCAATCTGACGCGCATCTACACCCGTACCGGAGACAAGGGCACCACGGCCCTCGGCGACATGAGCCGCACCGCCAAGACGGATCTGCGGATCTCGGCGTACGCGGACGCCAACGAGGCCAACGCGGTGATCGGCACCGCCATCGCGCTCGGCGGCCTGGACGAGGAGGTCGTCAAGGTGCTCACGCGCGTCCAGAACGACCTCTTCGACGTCGGCGCCGATCTGTCGACGCCCGTCGTGGAGAACCCCGAGTACCCGCCGCTGCGCGTCGAGCAGTTCTACGTCGACAAGCTGGAGGCGGACTGCGACCGCTACAACGCGGAGCTGGAGAAGCTGCGCTCCTTCATCCTGCCCGCCGGCACACCCGGGGCGGCGCTGCTGCACCAGGCGTGCACAGTGGTGCGGCGGGCCGAGCGCTCCACGTGGGCGGCGCTCGAAGTGCACGGCGAGACGATGAACCCGCTGACGGCGACCTACCTCAACCGCCTCTCCGACCTCCTGTTCATCCTGGCGCGGACGGCGAACAAGGAGGTCGGGGATGTGCTGTGGGTGCCGGGCGGTGAGCGCTAGCCCTTGATGTGCGGTGCGGACGGGGCCTTCTTCGGGAACAGCGTGTAGCTCAGCGCGATGATCACGTTGATGGCGATCACGACCAGCATCTTCTGCTGCCACGCCTCCAGCGAACCGGTCGCCCCGTCCCCGCCGACGTACCAGATGGCACCCTGCAACAGCCCCATGGCGATGAGCGCGGCGAGGATCCAGCGCCCGGCGAGGACCCATTCGTGGACCGCGCGCGGTGTCCCGTACTTGGGGGCCGACGGCGGCGGGCCGCCCGCGAAGCGGTGGGCGACCCGGACGTCGACCCACTTGATCGTGGAGTGGCCGAGCGCGACGGTGCAGCCGATGTAGACCGCGGCCAGTCCGTGCTTCCAGTCGGGCTCGGCGCCGTTCTTGAGGTCGACGGCGGTGACGACGAGCAGGAGCACTTCGAGAAGCGGCTCGCACAGCAGCACCGCGATGCCCGCCCGTGGCATCTTCGCCCAGTAGCGCAGGGCGAGGCCGGCGGCCAGCAGCACCCAGAAGCCGGCCTCGCAGATGATGATCAGCGTGACGATCACGGTGGACCCCTCTCCGTCTGCCTCCAGCGTCGCCGCCGCGGGCGCCGTGATCGTCGTCGGCAGTGACGAAGTGCGGCTGCATCCTTCGATGTAGCGGCTGCATCCTTCGATGTAGCCGCCGTCCGCCCGCCTTCCTTCTCCGGCACCATGCCCGGCCCCCGGCGGACGTGTTGGATGGAGTCATGCACCTGCTGCCGCCCCGCCCGCACCGCGACGACGTCCGGATCGCCGTGGTGGGTCTGCTCGGCGGTCTCGCGCTGTGGGGCATCGGGCTCGGCATGAACCCCGGGCGGCTGTTCGACGGATCGTGGCTGCTGATCCCGCTCGTCCTGATGTCCGCCCTGGAGCTGCTGCGCCGCACACGACCGCAGTTCGCCGTGGTGGCGGGCACGCTCGTCCTGGTCGCGGACCAGCTCACCCAGGGCAGCCTGGCGACGGTCCTGATGTTCACGGACCTGATGTACGCCGCCGCCCTCTACGGCACCCCGGCCATGGCCCGCCGCCTGCCCGTCTCCACCGGCCTGGTCACCGTGGCCGCCACGCTCGGCTTCCTGGCCTGGTGGCGCGAGCCGGAGGCGGTCCTGGTGGGCGTGGCGACCGGGCTCGTCGCGTTCGGCCCCGCGGCGACGGGCGTACTGGTCCGCAACCACCGGGACCGGGCCGCCGAGGAGCGGCTGCGAGCCGAACAGACCGCGCTGCTCGCCGAGATGGACCGGGCACAAGCGGTCGTGGCGGAGCGCGCGCGGATGGCCCGCGAGCTGCACGACATGGTGGCGAACCACCTCTCCGCCATCGCCATCCACTCCACGGCCGCGCTCTCCATCGACGAGCCGGCCACGACCCGTACCGCCCTGGAGACGATCCGCGAGAACAGTGTCGACGGGCTGGCCGAGATGCGCCGCCTGATCGGCATTCTGCGGGACTCCAGCGGCGACACCGAGCCGGTCGCCGCGCCCACGCTGGACGGCCTGGGCGCGCTGGTGCGGCAGGCCCGTACGAACGGGCTCGACGTCGCCCTCACCCTGTCCGGCCCGACGAGCGGCCTGCCCGCTCCCGTCGAACTCGCGGCGTACCGCATCGTCCAGGAGTCCCTCACGAACGCGCTCAAGCACGCCTCTACGGGCCGCGTCACCGTCGCGGTCGCGTGCACGGGCGAGCGCATCGAGGTGTGCGTGACCAGCCCCTACGGTGACCGGGACGGGCCGCGCGCACCCGGTTCGGGCGCCGGACTGGTCGGCATGCGCGAGCGCACGGCGCTGCTCGGCGGCACGTTCGAGGCCGGCCCGGAAGCGGCCCCCGACGGTCAGGACGGTGTCGCGAGTGGCAAGGTCTGGCGGGTACTGGCCACCCTGCCTCTGGAAATCCCCGCCCCCGAAGGAGAACCCGCGTGATCCGCGTGCTCGTCGCCGAGGACCAGTCCGCCGTACGGGCCGGGCTCGTCCTCATCCTGAACAGCGCCCCCGACATCGAGGTCGTCGGTGAGGCCGAGGACGGTGAGCAGGCGGTGGCCCGGGCCCGTGAACTCCGGCCCGATCTGGTGCTCATGGACGTGCAGATGCCGCGCCTCGACGGTGTTTCGGCGACCCGCGCGGTGGTCGGCGAGGGGCTCGCGGACGTGCTCGTCCTGACCACGTTCGATCTCGACGAGTACGTCTTCGGCGCGCTGCGGGCCGGGGCGTCCGGGTTCCTCCTCAAGAACACCGACGCGAAGGATCTGATCGAGGGCGTACGGACGGTCGCGCGCGGCGAGGGGCTGATCGCGCCCGCCGTGACGCGCCGGCTGATCGCCGAGTTCGCGGCGGGCGCCGATCGTGCGCAACCCCGTTCCGTTCCCCCGCAGTTGGCGACGCTGACGCGGCGCGAGCGGGAAGTGCTCGGCCGCCTCGGCGAGGGGCTGTCCAATGCGGAGATCGCGGCCCGGCTCGACATGGCGGAGGCCACCGTGAAGACGCACGTCAGCCGCCTGCTGGGGAAGCTGGAGCTGCGCAGCCGGGTGCAGGCGGCGGTGCTGGCACAGGAGTTGGACCTGTAGCGAGCGAGGCGCCGCGACTGTAGCGAGCAGGGCGCCGCCGAGAGGGCCGGCCGAAAGCGGTAATTGGTTTAGACCTTGACCGATGGTCCAGACCTTTCTATTCTCGCCGCACTGCGGTGAGCACACCCCCCACTCCGGTGCTCACGGGCGTCGCAGGGTTCCGTCCCCCGTCAGCGAACCCAGGACCACCCGAGGAGCTCTCCATGCGCTCAAGTGACGTACCCCGACGAAGACTGCGGCACAGAACCACCGCGGCGCTGACCACGCTGCTGCTGCCCGCGGCCGCCCTGGTCGGTCTCGCCACCCCGTCCCACGCCGCCGCCGAGGCCAGCGCGGTCACGGCCACGTACGCCAAGACCCAGGACTGGGGCAGCGGCTTCGAGGGCAAGTGGACCATCAAGAACTCCGGCACCACGGCCCTGAGTTCCTGGGCGGTCGAGTGGGACTACCCCACCGGCACTAAGGTGACCTCCGCCTGGGACGCCACCGTCACCAGCTCCGGCAACCACTGGACCGGCAAGAATCTCTCCTGGAACGGGTCCCTCGCCCCCGGCGCCTCGATCTCCTTCGGGTTCAACGGCTCCGGCACCGGCGCCCCCACCGGCTGCAAGATCAACGGCGCCTCCTGCGACGGCGGCGACGTGCCCGGCGACGCGGCCCCCTCCGCGCCCGGCACCCCGACCGCCTCCGCCATCACCGACACCTCGGTCAAGCTCTCCTGGTCGGCCGCCACCGACGACAAGGGCGTCAAGAACTACGACGTCCTGCGCGACGGCGCCAAGATAGCCACGGTGACCGGCACCACGTACACGAACACCGGACTCACCGCCGGCACCGACTACTCGTACACAATCCAGGCGCGCGACACGGCCGACCAGACGGGCCCGGTCTCCGGCTCCGTGAAGGTCCACACCACCGGCGGCGGCACCGACCCGGGCGAGCCCGGCACCGGTGACAAGGTCAAGCTCGGCTACTTCACGGACTGGGGCGTCTACGGCCGCCAGTACTACCCGAAGAACCTGGAGACCTCCGGTTCGGCCGCGAAGATCACGCACATCAACTACGCCTTCGGCAACGTCCAGGGCGGCAAGTGCACCATGGGCGACTCCTACGCCGACACGGACATGGCCTACACCGCCGCCAACTCCGTCTCCGGCCAGGCCGACACCTGGGACCAGCCGCTGCGCGGCGCCTTCAACCAGCTCCGCCAGCTGAAGGCCAAGCACCCGAACCTCAAGATCCTGTGGTCCTTCGGCGGCTGGACCTGGTCCGGCGGCTTCGGTGAGGCCGCGAAGAACCCGGCCGCGTTCGCCGAGTCCTGCTACAACCTGGTCGAGGACCCGCGCTGGGCCGATGTCTTCGACGGCATCGACATCGACTGGGAGTACCCGAACGCCTGCGGTCTGACCTGCGACACCTCCGGTCCTGCCGCGCTGAAGGGGCTCACCTCGGCCCTGCGCGCCAAGTTCGGCACGAACAACCTGGTGACCGCCGCGATCACCGCCGACGGCTCGGCGGGCGGCAAGATCGAGAAGACCGACTACGCGGGCGCGGCCCAGTCCCTCGACTGGTACAACGTCATGACCTACGACTTCTTCGGCGCGTGGGCGGCGCAGGGTCCGACCGCCCCGCACTCCCCGCTCACCTCGTACTCCGGCATCCCGCAGCAGGGCTTCACCTCCGCGGACGCCATCTCCAAGCTCAAGGCCCAGGGCGTTCCCTCGGCCAAGCTGCTGCTCGGCATCGGCTTCTACGGGCGCGGCTGGACCGGCGTCACGCAGAAGGAGCCGGGCGGTACGGCTACGGGGCCGGCGGCCGGTACGTACGAGCAGGGCATCGAGGACTACAAGGTCCTGAAGACGAAGTGCCCCGCGAACGGGACGGTCGCCGGTACGGCGTATGCGCACTGCGGCTCTGACTGGTGGTCCTACGACACCCCGGCGACCATCGGGTCGAAGATGAGCTGGGCGAAGTCGCAGGGGTTGGGCGGCGCGTTCTTCTGGGAGTTCTCGGGCGACACGTCCAACGGTGAGCTGGTCGGGGCGATCGACTCCGGGCTGAAGTAGGCCCCGGGTCCCCTCAAGACTGAAGCCGGGCCGGTGGGAACGCCCCCCACCTGCTCGGCTTCTTCATGCCCCCGCCACGGGGCTCCGCCCCGGACCCCGCTCCTCAATCGCCGGAGAGGCTGAAAAACAACTACGCCACGTTCACTCGCTGGCCGGGAGGTGCCGCCTCCAGCCACGCCAGGAAACCCGTCAGCGCGTCCTCGCTCATCGCCAGTTCCAGTCGGGTCCCCCGGTGCGTACACGCGAGGACGATGGCGTCCGACAAGAGAGCCAGTTCCTCCTCGCCCTCCGGAGCGCGCCGGCCGGTGACCTCGATGGCCGCGCGTTCGAGGATGCGCTTCGGGCGTGGCGCGTAGGAGAAGACGCGGAACCACTCGATCCGGTCACCGTTGTAGCGGGCGATGCCATAACCCCAGCCCTTGCCGGAGGTGTCCTCGGCATCGGGTCCGGGCGCGTCCCACCGCAGCGAACAGTCGAACGTGCCCCCGGAACGCTGGATCAGCCGTCGCCGCAGCCCGAAGACAAAGAGCCCCAGCAGTACGAGTACGACGACCGCGACTACGCACAGCACGAGAACGAGGACCATCTGCACCGACCTCCTCGCTTCTCGACAGATCCAAACGCCAGATAACGGAAAAGCAAAAACACTTGTAGATCGCCTCAGCCGCGACCCGGTCCGGAGAGGGTATCTCCGGCCTGGGCCGCGGCTGAGTCGCGTCTACGGGCTCGCTGGGATCAGCGGGCCGCCACCGCACGCAGTCGGACGTCCGCGCGACGCTCGGCAGAGGCATCGCCCTCCGCCTTCGCGCGCTCGAGCTCCCGCTCCGCACGCTGGACATCGATCTCGTCCGACAGCTCGGCGATCTCGGCCAGCAGCGACAGCTTGTTGTCGGCGAACGAGATGAAACCGCCGTGGACAGCTGCCACGACCGTTCCCCCCTCGCTCGTACGGATGGTCACCGGGCCCGACTCCAGCACACCGAGCAGCGGCTGGTGACCGGGCATGACGCCGATGTCGCCGGACGTGGTACGCGCGACGACCAGGGTGGCCTCGCCGGACCAGACACTGCGGTCCGCGGCGACGAGCTCGACGTGCAGCTCAGCAGCCAAGGTGGGCTCCTCGGGTCACCACCCGGCGTTGCTGCCGGGTGTTGGGTCAAAGTCTAGTGGGCGTTGCGGGAGGGCCGGGACCGACCCGGCCCTCCTGCGTTGCTCGGGGTCAGGAGACGCCGAGCTCCTTGGCGTTGGCCTTGAGGTCCTCAATGCCACCGCAGAGGAAGAACGCCTGCTCCGGGAAGTGGTCGTAATCGCCGTCGATGATCGCGTTGAAGGCCGTGATCGACTCGTCCAGCGGCACGTCCGACCCGTCGACGCCGGTGAACTGCTTGGCGACGTGGGTGTTCTGGGACAGGAAGCGCTCCACGCGACGGGCCCGGTGGACAGTGAGCTTGTCCTCCTCGCCGAGCTCGTCGATACCGAGGATCGCGATGATGTCCTGGAGGTCCTTGTACTTCTGCAGCACCGTCTTGACGCGCATGGCGGTGTTGTAGTGGTCCGCCGCGATGTAGCGGGGGTCCAGGATGCGGGACGTGGAGTCCAGCGGGTCCACGGCCGGGTAGATGCCCTTCTCCGAGATCGGACGGGAGAGCACCGTCGTCGCGTCGAGGTGGGCGAACGTGGTGGCCGGGGCCGGGTCGGTCAGGTCGTCCGCGGGCACGTAGATGGCCTGCATGGACGTGATCGAGTGACCACGGGTCGACGTGATGCGCTCCTGGAGGAGACCCATCTCATCGGCCAGGTTCGGCTGGTAACCCACGGCGGACGGCATACGACCGAGAAGGGTCGACACCTCCGAACCGGCCTGCGTGAAGCGGAAGATGTTGTCGATGAAGAACAGCACGTCCTGCTTCTGCACATCGCGGAAGTACTCCGCCATGGTCAGACCCGCGAGGGCCACGCGCAGGCGGGTGCCCGGCGGCTCGTCCATCTGACCGAAGACCAACGCGGTCTTGTCGATGACGCCGGACTCCGCCATCTCCTCGATGAGGTCGTTGCCCTCACGCGTGCGCTCGCCGACACCGGCGAACACGGAGACACCGTCGTGGTTGTTGGCGACGCGGTAGATCATCTCCTGGATGAGCACCGTCTTGCCGACGCCGGCACCGCCGAACAGGCCGATCTTTCCACCCTTGACGTACGGGGTGAGAAGGTCGATGACCTTGACGCCGGTCTCGAACATCTCGGTCTTCGACTCGAGCTCGTCGAAGTTCGGCGCCTTGCGGTGGATGCCCCAGCGCTCACCGGTGTACTGCTCGTCGACGTTCAGGACCTCGCCGAGGGTGTTGAACACCTTGCCCTTGGTGAAGTCGCCGACGGGCACGGTGATGGAGGCACCCGTGTCGGTCACCGCGGCCTGGCGGACCAGGCCGTCGGTGGGCTGCATGGAGATGGCGCGGACCAGGCCGTCACCGAGGTGCTGGGCGACCTCGAGCGTCAGGGTCTTCTTCTCGCCGTCCTTGGCCGGGTCGGCCACCTCGACGTGAAGCGCGTTGTAGATGTCCGGCATCGCGTCGACGGGGAACTCCACGTCGACGACCGGGCCGATGACCCGGGCGACGCGGCCCGTGGCCGTCGCGGTCTCAACAGTGGTCGTCATTACTTGTCACTCCCCGCGTTCGCGTCGGCCAGTGCGCTGGCGCCACCGACGATCTCGCTGATTTCCTGGGTGATTTCGGCCTGGCGGGCCGCGTTGGCAAGTCGGGAGAGCGTGTTGATCAGGTCTCCCGCGTTGTCGGTCGCCGACTTCATCGCGCGCCGCGTGGCGGCGTGCTTGGAGGCAGCCGACTGAAGCATCGCGTTGTAGATACGGCTCTCGACGTAGCGCGGCAGAAGGGCGTCCAGGACGTCCTCCGCCGACGGCTCGAAGTCGTACAGCGGAAGGATCTCGTCGCCCTTGGGCGCCGTCTCCTCCGCCACCTCCTCGAGGCTGAGCGGCAGCAGGCGGCCGTCGACCGCCGTCTGCGTCATCATCGAGACGAACTCGGTGTAGACGATGTGGAGTTCATCCACGCCGCCCTCGGCCGTGTCCTTCTCGATGGCCTCGATCAGCGGGGCCGCCACCGTCTTGGCGTCCGCGTACGAGGGCTCGTCGGTGAAGCCCGACCACGACTCCACGACCTTGCGCTCGCGGAAGTTGTAGTGAGCCAGACCACGGCGGCCGACGATGTACGTGTCGACCTCCTTGCCCTCGGCCCGGAGCCGCTCCGTCAGCTGCTCCGCAGCCTTGATCGCGTTCGAGTTGAAGGCGCCGGCCAGACCGCGGTCGCTCGTGAGGAGCAGGACCGCGGAACGGATCGGCGTCTCCGCCTCGGTGGTCAGCGGGTGCTTGGTGTTCGAACCAGTGCCGACCGCCGTGACCGCGCGCGTGAGCTCGGTCGCGTACGGCGTGGAGGCCGCCACCTTGCGCTGCGCCTTGACGACACGCGAGGCGGCGATCATCTCCATCGCCTTGGTGATCTTCTTGGTCGCGGTGACGGATCGGATGCGACGCTTGTAGACCCGGAGCTGGGCTCCCATGAGTCAGGTCCCTTCCGTCGTCACTTACCGGCGGCGGCCGGAGCGTCCTCGCCGAGAAGCTTCCCGTCCGAGGTCTCGAACTGCTTCTTGAACTCCGCGATGGCGTCCGCGATGGCGGTGAGCGTGTCGTCCGACATCTTGCCGCCCTCCTTGATGGAGGTCATGAGGCCCTGCTCCTTGCGGTGCAGGTGCTCCAGGAGCTCCTTCTCGAAGCGGCGCACGTCGGCGACCGGCACGTCGTCCATCTTGCCGGTGGTACCGGCCCACACGGAGACGACCTGGTCCTCGGTCGGCATCGGCTGGTACTGAGCCTGCTTGAGCAGCTCGACCAGTCGCTGACCACGCTCGAGCTGCGACTTCGACGCGGCGTCCAGGTCGGAACCGAAGGCGGCGAACGCCTCCAGCTCGCGGTACTGGGCCAGGTCCAGACGGAGTCGGCCGGAGACCTGCTTCATCGCCTTGTGCTGGGCGGAACCACCCACACGGGAGACCGAGATACCGACGTTCAGCGCGGGGCGCTGACCGGCGTTGAAGAGGTCGGACTCCAGGAAGCACTGGCCGTCGGTGATGGAGATGACGTTGGTCGGGATGAACGCCGACACGTCGTTCGCCTTCGTCTCGACGATCGGCAGACCCGTCATCGAACCGGCACCGAGCTCGTCCGAGAGCTTCGCGCAGCGCTCGAGCAGACGCGAGTGCAGGTAGAAGACGTCACCCGGGTAGGCCTCGCGCCCCGGCGGACGGCGAAGGAGCAGGGACACGGCGCGGTAGGCGTCGGCCTGCTTCGAGAGGTCGTCGAAGATGATGAGGACGTGCTTGCCCTCGTACATCCACTGCTGGCCGATGGCCGAACCGGTGTACGGCGCCAGGTACTTGAAGCCGGCCGGGTCGGACGCCGGGGCGGCGACGATGGTCGTGTACTCCAGCGCGCCGGCCTCTTCGAGGGCACCGCGCACGGAGGCGATGGTGGAGCCCTTCTGACCGATGGCGACGTAGACGCAGCGGACCTGCTTCTTCGGGTCGCCGGTGCGCCAGTTGTCACGCTGGTTGATGATCGTGTCGACGGCCAGGGCGGTCTTGCCGGTCTGGCGGTCACCGATGACCAGCTGACGCTGGCCACGGCCGATCGGGGTCATCGCGTCGACGGCCTTGTAGCCGGTCTCCATCGGCTCGTGCACCGACTTGCGGTCCATGACCGTGGGGGCCTGCAGCTCGAGGGCGCGGCGGCCGGACGTCTCGATGTCGCCGAGGCCGTCGATCGGGTTGCCGAGCGGGTCGACGACGCGACCCAGGTAGCCCTCGCCGACGGCGACCGAGAGCACCTCACCGGTGCGCTGCACCGGCTGGCCCTCCTCGATGCCGCTGAACTCGCCGAGGACGACAGCGCCGATCTCGCGCTCCTCGAGGTTGAGGGCGAGACCCAGGGTGCCGTCCTCGAACTTCAGCAGCTCGTTCGCCATGGCCGAGGGAAGACCCTCCACCTTGGCAATGCCGTCGCCGGCCACGGTGACCGTACCGACCTCCTCGCGCGAGGCCGCGTCCGGCTTGTACGCCTGGACAAAGTTCTCCAGCGCGTCCCGGATCTCCTCCGGCCGGATCGTGAGCTCCGCCATCTGGGTTCCCTGCTCTCCTTGTTGGGCCCGAAGTGTTCTTGGGGGGTCTGGGGTCAGCCCCCAGGAATCCTCTGCACGGCCCAACTAGGGCCGTAGGTAGTACGTGGTTGAGGTGTCAGCCGGCCATGCGGCGGCTGGCGTCCTCGATGCGGTCCGCGATGGAGCCGTTGATGACCTCGTCGCCCACCTGCACCTTGATCCCGCCGAGGACCGAGGGGTCCACGTCGAGGTTGAGGTGCATCTGACGGCCGTAGAGCTTCGCCAGGGACTGGCCCAGGCGCTGCTTCTGCTGGTCGCTCAGCGGGACCGCCGTGGTGACGACCGCCACCATGCGTTCCCGTCGGTCGGCGGCGAGCTTGGCGAGGGACTCGAGTCCCGCTTCCAGGCTACGTCCCCGGGGCGCGGTCACAAGACGCTCGACGAGCCGCTCGGTGGTGGGCCGGGCCCGGCCGCCGAGAAGCTCCTTGACCAGCGTGCCGCGGGCCGAGGCCGACGCGGTGCGGTCGGTGAGCGCCGAGCGGAGGGCGGCGTTGGAGCCGACGATCCGCTCGAACCGGAACAGCTCGTCCTCGACGTCGTCGAGGGCGCCGCTCTTCTGCGCCGCGGTCAGGTCCGCGATACTGGCCAGCTCCTCCAGGGAGTCGACCAGGTCACGCGAGGACGACCACCGGGAGCGGACCAGACCGGCCACCAGGTCGACGGCCTCGCCGCTGACCTGGCCGCCGAGCAGCCGGCCCGCGAGCTCGGCCTTCGCGTCGCCGGCCTGCGCCGGGTCGGTCAGGACCCGTCGCAGCGACACCTCGCGGTGAAGCAGCGCGGTGACCGCGGCCAGGTCGCCGGCGAGCGCCTCGGCGTCGACCGACGTGGAGTCGGTCAGCGCGTCCAGGCGCTCACGCGCGGCGACGAGAGCCTCGCGGCTCGCTCCGTGGACGGTCATCGAGCAGCCTCTGCCTTCGTCGCGGTCTCGTCGAGACCATCGAGGAAGCGGTCGATCGTGCGCGACTGCCGGGCGTGGTCCTCGAGGGACTCGCCGACCAGCTTGCCGGCCAGGTCGGTGGCCAGCTGGCCGACGTCCTGACGCAGCGCCTGAGCGGCGGCCTTGCGGTCGGCCTCGATCTGGGCGTGACCGGCGGCGATGATCTCCTCACGCTGCCGCTGGCCTTCCGCGCGCATCTCAGCGATGAGCGTGGCGCCCTGCTCCTGCGCCTCCTGGCGCAGCCGCGCGGCCTCGTGCCGGGCTTCGGCGAGCTGAGCCTTGTACTGCTCGAGCACGCTCTGGGCCTCGGTCTGAGCGGCCTCGGCCTTCTCGATACCGCCTTCGATGGCCTCGCGGCGCTCTTCCAGAACCTTGTTGATGTTCGGGATGAGCTTCTTGGCGAGGAAACCGAAGACGATGACGAAGGCGATAAAGCCGATCACGAGCTCTGGGATCGGCGGGATCAGAGGGTTCTCAGCCTCTTCAGCCGCCAGCTGAACCAGGGGGCTCATTTCAATGCCTTTCGTCGAAAGGGGCAGTCCGACGGCGTGGTCAGGAGGTCGGGTAGACGAACGGCATGACCAGACCGATCAGGGCGAGCGCCTCACAGAAGGCGAAGCCGAGAATCTGGTTGGAGCGGATCAGGCCGGCAGCCTCGGGCTGACGGGCGAGCGCCTGGGTGCCGTTACCGAAGATGATGCCGACGCCGACGCCCGGGCCGATGGCCGCGAGGCCGTAACCGATCGAGCCGAGGTTGCCCTTGATTTCGACGCCAGCGGCGAGGGTCTGCGCGAGAGCGGACATGCCGGTTCTTCCTTCTCTTTCAAGTACCGGTGGGGGTTGGCCACCGGATGTCTATGGAATGTGGTGCAGGTACGGACTCAGTGGCCTTCGGCCATTGCGCCCTGGAGGTAGCTGCACGCCAGAAGCACGAACACGTAGGCCTGCACGGCCTGGATGAACAGCTCGAAGGCGGTCATCACGAGGACCATCACGAACGAGACGGCCGAGTACGCGATGCCGATGCCGTTGAGCATGTACCAGCTGGCGATCGTGAAGAGCAGCAGCAGGGTGTGACCCGCGAACATGTTCGCGAAGAGTCGCACGGTGTGCGTGAACGGCCGGACGAGGAGGTTCGAGAAGAACTCGATCGTCATCGACAGGGGCAGCACCGCACCGAGCGACTTGTCGTAACCCGTGAAGTTCTTGAAGGCGCCGACGAAACCGTGGCGCTTGAAGGTGAGGGCCACCCACATCACGTACACGATGAGCGCGATGGCCGCCGGGTACGCGATGATCGCGGTCACCGGGAATTGAGCGATGGGGATGATCGACCAGAGGTTCATCATCCACACGAAGAAGAAGAGCGAGACCATGAAGGGCACGTACTTCTCGCCCTCGCGCTTGCCCATCGTCTCGTAGACGATGCCGCGACGGACGAAGTCGTAACCGGCCTCCGCGACCATCTGCAGCTTGCCCGGGATCATCTTCGGCTTGGCGAAGGCGGCCCAGAAGAAGCCGATGATGACAACCGAGCCGAGCAGCGCCAGGAGCATCGTCTTGTTGAAGTACACGTTGCTGTCCGCGTCGCCCCAGAGGGGCTCGAACAGGAACGAGTGCAGGCCGGGAGCCGGGAAGCCACACCCATCAAAAAGGTGGCAGTCGGTCTCGAAGGCGAGCACCTGCGTCGGGTCAGCACTCACCGCGGGCTCCTTCAGCGTGGCGCATAGGTACGGCAACCTCGTTGTGTCGGCGCGGCGCGCGGCCGCGGTTCGGCACGGGACTGGTGTTTCGGATGTGGGGGCGGCAGTCGGGCATCGAGCCTCGCGCTACAGCAGGCGTCAGCTCAGATGCCCGCGCCCGCGATGCCGCAGTTGGCACCGGACGATAGCAGGGTCGTGAACCCCCACTTATCCCGCCCCTACGCTTCACGACTTCGGTCCCGTCTTCTCGGGCTTGTCGCCCTTCTGTGAGTCGGGATCGACGTAGAGGATCTTGGCCTTCATGTGGGCGCGCGTCTGCGCTGCGATCCACGCGAGGGTCGAGACGACGAGGGCGATCGCGAAAGCCCTCGGGTTGAACAGCGTCGTGTCCTTGAAGAGCGCCATGAAGATGACCATGAGCAGCAACTGGGCCGCGTAGAGCATCAGGCCCATCATCTGGAACAGGTGCGGAAGTGACTTGGCGGTGCGCTCGAGGACCACGAGTCCGAGCCCCATGAAGAAGATCGCCACCAGCGTCCCGACGAGCGCGCCGAGGGCCCCCTTGCCGCCCGCGACCGCAGCGCTGACCACGATGGTGATCACGCCGGCAGCAGCTGTGGGTACGGCAGTTTTGAGAAGGGTCCGTGCGTCGTTGGACGGCATGGCGGCAGCTCCGCTTATTGATGGGGGCAGGGTGTCGTCATGGACGAGCGTAGTCCGGGGCCGAGAGAGAACTTCGGGCCAAGGGACCGTCGCACTACGGTCTTTCGGCTCTATCCCCGGGTTTCGTGAACGGTATCACAAACTATTTGATGCGGTCTTTACCTAGAAGGTGTGCCAACCGTCACACGTGAGAGGGAACCTGCGCGTCTGTGCACCCGCCGGGGCAACTTGTCTGGTATTGCAGCCATTTCGGGCGCCACGTCAGCGCGACGTTCCGGCCTTACGCCGATCCGTGAACCGCGAACGGGCGCCGATCGCTGTCGCTCCGTTGACGCCCGCCGGCAGCGGCGTCCGCTCCGGCTCGTCCTCGGGCGTCCCCTGCGCCTCGGCAGCCTCAGGAGTCTCGTGGGGGTCGCCGCTCGCGTCTGCGGCGGCCCGGCGCCGGTAGCGCGGCGGCACCAAGTGCTGGGCCCAGCGCGGCGCGTGCGGGGTGAAGCGCGGCAGCAACAGCAGTACGAGGCCGACGAAGCTGAGCGCGACGATGGTGAGCACGACCCACATTCCGGATGCGGAGTGGACCGAGTAGGCGACCGCGCCGAAAGCGATGAGCGCCGACCAGAAATACATGATCAGGACCGCGCGGCTGTGGGAGTGGCCGATCTCCAGGAGCCGGTGGTGGAGGTGGCCGCGGTCGGCGGCGAACGGCGACTGCCCGTTCCAGGTGCGGCGCACGATCGCGAGGACGAGGTCCGCGAACGGGATCGCGATGATCGTCAGCGGCATCACCAGCGGGATGAAGACCGGGAGCATCGCGTGCGTGGTGTCCCGCGTGCTGCCGCCGAGGTTCAGCTTGAGCGCGTCCGGGTCGATCTGCCCGGTCATGGAGATGGCGCCGGCCGCCAGCACGAGCCCGATCAGCATCGATCCCGAGTCGCCCATGAAGATCCGGGCCGGATGCATGTTGTGCGGCAGGAAGCCCAGGCACATGCCCATCAGGATCGCCGCGAAGAGCGTCGCCGGGGCGGCCGCCTCGATGCCGTAGCCGTACCAGATGCGGTACGCGTACAGGAAGAACGCGGCCGCGGCGATGCACACCATGCCCGCCGCGAGACCGTCCAGGCCGTCGACGAAGTTCACCGCGTTGATGGTGATGACCACGAGGGCCACCGTCAGGAGCGTGCCCTGCCACTGGGTCAGGCCGACCGTGCCCACACCCGGGATCGGCAGCCACAGGATCGTCAGACCCTGCATGACCATGACGCCCGCGGCGATCATCTGGCCGCCCAGCTTGATCAGCGCGTCGATCTCGAACTTGTCGTCGAGGACACCGATCAGCCAGATCAGCGCGGCTCCGGAGAGCAGCGCCCGCGGCTCGTTGGACGAGTCGAAGACCTTGTCCAGGTTGGTGAGGTGGTCGGCGACCAGGAGGCCCGCGCACAGGCCGAAGAACATGGCGATACCGCCGAGCCGCGGGGTGGGTTCACGGTGCACGTCCCGTGCACGGATCTCCGGCATCGCGCCGGCCACAATCGCGAACTTCCGCACCGGGCCTGTGAGCAGATAGGTCACCGCGGCCGTGATGCAGAGCGTCAGCAGGTATTCACGCACGGGCTTCCCCACAGGTATCGCTGGCCATCTCAGCCCCACACCCTAGCTTCGCGTGCTTGGCGATGGAGACTTCCGGGTAGCGACGATGGTTGCACGAGTGACTGTCCGGTCTTGTCGCGGCGCCGTACCAAGGGTGTCCCGGAGGGCCGCATACCCGCTATCCGACGGCGTACGGGGGGAATCTGACCGCCAGTTCGCGGACCTCCTCGCGGGTCGTACGCGGGTCGAGATCGCCTCGTACGACTCCGGAGAGGAGCGCCGCGATACGGGCCGTCTCCGCCTCTCTCATGCCCTGCGTGGTGATGGCGGCGGTGCCCAGGCGCAGGCCGCGGCCGTCTCCGTGGGGCAGTGCGCAGATGTCCAGGACCATTCCGGAGGAGGCCAGACGGCCGCGGGCCGACTGGCTCAGTACGCCGAGCGGCGCCGGGTCGACGGTGACGAGGTGGGTGTCGGTGCCGCCCGTGGTGACGGCGAAACCCTCCTCGGCCAGCGCCCCGGCGAGCGTCCGGGCGTTGGCGACGACCTGGTGCGCGTACCCGGAGAAGGCCGGTTGCGCCGCCTCGCCGAACGCGACGGCCTTCGCTGCGATCGTGTGCATCTGTGCACCGCCCTGCGTGAACGGGAAGACGGCCCGGTCCACCCGGTCCGCGAGCTCGGCGCGGCACAGCAGCATGCCGCCGCGCGGGCCGCGCAGCACCTTGTGCGTGGTGGCACAGACGATGTCGGCGTACGGGACCGGGTTCGGGGCCGCTCCCCCGGCGACGAGCCCGATGGGGTGCGCGGCGTCCGCGATGAGGTACGCGCCCACGTCGTCGGCGATGGCGCGGAAGGCCGCGTAGTCGATGTGCCGGGGGTAGGAGATCGAGCCGCACACGATGGCCTTGGGGCGGTGGGCGCGGGCGACGGCGCGGACCTGGTCGTAGTCGATGAGCCCGCTCTCGGGGTCCACCCCGTAGGGCACGAAGTCGAACCAGCGGCCGGAGAAGTTGGCCGGTGAGCCGTGCGTCAGATGGCCGCCGGACGGCAGGCCCATCGCGAGGACGGTGTCGCCGGGGCGCAGCAGGACCGCGTAGGCGGCGAGGACGGCGGAGGAGCCGGAGTGCGCCTGTACGTTGACGTGCTCGGCGCCGAAGAGGGCTTTCGCCCGGTCGATGGCGA
Organism: Streptomyces kunmingensis; assembly: GCF_039533535.1. Lineage (NCBI taxonomy): Bacteria > Bacillati > Actinomycetota > Actinomycetes > Kitasatosporales > Streptomycetaceae > Streptomyces > Streptomyces kunmingensis. The sequence continues at coordinate 70,802 of NZ_BAAATS010000018.1, forward strand.
TGCGTTCGGCCATGTCGACGAGTTCGCAGCCGCCGTGGTGGCGGGCGCCGGGGTAGCCCTCGGCGTACTTGTTGGCGAGGGGGGAGCCGAGGGCTTCCAGGACCGCGGGGGAGGTGAAGTTCTCGGCGGCGATCAGCTGGAGGGAGTGGGCCTGACGGGTTGCCTCGCCGGCGATCAGGTCGGCCAGTTCGGGGTCCTGACGCGTCAGCTCCGCTAGGGGTGCGGGTTCTGTCGTGGCCGGCATCTTCTCAATGTAGGTCCGGAAGGCTCGGGGCGCTTGGGTTGCTGCCACGGGGCTCCGCCCCGGAACCCCGCTCCTCAATCGCCGGAGGGGCTTAAGAAGGGTCTCCGGAGGGGCTAAAGGGGGTCTCCGGAGGAGCTTGAGCGGCGTGGGTTACTTGACGCCTGTCAGGGCTCGGACCACTGGGGAGAGGGCCTCGTTGATCTCGCCGCCCACTGAGCGGAAGAACGGGAGCGGGGCGCCGTACGGGTCGTAGACCTCGTCCGCCTCGACGCTCGGAGCGAGCAGCCACCCACGCAGCGCCGCCGCGGCCCGCACCAGGGACCGTGCGCGGCCCACCACGCCGCCGGCAGTGCTGTCGAGGGGGTCAGGGAGGGTCGCGGGGTCTATGGCCTGCACGAGCCGCGTGAACTCTTTCAGGGTGAACGTGCGCAGGCCCGCGCTGTGGCCCATGGAGATGACCTGGGCGCGGTGGTCGCGGGTCGCCGTCAGCACGAGGTCCGCTCTTATGACGTGGTCGTCCAGGAGCTCGCGGCCGACGAAGCCGGAGGCGTCCGCGCCGAAGTCGGCCAGGACCTGCTCCGCGTTGGCCTCCATCGGGGCACCCTCGTGGCCCCAGGTGCCCGCGCTCTCCACGATGAGCCCGCCGGCCAGCGGGTCGCCGAGGCGGTCCGCGAGGGCGTGCCGGGTCAGCCGCTCGGTGATCGGCGAGCGGCACACGTTGCCGGTGCTGACGTGGAGGATGCGGAAGGAGTCGCCGGGGAGCGAGAGCGCCCCGTAATCGGTGCCTATGCCACGCCCCGTCTCAGGGGCTGTCAATTCGCCACCTCGAGGTCGGGTACGACCTTGCGCAGCTCGTCGGCGGTGAGCGCACCGGCGCGCAGCAGCACCGGGACCTTGCCGGTGACGTCGACGATCGACGAGGGGACGATGCCGGGGGTGGGGCCGCCGTCGAGGTAGACGGAGACGGAGTCGCCGAGCATCTCCTGGGCGGCGTCGCAGTCCTCGGGGGCGCGGTGGCCGGTGAGGTTCGCGGAGGACACGGCCATGGGCCCGACCTCGTTGAGCAGTTCGATGGCGACCGGGTGCAGCGGCATCCGGACGGCGACGGTGCCGCGGGTTTCCCCCAGGTCCCACTGGAGGGACGGCTGGTGCTTGGCGACGATCGTCAGGGCGCCGGGCCAGAACGCGTCGACGAGCTCCCAGGCCATCTCGGAGAAGTCCGTGACGAGGCCGTGCAGGGTGTTCGGGGAGCCGATGAGGACGGGGCTCGGCATGTTGCGGCCGCGGCCCTTGGCCTCCAGGAGGTCACCGACCGCCTCGGCGGTGAACGCGTCGGCGCCGACACCGTAGACGGTGTCGGTGGGCAGCACGACGAGCTCGCCGCGGCGCACGGCGGACGCGGCTTCACGCAGACCGGTTGCGCGGTCGGTCGCGTCATTGGTGTCGTAACGCCGTGCCATTTAGCGGGCCTCCTGCTCAAGTGCCTGTACGGAAGGGTGGTCGATGGTCACGGCATCGCCTTGCGGGCGGTCGCGAACCGCGGCCGGTTGTTGAGGTCGGGGTGGTCGGCGGCATCCGCCCAGCCCCGCTCCTCGGTGAAGATCCACGGCACCAGGCCGCCCTGCGTGTCCGCGTGCTCGATGACGACGACACCGCCGGGACGCAGGAGCCGGTGGGCGGTGCGCTCGATGCCCCGGATCAGGTCGAGGCCGTCCTCGCCGGAGAACAGCGCCATGTCCGGGTCGTAGTCACGGGCCTCTGGAGCGACGTACTCCCACTCGGTGAGCGGGATGTACGGCGGGTTGGAGACGACGAGGTCGAACTGGCCGTCGAGGTCGGGGAAGGCCGCCAGGGCGTCTCCCTGGCGCAGGTCGACCCTGGACCCCTCGACGTTCTTGCGCGTCCACCGCAGGGCGTCCTCGGACAGCTCCACGGCGTGTACGCGCGAGCGCGGGACCTCCTGGGCGAGCGCGAGCGCGATGGCGCCGGAGCCGGTGCACAGATCGACGATGAGCGGCTCGACGACGTCCATGGCGCGTACGGCGTCTATGGCCCAGCCGACGACCGACTCGGTCTCCGGGCGCGGCACGAAGACACCGGGCCCGACCTGGAGCTCCAGGTAGCGGAAGTACGCCCGCCCGGTGATGTGCTGGAGCGGTTCGCGCGCCTCGCGGCGCGCGGTCACCTCCCAGTACCGGGCGTCGAAGTCCGTGTCCTTGACGGAGTGCAGCTCGCCCCGCTTCACGCCGTGCACGAAGGCGGCGAGCTCCTCCGCGTCGTTGCGCGGCGAGGGCACGCCGGCGTCGGCCAGCCGCCGGGTGGCCTGGGCCACTTCCGCGAGCAGCAGGTTCACGCTGGTCCTCCGAGCTGATCTACGAGATTTATGCGGCGGCGAGCTTGGCTGCCGAGTCCGCGTCGACGCACGCCTGGATCACGGGGTCGAGTTCACCGTCGAGCACCTGGTCCAAGTTGTACGCCTTGAAGCCGACGCGGTGGTCGGAGATCCGGTTCTCCGGATAGTTGTACGTACGGATCTTCTCGGACCGGTCGACGGTGCGGACCTGGCTGCGGCGGGCGTCGGCGGCCTCGCGCTCCGCCTCCTCCTGCGCCGCGGCAAGGAGCCTGGAGCGCAGAATACGCATCGCCTGCTCCTTGTTCTGCAGCTGGCTCTTCTCGTTCTGGCAGGAGGCCACGACGCCGGTGGGGAGGTGCGTGATGCGCACCGCGGAGTCGGTCGTGTTGACGGACTGGCCGCCGGGCCCGGAGGAGCGGTAGACGTCGATGCGCAGATCGTTCATGTTGATCTCGACGTCGACCTCCTCGGCCTCGGGCGTGACCAGGACACCGGCCGCGGAGGTGTGGATGCGGCCCTGGGACTCGGTCGCCGGGACGCGCTGCACACGGTGCACGCCGCCCTCGTACTTCAGGCGGGCCCAGACGCCCTGGCCGGGCTCGGTCGCGCCGTTGCCGCCCTTGGTCTTCACGGCGACCTGGACGTCCTTGTAGCCGCCCAGCTCGGACTCGGTGGCGTCGATGATCTCGGTCTTCCAGCCGACGCGCTCGGCGTACCGCAGATACATGCGCAGCAGGTCACCGGCGAACAGCGCGGACTCGTCACCGCCGGCGCCGGCCTTGACCTCGAGAATGACGTCCTTGTCGTCGGACGGGTCGCGGGGCACCAGGAGAAGGCGCAGCTTCTCGGTGATCTCCTCGCGTTGCTTCTCGAGCTCCTTGACCTCGGCCGCGAAGTCCGGGTCGTCGGCGCCCAGTTCGCGTGCGGTCTCGATGTCGTCGCCGGTCTGCTTCCAGGAGCGGTACGTCGCGACGATCGGGGTGAGCTCTGCGTAGCGCTTGTTCAGCTTGCGCGCGTTGGCCTGGTCGGCGTGGACCGACGGGTCCGCGAGCCTCTTTTCCAGATCGGCGTGCTCGCCGATGAGGTCCTCGACGGCCTCGAACATCTCCGGCTCCTGCGTGTACGGGGTGGCTGTGTCATGCCAGACACAAGGGGGCTGCACCGCAAAGCGCCGGTCCCGGTGCCCCTGCGATCGGGGCACCGGAGACCGGCGCTGAAGCCTCGCTACTTGTTGGCAGCGGCAGCCTTGCCGAAGCGGGCCTCGAAGCGGGCCACACGGCCACCGGTGTCGAGGATCTTCTGCTTGCCCGTGTAGAACGGGTGGCACTCGGAGCAGACCTCGGCACGGATGGTGCCGGAGTCGATGGTGCTACGAGTGGTGAACGACGCGCCACAGGTGCAGCTGACCTGGGTCTCGACGTACTCGGGGTGAATGTCGCGCTTCAAGGGTGTCTCCTAGGTTCGGGAGGGCGCCGGGTCGCTGACGCGGATTGCGGAAGCGTGAACCGGAGCCGACGTACCAGTCTGCCAGGACTGTTCGTATCTCCCAAAACGGGGGTAGGTCCGGATCTATTCCCAGGGGCCTTCCGGGCCGCTTCGGGGCTGCTTTCCGGGTTACTGGACGACGCCGTCCGCGCTTCCGGTGGCGGTGCCCTTGCCGGCCGACTTCGGGACGGCCCTGTCGGCCTTGATGGCCTTCCAGACCTGGTCGGCCTTGGTCTCGTCGACGAGGACGCGGTTGGCGTCGGCGGTGTCGTACTGCACCGGCAGCGTCACCATGTTCATGTCGCTGGAGCCGATGCCCTTGATCCCGTTCGCGAACGAGGACAGGTCCTTGACGGACGCCAGGTCGGAGTCGGTGGTCACGGACTTCGTGGCGGTGTCCGCGAGGTCGTACAGCTTCTTGGGGTTGCTGAAGACGCCGACGTGCTTGATCTGGTCCATCAGGGCCTTCATGAACGCCTGCTGGAGCTGGATGCGGCCCAGGTCGCTGCCGTCACCGACACCGTGCCGGGTCCGTACGAGGCCGAGGGCCTGCTCGCCGTCGAGCTGGTGGGTGCCGGCGTCGAGCTCCAGGTGGCTGTCGGGGTCGTCGATGGCCTTGCTGGTGGTGACCTTGACGCCGCCCAGGTCGTCGATCAGGTCCTGGAAACCGCTGAAGTCGACCTCGACGTAGTGGTCCATGCGGATGCCGCTGATCGACTCCACGGTCTTGACCGCGCAGGCCGCGCCGCCCGTGGAGTAGGCGGAGTTGAACATGGCCTCGCTCTGCGCCGGGTGCTCGGTGCCGTCCTTGTCGGTGCAGGACGGCCGCTCTATGAGGGTGTCCCGGGGTATGGAGACGATGCTCGCCTTTTTGTGGCCCTTGTAGATGTGGACGACCATCGCGGTGTCCGAGCGGGCGCTGCCGTCGTCGGTGCCGCCGCCGGCCTTCTTGTTGCTGCCGGCGCGGCTGTCGGAGCCGAGCACCAGGATGTCCTGCGAACCGTTGTCGACGTTCTCGGGCCGGTCGGTGCCGAGGGCCTGGTTGATGTCGACGCTCTTGATGTTGCCGTTGAGGTGGAAGTACACGTACCCGACGCCGGTGCCGCCGAGGACGACGACGCCGGCCGCGCTCCACGCCACGACGCGCAGCGCCTTGCCCCGCCCGGAGCGCGGCTTGCGGCGGCGGCCCTTGGCGCGCCGGCGCCCGGGCTTGCTGTCACTGTCGGGCATGTGCTCCTCGCTCTGTCTTCCTTCGGTCCGCTTCGCTCTTCACTCGGTGTGACGGCGGACCGCCATGAAGGGTTGCACAGCGTTCTGTGTCCGCAGCGGGACAAAGGCCTCACACAGTGTGATGTGCCTCAGCGTCCCCACCTCCCCCACCTGCTGCTTTGTCCTCCTGGGCCGCATGCTTCACCGGGGCCGCGTATGCCCATGCCTGTGGCGAAGGTCTCCGCGGACCGCTTGCCCGTTCAACGGACACGCAAAAGGGCTGGGCCCCACCGCGGTGGCGGTGGGGCCCAGCCCTTGCGGAAGCGAGGCGTCAGTCGTTGCCGTTGCCCGGCGTCGGCGTCGTCTTCTGGATCTGGAGCAGGAACTCCGCGTTCGACTTCGTCTGCTTCATCTTGTCGAGGAGCAGCTCGATCGCCTGCTGCTGGTCGAGCGCGTGCAGCACACGGCGCAGCTTCCAGGTGATCGCGAGCTCGTCGCTGCCGAGCAGGATCTCTTCCTTACGGGTACCGGACGCGTCGACGTCCACCGCGGGGAAGATGCGCTTGTCGGCGAGCTTGCGGTCGAGCTTGAGCTCGGCGTTGCCGGTGCCCTTGAACTCCTCGAAGATGACCTCGTCCATGCGCGAGCCGGTGTCGACCAGCGCGGTGGCCAGGATCGTCAGCGAGCCGCCGTCCTCGATGTTGCGCGCGGCACCGAAGAAGCGCTTCGGCGGGTACAGCGCGGTCGAGTCGACACCACCGGACAGGATGCGCCCGGAGGCCGGGGCCGCCAGGTTGTACGCACGGCCCAGACGCGTGATGGAGTCGAGCAGCACGACGACGTCGTGGCCCAGCTCGACGAGGCGCTTGGCACGCTCGATGGCGAGCTCGGCGACCGTCGTGTGGTCCTCGGCCGGACGGTCGAAGGTCGAGGAGATGACCTCGCCCTTGACCGACCGCTGCATGTCGGTGACCTCTTCCGGACGCTCGTCGACCAGGACGACCATCAGGTGGCACTCGGGGTTGTTGTGCGTGATCGCGTTGGCGATCGCCTGCATGATCATGGTCTTGCCGGTCTTCGGCGGGGCCACGATCAGACCGCGCTGGCCCTTACCGATCGGCGCGACGAGGTCGATGATGCGGGTCGTCAGCACACCCGGGTCGGTCTCCAGACGGAGCCGGTCCTGCGGGTAGAGCGGCGTCAGCTTGTTGAACTCGGGGCGTCCGCGGCCGGATTCGGCCGCCATGCCGTTCGCCGAGTCCAGGCGCACGAGCGCGTTGAACTTCTCGCGGCGCTCGCCGTCCTTGGGCTGGCGGACCGCACCGGTGACGTGGTCACCCTTGCGCAGGCCGTTCTTGCGGACCTGGGCGAGGGAGACGTAGACGTCGTTGGGACCGGGGAGGTAGCCCGACGTACGGATGAAGGCGTAGTTGTCGAGGATGTCGAGGATGCCCGCGACGGGGATCAGGACGTCGTCCTCGGAGACCTGCGGCTCGTTGCCGAAGCCCTGCTCGTCGCGGCCACGACGGCCACGACGGTCACGGTAACGGCCCCGGCGGCCGCGACGGCCACCCTCGAAATCGTCGTCGTCCTGCGGACCGTTGTTGCGGTCACGGTCACGGTCACGGTCACGGTCGCGGTCCTGCCGGCCGCCGCCCTGCTGCTGCCGGTCCTTGTTGCCCTGACCGCCCTGGCCGCCCTGGCCGCCCTGCTCGTCGCCCTTGTTGCGGCGGTCGCGGTCACGGCCGCCACGGTCGCCCCGCTCACCGCGGTCGCCCCGCTCGCCGCGGTCACGGCGGTCGCGGCGGTCACGACGGCCGTCGTTGCTGTTGTCCTGGCCGCCGTCGCCCTTGTTCTCGGCGCCGTCCTGCTTGTCCTGCTTGGGCTCGGCCTTCGTGTTCGAGGCCTCGGCCGTGACGGTCTCGGGGCTGCCCGCCTCCGAGGTGGCACGGCGACGACGGCGCTCACCGGCAGGCTGCTCGTCCCCGGCGCCCTGGCCGGGGATGTCGATCTGCTGCTGGGCGGCGGCCTTCTTCGCCTTGGCCGAGCCGCTGTCGGCCGCGTCGGCCTTCTCCGTCTTGGCGTCCGCCTTGGCCTGCGCGGCGTCGGCCGCGGGCTCATCGCCGGTACGGGCCTTCGAGGTGGCCCGGCGCTTCGGCTTCGTCTCGGCGGCGTCGGCGCTCTTCGCGGGGGCGCTGCCACCCGACTGCGCCTCCTTGATGACCTCGATCAGCTGGCTCTTGCGCATCCGCGCGGTGCCCCTGATGCCGAGGCCCGATGCGACCTGCTGCAACTCGGCCAGCACCATGCCGTCAAGGCCGGTACCGCGGCGCCGCCGGGAGCCCGAAGCACCGGTGGCAGGCGCAGCGGAAGCATCCCCTGCGGACGCGGCGGGCGCGGCAGCAGAGCTGTCGGCAGTCACGCCCATCAGATCGGTGGTGTCGCTCACGAAGGGTCCTTCCCTGGAGCGGGCGTCGGCCTGTCTGGCTCGGCGACCGGTCGTGCTGTCCGGCGGTGGTCCTGCCTGTACGGACCGTGCCGGGGCGGTTGTCCGCCGATGAGGCGGAAGAATTCATTGGTGACGGCGATTCGCGATTCCGCGGGTGCACTCAATTTCTGTGTCACGCGGCTCGGTCACACCGGTTCCGGAGCATGCTCGCCGACTTTCAGTACCGCGTCCCGGCATAGAAGAACGCTGTACGGAAATGCTGGGGAGGCTCCCGGAAGAATGGTTGTCCCGGACGGGGACACACAGCACCTCGCCATGGTGGGGTCGGGTGCAGACTTGAGGTTAACACTACCGGATCCAACAAACATTCCCCCTCTCGTAATCCGGCAACCGTTCGTTTTGATCAATCGGGGGAGGAGCTGAGCGGCAGCACGCTCGCTCCGCCGGCGTCGAGGGCCAGCCGGTTGGCCGCCCACCCCTCTCCGGCCAGCCGGGCGACCTTGTCGGCCGCTCCGTCCTCCACCAGGGCGATGACCGTCGGGCCCGCCCCGGAAATCATCGCGGGCACCCCGTCGGCCCGCAGCCGCTCCACCAGTGCGGCGCTCTCCGGCATGGCCGGCGCCCGGTACTCCTGGTGCAGACGGTCCTCGGTGGCCGGAAGCAGCAGCTCGGGGCGCCTGGTCAGGGCCTCGACGAGCAGGGCCGCCCGGCCCGCGTTGGCCGCGGCGTCCACGTGCGGGACGGTGCGCGGCAGAAGTCCTCGTGCCATCTCGGTGAGGACCGGCTTGGCCGGTACGAAGACCACCGGGACGACGGAAGGCGCGGCGTCGAGGCGGATCGCCCGGCCCGCGCCCGATTCCATCCAGGCGATGGTGAAGCCGCCGAGCAGGCAGGGGGCCACATTGTCGGGGTGGCCCTCGATCTCGGTGGCGAGTTCGAGCAGTGCCGCGTCGTCGAGCCGGGCGTCGCCGCCTATGGTCACGGCGCGCGCGGCGACGACCGCCGCGACGATGGCGGCGGAGGAGGAGCCGAGGCCGCGGCCGTGCGGGATGCGGTTGGCACAGACGATCTCGAGGCCGCGCGGCTGCCCGCCGAGCAGGTCGAAGGCGGTGCGCAGGGAACGTACGAGCAGATGCGACTCGTCGCGCGGCAGGGTCTCGGAGCCCTCGCCCGCGATGTCGATGTTCAGCCCGGAGTCGGCGACCCTGACGACGACGTCGTCATAGAGCCCCAGCGAGAGGCCCAGGGCGTCGAAGCCCGGGCCGAGATTTGCGCTGGTGGCGGGAACGCGCACCCTGACGGCGGCGGCGCGGAACGCGGGACCGGCCATCGCTCGATGACTCTCCTTGAGCTGCGGGATGTTTCGGGAACTTCCGAAGACTGACGGACTGACGAGATCTGCGAGATGTACGACGGTCGAGGTGTTCGAGAACTTCCGAGACTTCCGATGTCTTGTGGTGCGTACGTCGACACCCGGGCCGCGATCGACGGAACCACGGCGGAAATTCGCCGGAAAACGACAGAACGGCGGCGGCACCGCTGCATATGCGGTGGGCGGGTTCGGTACAGCCTATCGAAGGAAGGTTCTGTGGCGACATAGGGCGCACAGGAGGCGCACGATGCGTGTCGTAAGCCCCCTGTGCACCCCCGGTGCTCATGCGTCCGGTTGACGAGCCGTCAGCACTGCGTCCGGACGGCCTCAGGACTCAGGCGAGACCGAGCCGCGACGCCGCCGCGACCGCGTCGACCGGCACGGTGACCGGCTGCGGAGCACCGGAGACGGCCCAGTCGGGGTCCTTCAGGCCGTTGCCCGTGACGGTGCAGACGATGCGCTGGCCCGGGTCGACCTTGCCCTGCTCCGCGGCCTTCAGCAGACCGGCGACGGACGCGGCGGACGCCGGCTCGACGAAGACACCCTCCTGGGACGCCAACAGCTTGTAGGCGCGCAGGATCTCACGGTCCGTCACCTCGTCGATGAAGCCGCCGGACTCGTCGCGTGCGGCGAGCGCGTAGTTCCACGACGCCGGGTTCCCGATGCGAATCGCAGTAGCGATCGTCGAGGGATCCTTGACGATCTCGCCGCGCACGATGGGAGCGGAACCGGAAGCCTGGAAGCCCCACATGCGAGGCGTACGCGTCGACACCGAGTCGGCGGCGTACTCCTTGTAGCCCTTCCAGTAGGCCGTGATGTTGCCCGCGTTGCCGACCGGCAGGACGTGGATGTCGGGCGCGTCGCCGAGGGCGTCCACGATCTCGAACGAGGCGGTCTTCTGGCCCTCGATACGGAACGGGTTGACCGAGTTGACCAGCGCCACCGGGTAGTTCTCGGAGAGGCTGCGGGCCAGGTTGAGGCAGTCGTCGAAGTTGCCGTCGACCTGGAGGATCTTCGAGCCGTAGACGAGCGCCTGGCCCATCTTGCCGAGCGCGATCTTGCCGCGGGGCACGAGGACGGCGCAGACCATGCCGGCGCGCACGGCGTAGGCCGCGGCGGACGCCGACGTGTTGCCCGTGGACGCGCAGATGACGGCCTGCGCGCCTTCCTCCTTGGCCTTGGTGATGGCCATGGTCATGCCGCGGTCCTTGAAGGAGCCGGTGGGGTTGGCGCCCTCCACCTTCAGGTGGACCTCGCAGCCCGTGCGCTCGGAGAGGACCTGCGCGGGCACGAGCGGCGTGCCGCCCTCGCGCAGCGACACGACCGGCGTGGTGCCGGTCACCGGGAGCCGGTCCCGGTACTCCTCGATGATGCCGCGCCACTGGTGGGTCATTCCGGTCATCGCTGCTACTCCCCTTCAACACGCATGATGCTGGCGACACCGCGCACGGTGTCGAGCTGACGCAGCGCGTCCACGGTCCCGGTGAGGGCCGCGTCCGCCGCGCGATGGGTGACGACGACAAGAGATGCCTCGCCGTCCTTCCCCGACTGCCGGACGGTGTCGATGGAGACGCCGTGCTCGGCGAAGACCGTTGCCACCTGCGCGAGCACGCCTGGCTTGTCGGCCACGTCGAGGCTGATGTGGTACCGCGTCACGGAGTCGCCCATGGGTGAGACGGGCAGTTGCGTGTACGCGGAGTCGCCGGGTCCCGTCGCGCCGTTGAGGCGGTTGCGGCAGACGGCGACGAGGTCGCCGAGTACGGCGGACGCGGTCGGCGAACCGCCGGCACCGGGCCCGTAGAACATCAGTTGCCCGGCGGCCTCGGCCTCGACGAACACGGCGTTGTAGGCGCCGCGCACGGAGGCGAGAGGGTGGTCGAGCGGAATCATCGCGGGGTGCACGCGAGCAGTAACGGAACCACCGTCCACGGCCCGCTCACAGATGGCGAGCAGCTTGATGGTGCAGCCCATCTCCTTCGCGGACGCGAAGTCGGCGGCGGTCACCTCGGTCATGCCCTCGCGGTACACGTCGTCGAGGCGTACGCGCGTGTGGAAGGCGATCCCGGCAAGGATCGCGGCCTTGGCGGCGGCGTCGAACCCCTCGACGTCGGCGGTCGGGTCGGCTTCGGCGTACCCGAGGGCCGTGGCCTCGTCGAGGGCTTCCTGATAGCCGGCGCCGGTGGTGTCCATGGCGTCGAGGATGAAGTTGGTCGTCCCGTTCACGATGCCGAGGACGCGATTGACCTTGTCCCCCGCGAGGGACTCGCGCAGGGGCCGGATCAGCGGGATGGCACCGGCGACGGCGGCTTCGTAGTACAGATCGCGGCCGTGCTCGGCGGCGGTCGCGTGCAGGGCCGCGCCGTCCTGGGCGAGCAGCGCCTTGTTGGCCGAGACGACCGAGGCACCGTGCTCGATGGCGGTGATGATGAGGGTGCGCGCGGGCTCGATCCCTCCGATGACTTCGATCACCACGTCGATGTCGCCCCGTTTGACCAGGGCGGTGGCGTCGGTGGTGACGAGGGCGGGGTCGATCCCTTCCCGCACCTTGGAGGGGCGCCGTACGGCCACCCCCGCGAGCTCCACGGGAGCGCCGATGCGGGCGGTGAGGTCGGCGGCGTGCGTCGTCATGATGCGCGCCACCTCGGAGCCGACGACCCCACAGCCCAGCAGCGCCACCTTCAGCGGACGCGTACGCATCATCCGACCTCGTTTCCTCTACTACTTCTCTTTACTGCTTCTGCAGCAGCTTCCGCCGCGGCTGTTACCGCCGCTGTCTTATACGGTTTTCTACGGTGGATCCAGTCTCACCCACCGGACCGGTCTTTCTGTCCCCGGTCCGGCAGGTGAGACAGATATTTCATCACCCGACATCGAGGCGCAGGAGATCTTCCTCCGTCTCGCGCCGGACGATCACCCGGGCCTCCCCGTCGCGCACGGCGACGACGGGCGGGCGGAGCGCGTGGTTGTAGTTGCTGGCCATGGAGCGGCAGTACGCGCCGGTGGCGGGGACGGCGATGAGGTCGCCCGGCGCGATGTCGGCGGGCAGGAAGGCGTCCTTCACGACGATGTCGCCGCTCTCGCAGTGCTTGCCGACGACGCGGACCAGCAGGGGCTCGGCGTCGGAGCGGCGGGACACGAGGGCGACCGTGTACTCGGCGTCGTACAGAGCGGTCCTGATGTTGTCGGACATCCCGCCGTCGACGGACACGTACGTACGCAGTCCCTCCAGCGGCTTGACCGTGCCGACCGTGTAGAGCGTGAAGGCGGTCGGGCCGACGATGGCGCGCCCCGGCTCGACGGAGATCCGGGGGGTCCGCAGGGACGCCGCCTCGCACTCCCTCGTCACGATCTCGCTGAGCGCCTTGGCGATCTCCTGCGGCTCGCGGGGGTCGTCGTCGCTGGTGTACGCGATACCGAGGCCGCCGCCGAGGTCGATCTCCGGCAGCTCGACGCCGTGCTCGTCCCGCACCTCGGCGAGCAGCCCGACGACGCGCCGGGCGGCGACCTCGAAGCCCGCCATGTCGAAGATCTGCGACCCGATGTGGCTGTGGATCCCGATGAGCTCGAGCCCGTCGAGCTTCAGGGCCCGCCGCACGGCCTCGGCGGCCTGACCTCCGGCGAGCGCGATCCCGAACTTCTGGTCTTCATGCGCGGTGGCGATGAACTCATGGGTGTGGGCCTCGACACCGACGGTCACCCGGATCTGCACGCGCTGCCGCTTGCCGAGGCTGTCGGCGATGTGCGCGACGCGGACGATCTCCTGGAACGAATCGAGGACGATCCGCCCGACGCCGGCCTCGACGGCGCGCCGGATCTCGTCCTCGGTCTTGTTGTTGCCGTGGAAGGCGATGCGCTCGGCGGGCATCCCGGCGGAGAGAGCGGTGGCCAGCTCGCCACCGCTGCACACGTCGAGGTTGAGCCCTTCCTCGTGCAGCCACCGCACGACGGCCCGGGACAGGAACGCCTTGCCCGCGTAGAACACATCGGCTTCGGACCCGAAGGCGTCCCGCCAGGCGGCGCACCGGGCGCGGAAGTCGTCCTCGTCGAGGAAGTACGCCGGGGTGCCGAACTCCTCCGCGAGGCGGGCGACTTCGATCCCTCCGACCTGTACGCCGCCGTCGGCGGTACGTGCCACGGTCTGCGCCCACACCTTCGGGTCCAGAACGTTCAGGTCGGCGGCCGGGGCGGTGTAGTGCCCCTCGGGCAGGACATCGGCGTGGCGGGGACCGGCGGGGTGTGCGGAACGGCTCATGACTGCGTGGCGCTCTCTTCGTCTTCTCTACAGGTCTACAGGTGTGCGGGGGCGTTCTCTACATGTATGCGGGGGCGTCGATACCGAGCAGGGTCAGGCCACCGGCCAGCACCGTCCCGGCGGCTTCGGCGAGTGCGAGCCGGGCGCGGTGGGCGGCCGAGGGTTTCTCCTCACCCTTGGGCAGGGCGCCGGCATACACCTGCGTGTCGGTGAGGAAAGCGTCCGCCACGTCGACGAGGTGCCGGGCCAGCCGGTCGGGGGCGCGGTGGTGGGCGGCGGTCCGGAGGATACGGGGGTGGTCGGCGAGGAGGGCGAGGAGGTTGAGCGGGTGCCCCGATCCTTCTCGCGCGCCTATGCCGCTGGGTTCGGCGGCGAAGCCCAGGTCGGCGGCGTTGCGGCGGAGGGCGCAGGCGCGGGCGTGGGCGTAGCGGACGCGGAAGAGGGGGTTGCTCTCGCGCTGGGCGAGGTGCCCCTCGCTCGGGCGCGGGCGGTCGTGCGAGGCGGGGTGGAGCAGGGCCCAGCGGGCGGCGTCGCGGCCGAGTGAGAGGGGGTCGGGGGTGGTGGGGGCGGGGCGGACGTTCGTGGGGAGGGTGCCGGCGTCGTCCGGGGTGCCGATGACATCGATCTCGACGCCGAGGATGTGGGTCCACTCCGGCCGGGGCGGGGCTTCGCAGCTGGTCCTCACGAGGGCGCCTTGTGAGCGCAGGATGCGGGCGGTGGCGTCCATGACGACGACGGCGCGGATCTCGTGCGGGGCGTGGAGCTGGACGGGCTGTACGGGCTGTACGGGCTGTACGGGCTGTACGGGCTGGCTGAGGTGCTCGGGCTCCTCGGGCCGCTCGCTGGGGCTGTCGGCGTACCCGTATCGGGGGCCGCACCGCAGGATGCGTGCGACGAGTGCGGGGGCGGCGGAGTCCCGCAAACTGAAGTTGAGGAAGCCGGGCCCGGTGACGGCCACGTCGGCGATGCCGTCCGAGTCACGTAGGTAGGCCTTGAGAATCTCGGCGACCTGCCGCGGGGGCCGCCCGGCGTCCCTGCTGAGCTGCAGCGCGACGTTGGTGGCGTAGTCCCCGTGCCCGCCGGGCCTCGGCCGCTCGACGACGACGCGGGCGGCACCGGGGTCGGCCGCACCCGGATCGAGCTCCCCGTCATCGACCGCACGGCGCACGGCGCGCAGCACGGTGTGGGAGAGCTCTGCGGGGGTCACGGGTCAAGCGTAGGGGAGGAGGGGGGTGGGTAGGCGAGTTGATTTGGCGGATGGTCCGGGATGCGGACGGAGTGGTCGGCGCGGGGCTGCTTGTGGGGGCCCCTTGGTAGGGCGGCGGGGTGGCGGGGCCGTGCCTGTGTCGTCCGGAGCGGGGCTGGTCGCGCGCCCGCTCAGATATCTGCTCAGACGTCCGCTCAGACATCTGCTGAGACGTCCGCGATGCTGCCGATGTGCTTGGGCTCGTCGGCGGACTGGGCGGAGGTATCGCGCCGGGGGTCACCGACGGCGCTGACTGTTCCGGCGGCGTCGGCGGCTCCGCCCGCATGCGCGGCACTGCCACTGTCCGGGCGATGCTCCCCGGCTCCCGCGCCGGTCACTCCCGCTGATGTTGCTGTTGTCGTTCCGGTTGTCGTTGCTGCCGGCGAAGACGGCACCGCACGCCCGCGCTCACGCAACTGCCGTACGACGCGCACGAGTTCATTGGGCTCGAAGGGCTTGGCAAGGAAGGCGTCGACGCCGACTTCGAGCCCGCTCTCCACCTCGTACTGGGTGCATGCGCTGACGACGACGATGGGCAGGCCGCTGGTCCGCGCGTCCCCGCGCAACCGCGCGGCGGTCCGCAGACCGTCGAGCCGCGGCATGACCACGTCCAGCGTGATGACATCGGGCCGCACCTGATGCACCACGTCCAGACATTCGGCACCATCGGCCGCGGTCACGACCTCGAAGCCCTCCAGCTCGAGGTTGACCCTGATCAATTGCCGGATGACCTTGTTGTCGTCCACAACGAGGACCCGGCCTGACGCGCCTGGCACAACTCGAGAGTAGGTCGGCACCCACCACCGCGTCCGGGTTTTCCCCACTTCCACCCCGTACAGGGGAACTGAGCCCGCCCCGCACCCCTCCGACCCCCTCCACGCGGCCCTCCCCCGCCCCTAAATACCTGTTCATGAGGACCCCGATCGAGCTGGTAGGGTTCTACCCGTCGCCGCACACCAAGCGGCGGACGCCCCCGTAGCTCAGGGGATAGAGCAACGGCCTCCGGAGCCGTGTGCGCAGGTTCGAATCCTGCCGGGGGCACCCTTTACAAGGTGCCTAAAGACCCCGCCACCAGCGCAAACGCTGAGGACGGGGTCTTTGCGTATGTGCAGCCGTATGCCGCCCGGAGCGACCGTATGTCGGTGTCTGTGGACGAGGCGTGGACGGGATCTTGGCGCATCGCCGCAGGTCGGGACCAAGAAACGGCGGGGCTCCTCGTGGAGGCGCACATCGGCTCAAGCCTGGCTCCAGGCCTGCCGATGGCGAGCCACGTTGTACACCTCTTCGACCTGCTCGGCCGTCAGCACTCTTGAGAGTGGAGCCAGCGCCGCTACTTGGCGTTCCTGGTACACCCGCACGCTGAGCTGTGTGGCGACCACCTTCAGCTCAGTGACGCCGACGAAGACGAGCACCGGCTCCACCGGTACAGGGAAGGTGCAGTAGCGCTCGAGCACCCTGCCCACTCGCTTGGCCTCCGCGCGGCTCTTGCGTGCGTAGGGGGCCGGTTTCCCGTGGTCGACTCTCACGGCATCGTCGCCGACCCATACGGCCTTCCCGTGGTGGTGCTTCGTGTTGATGCTGAACACCCCGCCGGGCCCGATCAGCAAGTGATCGATGTCCACGTTGTTGGCCAGGGGGATGGAGTGCAGGACCCGCCAACCCTGGCGTGTCAGGCGGTTCAGCTCGGGCCCCACGCGCCGCTCCCCCGCCAGCCCCTTTCGCCATGAGTCCCACTCCGTCGGCCGTCTCAGGAGCCGTGAGATGACTCGCTCCATCAGCCGCGGGCCGGATCTGGCAAGGCGATCACTCAGGGACTTGCCCGGAGGATTGGCCGCCAGGTCGTCGGCCGGCGTCAGTGGTGGCAGAGGCGGCAGAGGCGGCAGAGGCGGCAATAGCGGACGTGCCTGCGTCTCAGGTGTGCTGTCGGGCGGGACCGGGCCGGCGTTGTTTTGCAGATGCTGTGTCAGCACGGCGGTCACGTCGTCATGATGCTCGGCGCGCAAGACCGTGATCTGTCCCGTCCTGACGTCCGCCCAGCCGACCGCGGTGCCGTCGAACAGGTTCGCGTACAGGCGATCGTGCCCGTACCGCTTCCAGCGCGTGACCCTCAGCTCCACGAGGCCCCCCTCATGCTCCTGCTGTTGCGATGGCGCCATCGCAACAGCAGGAGCGCGAGGCCACAAGACCGCGAAGCCGGCAAAGCGCACGACGCGACGTGGCGAGCTACAGCGGAGTCGCCGCGTGGAGGATTTGGATCAGGGTCAGGGCTGAGTTGGCCGAGGCTGTGGCGGAGATCGCTGTGCCTGCCAGGGCTGCCCAGGATGCTGCGCCCGCTGCTGTCCAGAGTGGGGGCCAGGTTCGGGGGGTTGGGGGCGGGGCCAGTAGGGCGGCCACCCTGCGGGGGACCGGGCCCGGTGTGGCGAAGGGGAGGCCCGGTAGGGCGGGGAGCGGTGCGCGCGGGGTCAGGAGGGCCGCCTTGCCGACCGCTCGGGCCGTGAGGCGGCGGTCGCCGACGGCGCGGGCCGCTTCCTCGTCGGCCCAGCGTTCCACCGTGTAGGTCACGCAGGTGTGCAGGGGGCGCAGGAACGGGTTGGCGCGGGCCGCGAGGCCGGTCAGCAGGAGGTGGCGGTGGTGGCCGGCCGCCTGGTGGGCTCGTTCGTGCGCGAACAGGGCCCTGCGTTCAGGAGAGTTGAGGCCCGCCAGCATGCCGGTGGAGACGACGATGCGGCCGTCCGGGAGCGTATGGGCGTACGGGGCCGGGTCGGGGAGGATCGCGATGCGGCGGTGGGGCGGAAGTCCGGCCAGGGCGTGGGCCGTTCGCCGTCCAGTTCTGCGGTGGTGCAGCAGGAGCCCGGTGCCGGAGACGAGGACCGCGACCAGCGCGCCGACCGCCATCTTTCCGACGACCTCGTCGTGCGGGACCGCGGCCCGTACCTCGGGGTCGGCCCAGCCGTCCGGCAGTGGGTTGCCGGGGAGTTGGGCCGTGCCGACGATCGCGAGCAGGCCCAGGCACAGCGTGCTGCACAGGCCCAGGACGACAGCCACGGCCGTGAGCAGCAGGGTCGCGGCGCGCGGGTGGAGGTGCCGTTCCGCGAGCCGGGCGACCGGCCAGGCGGTCAGCGGGAGGACCAGGGGGAGGAAGACGGCTACGCCCATGGGTCAGCGGGCCTCGGAGTCTCGCGCGGCCTCGTGTACATCGTGCGCGTCTTGTACGACCTCGTGCGCGTCTTGTACGGCCTCGTGCGCGTCATGCACCTCGTGCTCGACTTGGACGGCCTCGCGCGTGTCCGGGGCTCCGGCTGTCTTGTTCGCTTCGCCGGTTCCGTCCGGACCGGCCGCCTCGTCCGCGGCCAACAGCTCGCGCAGGAACTGCTCGTCGTGGGCGGACAGGCTCGATACGAAGCTGGCCAGGACCGCGGCACGGTCGTTCTCGCCGTCCAGGACGCGGCGCATCCGGTGGGCGGCGAGGCCGGCCTCGTCGGACGCGGCGGTCCAGGTGAAGGAGCGGCCGACGCGCTCGCGGGTGACGGCGCCCTTCGCCTGGAGGCGGGTGAGGATCGTGATCACGGTCGTGTAGGCGAGCGTGCCGCCCAGGCGCTCGCGCACCCAGCCCGCCGTCACCGGATCCGGTGCCTCGCACAGGACCGCGAGCACCTGGCCCTCCAGTTCGCCCTGTCCGCGCCTGCGTCCGCTCTCGTCCTGGTTCCCCACGTCGCCCCCTTTTTTTCGCCCTCCTTCTGCGCCTCCCGCGCCGTGCACCATCGTAGTGACAACGCCTGGGCGCCCGACTTCGTGTCCGATGTCCGACTCGACCGCCCGGCGGGGTGTGACAGCCACCACCCATGACCAGCACAGGTTTACGCGTGCCTCAATGGGTGACTACGGTGCGTGGGATGTCTCGCAGCCACTTGAATCCCGCAAACCTGAGAAGACGTGAATTCGGGAGTCGGGGTTCCACGCGGGAGGGATCGTGAGCGAACCGGTACGGCTGGCGGCCTCACGGGCACCTCTGCCCCCACAGCGCGCCGACATTTCACCCTCATCCACACGCACCGCCTCGCACACTGCCGCAACCCCTGCCGCGGCGACCGGGGCCAAGCCGGGCAAGGCGCGCGACGCCTTCTTCGACAACGCCAAGTACCTGGCGATCGTGCTGGTCGCGATGGGGCACGCCTGGGAGCCGCTGCGCGGTGACAGCCGGGCCGCGTCCGCCCTGTACATGACCGTGTACGCGTTCCACATGCCGGCGTTCATCGTGATCTCCGGCTACTTCTCGCGCAGCTTCGATGCCAGCCCGGGGCGGCTGAAGCGGCTGGTCACCGGTGTGGCCGTGCCGTACGTGGTCTTCGAGGTGGCGTACACGCTGTTCAAGCGGACGGCCGGGGACGATCCCGACTACCCGTTCAGCCTGCTCGACCCGTGGTACCTGACCTGGTTCCTGATCGCGCTGTTCGTGTGGCGGCTGAGCACCCCGCTGTGGAAGGTGATCCGCTGGCCGCTGCCGGTGGCGCTCGCCATCGCGGTGCTCGCGTCGGTCTCCCCCGACATCGGTGACGACCTCGATCTGCAGCGCGTCCTGCAGTTCCTCCCCTTCTTCGTGCTCGGCCTGTGCCTCAAGCCGGAGCACTTCCGGCTGGTGCGGCGGCGCGAGGCCCGCCTTCTCGCGGTGCCGGTGTTCGCGTCCGCGCTGCTGTTCGCGTACTGGGCGGCGCCGCGGATGAACGCCGCCTGGTTCTACCGGCGTGACAGCGCCCAGGAGCTGGCGGCGCCCGGCTGGAGCGGCGTCGTGATGACGCTGGCGATGTTCGGCTGTTCGGTGCTGCTCGTCGCCTGCTTCTTCGCCTGGGTGCCGGGGCGCAAGCTCTGGGTCACCGCGCTCGGTGCCGGCACGCTGTACGGCTATCTGCTGCACGGTTTCCTGGCCAAGGGGTCCCGGTTCTGGGACTGGTACGACACGCACTGGATGCACACGCCGCTCGGCGAGGTGGCGGTGACGCTGATCGCCGCTTCCGTGATCACCGTGCTGTGCACTCCGCCGGTACAACGGGCGTTCCGGTTCGTGATGGAGCCGAAGATGGAATGGGCGTTCAGGCGGGACGCGGCCGAGGTGGCACGGCGGCGGCGGTAAGGCTCACGCTCACGTCGGCGGGGCTTGGGGGCGCACACCGCGCGCCTCCGAGCGCCTCCGCTTCCGTATCCCCGGCATTCGTCTCCGCATCCGTCTCCGCCTCAGGCCGGTGCTTTCTTCCGGGCCGACGTTTTCTTGGCCGGGGACTTGCTCGCCGTCGACTTCGTCGACTTCTTCTTCGCAGTTGCCGCCGTCGCCGACTTCTTCTTCGTAGCGGCTGCGGCATCGGTCTTTTTCACCGAACCACCCGATCCACCCGATCCACCCTTCGCCGCAGCCGGCTTCTTCGCGGCCGGTGCCGTCTTCTTCTTCGGCGCCGCCTTCTTGCGTGTCCGCCCCGCGAGATGGGTCACCTCGGCGACCTCCCCGTCCGCGGCACCAGCGGCTCCGCCGGAGTCGGAACCGGCCTTCGCCCCCTTCGCCGCCCGCACACTGTTCTCCAGTGCCGCCATGAGGTCGAGGACCTTGCCGCCCCCGCCCTCCGGCGCCGTCGGCGTCTCCGTCACCCCCTCGCCGGAGGTCTTCGCCGCGATCATCTCCTCCACAGCGGCCCGGTAGTCGTCGTGCAGGGAGTCCATGTCGACCTCGCCGAGCGTGTCCATCAGGGCGTCGGCCAGGTCGAGTTCGGCGTCGCGCACGGTGACGTGCGTGTCGGGTGCCACGTCCTGCGGGGCGCGGATCTCGTCCGGCCACAGCAGCCCGTGCATGGCCAGGACATCGTCGACGACGCGCAGCATTCCGAGTCGCTCTCGGCCGCGCAGGGCGAACTTGGCGATGGCCACCTTCCGGCTCTGCTTCAGTGCTTCGCGCAGCAACGTGTACGGCTTGGTCGCGTGCACTCCGTTGGCCGAGAGGTAGTACGCCGTGTCCATCTGGAGCGGGTCGACGCGGTCCGCCGGGACGAACGCGAGGATCTCGATCGTCTTCGCCGTGTGCGTGGGCAGCGCCGCGAGGTCCTCCTCGGTGATCGGGATGACCGACCCGTCGGCGTCCTCGTACCCCTTGCCGATCTCGGCGGACTCGACTTCCTTGTCCTCCAGCTCGCACACCTTGCGGTAGCGGATGCGCCCGCCGTCCTCGAGGTGGACCTGGCGGAAGGAGATCGCGTGGTTCTCGGTGGCGTTGATCAGCTTGACCGGGATGCTGACCAGGCCGAAGGAGATGGCGCCGTTCCAGATGGAGCGCACTAGGGGCCTCCCGTTCCGTACCGTGCGGCCGCTTGGTGGCTGGCTTGTGCCCCGCTTTGATGCGGAATGTCAGAGTATTACGGTATGACGCCCATCACAGAAGTGGAGGGGCGGCGGCTGCCGCTCAGCAATCTGGAGAAGGTGCTGTACCCGGCCACCGGTTTCACCAAGGGCGAGCTGCTGCACTATTACGCGACGACGGCGAGCGCCCTGCTCCCCCAGCTCCGCAACCGCCCGATCTCCTTCCTCCGGTTCCCGGACGGGCCCGACGGGCAGCTCTTCTTCGCCAAGAACGTGCCGCCGCGGACACCCGCCTGGGTGAAGACGGCCGAGGTTCCCCGCTCCGACGGCGTCTCGCGGCAGATCCTCGTCCAGGACCTGGCCACCCTCATGTGGGCGGCGAACCTCGTCACGGAGTTCCACACCCCGCAGTGGCAGGCCGACGCGCCCGCGCGGGCCGACCGGCTCGTCCTCGACCTCGATCCCGGGGCGCCGGCCGACATCGTGCAGTGCTGCGAGGTGGCGTTGTGGCTGCGTGAACGCCTGGCGGCCGACGGGTTCAGCTCCTACGCGAAGACGTCCGGCTCCAAGGGCCTGCACCTACTGATCCCCCTCGTCCCGGTTCCGTCGGAGCGGGCCGGCGCCTACGCGAAGTCGCTCGCGCAGGAGGCCGAAGCCGCCCTTCCGCACCTGGTGGTGCACCGGATGGCGCGCAATCTGCGCCCCGGCAAGGTGTTCGTCGACCACAGCCAGAACTCCGCCGCGAAGACGACGGCCGCCCCGTACACGCTGCGGGCCCGCGCCCGGCCGACCGTGTCGACGCCGGTGACCTGGGACGAGGTCGAGGCCTGCCGGGACCGGGGCGACGCCGGCGACCTGGTGTTCCTGGCCGATGACATCGCCCCACGGCTGGAGCGGCACGGGGATCTGCTCGGCCCGCTGACCGACCCGGGCGGGGCCGGGCGGCTGCCGGCGGGGCCGTCGTGAGACCCGGCTCTCCGTGCCACATCGACGTGCGGGGCGAGCCCCCGCCGAGTCCGTGAAGCGCTGCCGCAGGGTGCGGCCCGTCAGACCCGGACCCACGTCCCCCGGTCCCGCGCCATCGCATGCAGCGCCTCCACATCCGCCGGCTTCAGCAGGCCCCCGGTCCGGGCCAGGCCGGGCAGCTCTGTGTCCGTCAGCAGGCGTACGCCCCTCGGCGGGGCCTGGACGTCCAGTGCGGACGGTTCCACCAGGACCAGACCGGCCCGGACCTCCGCCGTCAGCGCGAACGAGGCCCGCGACGCGTCGGCCCGCACCCGGCGCAGCAGCGGCTGAGGCTCGCGCCGCCCGGCCGTGACCATCGGGTCGCTCACCCGTACCCGCTGCCGGTGCGCCGGCAGGACGTGCAGCGCGAACAGGCCGCCGGGCCCGATCAGCAGATGGTGGACGCGGGAGCCGCCCGGCAGCGGCACCGAGTGCAGGGTCCGCCAGCCCGCCCCTTCGAGCCCGTCGAGCGCCTCGCCGACCAGCTGCTGCGCGGCGAGCGCCCGGCGCCGCGGATCGGTGCGCAGCCTGCGCTGCGGGGCCGGGTCCCGGTCGAGGGAGATCACGAGGGCCTCGCCGGGGCGGTTCGGCGCGAGGTCGTCGTCCGGGTGGAGGCTGAGCCTGGCCAGCTCGGCGGGCGTGGGCACCGGCGGGGGGCCGACGGCCACGTGCCCGACGATGAACGGGGCCAGCACGGCGAGCACCGCCTCCCTGCGCGACTCCGACAGCAGGTTGACCCGGCCCGCCTCCCGGTCGTACCAGGCGACGTTTCTGCCGTCCTCCCCGTAGACGTAGAGCCGCTCCTGACCGTGCCGCCAGGTCGGTACGACGCGCAGTCCGCTCATGGCCCATCACCCCCTGACCATGGGAGCAGCAAGCCCGCCGCAGGGCAAGAAGGCCCGCATGCCCGGCATGCTGTCCGGCGGCGTCGCGAGGGGCGGCGTTCACCGCATCGGGCGCAGAGCGACGGCCCGCTGTTACACAGCCGCCGAGTTGCCGTGATGCCCGGCTCCTACGGTGAGGGGGTCGGCCCGGGACCCGGGAGACAGAGCCCGAGACACACGGCCTGCGGCACACAGCCCGGGACACACCGTTCGAGACACGCGGCCCGTGGCCACACGGCCCGAGACAGACAGCCCGCGACACACGCCCCCAGCGATCGGACCCGCCATGCGCCGCCCCGCCCTCCTCCGCAGCGCCGTGATCACCGCCGCTCTCGGCGGCGCGGTGCTGGTCCCGACCGCCGCGTTCGCGGACGCTCACGCCCCCGCCCACGCCCAGGAACCCGCCCACGCCGCGATCCACGCCACAGTGTCGACGGCGGCCGAGACGGGCGCGGAGCCCGTTCCCCAGGAGCGCCCGGCGACCCGGGCCGCCTCGGACGACATCTCGGCCAACCCGTACTTCCTGGTGGCGGGCGGCGCGATGGCCGCCGCCGGTGCCGCGGGGCTCGTGTACTCCACGGTCCGCCGGGGCCGCGCCGACGGCTGAGCCCGCAGCGCCGCCCGGTCGATAAAAAGGACTTCCCTCCCCATAAGGTGTCCGTAGCAAGGTGTCCGTAGCAAGGTGTCCGTAGCGCGAAACAGGGTGTGCGGAGCGCGCGAACGTGATCTTCGTGGCAGATCGGCCGGCAGGCAGGAGTGCAGTGACGCCCAGGCGCCTCGGTCTTCCGGTCCTCGCGGGGCTGGCCGCCCTGCTCCTCGCGGGCTGCGGGGACAGCGGCGGGCTCGAAGGCGCGGGCCCGACCCCGACCGCGGTGGGCCCGCGGCATCTGTGGCCGTCGATGACCCCCGCGTCCGCGCCCGCCGACGACTACGGCGCGGGCGAGACCCAGGTGGTCAAGGGTGTCGCGGTACCGGACGGTGATCTGCGCAAGGTGAACCCGGTGGCCGTGATCCGCGCCCAGGCCGCTGCCGACCCGGACACGTACGAAGAGGTCGAGAAGGGCCTGCCCGACTGCGGCGACCCGGGGCCGAAAGGGCCCGGCTGCCCGGTGCTGCACACCTACTACGCGGACCTGACGGGCAACGGCAAGGCGGACATGGTCGTCGGCGTACGGGCGCCGAAGGGGCAGCTCGTGGTGCGCGTCTACATGTACGCGGACGGCAAGCTGACCCAGATCATGGACGACGAGGACGCCGTCATCAGCGTCCAGCTTGCCGATCGCAGCCTGGTGGTGCGAGCGGTCGCCGACCTGTCCGGTTACGAGTACCGGACCTCGTGGTCGTACGACAGTCATCAGCGGGCGATGCTGCCGACGCGCGACGAGATCGTGCGCACCGGGCCGCCGACGACCCCCGTCCCGGAGACGCCGTCCGAGGACCCGACGCCCCCGCCCTCGGCCTCTCCCGCCGCCCCTTCCGCGTCCCCGTCGGCCGCGGCCGCACCGTCGCCGACGAGCGGCTCGTGAGGCGCCGGCCGCGGCTGCCCGCCTGGACCGCGTCGCTGACGTGGAAGGCCGCCGCGTTCCTCGCGGTGATCTGCTGTGCGCTCGCCGCGCTGCTCGGCATCCTCGTCCACGTCTCCGTCACCGATCAGACCGTGCGCGAGGCCCGCGAGCGGGCGCTGTCCCGGCTCGACGAGGCGGCCGAGGCGTTCCGGGCCGGCGGGCGGCTCGGCCCCGGCGCCTCCCTCGATCCGCCGGAGCTGCCCGCCTCGCTGCGCGCCCTCGCGGTGAGCGGGGAGCGCGGCACGATGGTCGGCAGCCATGACCAGCGCCCCACGATGTGGGCGGCGGGCCCGGCGGCGGGCGGCAAGGCGCTCGCGGTGCGGATCGACTACTCGCAGGGGGCCCGCACCATCGACGGCCTCGACCAGGCGATCCTCGGCTCGTCGGCGCTGGCCATCGGGGCGACGCTGCTGGTCGGCGCGTTCGCGGTGACCCGGGTGACGCGGCGGCTGCACACGACGGCCCGGGTGGCCCGCAGGATCAGCGCGGGCGCGCTCGACGCCCGGGTCGACGATCCCCGGACCGGGGACCCGGGCCGCCACCAGGACGAGGTCGCCGCCGTGGCCGGCGCGCTCGACAGCATGGCGTCGTCCTTGCAGGGCCGGATCCTCACCGAGCAGCGCTTCACCGCCGACGTCGCCCATGAGCTGCGGACGCCGCTGACCGGTCTGCACGCCGCGGCGGAGCTGCTGCCGCCGGGCCGGCCGACGGAGCTGGTGCGCGACCGGGTCGCCGCGCTGCGCACGCTCACCGAGGACCTCCTGGAGATCTCCCGCCTCGACGCGCGCAGCGAGCGCGTGGAACTGGACGACACCTGGCTGGGGCCGGTGGCCGAGCGGGTGCTCCGGGCGTCCGGCACCGGCGCCGCGACCACCGTCGTCGTCGTCCGGGATGTGTGCGTGGTGACGGACCGGCGCCGCCTGGAGCGCGTTCTCGGCAACCTCGTGGCCAACGCGCACGGGCACGGCCGTCCGCCCGTCGAGCTCACGGTCGACGGGCCGGTGATCACGGTGCGGGACCACGGCGACGGTTACCCGGACTATCTGGTGGAGCACGGGCCGCAGCGGTTCCGTACGGAGGGCGGGGCGCGGGGGCACGGGCTCGGCCTGACCATCGCGCTCGGGCAGGCCGAGATCCTGGGCGCGCGGCTGCGCTTCGCGAACGCCCCGGACGGTGGCGCCCTGGCCACGCTGACACTCCCCTACGAGGACCCGGCCCTCTGAGCGTTGAGGGGAACCGCCCCTCGGAGCGAACCCACCTCTGCATGCGCAGAGCAGGGTCCGGTCACCCTGGCGGCGTCCGTCGCCGTGCGCATCCCCCGTCCGGCGCATTAGGTGGGGGAAAGGCCCTGGTCAGGGGCCACCTTCGCCCAGGAGCCTCCTGTGATCGCACGGACTGTCACCGCCCGCCTCGGCGCGGCCGTCGTCGCCCTCGCGGCGCTCGCCGCCACCGCGTCCCCCGCCCTCGCCCTCTCCGACGACGCGACGGGCGGCGCCGACAACCGTCCGCGGGTCTACAAGGGCCGCGTCACCGCCAAGTCGGGGCTGCTGCTGCGCGACTCCCCGACCCGCGGCAGCCGCGTCATCCGCACGGAGCCGTACCGCGCGATCGTCCACATCTTCTGCAAGACGAGCGGCCAGGCCGTGGGCGGCAACCGCCTCTGGTACCAGCTCACCGACGGCACCTGGGCCTGGGGTGCGGCGAAGTACATCGACAACATCGGCGCCGCGCCCCGCTGGTGCTGACATAACCGGATATCGCGGACGGGCTTGCTACGTTCCCGCCATGACCGGTTCCACGGGCGCGGCGGGAAAGCAGGCGGGCGAGAAGGCGCCGCCGTCCGTACCCGCCGTACGTGTCCCGCGGCGCCGGGGGACCGAGCTCGCGCTGATCCTCCTGGCCGTGCTGCTCAGCGTCTACGGGTACTGCCACGTCGGGCTCGCCAAGAACGACGCGGTGCCGCCCGACGCCGCCGGGTACGGTGCCGGGCTCGGCGTGCTGGCGCTCCTCGCCCACGTCGCCGTCCGCTTCCGCGCCCCGTACGCGGACCCGCTGCTGCTGCCCATCGCGGTGCTGCTCAACGGCCTCGGTCTGGTCCTGATCTACCGCCTCGACCTGGAGACCCCGAGCGACGAGGCGGCCCCCACGCAGCTGGTCTGGTCGACGCTCGGCGTGGGCCTGTTCATCGTGTTCGTCCTGTTCCTGCGCGATCACCGGGTGCTCCAGCGGTACGCGTACCTCAGTGTCGTCGCGGCCCTGATCCTGATGATCCTGCCGATCTTCTTCCCAGCGGTGAACGGCGCCCGGATCTGGATCAGGATCGGCGGGTTCTCCATCCAGCCCGGCGAGTTCGCCAAGATCCTGCTCGCGGTCTTCTTCGCCAGCTATCTCGCGGCCAACCGCACCGCTCTGAAGTACACCGGCAGGAAACTCTGGAAGCTCCAGCTGCCGACGATGCGGGTCTTCGCGCCGATCCTCGCGATCTGGCTGATCAGCGTCGGCGTCCTGGTCCTGGAGACCGACCTCGGCACCTCGCTGCTCTTCTTCGGCCTGTTCATCGTGATGCTGTATGTGGCCACGGGCCGCGGGAGCTGGATCGCGATCGGTCTGGTGCTGGCCGCGGCCGGCGCGTTCGTCGTCGCGTCGTTCGAGCCCCATGTGCACAGCCGCGTCGAGGACTGGCTGCACCCCTTCGCCTCCATCGACGCGGGCGACGGAGCCACACAACTCGCCCAGTCCCTCTTCGCGTTCGCGGCCGGCGGGATGCTCGGCACCGGGCTCGGTCTCGGCCACTCGATCCTCATCGGGTTCGCCGCCAAGTCCGACTTCATCCTGGCGACGGCGGGCGAGGAGCTCGGCCTGGTCGGACTGACCGCGGTCTTCCTGCTCTACGCCCTGCTCGTGGAGCGGGGTTACCGGGCGGGCCTCGCGCTGCGCGATCCCTTCGGCCGGCTGCTGTCCATCGGGCTCGCCTCGATCGTGGCCCTCCAGGTGTTCGTCATCGCGGGCGGCGTGATGGGGCTCATCCCGCTGACCGGTATGGCCATGCCGTTCCTCGCGCAGGGCGGCTCGTCCCTCGTCACCAACTGGGTCATCGTCGCGATCCTCGTCCGGGTCAGCGACCGGGCCCGCGGCTCGCTGCCGCCCGAGGCCCCCGCGCAGACCCCGGCCGCGGCGGAGGCCGCCTCGTGACCAAGTACATCCGCCGCGCCTCGGCCTTCTGCCTGCTGCTGCTGGTCGCGCTGCTGCTCAACGCGGCCCGCGTGCAGGTCTTCGAGGCCGGCTCCCTCGACGACAACGCGGCCAACCGCCGCGCCACGATCCAGCGGTACGGCCAGCCGCGCGGCGAGATCCTCGTGCGGGGCAGGACCGTCACCGGGTCGAAGGACACCGGGCAGTCCCTGCGCTACGAGCGCACGTACAAGAACGGCCCGCTCTACTCCCCCGTCACCGGATACGCCTCGCAGACGTACGGCACGACGTTCGTCGAGAGCGCCGAGGACGACGTCCTCTCCGGTACCGACCCGATGCTCGCCACGATCCCCTTCTGGAACGAGATCTCCCGCTCCCAGGAGCCCGGCGGGCGCGCCGAGACCACCCTCGACCCGGCGGCGCAGCAGGCCGCGTACACGGGGCTCGGCGGGCGGAAGGGCGCGGTCGCGGCGGTCGAGCCGTCGAGCGGGAAGATCCTGGCGCTGGTCTCCACGCCGTCCTACGACCCGGGCGACATCGCGGGCACCGGACGGGCAGCGACCGACGCGTGGTCGAAGCTGACCGCGGATCCCGACCGGCCGATGCTCAACCGGGCGATCCGGCAGACGTATCCGCCTGGTTCGACGTTCAAGGTGGTCACGGCCGCGGCCGCGCTGGAGAACGAGGTCGTCGACGGCACCGGCGCGAAGACCGACACCCCCTCCCCGTACACGCTGCCGGGCACGACGACCCGGCTGACCAACGAGTCCTCGTCCGACGCCTGCGAGAACGCGAGCCTGGAGTACGCGCTGCGGGTCTCCTGCAACACCGTCTTCGCCGACCTCGGGGTGCGGGTGGGCCTCTCCGGCATGGTGAGGACGGCGGAGAAGTTCGGCTTCAACGACAGCGGCCTCAGGATCCCGATGACCGCCGCCAAGTCCAACTTCGACACCGACATGAACCAGTCGCAGCTCGCGCTCTCCTCCATCGGCCAGTACGACACCGCCGCCACGCCGTTGCAGATGGCGATGGTCGCGGCGGCCGTGGCCAACGGCGGGACGCTGATGTCCCCGTATCTGGTGGAGCGGACGTCGGCCGCCGACGGCTCCACGGTCGCCACCACCGGCAGCAGGACGTACAAGCAGGCCATGTCGCCGTACACGGCGACCGCGTTGCAGCGGATGATGGTCGACGTCGTGGAGCGGGGCACGGGCACGAACGCGCGGATCTCCGGGGCGACGGTGGGCGGCAAGACCGGCACCGCGCAGAACGGCGTGAACAACGAGGGCGTCCCGTACGCCTGGTTCCTCTCCTACGCCCAGGCCCGCACCGCGTCCTCACCGCAGGTGGCGGTCGCCGTGGTGGTGGAGGACGCGGCGGCGAACCGGGCGGACATCAGCGGCGGCGGCAGCGCGGCGCCGATCGCCCGGTCGGTGATGCGGGCCGTGCTCGACTCCTCCGACCGGTGAACGCGCCGCACGCCGGATACGCCGTGCAGAGCCGGACGGTCAGTCCTCCGCGCCCGCTCTGATGGCGGCCTCCACCTCCGCGACCCGCTCGTGCTCCTCCGCCGCGAAGCGTTCGGCGTCGAGCTTCTCGGCGATCTCCTCGTCCTGGTTCATCAGCGCGTCGAGGTTGGAGTTGCCCATCTCGAAGACGCCCATGTCGACGTAGGCCTGCTGGAGCCGCGGGCCCCACAGGCCGATGTCCTTGACGCAGGGCACGATCCGCGAGAACAGCAACTGCCGGAACAGCGCGAGGAATTCGGACTGCTCCGTGTACTCGTCGGCCTGCGCCTTCGGGATGCCGAAGTCCTCCAGCACCTCGACGCCGCGCAGCCGGTCGCGCATCAGGTAGCAGCCCTCGATGACGAACTCCTCGCGTTCGCGCAGTTCGGCGTCGCTGAGCTGCTTGTAGTAGTCGCGCAGCGCCATCCGCCCGAAGGCGACATGGCGGGCCTCGTCCTGCATCACGTAGGCGAGGATCTGCTTGGGCAGCGGTTTGTCGGTGGTGTCGCGGATCATGCCGAACGCGGCGAGCGCGAGACCCTCGATGAGGACCTGCATGCCGAGGTAGGGCATGTCCCAGCGGGAGTCGCTGAGCGTGTCGCCGAGCAGGGCCTGGAGGTTGTCGTTGATCGGGTAGAGCATCCCGATCTTCTCGTGGAGGAAGCGGCCGTAGATCTCGGCGTGCCGCGCCTCGTCCATGGTCTGGGTCGCCGAGTACAGCTTGGCGTCGAGGTCGGGGACGGACTCGACGATGCGCGCCGCGCACACCATCGCGCCCTGCTCCCCGTGCAGGAACTGGCTGAACTGCCAGGATGCGTAGTGCTTGCGCAGTTCGCCCTTGTCCTTCTCCGTCATCTTCGCCCAGTGGGGCGTGCCGTACAGGGACATCGCCTCGTCCGGGGTGCCCAGGGGGTCGTAGGGATCGACCTCCAGCTCCCAGTCGATGCGTTTGGCGCCGTCCCACTGCTTGTCCTTGCCCTTTTGGTAGAGGGCGAGCAGGCGGTCGCGCCCGTCGTCGTAATCCCAGCTGAAGCGAGCCGAACTGGCCGACGGTATCTGCCAGTTGGGCTCGCTGGGGGCCCTGGTGTACAGCTCATGCGTCGACATACCGGCAGGCTCACACGGTAGTAGACGCGGGGTCAACAAGTGGTGCGCAAGGGATTGACGCCCTTACTGACAGGCAGTCTCATAAGTGGGAGGCACCCGTGTGACTGCTGGTAATTCCGAACCACAGGTCCGAACTACAAGGATGGGGAGTCAGCGATGACGACCATGTCGGAAGCCGACGCGCTGGAAGGGCTGCGTGACGCGCTCGGTCTGCTCAAGGACCGGGAGCAGGTGGCCGAGCGGCTGCTCGACTCCTCCGCCAAGCACTCCTTCGACCCGGACAAGGAGCTGGACTGGGACGCCCCGTTCGAGGACGGCAAGTGGTTCTGGCCGCCGGAGCTGGTCTCGCTGTACGACACCCCGTTGTGGCGGCGCATGAGCGAGGAGCAGCGGATCGACCTGTCCCGGCACGAGGCGGCGGCGCTCGCCTCGCTCGGCATCTGGTTCGAACTGATCCTGATGCAGCTGCTCGTGCGGCACGTGTACGACAAGGCGGCCACGAGCGCGCACGTCCGGTACGCCCTCACCGAGATCGAGGACGAGTGCCGGCACTCCAAGATGTTCGCGCGGCTCATCACGCGCGGTGAGACCCCGCACTACCCGGTGGCGCCCGTCCACCACGCCCTGGGCCGCCTCTTCAAGACCATCTCGACCACGCCCGGTTCGTTCACGGCGACGCTGCTCGGCGAGGAGATCCTCGACTGGATGCAGCGGCTCACCTTCCCGGACGAGCGCGTCCAGACCCTCGTCCGCGGGGTGACCCGCATCCACGTGGTCGAGGAGGCGCGTCATGTCCGTTACGCGCGCGAGGAGTTGCGGCGTCAGATGGTGACGGCGCCGCGCTGGTCGCGGGAGTTCACCCGCCTCACCTCGGGCGAGTTCGCCCGTGTCTTCTCGGAGGCCTTCATCAACCCCGAGGTCTACACGAACGTCGGGCTCGACAAGAGGGTGGCCGTCGCCCAGGTCAGGGCGAGCGGCCACCGCCGGGAGATCATGCAGACCGGCGCGAAGCGGCTCACGGACTTCCTGGAGGACATCGGCGTGCTGCGGGGTGTGGGCCGGCAGCTGTGGAAGTCCTCGGGCCTTCTGGCCTGACGCGGACGGCGGGGGGACGGATACGCTCGCGCCATGACGTCGGCAACCGGCACGCCCGCCTACAAACGGCTCAGCGTCGAGGAGCGGCGGGCGCAGCTGCTCGAATCGGCACTGTCCCTGTTCGCGCACCGGGCCCCCGAGGAGGTCTCGCTCGACGACGTGGCCGAGGCCGCGGGCGTCTCCCGGCCGCTCGTCTACCGCTACTTCCCGGGCGGCAAGCAGCAGTTGTACGAGGCCGCGCTCCGCTCCGCCGCCGACGTGCTGGAACAGTGCTTCGCCGAGCCGGCCGCGGGCTCCCTGACGACCCGCCTCGCCCGCGCGCTCGACCGCTATCTCGCCTTCGTCGACCAGCACGACATGGGTTTCGCGGCGCTGCTCCAGGGCGGCAGCGTCGTGGAGACCTCCCGGACGACGGCGATCGTGGACGGGGTCCGGCGGGCCGCCGCCGAGCACATCCTCAGCCATCTGTCCGTCTCCGCGCCGGGCCCGCGGCTGCGGATGACGGTCCGCATGTGGATCACGGCGGTGGAGGCGGCCTCCCTCATCTGGCTCGACGAGGACAAGCAGCCCCCGCTGGACGAGCTGCGCGACGGCCTCGTCGACCAGTTCATGGCCGTACTCACGGCGACGGCGGGCCGCGACCCCGAGACGGCCCAGGTCGTCCGCCGCGCCCTCTCCCTGGAGACCCCCGAGGGCCCGGTGGGCGCACTGGCACGGCGGGTGCTGCCGGTGGTGAGCGACGCGGCGCATCTGCTGTGACGTACGGCGGGGCGACGGAACACGACGAAAACGGATCATGCCTGACCTGACACAGCCGGTGCGGGACCTGATCGCTTCGACCGGGCGGGAGGACGGCCCGCGCGTTCCCGAGCCCGTTCGGGACTTCATCGAGCAGATCACGTTCGCCACTCCCGAGGAGATCCTTCCGGCGCTGCGCGGCGCGGTGGCCGAGGACTGGATGGCCATGCCGGTCTGGGCCCGCAACCTCGCCTTCCGGCTGGCCTGCCTCCAGCGCCCCGACGACGCGGAGCTTCTGCGGGAGGCGGCGGCCGACCTGCTCTCCTTCGGCCCCGACTGGGACACTCACGCGGAGGAGCTCAGGGAGCGGGCCGCCCGCCTGGACGGCTGATCCGGCGCCTGGGGCGGCCGGTGCGGCCTGTGCGCGACAATCACGCCGTGAAGAGCGAAGACATTCCCTTTGTCGGCGGGCCCCTCGACGGGCGGTCGCTGCCTGTTCTGGTGACGGCCACCGGCAATCCGCCCAAGGTGTACAAGGTGCCCGTGCCGGACGCGGGTGGCGGGCCCGACACCGTGCTGGTGTACGTGCGTGAGCCCGTACCCGACGGGAAGGCCGTGCGGCTCGTGCAGAAGTGGCGGTACGCGTTCGTGCCCGACGGGAAGGTCGAGCGGAGCGTCAAGTGGCCGTGGTCGAAGAAACGCGACGCGTGACGGAGGCTCGCCGGGTGCCCACCGCAGGAGTGGCGGGGTTGGGCCGAACCGAGCAGTCCGCCGCGTCAGCGGGATGTCTGTCTGTTCATGTTCACGGTGCGGGACGCGGAGGCCGGCCCGCACCGGAGGTGATGAGGTGTCAGGCAGGCTGGTGCGATGGGTGTGTGCGGCGGCCGTCGCCGGGGCGGTGGCGGCGCCGGGCACGGCGGGCGCGGCCCCGGAGCCGGGGTCGGGGCCGGGGTCGGGGCCGGGGTCGGGGCCGGGAGGCGGGCAGTCCGTCGCCGGGCTGCTGACGGAGCTTCAGACGCTGTACCAGGAGGCCGAGGAGGCCACCGAGACGTACAACGCGACGGAGGAGGAGCTCGGGGAGCGCCGCGAGGAGGCCGAGTCCCTCGCCGGGAAGCTCGCCGCGGCGCGCGGCACGCTCTACGGCAGCCGGATGGCGGCGGGCCGCCTCGCGCGGGCGCAGTACCAGGGGCGCAGCCAGATCTCCCCCTACGTACGGCTGCTCCTGGCCCGTGATCCGCAGCATGCCCTGGACCAGGGGCACGTGGTCCAGCGGGCCGCCCGTGACCAGCAGGCCACCGTCGACCGGCTGACCGGCGACGAGAAGAAGGCCGACGGGCTCGCCACCGAGGCCCGGGCCACGCTCGACCGGCAGCTGCGGCTCACGGCGCAGCGGAAGAAGGAACGGGACACCGTACGGGGGCGGCTGAAGGAGGTCGAGGAGCTGCTCGCGTCGCTCTCGTCCGACCAGCTCGCCGACCTGGCCCGCCTGGAGGACGCCGGGGCGGCCGACGCGCAGCGGGCTCTCGTCACGTCGGGGGCGCTCGGTTCGGCCGCCCGGGCACCGTCGAAGGCGGGCGGCGCCGCGCTCGCGTACGCCGTGCGGCAGATCGGCAAGCCCTACGAGTGGGGCGCGGAGGGACCGGGCTCCTTCGACTGCTCCGGGCTCACCTCGCAGGCGTGGGCGCATGCGGGGCGGAAGATCCCGCGGACGTCGCAGCAACAGTGGGCCACGCTGCCGCGGGTGCCGCTGTCCCGGCTGCGGCCGGGCGACCTCGTCGTGTACTTCCCCAAGGCCACCCATGTCGCGCTGTACCTCGGCAACGGCAAGGTGGTGCAGGCGCCGCGGCCCGGGGCGCGGGTGAAGGTGTCGCCGATCGCCGCGAACCCGCTGCTCGGAGCGGTGCGGCCGGATCCGGGGGCCAAGCCCATGACCGGATACCGGCCGCCCTCGCTGCCGCGCGGCGCCATGTCGGGCGGCGACGCGGGCTACGACGACCCGGCGCAGGAGGCCGGGGACTAGCTGATCGAGGCCAGGTACGCGGACGTCTTCTCGGGCTCGTAGAAGAAGTTCTCGAAGTCGGCCGGGTCGTTGAACCCGTTCGCGAAGCGGTCGGCGGCCGGCTGGAGCCGGCCGGCCGCGCCGATCAGGTCGAGGACGTGCTCCGGCGGCGGGCCGAGCATCGCGTTCGTCCACTTCGTGACGTGCTGCGCGGTGTCCCAGTACCGGTCGAACGCCGTGCGCATCCACTCCTCGTCGAACGGCTTGTCGCCGTGCTCGACGATGGAGGCGAGGTAGGAGGCCGCGCACTTGGAGGCCGAGTTGGAGCCCTGCCCGGTGATCGGGTCGTTGGCGACGACCACGTCCGCGACGCCGAGGACGGCGCCACCGCCGGGCAGCCGGCCGATGGGGTTGCGGACGGCGGGGGCGTAGCGGCCGGCCAGCGTGCCGTTGGCGTCGGTCAGCTCGACCTTCGTGGCGCGCGCGTACTCCCAGGGCACGAACTTCTCCATCAGCTCCAGTGTCAGCGCCAGGTGCTCGGAGGGGTCCTTGACGCCCTTGAACGCGTCGAGCGGGCCGCCGGGGACGCCCTCCCAGAAGAGGATGTCCGCGCGGCCGGACGTCGTCAGCGTCGGCATGATGAAGAGCTCGCCGACCCCGGGCACGAGGTTGCAGCGGACCGCGTCGAAGTCCGGGTGCTCGGGGCGGACGGCGAGGCCGTGCACGTAGGCGACGGCGAGGGCGCGCTGCGGCTCGCTGTACGGGGAGCGGGAGGCGTCGCGGCCGAACATCGACACGAGTTCGCCCTTGCCCGCGGAGACCAGCACGAGGTCGTACGTACGCGCGAAGTAGTCCAGGTCGGAGACGGCCGCGCCGTGGATGACGAGCTGGCCGCCGCGCTGGGCGAACGTCTCCATCCAGCCGGCCATCTTCACGCGCTGGTCGACGGACTGGGCGAAACCGTCGAGCTTGCCGACCCAGTCGATGGCGCGCTGCGAGGGGCCGGGGTCGAAGGAGCCGGGGGCGGCGACGGAGACGCCGAGGCCCTCGATCTTCGGGGCCTGCGACTCCCAGAAGTTGAGCTGGAGGTCGCGCTCGTGCTGGAGCGCGGTGTGGAACATGCACTGCGTCGACATGACCCGCCCGGAGCGGACCTCGTCGGCGGTGCGGTTGGACATCAGGGTGACCTCGTAGCCGTGGGACTGGAGCCCCAGGGCCAACTGGAGACCGGACTGACCGGCTCCGACGACGAGTATCTTCCGCGACATACGGCTGCCTCTAACTGGTGACTGGCTTACGGATCATCGGAGTTATTCGGGCGTGACGTCCAGGGCGTGGCCGACCAGGGCGAGCAGCGTCTCGATCGCCGATATCCGGCGGCGCGCGTCCATGATCAGCACGGGTACGTGCGGCGGCACCGTCAGGGCCTCGCGCACGTCGGCCGCCTCGTACTCCTCGGATCCGTCGAATTGGTTGACGGCCACGATGTACGGCAGTCCGCAGCTCTCGAAGTAGTCGAGGGCGGGGAAGCAGTCCGGCAGCCGGCGGGTGTCGGCGAGGACGACGGCGCCGATCGCGCCGCGCACCAGGTCGTCCCACATGAACCAGAACCGCTGCTGGCCCGGAGTGCCGAACAGGTACAGGACCAGGTCGTCGTCGAGCGTGAGACGGCCGTAGTCCATGGCGACCGTCGTGGTCGTCTTGTCCGGCGTCGCGGTGAGGTCGTCGGTCCCCTCGCTCGCCCGGGTCATCAGCGCCTCCGTCTGGAGGGGCTCGATCTCCGAGACGGCGGTGACCAGGGTCGTCTTGCCGACGCCGAAGCCTCCCGCCACCACGATCTTCGTGGCGACGGGGGCCCGGGTGGTGTCCGTCTGCCAGGCCTGCAGCTGCTCCTCCTCGCCGGGAAGTCCGGCGAGGAGGTCAGAGACGGCGGAGTCCACTCAGCACCCTTTCCAGGAGCGCGCGGTCCGGCTGGCCCGGGCCGTGGCCGGTTCCGTACACGCGGATCTTTCCCTGGTCGGCGAGGTCGCTCAGCAGGACGCGGACCACACCCAGGGGCATCTTCAGGAGCGCGGCGATCTCGGCGACCGTGCGCATCCGGCGGCACAGCTCGACGATGGCACGCATTTCCGGCATGACGCCGGCGAGCGTTCCCTTCCCTATTTCGAGGCGCTCGTCGGGGCCCTCGATGGCGGCCGTGCTCGCGATGAACGTCTCGACGAGCAGGACGTGCCCGAAGCGGGTGCGGCCGCCGGTCAGGGAGTAGGGGCGTACGCGGGCGGGTTTCCTGTCGCCGCCTCGTACGGGGAGTTTGGGACTGGTCACCGGGCGCTCTCCATCGACTGGCGCAGTTCGCTGCGGAGTTCGGGCGTCAGGACGTGCCCGGCCCGGCCGACGAAGAGCGCCATGTGGTACGCGACGACGCTCATGTCGCAGTCGGGGGTGGCGTGCACGCCGAGCAGGGAACCGTCGCTGATGGACATGATGAAGACACTGCCCTCTTCCATCGCGACCATGGTCTGCTTGACGCCGCCGCCGTCCATGAGCTTGGCGGCGCCGATGGTGAGGCTGCCGACGCCGGACACGATGGTGGCCAGGTCGGCGCTGGAGCCCTTGGGCCCGCCGCTGCGGTCGACGGGGGTCTCGGTGTTCCTCCCGGGGTCGGAGGAGAGCAGGAGCAGTCCGTCGGACGAGACGACCGCGACGGAGAGGAGCCCTGGTACCTCCTCTACGAGATTGGTCAGCAGCCAGTGCAGATTGCGTGCTTCGCTGCTGAGCGCGGGGTTGTTGAGTGCAGGGGTGGGCGCAGTCAACTGCTTGCCTCCTCGGCTGAGTCCCCCTTGGCTTCTCCGATACGTTCCTGGGTCCCGGTCCCGGTCCGGGTCGCGGGCGCCGCGTCCTCGATCTCCGCCTCCACGGCGCGCCGGCCCTGCTGGGCGCCGGTGTGGAAGCCGCCGAGCCTGCGGCGCAGCGCGTCCGCGTCGACGGCGCCGGTGCGCGGCTTCGGGGCGGCGGCGGGCGCGGTCACCCTCGGGGTGCGCTTGGGCAGGCCCTTGTCGGTGACACGCTCCCACTGCGGGGAGCGCTGCGCGGGCACCTCGGCGGTGGGCTCCGCGGGGTCCTGCGCGGCGGTCTGCTCCGCCGGGTTCTGCGCGGCGGTCTGCTCCGCCGGATTCTGCGCGGCGGTGGGCTCGACGGGGTCCTGCGCGGCCGTGGGCTCGGCGGGGTCCTGCGGGGCGGTGGGCTCCGCGGGGCTCTCGTCCGGGGTGTGCTCGTGTGGGCCGGGGCCGGAGTCGTCGGGCCGCGGCGGGGCGACGAGCTCCATGGTGGTCTCGGACTCGGCCTCCGTCCTGGGCTCTGCCTCTGCCTCTGCCTCTGGTCGCGCCTCGGCCTCGGCCTGCGCCTGCGCATCTGCCTCTGCCTCTGCCTCTGCCTCGCGGACGGCTTGTTCGGCTGCGGCGATGAGCGGGTCCGGGGCGTCCGGGTCCGGGGCGGGTGCCGGGTCCTGGGCCGGTGTGAGGGGCTGGTCCGTGGAGCGGCCGTCCAGGATGTTGGAGTTGGCCTCGGCCTCGGAGCCCGGCAGATGCACGGCGGGGGCACCGCCCGGCACCGGCACGGGCGGCGGCGCCGCCACGGCGGGTGCGGCGGCGAGCAGCGCGGTGGGCAGCACGACGACGGCCGCGACACCGCCCTGCTTCTGCTCGCGCATGCGGACCCGCACGCCGTGCCGAGCGGCGAGCCGCGCGACGACGTACAGACCGAGCCCGAGCCCGTCCTCGTCCTCCGGGTCGTGGCTCTGCTCGGCGGAGAAGGCGGACAGCCGGCCGTTCAGCTCCCGCATCCGGTCCTCGGCCATGCCGATGCCCTCGTCCTGGACGGAGAGCATGACCTCGCCGTTCTCCAGGAGCCAGGCGGAGACCTCGACGGCGGCGTCGGGCGGCGAGAACGACGTGGCGTTCTCCAGGAGTTCGGCCACGAGGTGGCTGAGGTCGTCGGCGGCGAACCCGGCGATGTGGGCGTGCGGCGGCAGCGCGGCGATCCGGACGCGCTCGTAGCGCTCGATCTCCGAGACGGCGGCGCGCAGGACGTCGACGAGCGGCACCGAACCGGCGTGCTGCTGGCCGTGCTCGGCTCCGGCGAGGACGAGCAGGTTCTCGCTGTGGCGCCGCATGACGGTCGCGAAGTGGTCGAGCTTGAAGAGCGTGGCGAGCCGCTCGGGGTCCTGCTCGCGGTCCTCCAGGCCCTCGATGACCCCGAGCTGTCGCTCGACGAGTCCGAGGGTGCGCAGGGCGAGGTTGACGAACGTGCTGTGGATCGAGTTCCGCACGCGTTCCAACTGCTCGCTCGCATCGGCGAGTTCGGCGCGCAGGGCGTCGCGGTCGTCGGCCATGCGCTGCCGCTCGCCGATGAGGTGCTTGCGGTCGGACTCCAGGGTGCCCTGCCGCTCGTGGAGGGCGACGGCGTGGGCGTGCAGGGCGTTGACCGAGCGGATGACCTGGGCGAACTCGTCGTTGCGCCCGGTGAACTTGACGGGTTCCTCGGTGGCCGGGGCTTCGGCGATCCGGGCGGATCCGATGCGGAGCACGGCGAGCGGGCGGGTCAGCGAGCGGGCCGTGCCCATGGCGACGCCGACGGCCGCGAGGAGGCAGACGCCGACCAGCGCGATACGGAGTTCGAGGCCGTCGACGTCGTCGTCGCGCAGCGCCTCCAGGCTCTTGACGCGCTGGTCGCCGAGCGCGGACTCGGCGCCCCGCATCGCGTCGATCCGGGAGGTCAGTGCGGCGTCGACGCTCTTCGCGTCGTAGGCCAGCTCGTCCTCGGACAGGGTCGGGGCGTCGGTCAGCCGGGTCAGGTACTTGTCGGCCTTCGTGACGTCTGGCCCGGTGACGGTGGAGTCGTAGGCGGTCACGGACGCGGCCGGGGCGGAGTCGCGGAAGTCGTCGAGCGCGGCCTGTTCGCGGACGCGGGCCTGCTGGGCGGCGGCGCTCAGCTCGTCACGCCGCTTGCTCTCGGCGGAGTCCTCGCTCGCGACGGTCTTGGGCAACCCCGTGACGGGGTCGATGACGGTCGTGGTGTCCGTCGGCTCCGGCACGGCGTACGCGGCGAGCAGCAGGCCGCGGGCGGCGGAGGCCTGGTCGACGGCGCGGTCGAGGTCGGCGAGGGCGTGTGCGCCGGACCCCGCGCGGGGCGGCATCGCGTCGGCCAGCTCCTCGGCGAGCCGGTGCAGTTCCGTGATGGCCTTGGAGTACGAGGTGTGCGCCTCCAGGGCGGAGCCCTTGCCAGTGAGGGCGGCGCGGCGGACGGCGGCGACATCGTCGACGGTGCGCCGCAGGGACCCGGTCGCGTCGACGCGCAGTTCGTCCACCTGCCGGTCGACGCGGGCGCTGCGCTCCTCGCTGAGGCCCTGCCCCTTGGGGCGTCCCGCGGCGATGAAGGCGCTGACCTCGTCGCGCTCGTCGGCCAGCGCGTGCGACAGCGCGAGGGCCTGCTGGGTCCGCTCGGCGTCGTCGACGAGCCCCTGGGACTCCCCCACCCGCCCGGAGGCGGCCACGATGGTCGGCGCCCCGGCCCCCACGATGGCCGCGGCCACCACGGCGACAGCCACGATCAACCGGCTCCGCACCCGGGCCCGCTTGCCCTTCCCTGCGGGGGCGGGAGCCGGCTGCGGCGCGCCGGCGGCCGAGGTGGGCGCAGGCTTCGGGGTGCTTTCGACGGAGGCCGGCTTCGGGGTGGTGCCAGGTTTCGGGGTGGTGCCAGGTTTCGGGGTGGTGCCAGGTGAGGGGGGCTGCGGGGTGTTCCCGGTGACGGGGTCGGTGGAGTCGGGGCCGGGGCTGCCCGCGTCCGCCGGGTTCAATGCCGCCGATTCCAAGCCACCCGCACCATCCGGCCCACCCGTCCCACTGGCCCCGTTACCGCCGGAGGTGTTCCGCACCTGGTGCTCGCATTCCTGACTCGTCCTACCCATGGGCGCAGGTGACGGACCGTCAACCCACGCGCTCCTCTGGCATGGCTCCTGACCATTCCAGTGCCGGTGAGCAGGGGGCGCACATCACCTTGCCCGCCACCCGAAGGAGTGAACATCGAGGGGGAGTTGGGGAGCAAGTTCCCCGGACCCGGCGCCGACGCGCCCACAGTGCGCCGGTTGGACGTCTTTCACAGGCTTTGGCAAGATGCCCCGCCACGCCTCAACGGAGTTGATCATTCCGCCCCAAAACAGGCGCCCCACCTGCCGGTACAGGCCAACCCGCACAGATCGGCCACTCCCGTGCAGACCTCAGGCAGACTGGCCGAATGCGCATCGAACTGACCACCGAACCCGGCGCCCCCGACCGCCCGAACGAGGACTACGCGTCGATCTCGGTTCCGGCCTGCGGACAGGGCGGATCGCTGGTCGTTCTGGACGGTGTCACACCCCCGCCCACCGAGGACGGCTGCCTGCACTCCGTCCCGTGGTTCACCGCCCGGCTCGGCTCGGCCCTGGCCGAACTGTCCGCTTCACGCCGGGATATGACGTTGCGTTCCATCCTCGCGGCGGCCATCACCCGCACCGCCGACGCCCACCGCCCGACCTGTGACCTTTCTCACCCGCGCACGCCACAGGCAACCGTCGTCCTGGCCCGCTGGGACGCGGAGCGGGTCGAGCATCTGGTGCTGTCCGACTCGGCGCTGCTCGTCGAGGCCCCGGACGGCGCGGTGTCGGTGCTGCTCGACGACCGCCTCGACCGGGTCCCGCGCGCCTCCCTGGTCTCGGACGAGGTGGCCGACGCGACGGTACGCAACAAGGAGGGCGGCTTCTTCACCGCGGCCGCCGACCCCACGGTGGCGACCCGCGCCGTGACCGGCACCCTCCCCCGCACTCAGGTCCGGGCACTGGCCGCGCTGACCGACGGAGTGACGCGCTGGGTGGAGAAGTTCCACGAGGGCGACTGGGCCGAACTGTTCGCCCTCATACGCAAGGAGGGCGCGGAGGCGGTGGTGGCGCGGGTCCGCGCGCTGGAGGACGCGGATGCGCAGGCCCGTACGTATCTGCGACACGGCAAAACCCACGACGACGCGACGCTGGTGTACGCGGAGTTCTAGCGTCACGGGGCTCCGCCCCGTACCCCGCTGCCTCTCGTCCGCAAGGCGGGGCTGATGAACATCTACTCCGCCCCGGCGTTCAACTGGTGCAGCAGCCGCGCCAGTTCCGCCACCTCCACCCGGTCCCACCCCGCGAGCTGTCGCACGTACCTCATGCGCCGCGCCTCCCGCACCTGCCCGAAGTCGGCCCGGCCGCGCTCGGTGAGGGAGATGAGCCAGGCGCGGCCGTCGGCCGGGTCGGGTTCACGGGCGACGAAGCCGAGGTCCTCCAGGGCGCGCAGCTGGCGGCTCATCGTGGCCTTGCCGACCCCGATGTACGCGGCGAGTTCGGTGGCCCGCTGCGCCCCGCACTCCTCCAGGCGCACGAGCAGCCCGTACGCGGCCGGCTCCAGGTCCGGATGGACCTCACGGGCCATCTCGCCCGAGGAGGCCCGGGCCCGGCGCAGGAATACCGTCAACTCCCGCTCCAGGGCGAGGAATTCGTGGTCCACACCAGTCGGCGCGGGCGCGGAATTCGTGTCCCGTTCGGCGCTCTGCCGCTCGCCGTTCCCGTCTTCGTGCACGTCAGCACCCATGGCCAGAGTTTCCCCGGGTTTCCCGGTTCTGAAAGTTTTCGCCAATTGCCGCCATTACCGCAGCTCCGTCAGTATTTCGCAGGAGTAGACCAACGGCAGCATCCGGTCCCTCTTCCCACCCGCCGGTCTACATGCGTAGCGTCATGCATGGCATGTCCATTCCAGCTCGCTATCAATCCGGCCGGCCGTGCCGCCGGAGAGACATGTCGACAGGTCGCACACCCGGCACAGGTCCCCGATCAGCGCCGCGCTGGTCCCCCACGGCCTTCATGGAGGCATGCAATGCCCGTGCACAGACCCGGAACCCCCAAGCGTAGAAGCGTCGCCGCCGGCGCCCTGCTCGCCGCCCTCTCCCTCCTGTTCACCCTGCCGAGCGCCGCGCAGGCCGCCGACGTCCCCGCCCGGGGCGAAGCCCGTATGGGCATGGGCGTGGCCGCGCACGACGGCGACACCGGCCAGGGCCCGGTCGGCAGGGTCACCCAGACCGAGGGGGTCGACGTCAGCAGCCACCAGGGCAACGTGGCCTGGTCGACCCTCTGGAGCAGCGGCGTGAAGTGGGCCTACGCCAAGGCCACGGAGGGCACGTACTACACGAACCCGTACTTCGCGCAGCAGTACAACGGCTCGTACAACGTGGGCATGATCCGCGGCGCCTACCACTTCGCGACCCCCGACACGACGAACGGCGCCACGCAGGCCAACTACTTCGTGGACCACGGGGGCGGCTGGTCGAGGGACGGCCGGACGCTGCCCGGCGTGCTCGACATCGAGTGGAACCCGTACGGCGCCGCCTGCTACGGCAAGACGGCGGCCGGGATGGTCACGTGGATCCGGGACTTCGTGAACCAGTACAAGGCGCGCACCGGCCGCGACGCCGTGATCTACACGGCGACGAGCTGGTGGACCCAGTGCACGGGCAACTCCGCCGCGTTCGGCTCCACCAACCCGCTGTGGATCGCCCGCTACGCCTCCACCGTGGGCACCCTGCCGGCCGGCTGGGGCGTCCAGACGATCTGGCAGTACACGTCGAGCGGTCCGACGGTCGGCGACCACAACAAATTCAACGGCGCCCTGGACCGAGTCCAGGCACTGGCCAACGGCTGACCCAACCAAGCCTGTCCGGCCAAACCAAGCCCGTCCGGTCAAAACAAGCCCGTCCGGTCAAAACAAGCCCGTCCGGTCAAAACAAGCCCGTCCGGCGATTGAGGACCGGGGTCCGGGGCAGTGCCCCGTGACGGTACGCGCAGGCCCGGGCTCCCTAGAGAACCCGGGCCTGCACTATCCGGCCACACC
The DNA here is from genome assembly GCF_039533535.1 of Streptomyces kunmingensis. NCBI lineage: Bacteria > Bacillati > Actinomycetota > Actinomycetes > Kitasatosporales > Streptomycetaceae > Streptomyces > Streptomyces kunmingensis. Next base: position 113,789 of record NZ_BAAATS010000018.1, read on the forward strand.
CGTCACGCCGCGACCGGAACCTCCAGATCCGCCGGGGCAGAAGCGGGCGCAAGCGCCAGCTCAAGCACCTGCCGCACATCCGTCACCGGATGCACATCCAGCTTCTCCAGCACCTCGGCCGGCACATCATCCAGATCCGCCTCGTTCCGCTTCGGGATGATCACCGTAGTGATCCCGGCCCGATGCGCGGCGAGCAGCTTCTGCTTCACGCCCCCGATGGGCAGCACCCGCCCGGTCAGCGAAACCTCCCCGGTCATCGCCACATCCGTCCGGACCAGACGCCCACTCAGCAGCGAGGCAAGGGCGGTCGTCATGGTGACGCCCGCGCTCGGCCCGTCCTTGGGCACGGCCCCGGCCGGGAAGTGGATGTGCACGCCGCGCTCCTTCAGATCGGCGACGGGCAGCTCCAGCTCCGCGCCGTGCGAGCGCAGGAAGGAGAGCGCGATCTGCGCCGACTCCTTCATGACGTCGCCGAGCTGACCGGTGAGGGTCAGTCCGGCCGCGCCCGTCTCCGGGTCGGCGAGGGACGCCTCCACGTAGAGCACGTCACCCCCGGCGCCGGTCACGGCGAGCCCCGTCGCGACACCCGGCACCGCCGTGCGCCGCTCGGCCGGGTCCTGCGCGGACTCGGGCACGTGGTGCGGCCGCCCGATGAGCGACCGCAGCTCGGCGTCGGTCACCGTGAACGGCAGCTCACGCTCGCCCAGTTCGTGCTGCGCGGCCACCTTGCGCAGCAGCCGGCCGACAGAGCGCTCCAGGTTACGGACACCGGCTTCCCGGGTGTACTCCCCCGCGAGCTTGCGCAGCGCGCTCTCGTCGAGCGTGACCTCGTCCTTCTCCAGACCGGCCCGCTCCAGCTGGCGCGGGAGCAGGTGGTCGCGGGCGATGACGACCTTCTCGTCCTCGGTGTAGCCGTCGAGCCGCACCAGTTCCATACGGTCGAGCAGTGCCTCGGGAATGGCTTCGAGGACGTTCGCGGTCGCGAGGAACACCACATCGCTGAGGTCGAGTTCGACCTCCAGGTAGTGGTCGCGGAACGTGTGGTTCTGCGCCGGGTCGAGGACTTCGAGCAGGGCCGCGGCGGGGTCGCCGCGGAAGTCGGAGCCGACCTTGTCGATCTCGTCGAGCAGGACCACCGGGTTCATCGACCCGGCTTCCTTGATCGCCCGCACGATGCGGCCCGGCAGGGCACCCACGTACGTACGGCGGTGGCCGCGGATCTCGGCCTCGTCGCGGACGCCGCCGAGGGCGACGCGGACGAACTTGCGGCCCATCGCGTGCGCCACGGACTCGCCGAGCGAGGTCTTGCCGACGCCGGGCGGGCCGACGAGGGCGAGCACGGCGCCGCCGCGACGGCCGCCGACGACGCCGAGCCCGCGCTCGGAGCGCCGCTTGCGCACGGCCAGGTACTCGGTGATGCGCTCCTTCACGTCCTCCAGGCCCGCGTGCTCGGCGTCGAGGATCTCCTGGGCGCCCTTGATGTCGTACTCGTCCTCGGTCCGCTCGGTCCACGGCAGTTCGAGGACGGTGTCGAGCCAGGTGCGGATCCAGGAGCCCTCGGGGGACTGGTCGCTGGACCGCTCCAGCTTCTCGACCTCCTTGAGCGCGGCCTCGCGGACCTTCTCTGGCAGGTCGGCGGCCTCGACGCGGGCGCGGTAGTCGTCCGACTCCTCGCCCTCCGCCTCGCCGTTCAGGTCGCGCAGTTCCTTGCGGACCGCGTCGAGCTGGCGCCGCAGCAGGAACTCGCGCTGCTGCTTGTCGACGCCTTCCTGTACGTCCTTGGCGATCGACTCGGCGACGTCCTGCTCGGCGAGGTGCTCGCGCAGCTGCTCGGTGGCGAGCTTGAGGCGGGCGACCGGGTCGGCGGTCTCCAGGAGTTCGATCTTCTGGTCGGTGGTGAGGAAGGGCGAGTATCCGGAGTTGTCGGCGAGGACGGACACGTCGTCGATCTGCTGGACGCGGTCCACGACCTGCCAGGCGCCGCGCTTCTTCAGCCAGTTGGTGGCGAGCGCCTTGTACTCCTTGACCAGCTCGGTGACGGCGCCGGGCAGGGGCTCGGGCACCTCCTCCGCGACGGTCAGTCCCTCCACCCAGAGGGCGGCGCCGGGTCCGGTGGTGCCCGCGCCGATCCGCACGCGGCCGCGGCCGCGGATCAGGGCGCCGGGGTCACCGTCGGCGAGGCGGCCGACCTGCTCGACGGTGCCGAGCACACCGGTGTTCGCGTACGTGCCGTCGATGCGCGGAACAAGCAGCACCTTCGGCTTGCTGTCCCCACTGGATCGGGCGGCGGCCTGGGCGGCCTCCACCGCGGCGCGGACGTCCGTGTCGTTCAGGTCCAGGGGCACCACCATGCCGGGCAGCACGACCTCGTCGTCGAGCGGCAGCACGGGCAGGGTGAGCGGTGTGGACGTCGAAGCCATGATCTCCCCTTCGGCAGTCAAGTTGAGCTATGTCGACTCAATGCTCGAGCGCCTCCGAATGTTCCCAGCCACGTGTTCGCTCTCAGCGATCGCACCTGTCCCAGCAGAAATGGACCCCCGTAAGGTGCGAACAGCGCCAGTGACTATTACGGGGGCCCTATCGGGTCTCTCTCCCACCGGGGGTGTGTTCATGGCAGGCGACGCCGATCTCGTACGCGACTGGGTGGACGGCTGGGTCGTGTCGCGCGGGGCGGCTCCCCCGCTCGTCGAACCCTGGGGGTACACGGTCCATGTGGGCCTGCCGGAGCAGCCGGGGCGGCACGTCCTCGGCGCCGTCAACGACGGGGTGCGCGAGGACGACGTCCGCAAGGCCGCCGAGTCGACGCGCGCCCGCGCCTTCCACCTCAAGGTCTTCGCCGAGCCCGAGCGCGTCCTGCCGTGGCTCGGCCCCGCGTGGCAGCCGTACGGCTCGGGCGACTTCCTGATGGCGACGGCCCTGGTGCCCACCGCCGGACCGGCCGTCCCCCCGGGCTACCGGCTGCGCACCTGGAGCCGCGGCGGCGTCGTCCGGGCCCTCGTCACCGACGCGGACGGGGCGTTCGCCGCGCGCGGCCAGGTCGCCCCGACCGGCGCGAGCGCGGTCGTCGACCAGATCGAGACGTCCTTACGCCACCGCCGCCGGGGCCTCGGCAGGGTGGTCATGGCCGCCCTGCACGCGGCCGCCGCGGCTCAGGGCGCCACCCGGGCCGTCCTCGCCTGCACCCCTGAGGGCCGCCTGCTCTATGAGGCGGTGGGCTGGCACGTCGTGGCGCCGCTGACCAACGCGAAGCACCTTGGGGCGGTGGGCTGAGGGGTCATGCGGCTGCGGGCCGGTGGGGGCTGGTCGCGCAGTTAGCCGCGCCCCTGGAGCATGCGGCTCCGCCGCAGCCCCATGAGGGCGCACGCAGTGCGCCTTTCAGGGGCGCGGGGAACTGCGCGACCAGCCACGACGGTGCCGCACCCGCCCCACCGGGGCATTACCCACGGCGAGCGGACCGGCCAGGCACCCTGCGGCGCAGCAGGGGCCAGGTCCCGACGCCGACGGCCAGCGCCAGCAGATGCCCCCAGTTCGTCATCGGGTCGGTGAACGCGACCAGGTCCTCGATCAGCATCGCCGCGAAGCCGCCGAGCACCAGCCACCGCGGCCATGGGGTGAGCAGCCCGGCCAGCGCCCCGATGCTGGCGGCGACGCCGAAGCTGATGCCGTAGTCGAGGCGGTGCAGCGAGCTCTGGGGAAGGTGGCCGGCCATCACCGACAGGCCCACGGGGATCTCGGTGGCCAGGGTCGCCAGGACATGGCCGAGCAGGAAGACACCGGCGGTGCGCAGCCCGCCCGTGCGCCGCTCCAGAGCGGTCAGCACGACCACGAACGCGACCACGAGCGGGGACATGACGCCGCCCGCGATCCACAGCGCGCTGGCCCCGAGCACGAGCACCGGCGAGTGCGCCAGGTGCGTGACGTCGGTGCTGGACGCCCGGAGCGCCGCGGAGACCGTGTCCGGGTCCGCGAACTCCATGAACAGCGAGGTGCCGGCGAGGACGACGGCGTACGCGAAGGTGAAAGGGGTCCCGGTCGGCGTGGGCAGCAGCCGCCGCAGCCGCGCACGCCTCGGGCGCGGGCGTGGCCCGGTCTCCAGGGGCGGGGGGCTCGGCTGCGCCGGGATGCCGGCCGCCGGGCGCCGGACCTCGGGTGCGGGCACCGTCTCGACGTCGGTCTCCGGACGCCGGACCCCAGGTGCGGGCACCGTCTCGACGTCGGCCGTCACGCCTGCCTCCCCGTGCAGCAACCCTTTCGCACAGCTCCCTTTCGCCCAGTTCCGTCCCTGAAGATCTATCCCAGATTTCGGTCCGGCCGCCGCCACTGTCCATGACAGGCGCCACATGTGACCAGTTTCACAGCAACCTCCCGGACGTCGACGGCGTCCGCCTCGAACCCACCGCTCCGGCCCACCAGAATGACCACATGCCCGACAGCTTTGTCACGGAAATGCCCACCGTCCTGGACCGCCGTACCGGCCCCTTCGGCGAGGTCGTCCTGCGCCGCCACGGCGCTCTGCTGCAGATCATCGCCAACGGCACGTTCCTGATGGACACGTCCGACGGCCGCTCGGAGCGGCTCCTGATCGACGCGGCGCTGGCCGCGCTCCCGCCCACCCGGTCCGGGCCGAGCCTCCTCATCGGCGGTCTGGGCGTCGGATTCTCCCTGGCCCACGCCGCGGCGGACCCCAACTGGGGCCGCATCACGGTCATCGAGCGGGAACCCGCCATCATCGACTGGCACCTCGACGGGCCGCTGCGCCCCCTCTCCGCCGAGGCCGTCGCCGACGCCCGCACCGAGATCATCGAGGCCGATCTGGTCCGCCACCTGCACGAGGCGTCCGTCACGTACGACGCCCTCTGCCTCGACATCGACAACGGCCCGGACTGGACCGTCACCGAGGACAACGAGGGCCTCTACTCACCCGCGGGCCTCGCCGCCTGCCAGGCCCGCCTCAACCCCGGCGGGGTACTGGCCGTCTGGTCCGCACAGCCCTCCGCAAATTTCGAAGGAACCTTGCGGAATGCCGGATTCCGGGCGGTCCGCACCGAAGAGATCCCCGTTGTCCGAGGCGTACCCGACGTGGTGCACCTCGCAGTACGGGCCGCGTAGCCGACCGGCGGTAACTCCCCGTACGCTGACGTCCGAAACCCAGATCATTCAAGCGTCAAGCGCGTCAGGACGGCGCGCATTCAGGGGCGGGGCGATGGAGCAGACACACACCTCCCACAACGGCAGCACGGCGACCCCGGGTGCCCAGCGACGGGTGCTGGTCGTCGAGGACGACCCCACGATCGTGGACGCCATCGCCGCCCGGCTGCGGGCCGAGGGATTCCTCGTGCAAACCGCACAGGACGGACCGGCGGCGGTCGACACGGCCGAGGCATGGCAGCCCGACCTGCTGATCCTCGACATCATGCTGCCCGGATTCGACGGGCTCGAGGTCTGCCGCCGGGTGCAGGCGGCACGACCGGTCCCGGTCATGATGCTGACGGCACGCGACGACGAGACGGACATGCTCGTCGGGCTCGGCGTCGGCGCCGACGACTACATGACCAAGCCGTTCTCCATGCGGGAACTGGCGGCGCGGGTCCACGTGCTGCTGCGCAGGGTCGAGCGGGCGGCACTCGCCGCGGCGACCCCCCGCAGCGGCATCCTGCGCCTCGGCGAGCTGGAGATCGACCACGCGCAGCGCCGCGTGCGGGTCCGCAGCGAGGACGTCCACCTGACGCCCACCGAGTTCGACCTTCTGGTGTGCCTGGCGAACACCCCCCGCGCGGTCCTCTCCCGTGAGCAGCTGCTCGCCGAGGTGTGGGACTGGGCGGACGCCTCGGGCACCCGCACCGTCGACAGCCACATCAAGGCCCTGCGCCGGAAGATCGGCGCCGAGCGGATCCGCACCGTGCACGGTGTGGGCTACGCACTGGAGACGCCGAACCCGTCATGAGCACTGGCAGCGGGGACCGGGCACCGCACGGCCGCTCCCACCGGCCGCATCCCCTCAGCCCGCTCTGGGCGACGGGCGGCCTGCGCCCCTTCTCGATCAAGGCGAAGCTCGGCACGCTCGTCGTCGTCTCCGTCTTCATCACCACGGGCCTGCTCATGGTGGCGATGTACACGGCGACGGAGCTGCGCTTCATCACCGTGTTCTCGATCATCGCGACGCTGCTGATCACTCAGTTCGTGGCGCACAGCCTCACCGCGCCGCTCGACGAGATGAACACGGTGGCCCGCTCCATCTCCAACGGCGACTACACGCGCCGGGTCCGGGGTGCGGGCCGCCGCGACGAGCTCGGTGATCTCGCGGTCACGATCAACCGCATGGCCGACGAGCTGGCGGCCCAGGACCAGCAGCGCAAGGAGCTGGTCGCCAACGTCTCGCACGAGCTGCGCACCCCGATCGCGGGCCTTCGCGCGGTCCTGGAGAACGTCGTGGACGGCGTCATGTCGGCCGACCCCGAGACGATGCGCACCGCGCTGAAGCAGACGGAGCGGCTCGGCCGGCTCGTCGAGACCCTCCTCGACCTGTCCCGCCTGGACAACGGCGTGGTCCCCCTCAAGGCCCGCCGCTTCGAGGTCTGGCCGTATCTGTCGGGCGTGCTCAAGGAGGCGAACATGGCGGTGTCCCAGCGCGCCGGCATCGCCTCCGGCTCGGGCACCCATACGCGTACCGACGTCCATCTCCACCTGGACGTCTCGCCGCCCGAGCTGACGGCGCACGCCGACCCGGAGCGCATCCACCAGGTCGTGGCGAATCTCATCGACAACGCGGTGAAGCACTCGCCGGCGCACGGCCGCGTCACCGTACGGGCCCGGCGGGGCCCCTCCCCCGAGTCCCTGGTCCTCGAGGTGCTCGACGAGGGGCCCGGCATCCCGCAGTCGGAGTGGCACCGGGTCTTCGAGCGTTTCAACCGGGGCAACGCCGGACAGTCGGCCAACGGCAAGGGTGACGGCGGCACGGGCCTCGGCCTCGCCATCGCACGCTGGGCCGTGGACCTGCACGGCGGGCGGATAGGCGTGGCCGAATCGGAGCGTGGCTGCCGCATCAAGGTCACTCTTCCGGGAGAGCCGCGAACGCAAAGTTGACGTAGGGTTTCGGTCAGGCGGAGGTCAAGCCGCGTCCACGCGTGCCCGGATGTGCCGGGTGCGCGTCCGAACGTACCGAAACCCCGGTTGTTTCCCGCCATTTCACGGCCCGAAACCCGACGTCCGATGTGACTTACACGACGGATCACCGGCCCGGTCTGCACGTCTCGCTCATGGAGGCGTAGCCTTTATTCCCGCTGTCCATCACCTTGTGAGAAGCGGAAGAGGGCGGTTACCGCCGTGTCGCCACAGTCCCCCAGTAACTCGAGCATCTCGACCGAGACCGACCAAGCCGGCCAGGGTAAAAACCCTGCCGCTGCCTTCGGTCCCAATGAGTGGCTCGTCGACGAGATCTATCAGCAGTACCTCCAGGACCCGAATTCGGTCGACCGAGCCTGGTGGGACTTCTTCGCCGACTACAAGCCAGGTGCCGCAGCCGCGGGGGCTGCGCCGACCGCGGCGCCGGCCCAGAAGCCCGCGGCCCCGGCCCAGCCGGCTCCCGCCGCGCAGGCACCCGCCGCACCGGCCCCGGCCGCCCCCGCGAAGCCCGCCGCGGCTCCCGCACAGGCCGCCCCGGCTCCCGCGCAGCCTGCACCGTCGGGTCCCGCCGCCGCGAAGCCCGCCCCCGCCGCCCCCGCTCCGAAGAAGGCTGAACCAGTGACGACCGAGGCCCCCGCCGGCCCCGAGCTCGTGACGCTGCGCGGTCCCGCCGCCGCCGTCGCGAAGAACATGAACGCGTCCATCGAGGTCCCCACGGCCACCTCCGTGCGCGCCGTCCCGGTGAAGCTGCTGTTCGACAACCGCATCGTCATCAACAACCACCTCAAGCGCGCCCGCGGCGGGAAGATCTCCTTCACGCACCTCATCGGGTACGCGATGGTGCAGGCCATCAAGGCCATGCCGTCGATGAACTACTCCTTCGCGCAGAAGGACGGCAAGCCGACCCTGGTCAAGCCGGAGCACATCAACTTCGGCCTCGCCATCGACCTCGTGAAGCCCAACGGCGACCGTCAGCTGGTCGTCGCGGGCATCAAGAAGGCCGAGACGCTGAACTTCTTCGAGTTCTGGCAGGCCTACGAGGACATCGTCCGCCGCGCGCGTGACGGCAAGCTCGGCATGGACGACTTCACCGGCGTCACGGTCTCCCTGACCAACCCCGGCGGCCTCGGCACCGTCCACTCCGTGCCGCGTCTGATGCCCGGACAGTCGGTCATCATGGGCGTCGGCTCGATGGACTACCCGGCCGAGTTCCAGGGCACGAGCCAGGACACCCTCAACAAGCTCGGCATCTCGAAGGTCATGACGCTCACGTCGACCTACGACCACCGGGTCATCCAGGGCGCCGCCTCCGGCGAGTTCCTGCGTATCGTCGCGAACCTCCTCCTCGGTGAGAACGAGTTCTACGACGAGATCTTCAAGGCCCTGCGCATCCCCTACGAGCCGGTCCGCTGGTTCAAGGACATCGACGCCAGCCACGACGACGACGTCACCAAGGCCGCGCGGGTCTTCGAGCTGATCCACTCCTACCGGGTCCGCGGCCACGTCATGGCCGACACCGACCCGCTGGAGTACAAGCAGCGCAAGCACCCCGACCTGGACATCACCGAGCACGGGCTGACGCTCTGGGACCTGGAGCGCGAGTTCGCCGTCGGCGGTTTCGCCGGCAAGTCGATGATGAAGCTGCGCGACATCCTCGGTGTCCTGCGCGACTCGTACTGCCGCACCACCGGCGTCGAGTTCATGCACATCCAGGACCCGAAGCAGCGCAAGTGGATCCAGGACCGCATCGAGCGCTCGCACTCCAAGCCGGAGCGCGAGGAGCAGCTGCGCATCCTGCGCCGGCTGAACTCGGCGGAGGCGTTCGAGACCTTCCTGCAGACGAAGTACGTCGGCCAGAAGCGCTTCTCCCTGGAGGGCGGCGAGTCCGTCATCCCGCTGCTCGACGCGGTCATCGACTCCGCCGCCGAGGCCCGCCTCGACGAGGTCGTCATCGGCATGGCCCACCGTGGCCGCCTGAACGTGCTGGCCAACATCGTCGGCAAGTCGTACGCGCAGATCTTCCGCGAGTTCGAGGGCAACCTCGACCCGAAGTCGATGCACGGCTCCGGCGACGTGAAGTACCACCTGGGCGCCCAGGGCACCTTCACCGGTCTGGACGGCGAGCAGATCAACGTCTCGCTGGCCGCGAACCCCTCCCACCTGGAGACGGTCGACCCGGTCATCGAGGGCATCGTCCGCGCCAAGCAGGACATCATCAACAAGGGCGGCACGGACTTCACGGTCCTGCCCGTCGCCCTGCACGGTGACGCGGCCTTCGCGGGCCAGGGTGTGGTCGCCGAGACGCTCAACATGTCGCAGCTGCGCGGCTACCGCACGGGCGGCACGGTCCACATCGTCATCAACAACCAGGTCGGCTTCACCGCCGCCCCGGAGTCGTCGCGCTCCTCCATGTACGCCACCGACGTGGCCCGCATGATCGAGGCGCCGATCTTCCACGTGAACGGCGACGACCCCGAGGCCGTCGTCCGCGTCGCGCGTCTGGCCTTCGAGTTCCGTCAGGCGTTCAACAAGGACGTCGTGATCGACCTCATCTGCTACCGCCGCCGCGGTCACAACGAGTCGGACAACCCGGCGTTCACGCAGCCGCTGATGTACGACCTGATCGACAAGAAGCGCTCGGTGCGCAAGCTCTACACCGAGTCCCTCATCGGTCGCGGCGACATCACCCTCGAAGAGGCCGAGCAGGCGCTGCAGGACTTCCAGGGCCAGCTGGAGAAGGTCTTCACCGAGGTCCGCGAGGCCGTGGCGCAGCCGGGCGACGCCCAGCTGCCGGAGCCGCAGCCCGAGTTCCCGGTGGCCGTGCAGACGGCGATCTCCCAGGAGGTCGTCAAGCGCATCGCCGAGTCCCAGGTCAACATCCCGGACAACGTCACGGTGCACCCGCGTCTGCTGCCGCAGCTGCAGCGCCGCGCCGCGATGATCGAGGACGGGACGATCGACTGGGGCATGGGCGAGACCCTCGCCGTCGGCTCCCTCCTCCTGGAGGGCACCCCGGTGCGCCTGTCCGGCCAGGACTCGCGCCGCGGCACCTTCGGCCAGCGCCACGCGGTCCTCATCGACCGGGAGACCGGCGAGGACTACACGCCGCTGCTCTACCTGTCGCCCGAGCAGGCCCGTTACAACGTCTACGACTCGCTGCTCTCCGAGTACGCGGTCATGGGCTTCGAGTACGGCTACTCGCTCGCGCGTCCCGAGTCGCTCGTGCTGTGGGAAGCCCAGTTCGGCGATTTCGTCAACGGCGCGCAGACGATCGTCGACGAGTACATCTCGGCCGCCGAGCAGAAGTGGGGCCAGACGTCCGGCGTCACCCTGCTCCTGCCGCACGGCTACGAGGGCCAGGGCCCGGACCACTCCTCGGCCCGTATCGAGCGCTTCCTCCAGCTCTGCGCGCAGAACAACATGACGGTCGCCATGCCGACGCTGCCGTCGAACTACTTCCACCTCCTGCGGTGGCAGGTGCACAACCCGCACCACAAGCCGCTGGTGGTCTTCACCCCGAAGTCGATGCTGCGCCTCAAGGCCGCCGCGTCGAAGGTGGAGGAGTTCACGTCGGGCGGCTTCCGTCCGGTCATCGGCGACGACTCGGTGGACGCGAACGCGGTCCGCAAGGTCGTCTTCGTGGCGGGCAAGCTGTACTACGACCTCGAGGCCGAGCGGAAGAAGAGCGGCGTCACCGACACCGCGATCATCCGCGTCGAGCGCCTGTACCCGCTGCCGGGTGCCGAGCTCCAGGCCGAGATCGCCAAGTACCCGAACGCCGAGAAGTACCTGTGGGCGCAGGAGGAGCCGGCGAACCAGGGCCCGTGGCCGTTCATCGCGCTCAACCTGATCGACCACCTGGACCTGGCGGTCGGCGCCGGCCTCCCGGGTGCCGAGCGGCTGCGGCGCATCTCGCGCCCGCACGGCTCGTCCCCGGCGGTCGGCTCCGCCAAGCGCCACCAGGCCGAGCAGGAGCAGCTGGTGCGTGAGGTGTTCGAGGCGTAAGCCTCGCCTCCAAGTCTCGTACCGAGCACAGCGGTCGGGGCCGGGCCCCGAGTCCTTCAAGGACTCGGGGCCCGGCCCTTTCGCGTTCCCGTATGACACCCCTCCAGCGCCGGTGACCTGCAAGCTTTACAAGTCACTTGACTTCACATGACAAAGCTTGTTGAATCACATTCATCGACAAGTCGGCCTGGAAGGCAGGACAGCGATGGGGTACGACAGCACGGTCGGCATCATCCTGGCCGGCGGCCGGGGGGAGAGGGCGAAGCCCATCACTCTGCAGTCCGCCGACTACATCCGCAGCAAGGCGCTCATCCCGTTCGCCGGCAGACCTCTCATCGAGTGGATCGTCGAGGCCTGCCGTGACCAAGGCATCCGTCGCTTCTACGTGGTGGCTCAGGGCGTGGAGAACCGGAGCCAGATCAAACTGGTGCTCGGCCACGGCGAGCGCTACGGAGTGCAGATCGACTACTCACGGGCCCGCTTCGACCCGTACAACGTGGGCTCGGGCGCGGCCACCCTGCACAACCTCGAACAGTGGAACCTGACCGGTACCGCGCTCGTCCTGCCCGTCGACTCGCTGTTCGAGTTCTCGCTGGACCGGCTCCTCGCCGCGCAGCGGGATGCCGACGCGGTGGTCACCGTGGCCGCCGTGCCGCGGGCTCCGGAAGAGATCGCCGGCAAGTACGGCGTCATGCGCACGACCACGGACCAGCTCGTCTGCGGCTTCCTGGAGAAGCCCAAACTCTCGGTCATCGAGCGGGAGTTCCCCGAGATCACCCAGCCGCACGGACCGCGTACCCTGGCCACCAACGCGGGGATGTACCTCATCGACTGCGCCCGTCTGCGGCTCGCCGCACGCACCCCCGAACTCATCCGCCTCGCCCAGCAGCGCCTCGACTGGGGCAACGACCTGTTGCCGCGGCTCGTCGGGCTCGGCCACCCGGTGGCCGTCGACCCCATCGCGCGCCTCGGCGACCTCGGCAACATCCGCGACTACCTCGGCACCCTCGGCGACGCGCTCGGCGGCCTGTACCCGCAGCTGGACCAGGCGCTCGGCAAACCGCTCAGCGAGGATCCGCGCTACTGGATCCACGAGACCAGCCTGCGCTCCAAGGACCACATCACCGGCACCACTCTCGCCCAGAAGATCGCCGAAGGCAGTGTCGTCATCGGCCCCGGCGTCCGTATCGGCCGGCACGTGGAGATCGGCACCGGGGTGCGGCTGCGCGCCACGGACGTCGGTGACGGCGTCGATCTGCACGAAGGGGTGCAGGTCGAGGGCAGCGTGCTCGGCGACTCCGCGGTCATCGGACCGTATGCGCAGATCAGCGACTCCTACGTCGGGCCCATGGTCCAGGTCCACTCCGACGTGCGCTCCCCGGTCCGCCTGGAGGCCCTGTCCGCGGTGGGCGACGGTGCCCGCCTGTGGTCGGGGACCCGTCTGTCGGGCGTCAGCGTCTATCCGCGGCTGCGTGTCCCGACCGTCTCCGGCGTGCCCAGCGGCACCCAACTCACCAGCTCCGACGACATCTTGCAATGGGTCTGATCCGGTCCCTCTCACCAGGAGACTTCCCGTGAACACTTCGATCGCCGTGATCGGCGGTACCGGCCGGGTCGGCCGGCTCGTCACCCGCAAGCTCCTCGACCGCGGTGAGTCGGTGCGCGTCGTCGGCCGCAGCGCCCGGCGCGCCGAGTACCACCTCCCGCCCCGCGCCCAGTTCTTCCTCGGCGACGTCCGCGAACCCGAGTCGCTGCGCAGCCCGCTGCAAGGCTGCTCCGCGGTCGTCTACACGGTGGAGCCGGGCACCGACACCACCGGCCCCGACAGTCCCCGCAGCACCCTGCACGGCGGCGTCGTCAACACGCTCGACGCGCTGCGCCGCGGCGAGTTCGGCCCCGCCCAGTTCATCCTGGTCAGCCAGCGGCATGTGACGCGCAGGGACCACCCGATGAACGCGTACGGCCGGATGCTGGACTGGCGCCTGGCCGGGGAGAACGCGGTGCGCGCCTCCGGACTGCCCTACACCGTCATCCGCCCCGGCTGGCTCACCGACCGCACCGAACTCGCCGACAGCGGCCAGGTCCATCTGGAACAGGGTGACCGCAGGGACGGTTACGTCGCCCTCCAGGACGTCGCCGAGGCCTGTGTGCAGGCGCTGTACTGCCCGTCCGCCCAGGGCCTGACCTTCGAGATGCGGGGCGGCGCGGGCAGCCCGCCGGGCGACTGGGAACAGCTCTTCGCCGGGCTCCGGGCCGATGAACCCTTCGCGGAACAGGTCGTCGCATGAGCCAGGAGATCTCCGCGGGGCGTCCACAGCCGCTGGGTTCCACCGTCGTCGACGGCGGCGTCAACTTCTCCGTCTTCTCGGAGCACGCCACCCGCGTCGACCTGCTGCTCTTCGACCGCTGTGACGACCCGCAGCCCTCGCGCACCATCCGGCTCGACCCGGACCGGCACCGCAGCTTCCACTTCTGGCACTGCCATGTGGACGGCGTCGGGGCGGGCCAGGTCTACGCCTACCGGATGGACGGGCCGCGCGACACCGGTAAGTCGGGGTCCCGGTTCGACCACCGCAAGGTGCTGCTCGACCCGTACGCCCGGGCCAACATCAACTCGCGCTGGAACCGCACCCTCGCTCTCGGCGGCGCCGACAACGTGGAGACGTGCATGCGCAGCCTGGTCGTCGACCTCGACGACTACGACTGGGAGGGCGACCGCCCGCTGCGCACGCCCATGGAGGACACGGTCATCTATGAGATGCACGTGCGGGGTGCCACGGCGTCACCGACGGCGCGCACCGCGAGCCCCGGCACCTTCTCCGCGGTGATCGAGAAGATCCCGCACCTGGTGGAACTGGGCATCACCGCGGTCGAGTTGCTGCCCGTCTTCGACTTCGACGAGACACAGGTGCTGCGCACGGGCCCGGACGGCGAGCGGCTGCGCAACTACTGGGGCTACGACCCCTACGGCTTCTTCGCGCCGCACACCGGCTTCTGCACCTCGCCGCATCTGAACACGCACATCGCCGAGTTCAGGGACATGGTGAAGGCGTTCCACCGGGCCGGCATCGAGGTGATCCTCGACGTCGTCTTCAACCACACCAGCGAGGGCAACGAGTTCGGCCCGACGATCAGCTTCCGCGGCCAGGCCAACGAGGCGTACTACCACCTGTGGCCGCAGGACCGCAGCCACTACATGGACTTCACCGGCTGCGGCAACGCGGTCAACGCCAACCACCCCTTCGTCGCCAAGTTCATCGTCGAGTCCCTGGAGTACTGGGTCACCGAGCACCACATCGACGGCTTCCGCTTCGACCTGGCCTCCGAGCTCTCGCGCGGCGACCAGGGCTACGAGATGGCGGTGCCGCCGGTCCTGTGGGCGATCGAGCTGTCCAAGGTGCTCGCCGAGACGAAGATCATCGCCGAGCCGTGGGACGGCGGCGGCCTCTACCAGGTCGGCCGGTTCCCGGGGAAGCGCTGGGCCCAGTGGAACGGCCCGTTCCGTGACGACGTACGCCGGTTCGTGCGCGGCGACGCCGGAACGGTCGGCGACCTCGCCAAGCGGTTCGGCGGCTCCGAGGACCTGTTCGGGCCGCAGAAGGAGCTGCCCACCAACAGCATCAACTTCATCACCTGCCACGACGGCTTCACCCTCAACGACCTGGTGAGCTACGACCACAAGCACAACTACGCCAACGGTGAGGCGGACGCCGACGGCGCCGAGCAGAACTTCAGCTGGAACTGCGGCGTCGAGGGGCCCACCGACGACCCCGAGGTCGAACGCCTTCGCGTGCGCCAGATCAAGAACCTGCTGTCCGTCCTGATGCTCAGCAGGGGCGTGCCGATGCTGCTCGCCGGCGACGAGTTCCGCAACAGCCAGGGAGGCAACAACAACGCGTACTGCCAGGACAACCCGGTGTCCTGGCTCGACTGGGACCAGGCCGACAAGGAACAGGAGACCTTCTCCTTCACCAGACGACTGATCGGACTGCGCCGCCGCTACCGCACTTTCCGCGCGCCCCACTTCTTCTCCGGGCGCCTCAACGAACGGCAGCTGCCCGACGTGACCTGGCACGGCACGCGTCTGGAGCAGCCCGGCTGGGAGGACACCAACGCGCGCGTCCTGGCCTGCACGCTCGGCGGGTTCGACGGCGATCCCGACCTGCATCTGATCCTCAACATGTACCACCTGGGCCTCGACTTCGAGCTGCCGCACATCCGCGGACACCGCTGGCACCGCGTCCTCGACACCGCGCACGCGGGGCCTTACGACCTCCTCCCCGCCGGACAGGAAGAGCTGATAGACCACCACACCTTCCACGCCCACGGCCGCAGCGTCGTGCTGCTCGCGGCCCTGCCTGAATCGAAGGGCAACCCCCGATGAGCGTCTCCGCCGAACGCCGCACGTTCTCCGACACCCTCGCGGGCTACGTCACCTACTTCAGTCCCACGCAGCGCCGCTTCGGCCTGCGCACCTCCGACGACCGGGAGTTCACCGTCCACCTGCCGAGGAACGTCTCCTCGCGCATCGTCCGCAACCTCGGCGACCCCTACCGCGACACCACGGCCGCCACCCTCGACATGCTCGCCGAGGGCCGCTATCTGTTCGTGTACGGCATCTGCTACGCCTGGCAGGACGGCGAGCGGTTCGAGGCGAAGGAGATCACCTTCCCCGAGGAGCACCGCGGTTCCTACGTCTTCGAGCACCCGGCCTGGTGGGTGCAGCAGGCCGCCGCGGTCGCCGACTTCTATCTGCGCGGGCACTTCCCCGACGGCAAGTACGACTGGCAGAACTTCCGCACCCAGCTGACCCTGCACGGCACGCACCTCCCCGACTTCGACGGCGCCGACGTGCGCCAGGAGACCGACACCATCTCGCGGCTCGTCTACGGCCTGTCGACGGCGTACCTGCTGACCGGCGAGGACCGGTTCCTCCAGGCCGCCGAGTCGGGCACCGAGTATCTGCGCGAGCACATGCGCGTCGCCGACGACCAGGACGGGATCGTCTACTGGTACCACGGCATCGATGTCACCCCGACCGGGCAGCGCAAGGTGCTCGCCTCGGAGTTCGGCGACGACTTCGACGCGATCCCGATGTACGAGCAGATATACGCGCTGGCCGGCCCCACCCAGACGTACCGGATCACCGGCGACCCGCGGATCCTGGACGACATCGACCGTACGGTCGCCCTGTTCGAGCAGTACTTCAGGGACCCCGAGCACGGCGGGTTCTTCTCGCACCTGGACCCGATCACACTCGACCCGAAGGCGGACGCGCTCGGCCCCAACCGGTCACGCAAGAACTGGAACTCGGTGGGCGACCACGCGCCCGCGTATCTGATCAACGCCTATCTGGCGACCGGCCGCGAAGACTTCGCGCGGCTCCTGGAGGAGACCGCGGACACCGTCGTCCAGCGCTTCCCCGACGAGCCCGGCTCGCCCTTCGTCCAGGAGCGGTTCCACACGGACTGGACCCCCGACCGCACCTGGGGCTGGCAGCAGGACCGGGCCGTCGTCGGGCACAACCTGAAGATCGCCTGGAACCTGACCCGCATCAAGTCCATGGTGGACAAGGACGAGTACGGTGCGCTGGCCGAGCGGATCAGCGAGATCATGCCCGCCGTCGGCAGCGACCAGCTGCGCGGTGGCTGGTACGACGTGGTGGAGCGCACCGCCGACCCGGACAGCGGGCTGCACCGGATGGTGTGGCACGACCGCAAGGCCTGGTGGCAGCAGGAGCAGGCGATCCTCGCCTATCTGATCCTCGCGGGCACCACGAGCGATCCGGAGCAGCTGCGGCTCGCGCGTGAAGCCGCCTCGTTCTACAACGCCTTCTTCCTCGACTACGACGACGGCGGCGTCTACTTCAACGTGCTGGCCAACGGCATCCCGTATCTGCTCGGCACCGAGCGGCTCAAGGGCAGCCACGCCATGGCCGGCTACCACGCGCTCGAACTGTGCTACCTGGCCGCCGTCTACACCGGCCTGCTCATCAGCAACGACGCCCTGACCCTGCACTTCCGGCCGCGCCCGGACGACCTGCCCGACCGCACGCTGCGGGTCGCGCCCGATCTGCTCCCCGCCGGTTCGGTGGAGCTGACCCGGGTGTGGGTCGAGGGGCGTCCGTACCACCACTTCGAGCCGAAGGAGCTGACCGTACGGCTGCCGGAGGGCGACGAACCGGTGCGGGTACGCGTCGAGCTGGAGCCCGCCCAGCTGCGGCTGCGGATGCGCACGGAGTTCGACGGCGGCACCGCGCACGTCCGCTGCGACGGCGTCATCGACACCACCGAGCTGGAGAAGTTCCGGCGCGTGCTGTCCGAGGTGATGGCGGCCGAGCCGCTGCGCGTGGAGTTCCATCTGTGCGAGGTCACCGCGATGGGCCGGCCCGCGATCAACGAACTCCTCTTCCAGCGCACCAAGGCCGGGCTCGACGTCGACTTCGTCATCGTCGGCTGCGCGCTGCCCGACGTCGCGGACGCGCTGCTCGCCACCGATGCCTTCCTCCTGGAGGGCGGGGACGCGTGCGCGCATGACTGAACCCCTGCTCCAGTCGCCCGTCCCACACCTTCCCGGGGGCACCGTGTCCAGCCTGACGACCCTCTCCAGCGAACTCTCCTTCTCCGCGTACTGCCAGGACCTGTTCCGCGAGCTGGCCCGCTCCGACCAGCGGCGGTGGGGCGAGGTCTACTTACGCGGGCTGATCGGCGTGCCGGGTCGTAAGACGCCGACCCGGATCTCCGAGTACGTGCTCGGGCGGCGGGCCGTGCAGCAGCTCCAGCAGTTCATCCACCAGAGCCCGTGGGACTGCGGCCCCGTGCGGCGCCGCACGGCCGTCAGGATGACGGACGCCTTCGACATCGAGGCCTGGTCGGTGGACGAGGTCGTCTTCGCCAAGAACGGCGACCGCTCGGTGGGCGTGGCCCGCCAGTACGCGCCGTCCCAGGAGCGCACCGTCAACTGCCAGCTCGCCTGCGCGGTTTCCCTGGTCGGTTCCGGCGGTGGCGTCCCGGTCAACTGGCGGCTGCTCCTTCCACCGCGCTGGGACCACGACGAGCAGCTGCGCGAGGGCGCCCATGTGCCCGAGGACGAGCAGTCCCGGCCGCGCTGGCAGTACGTGCTCCAGGCGCTGGACGAGATGACGGAGGAGTGGCTGCTCGAACCGCGTCCGGTGCTCGCGGACTGGCGCCACGAGGCCGAGACCGAGCCGCTGCTTCACGGCCTGGAAGCGCGGGGCCACGGCTACCTCGTGCAGGTGTCGCCGCGCACCGCCGTCACCATGCCCCGCCCGCACTCGGCACTGCCCGCGGTGCGCGGCACGGTCGCCGACCTCGCCGCGCATGTGGCGCGGCGGGGTGAGCGGACCCCGGTCGGCTGGTACGACCCGGTGACCGAGCGGCAGCACCGGTCGCAGTTCCTGTCCACGCCGGCGCTGCTGTGCCGGGCGGCGGGCACAGCGCCGCAGGTGCGCCAGGCACACCGGACGAGCCCCCGGCACCTCGTCACGGACTGGCCGTTCGGCCGGCCCGAGCCGCGGGCGTACTGGCTGACGAATCTGCCGGCCCGCCGGATCGCCGACGCGCTCCCGCTGGCGCGGCTGCGCTCGTCCGCCGGTGAGGGGCTTCGGCGACTGCACGAGGACTTCGGGCTCGGTGACTTCGAGGGCCGCTCGTTCCGCGGCTGGCATCACCACGTCACCCTGGCGTCGGCGGCGCTCGGCTTCGACGCCCTGCGCAGCGCGGTCCCGCGCGAGGAGAGGGTGCTCAGCGGCGCCACCGTCTGACCGACACGCCTGCCCGGTCCGCTCCCCCGGACCGGGCAGGCGTCGGTCACAGGCCCTCAGCTCTTCCAGCCGACCTTCGTCCAGTCGAGGTCACCGAGGCCGGGGATGCCGTAGTTGGCGAGGTCCTTGCGTACGGCCATCATCTGCGGGCGCTGGTACAGCTCGATGTCGTGGCCGATACGCCAGATCTCGGCGTCGGCCCGGTTGTAGAGGGCGGTGGCACGCCGCTGGTCGAGGGTGCCCTGGGCCTCGCGCAGCAGCCGGTCGACGGTCGCGTCGCCGATCCGGCCGTAGTTCAGGAACGAGTTTCTGCCCGAGGGCTGTTGGTAGACGGAGACGAGCGAGCCCGGGTAGGTCATCCCGACGAAGCGGAAGATGGCCAGGTCGAAGTTGCCCTGGTTGAGGTACTGCGAGCCGTAGTCGTTCGCGGGCACCTTCACGATGTCGACCTCGATGCCGACCTGCCGCAGCATCTCCTGGATCAGCTGGGACAGATCGAGGCCGAGCCGGTTGGTGGCGGAGCTGATGACGAAGCGCAGCTTCAGCTCCTGGCCGTTCCTGGTACGCGGTTCGCCGTCGCCCCGGGCCCGCCAGCCCGCCTTGTCGAGCAGCCGGCGCGCCTCGTCCGGGTCGTAGCTGCCGTAGGGGACGGAGTGGTCGGCGTATCCGGGCTGGTTGGTCATGAAGATGTGGTTGCCGAGCAGCGGGACGCCGACGGGCAGCCCTTTCTCGGCGACGTCCGCCAACGCCTCGCGATTCACCGCCTGTTGGACGGCGCGCCGGACGTCCAGGCTGCTCAGCGGCCCGCCGGCGCCGTTCAGTGCGACGTGCACCTCGTCCCAGGCGGACCCGGTCCGGATCTCGCTGCCCTCGGCGTCCTTCAGCTGGGCGTAGTCCTCGGTGTTCGCGGCGTTGACGGCGTCGAGCTCGCCGTTGCGGTAGGCCTGCAGCGCGGCGTCGGGCAGCAGGGCACGCAGCACGATCTTGTCGAGGCGGGGCCGGTCCCCCCACCAGTGGGGGTCGCGCACGGCGGTCACGGTCTGCGTGGTGCTGTTCACGGAGGAGATCCGGTACGGTCCCGCGCCGACCGGGACCTTGTCGACCCAGCCCTTGTCGAACTGGTCCGGGGTCGCGGTCGCCGCGGCCGGGTAGAGCGGCGTGAACAGCCGCTGCCAGTCGGCGTAGGGGGCGCGGAAGACGACCTTCACCTCATGCGCGCCCGCGCCCCGGCGGACGTCGGCGATGCGGTCGTAGCCCGCGGGGTCGCCGACGCGGTAGCGGTCGTCGCCGCGACCGAGCGCCTTCCACTGGGCCGCGAAGTCCGCGACGCCGAGCGGGGTGCCGTCCGACCAGCGGGCCTTCGGGTTGAGCCGGTAGGTGACGGTCTGCGGTGAGGTGTCGGTGACCTCGGCGGAGACGAGGTAGTCCGGGTCCGGACGCGGGACGCCCCTGGGATCGCGGGCGAAGAGCATGGGCTCGGCCAGGCTCGCGATCTGCCAGACGTCATCGGTGCCGCCGTCGACGTGGCCGTAGTTGAGCTGAGGGCTCCAGGCGGCGAGGGGGAGCGTGAGGGTGCCGCCGTCGCGGAGCCGGCCGGCGGGGGCGGCGTCGATGTCCTGGGCACCGAACCCGGGGACCGCCGAGAGCCGGTGGTGCGAGGCCGTGCCGGCGGCGCCGGTGCATCCCGCGAGGAGCGCCAGCGCACACACCGCCGCGCCGTAGCCGAGTCCGCGCAGGCCCCCCGGTCGCCGTGATCCCCGCACGTGACCCTCCCCCTATGACGTCACGGAAGTGAACTAATGTGTGAAAGAACGGAGTTGAACGTAGCATCGGCTCGTATCAGTCTCGTGAACGTCACCTGCCGCGCACTCAGCGAGGAGGCACATGCCCGGCCTCACGCTCCGGCACGTGGCCCGCGTCGTGCTCCTCCTCCTCGTCTCGGCCCTGTTCGCGTACGTGGTCGCCTCCAAGGCGCTCGACCCGCGGGCCTACTTCGAGAACCGCACCCCCCGGCCGCCCGCCTCGGCCGTCGATCACGAACTCGCCGCGCTCGGGCTCGACGGCCACCGCCCGGTGCTCGCCCGGTTCGGGCACTGGGCGTGGCGGGCCCTCCACGGTGATCTGGGGCGCACGCTCGACGGGACGTCGGTGAACGCGGAGTTCGGGCGCCGGGTGGGGGTGTCGGTGCGGCTGCTGTCCGTCGGCACGGTCACCGGCGCGGGGATCGGGGTGCTGGCCGGGGTGTGGGCCGCGGTGCGCCGGGGCCGGCTGCCGGACCGGGCGATGACCGTGCTCTCCTTCCTCATCCTGTCGGTGCCGACGTTCGTCCTCGCCCTGCTCCTCAAGGACGGCGCGCTCTCCTTCAACCACGGGGTCGGGCACACCGTGATCCGCTACGCGGGCGAGTCCACACCCGGCCGCGGGGGCGGCTTCTTCGCGCAACTCGGCGACAGGGCGTCCCACTTGGCGCTGCCGACCGCCACGGTGGCGCTCGGCTCGATCGCTTCCTACAGCCGCTACCAGCGCGCCGCGACGCTCGACGTCCTGAACGCGGACCATCTACGGACGGCCCAGGCCAAGGGTCTGACGCCGGGCCGCGCGCTGCTGCGGCACGGGCTGCGGGTCTCTCTCGTACCGATGACAACGTTTTTCTCGTTCGGTTTCCTGGCGGTGTTCACCGGCTCGGTCTTCGCGGAACAGATCTTCGGCTGGCCGGGCATGGGCAGCTGGTTCCTGGAGGCCGCGCAGAAGGGCGACGTCAACTCGGTGGTGGCGGTCAGCCTGTTCGCGGCCGCCGCCGTGATCCTCGCGGGCCTGGTGGCGGACGCCCTGCTGTTCGCCCTCGACCCCCGGGTGCGCGGATGACGGCGCTGCGGTCCCTGTCGCGGTCACCGGCCGCGCTGCTCGGCCTCGCGCTGCTGACGCTGCTGTTCCTGTACGCGTTCGCCGGCCCGTACGTGTCCTCGTGGTCCGCCGCCGACATCGACTACACGGCGTTGAGCGCGCCGCCGGACGGGCGGCACTGGTTCGGCACCAACCGGATCGGCCAGGACGTGTTCGCGCAGACGGCGCGCGGGCTGCAGAAGTCGCTCCTGATCGGCCTGTTCGTCGCGGTCGCGGGCACGGTGTGCGCCGCGCTCGTCGGGACCTGCGCGGGCTTCTTCGGCGGGTGGACGGACCGTGCGCTGACGTTCCTCGTCGATCTGCTCCTGGTGGCGCCCGGCTTCCTGGTGCTCGTCGTCGTCGCGCCGTCGCTGCGGGACGCGGGCTGGCCGGCGTACGCGGGTCTGCTGGCCGCGCTCGGCTGGATGGTGACGGCCCGGGCGGTGCGCGCCACGGCCCTGTCCCTGCGCGAGCGCCCGTACGTGGCGGCGGCCCGCACCATGGGCGTGCGGCCGCTGCGTATCGTCCGCCGCCATCTCCTGCCGCACCTGGCCCCGTTCCTCATCGCGCACGCGACGATCTCCGTGGCGGCGGCCGTGATCGGCGAGACGAGCCTGTCGTACTTCGGGTTCGGGGTGCAGCCGCCCGACGTGTCCCTGGGCACGCTCATCGCGGACAGCACGAACGTGGCCCTGACCTATCCGTGGATGTTCTTCTTCCCGACCGGCATGCTGCTCTGCTTCGTCCTCGCCGTGAACCTGGTCGGCGAGACACTGCGCGGCCGGCTCGACCCGGTGGCCGCGGAGGTGCACGCGTGAGCGACACGGTGCTTCAGGTCCGCGACCTGCGGGTGGAGTTCGGCCCCCGCCGTCCGGCCGTCCGCGGTGTGGACCTGACGCTGCGCCGTGGCGAGGTGCTCGGCCTGGTCGGTGAGTCCGGCGCGGGCAAGACGCTCACGGCCCTGGCCCTGCTCGGCCTCCCGCCGCGCGGCGCCACGGTGTCCGGCTCCGTCCGGCTGTCCGGCACGGAGCTGACCGGCCTGCCGGTGCGCGACCTGGCCCGGCTGCGCGGCAACCGCATCGCGATGGTCTTCCAGGATCCCCTGGCGGCGTTCACCCCGGTCCACCGGATCGGCGACCAACTGGCCGAGGCGTTGCGCATCCACCACCGGGGCATGGCACGGCAGCCGGCCCGCGCCCGGGCCCGCGACCTGCTCGCGGAGACCGGCGTCCCGGATCCCGGGCGCGTGGCCCGCGCCTACCCCCACCAGCTCTCCGGCGGCCTGCTCCAGCGCGCGATGATCGCCATGGCCACGGCCAACCGCCCCGACGTGATCGTCGCCGACGAGCCGACCAGCGCCCTGGACGTGACCGTACGCACCCAGGTCCTGGCCGCCTTGGAGCGCGCCCGGGCGGCGGCGGACGCGGCGCTGCTCCTGGTCACGCACGACCTGGGCGTGGTGGCCCACGCGACGGACCGGGTGGCGGTGATGTACGCGGGCCGCATAGTCGAGACGGGCCCGACGGACGCCGTGTTCGCGGCCCCCCGCATGCCGTACACGGCGGGCCTGCTGGCGGCTTCCCCACGCCTGGACCACGCCCACCCCCTGACCCGGATCCCGGGCACGTCCCCGGCCCTGGACGCCGTACCACCGGGCTGCGCCTTCGCCCCCCGCTGCCCGAGCAGAACGCACGCGTGCACCGAACGGACCCCTGAGCTGTCGCACGAAGTGCGCACCTCAGGGGCGCGGGGAACTGCGCGACCGGCCACAGACAACCTGAACCCGCCCTTGCGCAGCACACCGCCCACGGCGAATGGGCAAGACACCCCAGCCCCGCACGAAGCGGCCTGCCGGCACCCCCCGGCCACCACGACGAACCTGTTCCCCACCTCACCCCCGCCCCCGCCGCGCACCACGAAGACCCCCACGACAGCGACAGCCCTCCGCATCACAGCCCTGAGAGCCACGTACCCGCCCAACCGCCGGAGGCACGTCGCGGTGCGGGACGCCCACCTGACCGTCCGGCGGAGCGAAACCGTCGCGCTGGTCGGCGAGTCCGGCGCCGGCAAGTCGACGACCCTCGCCCGCGTCCTCGCCCTCACCGCGCCGGAAGCGGGCCGGATCGAGGTGCTCGGCCACGACACGGCCGCCCTCACCCGCGCCGACATCCGGCACCTGCGCGGCCGCATCGGGTTCGTGCCGCAGCATCCGGCGGCGAGCCTGGACCCGCGGATGACGGTCGGCGCGATCCTCGCCGAACCCCTGGAGGCACAGCGCACGCCCCGCGCCGAGATCGCCGCGCGCCTGCCGGAGCTGCTGGCCCAGGTGGAGCTGGAGCCGGGCGCCGCCGACCGGCACCCGCACGCGTTCTCCGGCGGCCAGCTCCAGCGCATCGCCCTGGCCCGGGCGCTGGCCGTACGGCCCGATCTGCTGCTGCTCGACGAGCCGGTCTCCGCGCTCGACGTGTCCCTGCAAGCGGGGATCCTGGACCTGCTGCGCCGCCTGACGTCCCGGCCCGAGGGTCCCGCCTGTCTCGTGGTGTCGCACGATCTGCCCGTCGTGCGGCAGATCGCCCGGCGGGTGGTGGTGATGCACGCGGGCCGCACCGTGGAGTCCGGCACGGTCGACGCCGTCCTCGGCCGGCCCCGGCACCCGTACACCCGCACGCTGCTGTCGTCGGTGCTCCTGCCGGAGCCCGGGGCGGCCCGCCGCGTCCCCGAACCGCTGCCGCCGCTCGCCGGTGTCGGCCCGGGGGCCGGGTGCGCGTTCCGGTCCCACTGCCCGGTCTACCGTCAACTGGGCTCATCCGAGCGGCTGTTGTGCGACAGAGAGGTGCCGCCCGCCGAGAAGGATGTGCTCTGCCACTTCCCGTACGCGGACACGGAGACGCCCCTCCGAGGCCGCGAGACCTCGAAGGGGCATCCCTCTGCTCACTGACGTGCGCTCACCGCAGGGACATGGCGGCCTCGTAGACCTCCATGGTGCGCTCGGCCGCGCGGTCCCACGAGAAGTCGCTCACCGCCCGCTCCCGGCCGGCCGCGCCCATCTTCGCGGCACGCTCGGGTGCGTCGAGCAACTCACCGATGGCTGCGGCGAGGTCGCGGGCGAACCGCTCGGGGTCGGCCGGCTCGCCCGAGGCGTCGCCACCCGCCTCGAACGGCACCAGCGTGCCCGTCAGACCGTCGGCGACGACCTCGGGGATGCCCCCGACGGCCGAGGCGACGACCGGCCTGGCGCAGGCCATGGCCTCCAGGTTCACGATGCCCATCGGCTCGTACACCGAGGGGCACACGAACACGGCCGCGTGCGTGAGCAGTTGACGTACGGTCGGAGTGTCCAGCATCCCGTCGATACGGAACACTCCCTCCCGCACGGTGCGCAGTTCCTCGACGAGCGCCGCCACCTCGGCGGCGATCTCCGGCGTGTCCGGCTGCCCGCAGCAGAGCACGAGCTGGGCGCCGGGCGGCAGGGCGAACGCCGCGCGCAGCAGGTGCGGCAGCCCTTTCTGCCGGGTGACGCGGCCGACGAAGAGCACGTACGGCCGGTCGGGGTCGATACCGAAGCGGCGCAGCGCCTCCGCCTCGGGGTCGGGGCGGTAGACATCGGGGTCGATGCCGTTGTGGATCACCCGCACCCGTTCCGGCGCCACCTGCGGATAGACCCGCAGGACGTCCTCCCGCATCGCCGCAGACACGGCGACGATCCGGTCCGCGGAGGCGATGGCCGTGCGCTCCATCCAGCTCGACAGCGCATAGCCGCCCCCCAGCTGCTCGGCCTTCCAAGGACGCAGTGGTTCCAGGCTGTGCATCGTCATGACGTGGGCCGCCCCGTGCAGTTCCCGGGCGAGGTGGCCGGCCATGTTGGCGTACCAGGTGTGGCTGTGCACGACTCCCGCGCCCGCACAGTCACGTGCCATCGCCAGGTCCGCCCCGAGGAACCCCAGCGCAGCGTCCACGTCGGCGAGTGCGGGGTCGGGCAGGTAGGCGGTGACGTTCTTCTCCTGCCTGGGCTCGCCCAGGCATCTCACGCGTACGTCCGTGAGCCGCCGCAGGCTGCGGGTCAGCTCGGTGACATGGACCCCCGCGCCGCCGTAGATCTCCGGCGGGTATTCGCGGGTGAGGAGGTCCGTGCGAGACCGCGTCCCGCGGTCAGCAGCACTGTCCACCAGTGGCCCCCCTGCTGATCTGATCGTGCTTCCCTGTTCCCGTCGACTCGAAGTCGAGCGCCAGAACCGCCCCCCCTATCAGTAAAAGGATCAAGAAGAGCACCCCTGTGGCCCTCTTCATCGGAACCCCCCAACTGTCGCATCTGCTCGGCAAATTGACTTGGCCAGTCAAGTTCGTATGACTAATTGAGTCAAGCAATAGTTCGGCAAAAGACAGTGGCCAGTTATGAACGTCCGCGGCTCCTCGCAGAGGAAGGAGAGTTCCGCTTCCCATAGGCGACGAGCGGTCATGCTGGTAACTTTGAGTTGTCACGCACCCTGTCATGCACTCCGAAAGGGGTCTCATGGATCACAACAAGGCGGAGCGGATCGGCGGCCTCGGGGGACGCGTCCGGGCCCTGCGGGCAGCACGCGGGCTCAAGCAGCAGGACCTGGCCTCCGCCGAGGCGTCGACGAGCTACATCTCGCTGATCGAGTCGGGCAAGCGCGCGCCGTCGCCGGCGGTTCTCGCCGGCATCGCCGAGAAGCTGGGCACCTCCCCCGACTACCTGCTGACCGGCAGGGAGGAGCAGCGCGCGGAAGAGGCCCGGCTCAAGCTGGCCTTCGCCGAGATGGCCCTGCGCAACGGCGACAACGGCGAGGCGCTGCAGGCCTTCAGTGAGCTCCTGTCGGCCCGCTCGGACCTCGATGCCGCCATGATCCGGCGCGCCCGCATCGGCCAGGCCACGGCGCTGGAGAAGACGGATCGTCTCGAGGCCGCCATCTCCCTGCTCGACGAACTGCATCGCGAGCAGGGCATCGCCGTCGGTTCGGAGGACTGGTGCCACATCGCGATCGCCCTGTGCCGCTGCTATCGCAACGCCGGCGACGTCGCACTCAGTGTCGACATCGGCGAACGAGCGGTGGCACGACTGGACGAACTCGGTCTCGAGACGACCGTGGACCACGTGCAGCTGGGCGTCACCCTGATGGGCTCCTACTCCGTCCGGGGTGATCTGACGCGTGCCCAGTTGCTCGGTGAACGGCTGCTGCGGGCCGCCGACGAGCAGGGCTCACACGCCGCACGGGGAGCCGTGTACTGGAACGCCGGACTCGTCGCCAGTTCCCGGGGGATGCTGCCCGAGGCGATCGCCCTGACCGAGCGGGCCCTCGCGATGATGGCCGAGGGCGACAACGCCCGCCACATCGCGATCCTCAGGATGAACTACGGCATCCTGCTCCTCGACGTGGCCCCGCCGCGCTCCGAGGAGGCCCTCCAGTTGCTGACGGCCGCCCAGGAGGAGCTGGCCGAGGTGGGCAACGCCGACGAACTCTCCCGTTGCGAGCTCTACCTGGCCAAGGCCGAGCAGTCGCTCGGCCATCTGGACGCGGCCGCGTCGCACGCCGAGCGGGCGCTCGGCCTGCTCGGCTCGGAGGGCCGGGTCCTGTCGGCCGACGCGCTGGCCTCTCTCGCCGACATCGCGCTCCTGCGCGATCTGCCCGTCGACGCCCGACAGCACCTCGATGCGGCGGCCCGGCAGCTGCACCGCATTCCGCCCTCGCGCGAGAGCGCGGAGACCTGGCGCCGCATCGGCGACCTCTGGCGCCGGCACGGCAAGCAGGACGAGGCCCTCAAGTCCTACGACATGGCCCTGTCGGCCCTCGGCATGGCTCCGACCCGCGCCCCCGACCCCGTCCTCACCGATCATCCGCGCTGACCACCCCCCACCACCCGGTCCCGCAGCCGCCCCATCGCCGCGACCGTCGCCGCCTCCACGTTCACCCGGACCACGGGGGCGGCCGACGGCACCCGTACGTTTAACCACGCCCCGTCGGCCAGCTCTCCGCTCACCCCGTCGAGATGGTCGAGCTCGGCGCCGTGCGCCGTGAAGTGGCGGACCACCCGTTGCAGGGCCGCGGCCGGGTCCGGGACGGGGACGTCGAAGACGCCCGACGAGGCATGCCGGTCGTGCCGGGCGACGAGGTCCGACAACTCCTGGCGTGATCCGCCGAGTTCGGCCAGCAGGTGCAGGGCGGCCAGCATGCCGGTGTCGGCGTACCAGAAGTCACGGAAGTAGTAGCGGCCGCAGTGCGCACCGCCGAAGGCCGCGTCCTGCTCGGCCATCAGCGCCTTGATCGCCGCGGGGCCGACGCGGGAGCGTACGGGAATGCCGCCGGCCTCCTTGATCGCCTCGATCGCCGAGGTGGAGGTGACCAGGTCGTGCACGACGGCGGCGCCCGGGCGGCGGGCCAGTTCGCGCCCCGCGACCAGCGCGATCACGGCGGCGGGCGGCACCACGCGGCCTCTCTCGTCGACGGCCAGGCAGCGGTCCCCGTCGCCGTCGAAGGCCAGGCCCAGATCGGCTCCCGTCTCCCGGACCCGGTCCTGGAGCTGCCCCGGGTCCGCCAGCTCGGGACCGCGGTGCGGGAACGTGCCGTCGAGCTCGAAGTGGAGCGGCACCAGTTCGATCGACGGATGCTCCAGGACCAGCGGGGCGGTCAGGCCCGCCATGCCGTTGCCCGCGTCCACGACGATCTTGAGGGGGCGGATCGCGGTCAGGTCGACGAGGGAGCGCAGGTGCCGCGCGTAACCGCTCAGGACGCGCGTCGGCCGGATCGATCCCGGACGGTCGGTCAGCGCGGGCCGCGGCTCGCGCAGCCTGCGCCGCAGCAGTTCGAGGCCGGTGCCCTCGCCGACGTCGACGGCGCCCGCGCGGCACAGCCGGAACCCGTTGTACGCGGCCGGGGCGCGGCCCGCCGTGACCATCACGCCCGGGACGTCGAAGCGGCCGGAGACGTAGTGCAGGTAGTCGGTAGAGCCGAGGCCCGCGTCGACGACGTCGGCGCCCTGGTCGAGGACGCCCTGGGCGAGCGCGTCGGCCAGGCACGGCGAGGACGACCGCATGTCGTGGGCGACGGCGACCGCGCCCGCGCCGGTGAGCTCCGTGAAGGCGGCGCCGACCCGGTAGGCGAGGCCCGGATCGAGCTCCTCGCGGAAGCGGCCGCGGATGTCGTACGCGCAGACGATGCGGTCGTACAGGTCGGCCTGCGGTTCAGCCATCGAGATCGTCCCTTCCCCCGTCATCGGTATCGGGCGTCAGCCACACCACCGCGAGCGGCGGCAGGGTGAGGGCGGCGCTCTGCGCGCGCCCGTGCCGGGGGGCGGGCTCGGGACGGATCGTCCCGCTGCCGGTCACGTCGCTGCCGCCGTATCGGGCGGCGTCCGTGTTCAGCACCTCCCTCCACGCGGCGGCGTCGGGCAGGCCGACGCGGTACCCGGTGCGGA
Source organism: Streptomyces kunmingensis (assembly GCF_039533535.1). Classification (NCBI taxonomy): domain Bacteria; kingdom Bacillati; phylum Actinomycetota; class Actinomycetes; order Kitasatosporales; family Streptomycetaceae; genus Streptomyces; species Streptomyces kunmingensis. The sequence continues at coordinate 143,013 of NZ_BAAATS010000018.1, forward strand.
CGACGGGCGAGAAGTTGCAGACCACGACGAGGGGGCGGCCCCGCGCGTCGTGGCGGACGAAGGAGAGCACGTTGGCCTCGGCGTGCGAGGCGTCGATCCAGGCGAAGCCGGCCGGGTCCGAGTCGAGTTCCCACAGGGCGGGGGTGGCCCGGTAGCGGGCGTTGAGATCCCGGACCAGGGAGCGGATGCCGCGATGGTCGGCGGCCGCGGGCCAGCTGTCGTCGAGGACCCACCACTGCGGCCCGCCGTCGTGGTCGAACTCGGCGCCCTGCCCGAACTCCTGCCCCATGAACAGCAGTTGCTTGCCGGGGTGTGCCCACATGAAGGCGAGCAGCGCCCGCAGGTTCGCCCGCCGCTGCCACCAGTCCCCCGGTGTCTTGGCCACCAGCGCGCCCTTGCCGTGGGTGACCTCGTCGTGGGAGAGCGGCAGGAGGTAGTGCTCGCTGTGGGCGTACACCATCGAGAAGGTGATCTCGTGGTGGTGCCAGGCCCGGTGCACCGGGTCGTGGGCGAGGTAGCCGAGCGTGTCGTGCATCCAGCCCAGGTTCCACTTGAGGTCGAAGCCGAGCCCGCCGAAGCCGTCCGGGCCGACCTCGTACGTGGGCCGGGTGACGCCCGGCCAGGCCGTGGACTCCTCGGCGATGGTCAGGGCGCCGGGCGCGGCCCGCCGCACCGTGTCGGTCAGTTCCTGGAGGAAGGCGACGGCGTCCAGGTTCTCGTGCCCGCCGTGCTCGTTGGGGCTCCAGTTCCCGTCCGGGCGCGAGTAGTCGAGGTAGAGCAGGGAGGCGACGGCGTCCACGCGCAGCGCGTCCGCATGGAACTCGGTGCACCAGTACACGGCGTTCGCCACGAGGAAGTTCCGCACCTCGCGCCGGCCGTGGTCGAACTCGAGGGTGCCCCAGTCCGGGTGGTGGGCGCGGCGCGGGTCGGACGGCTCGTAGAGCGGTTCGCCGTCGAAGCGGGCGAGGGCGAAGTCGTCCTCGGGGAAGTGCGCGGGGACCCAGTCGAGGATGACGCCGATGCCGGCGGCGTGCAGCGCGTCGATCAGGTGCCGCAGATCGTCCGGGCCGCCCATCCGGGACGTGGGCGCGTAGAAGCCCGTGACCTGGTATCCCCAGGAGCCGCCGAACGGATGCTCCATCACCGGCATCAGCTCCACGTGGGTGAAGCCGAGGTCGGTGACGTACTTGGGCAGGTCCTCCGCGAGCTGCCGGTAGGTGGATCCCGGGCGCCAGGAGGGGAGATGGACCTCGTACACGGACATCGGGGACCGCCGGCAGGCGTCGCCGCCGCGGCTCGCCATCCAGGCGGCGTCGCCCCACGCGTACGCGGAGGTGTGCACGACGGAGGCGGTGGCGGGCGGGATCTCGGTGGCGCGGGCCAGCGGGTCGGCTTTCTGCAGGAGGCGGCCGTCGCGGGTGTGGATCTCGTACTTGTAGCGCGTGCCCGCGCCGACACCCGGCACGAACAGCTCCCACACACCGCTGGAACCGAGGCTGCGCATGGGGTGCCCGGCACCGTTCCAGGCGTTGAAGTCGCCCATGACGCGCACCCCTTGGGCGTTCGGCGCCCACACCGCGAAGGAGGTGCCGGTGACGCCGTCGAGGGTGCGCTCATGGGAGCCGAGGACCCGCCACAGCAGTTCGTGGCGGCCCTCGGAGATCAGGTGCAGGTCGATCTCGCCGAGCGTCGGCGGAAAGCGGTACCCGTCGTCGTCGGCCTGTTGGGTGCCGTCGTCGTACGTGACGAGGTACCGGTACGGGCCCGTGCCGGGGAGGACGCCGGTGAACAGTCCGTCCCGCTCGTGGGCGAGTACGGCGCGCTCGCCCGTCGCGCGGACCGCGGTGACGCCGCGCGCCAGTGGCCTCAGGGCGCGCACGACCGTGGCCCCCTCGGCGGCAGGGTGGGCGCCGAGGTAGCCGTGCGGGTCGTGGTGGGCTCCGGCCAGGATCCGGTCCAGGTCGGGGTTGGAGTGCAACGGCACGACGGAGCACCTCTCATCATCGAGCTCCTCCGGTGATCGAGGAGCGGGGTCCGGGACGGCGCCCCGAGACCTCAGCGGGCGGCCCCGGCAAGGCGGTGCACCGCGGCCAGTGGGATGGGCAGCCAGTCCGGGCGGTGCCGGGACTCGTACACCGCCTCGTAGACCGCCTTGTCCGCCTCGAAGGCCCTCAGCGGCACCGGATGGCAGTGCGGATCGGTGCCGCCCGCGTCGCTGTAGCCGGCCATGAAGGCGCACCGGTTGCGCACGGCCCAGGCGTGGGCGCGGCGGGCGCGGCGCACTCGGGCGGCCGGTCCGTCGTCCGGATGGCGTTCGGCGAGGCGGCGAAGGCCGGCCTGGGCCGCGTAGTCGAAGGAGCGGAGCATGCCCGCCACGTCCTTCAACACAGGTTGCGCCAGGGCGCGTTCGAACGCGGGGCGGGCCGGTTCGCCCTCGAAGTCGATCAGGTGCCAGCCGTCCTCGGTGGGCAGCGCCTGGCCCAGGTGGAGATCGCCGTGGACGCGCTGCACGAAGCCGGGGCAGCCGCGCGAGCCGGCCCGCGCGTAGTCGTCGTGGAGCGCGGCGATCCGGGTGCGGTAGCGGGCGAGTGCGGGCACCTCCTCCACCGCCAGTTTCAGGCGCTGTGCCATCAGGGCCGCGTCCCGCGCGACGTCGTCCGGGGTGAGCGCGGTGCGCGGGAAGGCGTCGGCGAGCGCGGTGTGCACCTCGGCGACGGCCGTGCCGAGGGTGCGGGCGCGCGCGGTGAAGCCGCCGGTCGCCGGGACGGTGGGGCAGGTGCCGTCGACGCAGTCGGTGACCTGGCGCACGGCTTCCTGCCAGCCGTCCCGCGCGACCGGCAGGAAGTCCTCCACGAGCCCGAGCACCAGGCCCTGGGTGTCGTCGAGCAGTGTGGCGTGCAGCCGGGGCGTGCGGGCGCAGCGGGCCTCGGTGAGGGCGCGCAGCGTCTCGGCCTCCAGATGCGGTCCCGGTTCGGGGCGCCGGTACAGCTTGAGCAGCAGCCGGTCGCCGTAGACGACGGCGCTGTTGCTCTGGTCGACGCCGAGCGGCCGGGGCACCAGGCCCACCGGCAGCGGGATCCGGGAGAGCCGCTCCACCCGCGGCCCGGCGGCCGCCCCGGCGGCGAGATGCCGCAGCAGCACGCCCATCAGCGCGGCGTCCTCCGTGGCCTCGTAGAGCGTCCATCCCTGCCAGCGCCCGTGCGGGACCCGGGCGATGGCCGCGCCCGCGAGCCGCTCGGGCAGCTCGGGGCGCAGGCCGAGGAGGAACTGGTAGAGGAGTCCGTCGCCGGTGCGCAGCACCGTGTGGAGGAGGGCGGGTGCCTCGCCGCGTACGACGTGCGCGACGACCGGGGTGAGGCTCTCGGCGGGCCCGGCCCCGCCGGCGTACCAGCGGCGGGTGAGCAGCCAGGGTTCCAGCAGCGGCAGCAGCGGGGCGAGCAGCTGCCGCTGCTGCCCGGTCTCCGCGGTGGCGACCGTCGTCATGGCGCCACCGCTGCCGGCACGGGGACCAGGAGGTGGGCCGGTGCGCGGCCGGGCTCCAGGCGTACGTAGGTCTCGTGCTGCCAGGGGTGGACCTCGCCGGTGAGTTCATCGCGCACCTTCAGCGAACCGTCGTCGGGCAGGCCGAGTGCGGCCAGGTCGATGGTGACGACGGCCTCGGCCGGGTGGTGCGGGTCGAGGTTGACGACGGCGAGGACGGTGTCCGTGGAGCCGTCCGGCAGCGCCACCTGCTTGCTGTAGGCGAGGACCTGTGGGTGAGAAGTGTCGTGGAGCCGGAGGTTGCGCAGCTCCTGGAGGGCGGGGTGGGCGCGTCTGAGGTGGTTGAGGCGGGTGAGCAGCGGGGCGAGCGAGCGGCCCCCGGCCTCGGCGGCGGCCCAGTCGCGCGGTCGCAGCTCGTACTTCTCGGAGGCCTTGTAGTCCTCGGTGCCCGGCTCCAGAACCTCGTTCTCGCACAGTTCGTAACCCGCGTACATGCCCCAGGACGGGGCGAGCGTCGCGGCGAGCACGGCGCGGGTCTCGAAGGCGGGGCGGCCGCCGTCCTGGAGGTAGGCGTGCAGGATGTCGGGGGTGTTCACGAAGAGGTTCGGACGGAGGAAGTCGGCGCTGTCGTGAGCGAGTTCGGCCGCGTACTCGGACAGTTCCGCCTTCTCGTTCTTCCAGGTGAAGTACGTGTACGACTGCTGGAAGCCGGCCTGCGCGAGGGCGTGCACCATGGCGCGCCGGGTGAACGCCTCGGCGAGGAAGACGACGTCGGGGTCGCGGCCGTTGATCTCGGCGATGACCCGCTTCCAGAAGCCGACGGGCTTGGTGTGCGGGTTGTCGACGCGGAAGATCCGCACTCCCCGCGCCATCCAGAAGCGCAGCAGCCGCACGCTTTCGGCGACCAGGCCGTCGAAGTCCCGCTCGAAGGCGAGGGGATGGATGTCCTCGTACTTCTTCGGCGGGTTCTCGGCGGGCGCCACGGAGCCGTCCGCACGCTGCGTGAACCAGTCGGGGTGTTCGGTCAGCCACGGGTGGTCCGGCGAGCACTGCAACGCGAAGTCGAGCGCGACCTCCAGGCCCAGCTCCTCGGCGCGTTCGACGAACCGGCGGAAGTCGTCGAGGGTGCCGAGGTCCGGGTGGACGGCGTCGTGCCCGCCCTCCGCGGAGCCGATCGCCCACGGCGAGCCCACGTCGTCGGGGCCGGCGTCGAGCGCGTTGTCCGGGCCCTTGCGGTGGGTGCGCCCGATGGGGTGGACCGGCGGCAGGTACACCACGTCGAAGCCCATCGCGGCGATCGCCGGGAGCCGTCGCGCCGCCGTCACGAAGGTGCCGCTGATGGGCGGCCCGTCGGCGCCGGGCTCCGCGCCCTCCGAGCGCGGGAACATCTCGTACCAGGCGCCGACGAGGGCCCGGCGCCGCTCGACGAGGAGGGGCAGTGGCCAGGAGGCGGTGACCAGTTCGCGCAGTGGATGGCGCCGCAGCGCGGCGACCACCTCGGGGGTGGCGGTCGCGGCGAGCCGCCGGGGGACGGGGCTCGCATCGTCGTGCAGCGCCCGTGCCACCGCGCGCACCGCCTCCTGGCGGTCTGTGTCCGGGATCCCGAAGGCGGCCCGCTCGTACAGCAGCGCGCCCTCGGCGAGCGTCAGCCCGACGTCGACCCCGGCGGGGATCTTCAGCTGGGCGTCGTGGCGCCAGGTGCCGACGGGGTCGGCCCACGCCTCGACGCTGTACGTCCACCGGCCCGCCTCGCCGGCCACGATCGTGGCTTCCCACCGGTCGGCGTCCGGGTCGACGAGGGTCATCGGGGTCCAGGGGCCCGGCCCGCCCGACGGGTCCCGCAGGACGAGGTTGACGCCGATCTCCCCCGCGCCCTCGCGGAAGACGGTGGCGCCGATCACGAGGGTCTCCCCCACGACGGCCTTGACCGGTACGGCGCCGCCGCCCACCCGGGGTGTGACGTCGCGGATCGGTATGCGGTCGCTGACGGGGACCCGGGCCCCCGGGTGCATGACGGCGGTCATCGGGCACCTCCCAGGGCGGCCCGGCGCCCGCCGACGGCCGGCCGTTCGCGCTCCGCGAGCAGGTCGATGATCGTGCGGGCGAAGAGATGGCAGTGCCCGCCGGTGCGCGCGGTGACCAGGTCGTCGTGGACGACGACGTCCTCGTCGACGTACTCGCCGCCCATGTTGCGCAGGTCGCCGAGCAGGTTGTTGTGGACGACCGCGCGGCGCCCGGCGACCAGGGCCGGCAGCGGCGCCGTCAGCCACATGCCGTGGCAGATGATGCCCTTGACGATGGCCGGGTCCTGGAACGCGCGCCGCAGGAAGCGGGCGGCGGGCGGGAGTTCGGCCGGGTCCTCGGTGTAGCGCAGCCGGTCGGAGACCATGCCGGAGGGCACGATGACGGCGGAGAACTCCTTGAGCGCGAACTCGTCGACGTCCTCGAAGGACTCCCGGACGACGAACGGCATCCGGTGCTCGTGCCCGTGGAAGGTGATCTCGTCCTTGCCCCACATCCGGGACAGGAAGTGGACCTCCGCGCCCTCCTCGGGGAAGCGGTGCTGGTAGTAGAGGATCTCGGGTTCGTAGAAGTCGCTCTCCATCAGGACCGCGATCTTGTGTCCGGTGAGCCGCACGGCTACTCCTCCCTTCCGTGCCCGGTGACCAGGTCGATCAGGAAGGGGCCCGGGGTGGCGAGGGCCCGTTCCACCGCCGCCTTCGCCTGGCCGGGCTTCTCCACCCGGACGGCCGGGACGCCGAGGGAGCCCGCGAGCGCCACGAAGTCGATGGCCGGGCGGGACAGGTCGAAGATCTCGGGCTGGGTGTGCGCGGCGACCTCGACGCTCTTCCAGTACTCCTCGATGTTGAGTTCGAGGAGCTTGTAGCTGCTGTTGTTGCAGATGACGAACTTGGCGCCGATGTCGTAGCGGGCCGCCGTCCACAGCGCCTGGACGGTGTACATGGAGCCGCCGTCGCCGGTGAAGGCCACCACCGTCTGGTCAGGGCGGGCCAGTTGGGCGCCCAGGGCGCCGGGGATGCCGATGCCGAGGGAGCCGCCGCGGGTCTGGAACCAGTGCCCGGGGCGGGTCGGCGGCAGGTGCCGCGTCACGTCGGGCGACGTGGTGAGCGCCTCGTCGAAGACCACCGCGTCCTCGGGGAGCCGGCGGGCCAGCTCCTGGAGGAAGGCGGTCGTCGGCAGGGCGTCGGGGTCGAGCGCGGCCTCGTCCTGCCGGCGGGCCGCCTCGATCTCGTACGCCCGCTTCACCGAACGCTGCCGGAACCGCTCGGCGGCCCGCGCCCGGCCCTCCGGGCTCATCCGCCGTTCGAGGGCGGGTGCGAGCCCGGCGAGGGCGCGCCGCGGATCGGCGGCGATACCGACGTCCACGGGGAAGTTCTTGGCGATGGCGTCGGTGTCGAGGTCGATGTGGACGACGGGGGCGCCGTCGGCGAAGACCCCGTCGAGCGCCGGATAGACCTCGGGCAGCGCGTACGTCCCGACGATCAGGACGGCGTCCGCGGCGCCGGTGATCCTCCGGCTGCTGTCGCCGAACATGTGCCCCAACTGGCCTGCATAGGCGGGGTGTTCGACCGACAGGTTGACCTCGGCCCAGTCGGCGCCCCACACCTCCGCGCCCCAGGTCTGGGCGAGCCGGCCGAGCTCCTCCTGGGCGCCGGCGAAGTGCACGCCGTCGCCCGCGATGATCAGGGGCCGCTCGGCGGCCGCGAGCAGTGTCGCGGCCCGGTCGAGCACGTCCGGGTCGGGGGTGGCCGCGAAGTCCACGTACGAGGTGGGCACGGCCGGCTCGGTGGTGTCCCGGTCCATCACGTCGGCGGGGAGCACGACGAGCACGGGCCCGTACGGCGGGGTCGCCGCCACCTTGAAGGCGCGGCGCAGCACCCGCAGCGTCGACTCGGGGTCGACCACGCGCGTCGCCCACTTGGTGACGGGCTCGCCCATGGCGACCAGGTCGACCGCCATCTGGGCTTCCATGGCGTCGTAGCGCAGGCCCGCCTCGCCGGCGATCGCCACCAGCGGGGCGTGGCCGCGCTTGGCCTGGTAGAGCATGCCGACCGCGTTGCCGACGCCGACCCCGGTGTGCAGTTGCAGCACGGCCGGGGAGCGGGTGGCCCGCGCGTGGCCGTCGGCCATGCCGACGACGGAGGATTCCTGGAGCGCGAGGATGTACTCGATGTCCGGGAAGTTGCGCAATTCGTCGAGGAAGCCCTGCTCGACCGTGCCGGGGTTGCCGAACATGTACCGGACCCCGTCGGCCCGCAGTTGTTCGAGGATCGCGACCCGCGCGGGCCTGCTGACCATGATGCGTCCACCTCTCCTACGTGACTGCTCGCCGAATGCGCTTAGTTGCCGGGGACGAAGCCCCACTGACGCAGGTCGTGCTCCAGGACCTCGACGAGCTTCTGGCCCGTCAGGTACGAGTCCGGGGTGGAGCGGCCGGTGATGAACGGGTAGTCGACGATGACCGACGTCTCCTTGCCGAAGTTGCCGTGGAAGGCGCCGCCGGGCGCGGTCGCGTCGCGCAGGATGTACTCCAGCGGGTAGGGCGGCGGGCCGATCACGAAGTCGGTGCCCATGAAGCCGGTGCCGTCCTTGTAGTCGTACTCGATGCAGTGCCCGGTGACGTGCTTGCCGCGGATGATGGACACGCGGTCCTCCTGGTCACGGGCGAAGGCGAGCGGCGCGACGCCGTAGCACTCGGCGGCGATCGGCCGGTCGAGGGCGTAGAAGGCGAGGATCAGGTCGTGCACCCGCCAGTTGTTCGCGAGGTCGACGATCGGGCCCGAGCCGCCGACGATGAGGAGGGCGTCGTAGCGCCCGGCGATCTGCTCGCGGATCTGCTCCAGGCGCGTGTTGTACGCCTCCCAGTCGCGCAGGAAGTACGGCTTGGAGCGGTAGGGCCGGTCGGGCAGCCACGACGACAGGTCGAGCGGCCCGTCGAGGCGGGCGGAGCTGTCGACGGCGCGGACCTTGGCGGCCATCTCGGGCGTGGTGACGGAACGGCCGAGCGGCGGGTCGACGTAGTCGGGATCCATGCTCGGCGGCAGCGCCACCGGGCGCTTGCCGGTCGGGGTCGCGAAGGTGACGTGATAGCCGGCCCTGTCGAAGGTCTCCAGCGGGCCGATCAACTCCTCGCCCCAGTAACCGTATTCGGACAGGACGACGAGGATGCGCTTGCTCATGGAAGGTGGTCCTCTCGTACGACTCGTGCCTGGTGGGACCGGTCGGAGACATGTCTACGGGCCGGAGGCGGGGGCCCACCGGATTCGGCCGCGGGGGCGGTGCCACATCCCCAAGTGGGCGCTCGTACTACGGCATATCGCCCGCCCATCTCGGCAAGCCCGGCACCCGACCTCACGCAATGCGGCTCTCCGGCCCCCGGGCCGCGCCGCCGGACGGGCCCCCGTGGCGGAATCGAAGCCGCACGACAGGCCCTAGGGCCCGGCCACCTTCAGCGAGAGGGACTTAGCCATGACGACCGCCCAGAGTCCGCGCACGGCGCCCGGCCAGGACGCCGCCACGTTCGTCCAGCACTGGTACTCCATCCTCAGCAGCCACGAGCCGGTGGAGGAGCTGCTCGCCCACGTCGTGGACGACGGACTGGAGATGATCTTCCCCGAGCGCACCCTGCGCGGCCACGCGGACTTCCGCGACTGGTACAAGGTCGTGGGCGAGAGCTTCGGGCCGCAGAGCCACATCGTGGAGAAGCTGCGCACGGACGAGCACGACGGGCTCGTCGACATCGAGGTGACCGTCGTGTGGACGGCGAAGAACCTCCCCGACGGCCAAGTCTCGGCCCTGCGCATCGAGCAGAGCTGGCAGCTGGTCCGCGACCCCGCCGACGGCACGCTGCGCATCCGCACCTACCGCGTCGGCGACCTCGACCCGGCCTGAACAGCCGTCACCGATGCGGGAGGTGCCCATGTCGTACGAGTACATCGTGGTCGGCGCAGGCAGCGCGGGCTGCGCCGTGGCGAGCCGGCTGAGCGAGGACCCGGACGTGCGGGTGCTGCTCCTGGAGGCGGGCGGCTGGGACGACCGGCCGGAGATCCACCGCACCGACGGCGCCGCCGTCCTCGCCCTGCTGACCAGCGAGTGGAGCCCCACGATCGACTGGGGGTACGCCACCGAGCCCGAGCCGGCGCTCGACGGCCGCCGGATCCCCGTGGCCCGCGGCAAGGTGGCGGGCGGCTGCAGCTCCGTCAACGCCCTGATGTGGGTGCGCGGCAGCCGCCACGACTACGACGGCTGGGCGGAGGCGGGCAACCCCGGCTGGGGGTACGAGGACGTCCTGCCCGCGTTCCGCCGCGCGGAGGACTACGACCGCGGCGGCGACGCCCTGCGCGGCAAGGGCGGCCCGGTGCGGGTCCGCGACCACACCGACCCGTCGCCCCTGGCGAAGGCGTTCGTGGCCGCCGCCGGACAGCTCGGCTTCGAGGCGCCCGGCGACGACTACAACGGCGAGCACCAGGACGGCTACGGCTTTCTTTACCAGACCACCCGCACCGACGAAGGCACCCGCGCCTCGACGGCGACGGCCTATCTGCGCCCGGCGCTCGGCCGCCCCAACCTGACGGTGCGCACGGGCGCGCACGCCACCCGGCTGCTCCTGGACGGCACCCGCGTCACCGGCGTCGAGTACACGCACGACGGGCAGCTCGTGCGGGCCGGAGCGGACCGGGAGGTCGTGGTCAGCGCGGGCGCCTTCGAGTCGCCGAAGCTGCTCATGCTCTCCGGGATCGGCCCGGCCGCGCACTTGCGGGCCCACGGCATCCACGTGGTCCAGGACCTGCCCGGCGTCGGCGGCAATCTGCAGGACCACCTGTTCGTGCCGGTGTGCTACCAGTCCCGCGAGGAGCATCCCGAAGGGGCGCTGCTGTCCGAGGCGGGCCTGTTCACCCACGCCCTGAAACGGGACGGGGCGCCGGATCTGCAGTTCACGTTCGGGCCGGTCAAGTTCCTCCCGCCGGACGCGCCCGCCGCGCAGTGGGAGGGCCCCGGCTTCACGTTCGCGCCGATCGCGCTGCTGCCCGAGAGCCGGGGCCGCCTCCGGCTGCGCAGCACCGACCCGACCGCTCCCGCGGTCGTGCGGGCGGGCTATCTGACGTCGGCGGCCGACGTGGACGTCCTGGTCCACGGGGTGCTCCTGGCCCGGGAGCTGGCCAACGCGCCGGCCTTCGACCGGCTGCGCGGCGAGGAGCTCGGCCCCGGCGCCGGGATCTCGCGCCCCGACGAACTGCGCGCGTACGTCGCCGCGCGCGCCACCACCCTGTGGCACCCGGCCGGCACCTGCCGCATGGGCACCGGCGCGGACGCGGTCACCGACCACGAGCTGCGGGTGCACGGCATCGACGGGCTGCGCGTCGCCGACGCCTCGGTGATGCCGACGATCGTCGCCGGCAACACCAACGCGCCCAGCGTCATGATCGGCGAGCGCGCGGCCGAGCTCGTCGAGAACTCTGCTTCCCACCCACACCGACAGCACCGACGGACCGAGGGGAACCACCATGCCGAACGCTGAACCGACCGAGCTGTACCGCCGCTTCCTCGACGCGTTCAACGCCGCGGACCACGCGACGGTGGCCGGCATCATCGGCCAGGACTTCGTCGACCACCACCCCGGCTTCGACATCAAGGGCCTCGACGACTATCTCGCCGCGCTGCGCGACGCGCACGCGACGTGGAACCTGAAGGGGGAGCTGGAGGAGGCGCTCGCCGTCGGCGACGACAAGGTCGTCACCCGGGTGAAGCTGACCGGCACCCACGGGGGCGCCGCGTTCGGCTACCCGGCCACCGGCCGCGCGGTCGAGTGGAGCACCACCGAGATCTGGCGCGCCGAGGACGGCCGGCTCGTCGAGCGCTGGGCCCAGGACGACCTGCTCGGCCTGCGCGAGCAGGTCTCCACCGACGCGGCGAACCTGGCGACCGTTCAGGCGGTCAGCGACGCCGTGAACGAGCGCCGCTACGACGACCTCGACGAGCTGTTCGGCCCCACGTTCCGGGACAACAACCCGGCGTGGGACGTGGCGAGCCTCGACGAGCTGAAGGTGATCATCAAGGCGGCGCACGACGCCCTGGACTTCACCGTGGGCCTCGACGCGCTGTACCCGGCCGCCCCGGACAAGGTGATCATGCACATCACCTTCCGCGGCAAGCACATCGCCCCGTTCTTCGGCCAGGAGCCGGACGGCCGCGAGGTCTCCTGGACCAGCCTGGAGGTCTACCGCCTGGAGGACGCCAAGGTCGTCGAGCGCTGGGTGCAGGCCGACACGGCGGGCCTGATGCGCCAGCTCGACGTACCGCTGCCGTAAACCGACCACCACCACCCCGCGAAGAGGGAGCTGCGATGAACACCCGCGAGATCGTCGACACGTACTACCGGCTCGCCAACTCCGGCGACTGGGACCCCTGGTGCGATCTGTTCGCCGTCGACCAGACGATGGACGAGCAGCTCGCCGGCCATGTGGAGGGCCGCGAGACCCTGCGGGACATGATGAAGGGCTTCCCGCAGATGTACGCGTCCTTCTCCAACGTCCCGGTGCACATCGTCGTCGACGGCGACCACGCCGCCGTCGTCTCGCACATCTCCGCCCGCACCCCGAAGGGCGAGTCGGTCGAGGCGGACGTGTGCAACTACTTCCGGATCGGCGACGGCCGGATCGTCTACATGACGAACGTGCACGACACGGTGCCCTTCGCCCCCGTCACCGGAGCGTGAGGCCCATGTCCGCACCCGTGGAGGCCCGCTGGGCCCATGTCGGCCTCAACTGCCGCGACCAGGCGGCGACCGAGGAGTTCTACCGCCGCTGGTTCGGCTTCGAGCGCGCCCGCGTCGTCGAGGCCGACGGGACCCGGGTGGTGTTCCTGAAGAGCGGCCCGGTCTACCTCGAGCTCTTCCCCACCGACGCGGAGCCCGCCTTCGCCACGGCCAAGGACGGTCCGGAGAACCCGGGCGCGGCCCGTCACCTCGCTTTCCAGGTCGACGACGTGGACGCGTTCCTCACCGCGGCCAATGGCGAACTGGACGTCCTGCTGGGCCCGTTGGGCTTCGACACGTTCATCCCCGGCTGGAGGACGGTCTGGGTGTCCGATCCGGACGGCATCGTCGTCGAGGTCAGCCAGGGCTTCACCGACCAGACCCCCGAAGAACTGCGGCAGTACGCGTGAGCGCGAACGCCACTCACCAGAAAGAACCCGAACGCCGATGACCCCTCCTTCCTCTGTTCCCCCTGTCAGCGAACAGACCGTCCTCATCACCGGCGCGACCGACGGCCTCGGCCGCGCGCTCGCCCATGAACTGGCCGCGCAGGGCGCCACGCTGATCCTGCACGGCCGCAACCCCCGCAAGGGCCAGGACCTGCTGCGAGAGCTGCGCGAGCGGACCGGCGCGGACCGCTTCAGCTACGAGCTGGCCGACTTCTCCTCCCTGAAGGACATCGGCGAGCTGGCCGGCCGCGTGCTCGACACGCACGACCGGCTCGACGTGCTCGTCAACAACGCCGGCATCGGCGTCGAGCTGGCCCGCCAGGAGAGCCAGGACGGCCTCGAACTCACCTTCCAGGTCGACTACTTGGCGGCGTACGTGCTGAGCTGCCGCCTCGCCCCTCTCCTGGTGCGCTCGGCACCCGCGCGGATCGTCAACGTCAGCTCGGCGGGGCAGGCCCCGATCGACTTCGACGACGTGATGCTGGAGCGCGGCTGGGACGGCGTACAGGCGTACTGCCAGGCCAAACTGGCCCAGATCAGCCTCACGGTGGACCTGGCCGAGCAACTGGCGGGCACCGGGGTCACGGTCAACGCCCTGCACCCGGCGTCGTACATGCCGACCAAGATGGTGGTGAACCTCTTCAGCCCGCAGAGCACGGTCGAGGAGGGCATGCGGCACACCGCCCGCCTCGTCACCGACCCCGCGCTCGCGCAGGTCAGCGGCGAGTACTTCAACCGCGACAGCCGCGCCCGGGCCGGCGCCCAGGCGTACGACCCGGCGGCGCGGGCCCGGCTGCGGGAGCTGAGCGAGTCGCTGACGGGGGTGTCGTTCCCGGCCCTCGGCTGAAGCCAGGCACACCAAGGAGCCGCGCCCCCGAGGGGGCGCGGCTCCTTCATGCCCGCGTGCGGGTTCAGGCCGCGGTGACCGACAAGGCGTGCCGGAAGACGTTCTTCGGGTCGTAGGCGGCCTTGACCTGCTGCAGCCGCGGATAGTTGCCCTTGTAGTAGAGCGTCTGCCAGGCGACACCCGAGGTGTTGTACGCGGTGTCGGTCAGGTCCGTGTCCGGGTAGTTGATGTACGACCCGTCGTCGGGCCCGTCCGGCAGCGGAACGCCCCCGGTGTCGCCGTAGAGGTCCTGGTAGAGCGCCCTCATCCGCGCCAGGTGCCGCTCGTCCTGCGCCGGGTCGGACCAGTAGGTCGTGAAGTTGGCCTTGAGGATCGAGTCCCGCTGCGCCAGCGCCGTGTCGGCGGGAGCGACGGCGCCGACCCGGCCACCGTACGAGTAGAGGAGTATCCCGGCGTGCCCGTCGTAGGCGCGGTCGGAGAGGGCGCGCCACAGCACGGCCGTGCGCGCGTCGGACCAGCGCTCGCGCAGATAGGCCCCCTTGGACTTGGTGCGGTTGAACGCGCCGGTGTCGTAGGGGTCCTTCAAGGTCGTCTTCAGCCAGGGCCAGCGGCTGGTGGCGGTGGCGTGGGCGACGCCGACCCCGTCCGTGACAGCGGCCACGTACCTGTTCATGAGGTCGTCGGCGTCGGCGAGGGTGCCGTCCAGCTGGACGTTGAGGACGATGCTGCCCTGCGCGTAGTTGTTCAGGATGAGCACGCTGTGCAGGCTCGCGTACGGGGTACCGGCCTCGCTGTTGGCCTCGTGCCAGACGCCGTGATTGCGCACGATCCGGGCGAACGCGGCCTCGGTGAGGTCCGCCCACTTCCAGCTGACGGTGGTCTTGAGGAGGGTCGCGGGCGGCTTGGGCAGCAGGGCGGAGGGCGTGCTGCCGGTGGCGCCGGGCGAGCGGAACCAGTAACGCGTGACGACCCCGAAGTTGCCTCCTCCGCCGCCGGTGTGGGCCCACCACAGGTCGCGGTGCGGGTCGCCGGCCTCCCGGGTGGCCACGATCGACCGTACGGTCCCGGAGGCGTCGGCCACGACGACCTCCACGGCGTAGAGATGATCGACGATCGTGCCGTGCTGGCGGCACATCGCGCCGTAGCCGCCGCCGCTGACATGACCGCCGACACCGACCGTGGGACAGGTGCCGCCCGGTACGGACACGCCCCACTCCAGGTAGAGGGTGCGGTAGACGTGCCCGAGCGTGGCACCGGCCTCGACACAGAAGGCGCGGCGCGCGCTGTCGTACGTGACGGAGTCCATCTCGGACAGGTCGATGAGCACCCGCACGGCCGGGTCGTCGACCAGCCCGTCCAGGCAGTGCCCGCCACCGCGCACGGCAATGCGCTTGCCCGCGCTCACGGCGTCCCGGACCGCGGACACGACCTGCGCCGTGCTGTGCACCAGCCGTATCGCGTCGGGTCTCGCGGCGAACCTGGCGTTGTAGCCGCGGGCCGTCAGATCGAGATAGCGGGGGTCGTCGGGGGTCACGGTGACCGTGTCGACGACCGTGCCGGACGCGTCGGCGGCGCGCGCCGTGCCGCCCGCGGCGAGGGTGGTCGCGGTGGTGGCGGTGGTCGCGGCGGTGGCGGTGGTCGCGGCGGCTACGGCACCTGCCGCGCCGAGGAATCCCCGGCGGGTCACTGGGGCCATGGTGTCTTCCCTTCCTTCTGTCTCTTTCCGTCTTCACGAAATGGCGCTGCCGCCCCAGGGGGCCGGGGCGGCAGCGGGTGGAGCGGTGTGCGTGCGGGCGGTTCAGACGACTTCGTGGCCGCTCACGGTGGACTCGGGAACGTCCTCGCGGACGTCCCAGTGCTCGGCGATACGGCCGTCGTCGATGCGGAACACGTCGACGACGACGGTGCCGCGGGCGTCGGGCGTGGGCCGGAACCGGGAGTGCACGAACACCAGGCCGTCGTCGCTCGCGACCCGGCGGATCTCGAAGCGGGCCTCGGGCAGCTGCTTGCGGAAGCCGTCGATGAATTCGACCAGCGGGGCGCGCCCGTCGGGCAGGTTCGGGTTGTGCTGGATGAGGTTGGCGGCGAGGTACTCGTCGGCCCGGTCGGTCTGGCCCTCGTTCCAGACGTTCTCGAGGTAGTCGCGCACAAGCTGCACGTGGTGGTGCTGGGACATGGTTTCTCCTGAATTTCGCTGTGTGGTGGGTGGTACGGGGGTCATGCGGTGCGGAAGGTCATACGGTGCGGGCCGGCTCGGGGACCTCGGGGACGACGCCGACCTTGCGCGCCGACGCGGCGTGCGCGAGCGCGGCGAGGACGAGGATGCCGAGGGCGATCGCCGGGATGGGCCCCGCGCCGATGCCCGGCAGGAACGAGCTGCCGACGAAGCTGCCGAGGCTCATACCGAGGTAGAGCGCGGCGGCGTTCATGGCGAGGATCATTCCGGGCTGGGTCGGCACCAGATCGACGAGCCGGGCCTGTTGGGGCGCCTGGTACATCTGGCTGAAGAACGCCCAGTACGCGAAGACGGCGAGCCCGGGCGTCGAGTGCGGCGCGACGAGCAGCAGCGCGAACCCGGACGCGAGCCCGACCACCGAGACGGTGATGGTGCGCGCGCCGCCGATCTTCTCGGCGATGCGCGGCGACAGGGCGTTGCCCGCGACGCCGATGACGCCGAAGGCGAGCAGTGTCGCGGAGATCAGCCCGGACGACGCGTCGAAACGGTCCTTCAGATACGCGCCTGCGATGCCGTAGACGGTGAACTGCGCCGACATGAACAGCAGCGTCGTCGACACGGTCGACAGGGCCGCCGGCGTGCGCAGCGCGTTGCGGTAGGCCTGGACGGTCGGCGGTTCACCGGCCGGGATCTCGGGGACGTAGACGGCGACGAGGACACAGGCGATGGCCGACAGGGCCGCGACGCCGAGGAGCGCGGGACGCCAGCCGAGGCTGCCGCCGAGGAACGAGGCGAGCGGCACACCGAGCACCGCCGCCGCGGTCATCCCCGCGAAGACGACGGCGAGGGCACGCTGCCTGCGCTCGGGCGGCACGATCAGCGAGCCCGCGGCCGAGGAGCCGGGTCCGAAGACGGCCGCGCCGATCGCGCCGAGGACGCGGGTCGCGGTCAGGAAGCCGTAGTTGGGGGCCACGGCGCTGAGCGCCGCACCGACGGTGAGCAGTCCGATGCCGAGCAGCAGGACGCGCTTGCGGTTCCACCGGCGCAGCAGGATCGGGGCGGCCGGCGCGAAGACGGCGAACGTGAGGGCGAAGACAGTGACGAGGAGCCCCACACGCGCGGGCGCGACATGCAGGTCGTCCCCGATGGGGCCGTTGAGGCCGACGACCGCCAGCGAGATCGTCCCCAGGCTGAAGTACCCCAGGGACAAGGCGAGCAGAGCCGGCATCGTGCCGCGAGACGGCATGGCGGCACCTCCTTGATTCATGCCGAAGTGGTGGGTACGAGGAAGTGAGTACGCACGAGAACGTGAGTGCGTGAGTACGTGCGAGAAGGCGGGTACGAAAGAACGCTAGGTGTGCGGGGCGCGGGGGCCCGGGCCGTGTCCGCGCAGGCGCGGCATTCCCTCAGGTCGAGGTCGGTACTACGTCAACTGGGTTTGCTTGCAGGGACGTTGTCCGTGTGAAAGATCAGCGGGACCTGGCGTCCGTGGGCGATGAGCCAGTACTCGGCGCCGTTGACGGCGGCGAGGATCGCGCCGGCCGCCACCAGCGTGGCGAGTCCCGGCAGCCGGGGTGCCAGCGCGGCGAGCGCGGCCAGGGCGATGCCGCCGCCGAACCGGGTCGCGGAGGCCGCGCCGAACATCCTGCGGCGCGTGTAGCAGAAGGTCAGCATGAACAGCGCGGCTCCGGCGGGCAGCAGCGCCGCGGCGAACGAGGGCGGCGCGGCCATCGGTTCCCGCACGATGAGATCGGCGCCCACGGAGACCAGCAGCAGGCCGGACACCAGGACGAGATGGCCGTAGCTGAGCACGTCGCGCACCACTACCGCGGGCGTCGGGTGGGTGCGCAGCGCGTGCGCCACGGCGGAGGCGACGAGGTGGAAGTACAGCCACCACAGGGCGCAGCCGATGAGGAAGGCGAGCGCGACCGCGAGCAGTTCGAGGGTGCCGGGCTCGGTCCCGGCGAGGCCCGCGCCGACGGTGAGGACGTTCTCCCCCAGAGCGATGATCACGAACATGCCGAATCGTTCCGGCAGATGGTTGACGCCGAAGGCGAGCTGCCTGAGGTGCCCGCTCAGAACGAGTGGGGCGAGGAGCTCGGCGACGACGGCGAGCACCCAGAACGCCGGCCGCCAGGCGTCGGGCAGCACCGCGCAGCCGAACAGCGCGAGCGCGAAGGCGAGGCCGGCTCGGTAGGGGTGGATGGTGTAGACGGCGCACTCGCGGCGTATGGCCTCGCCGATGAGCAGGCGTAACGCCAGGTAACACCCCGCATACAGGAGCGCTTCCGTCCGCGACTCCAGGGCGTGCGGTGCCGCGACCCCCATTCCGTAGGTGGCGAGACCCGCGAGCAACAAGAAGACGCGCTGTGCGCTGGTCTCGCGTACGGCGTTCATGGCCATGACGACATCCACCCAGGCCCACCACAGGGGGACGAGGACGAGCAGACAGGCTCCCAGGGAGTGCCAGCCCGCGTGCCCGGCGAGCACGTGCGCGATCTGCGCGACCCCGAAGGCGAGCACCAGGTCGTAGAAGATCTCCGTCCAGGTCGCCCGGTCGCGTACCTCCGGGCGCGTTCGTACCGTGACTTCGGCCACCGCCGCACCAGCCTTCCGCTCGGTCCTCATCGGTCGGTCATCGGTGCCCGACTGTGGGCGGTAGCGGGCGTGCGGCGGCCCGGCGCGAGGCGACACATGGGACATTCCAGGAAGTCGGGGGCCTGGCTGTACCAACTCGGCCCCCGCGCGGGCGGCCTACGATGAGAGGGCCAGTCCCGTACGCACCAGGAGCGAGAGTTGTACTTCACCGACCGCGGCATCGAAGAGCTGGAGAAGCGGCGTGGCGAGGAGGAGGTCACCTTCGAGTGGCTCGCCGAGCAGCTCCGCACGTTCGTGGATCTGAACCCGGACTTCGAGGTGCCGGTGGAGCGCCTGGCCACGTGGCTGGCGCGGCTCGACGACGACGAGGACGAGGACGAGTAGGTCCTGCCCGAGCCCGAATCCTCCGGGCGGGCGGGTCAGTCGCGGGCCGCGCGCATCCTGTCGTACGCGAGTCCGAGCGCGCCGTGCACGAGCAGCAGCGCGCCTGCCGTGAGCCAGCCGCCGCTGCGCCGCCGGACGCCGTGCAGCGTGAGCGGCACCCCGGCCGCCAGCTGGGCGGCGGCCAGACAGCGCCCCTTGGGACCGCGCATCCAGGGGCCGACCCTGGTGGTCTCCACGACGTCGAGTTCGGCGTGGACGGCGTCCCGCCAGCCCTGCCACTCGACCGTCTCGGCGCCGTCCTGGGCCCGGGCGCTCTCGCGCAGCCGGTCGGCCGGTTCACCGGGGGCCAGTCCCGGGGGCAGGGTGAGTCCGGCGCGGGCGAGGACCGCGAGCAGACCGCGCAGGCGGGCCCGGGCGTCGGCCTCGGTGCCGGGCGTGGTCAGCACCGAGAGGGACTGCATGTCGTGCACCGGGTCGAGGCCGAGGCGGACGGCGAAGGTGCGCATGGCCTCGTCCTCGCCGACCGGGGTGCCGTTCGCCAGCCACTCGTAGCCGACGGGGCGACGGAACCCCGAGGCGAGCGTGAAGCCGCTGCGGTCGGCGTCCCACCACAGGGCCAGCACCGGCCAGGGCGCGCCGACGGCGAGCGCTCCGGCCCAGCCGCCGAGGACCCGGTCGACAGGTTCGCCGCCGCCGTCCGCCGCGGCCAGCCATGGCTTGCCCTCCGGGACGAGGACGCTCCACTCGTCGCCGGCCCGGACGAGCAGCATCCGCTCGTGCAGCAGCTGGGCGGCGGGGCCGACGACGGCGGGCTCGGCGCGGCAGAGCAGCAGCGCTCCGGCGGGTTGAGGGGACGGCATGACCCCACGCTAGGGCAATTCGCCCGACTTGGACCACAAATGAGCACCGCACAGACGGTCTTGACTTCCCGTATCCACGATATATCGTGTTGAGGAGAGGACGCGATATGGCGCGTTCGCTCCGGAGGAGGTCGCACCATGCCCGAGTGGTCCGTCGCGGAGCCGCAGAAGCTCGCCTTCGACGAGCCGGTGACGGCCCTGCACGTACGCATCGTCAACGGAACGGTGAACGTGGTGGGTACGGACGAAGGTTCCGCCCGTCTGGAGGTCTCCCGGATCGAGGGGCCACCGCTGCGTGTCACGCAGGAGGGCGGCACGCTCGCCGTCGCCTATGACGACCTGCCCTGGAAGGGCTTCCTCAAGTGGCTCGACCGCAAGGGCTGGCACCGCAGCGCGGTCGTCTCGCTCGCGGTGCCGAGCGGGACCCGGGTCGAGCTCGGCGTGGTCGGCGCGGGCGCCGTCGTCTCCGGCATCGACGGGCAGACGGAGGTGAAGGGCGTCACCGGTGACACCGCCCTCGTCGGGGTCACCGGCCCGGTGCGCACCAGCACGGTCTCCGGCAGCGTCGAGGCCCAGGCGGTCACCGGCGACCTCAGGTTCAACTCGGTCTCGGGCGATCTGACCGTCGTCGAGGGCTCGGGCTCGTTCGTCAAGGCGGACACCGTGAGCGGCTCGATGATCGTGGACCTGGACCCGGCGGGGCCCACGGACGTGAAACTGACGAGCGTCTCCGGCGAAATAGCCATCCGCATCCCGCACCCGGCGGACACGGAGGTCGAGGCGAACACGGCGAGCGGCGCGGTGTCCAACGCCTTCGACGGCCTGCGGGTCTCCGGCCAATGGGGCGCGCACAAGATCACCGGCCGTCTCGGTGCGGGCACCGGCGCCCTGAAGGCGACCACGGTCTCGGGCTCGATCGCCCTGCTGCGCAGGCCACCGGGCGAGGACGACGACCCGGCCGACACGCCGCCGTCCGGAACCGAAACCGCTAACGACACCCCGCCACCTCGAGCGGAAGCTCCGGCCGACACTGCGCCGCCCGGCACCGAAACCGCTAACGACACCCCGCCACCTCGAGCGGAAGCTCCGGCCGACACTGCGCCGCCCGGCACCGAGGCCGCGGCCGACACCGGGCCGGACCCCGACGACGCTTCCCCGGCCGCCACCGACCCCGTGGCCTCTCCCGCTGACTCCCCCGCCGACAAGAAGGTGCTCTGACATGGCCCCCGTCTTCGCCCACGGCCGTCTGCGCCTCTACCTCCTGAAGCTGCTCGACGAGGCGCCGCGCCACGGGTACGAGGTCATCCGCCTTTTGGAGGAGCGCTTCCAGGGGCTCTACGCGCCCTCGGCCGGCACCGTCTACCCGCGGCTGGCCAAGCTGGAGTCCGAGGGACTCGTCACCCACACGACCGAGGGCGGCCGCAAGGTGTACGCGATCACCGACGCGGGCCGGGCCGAGCTGGCCGACCGCAGCGGCGAGCTGGCCGACCTGGAGCTGGAGATCCGCGAATCGGTGGCCGAGCTGGCCGCCGAGATCCGGGACGACGTGCGCGGCGCGGCGGGCGATCTGCGCCGCGAGGTGCGTGCGGCCACCGGCCAGGCCCACGGCGCCCGGACCGGATCCGGGCCTGACCTCGGGGACCTCAGAAACCTCGCGGGCCTCGCGGATCTCACCGACCTCACGGACAACGAGTCCTGGCGCACCGCCAAGGAGGAGCTGCGCCGCGCCAAACAGGAGTGGAAGGAGCAGGCACGGCGGGCGAAGGACGAGAGCCGCCGGGCCCGCGAAGAGGCGCAGCGGGCGCGCCGCCAGGCCAAGGAGACGCAGGACAAGGTGCGGGCGCAGGCGCAGGACGAGTTGCAGCGGATGGCCAAGCGGGTCCAGGACCAGGTACAGGATCACTTCACGCGGGGTGACTGGCCGACGGGCGTGCGCGAGGGTCTGTCCGAGCTGGCGAAGGAGTTCGGCGAGTTCGGCAAGACGTTCGGCAAGGACTTCGGCTCCGGCCCGGCGAAGGAGCGCCCGGCCCCGCCGGAGCCGGAGTACCGCCCGGCGTCGGACTCGGTCTCCGCCGAGTACAGCCCGGCGTGGGCCACGGAGGACACCACCGGCGACCCGGCCCGCGACCTGGACCGCCTCCTGGACCGGTTCCGCGACGACATCCGCGACACGGCCCGCGACCACGGCGTCTCCCCCGACCAACTCAGCACGGCCCGCCGCCACTTGGCGGAAGCGGCGGTACACATCACGACGGCTTTGCGCACACCGAAGAAGTAACGCGGCGCGCCCCCGGGTGCCGCTCCGAACCGGCCCCACCCCGGGCCCACCCCGGGCCCGACATGCGGCCGGTCGACACCCGGCCGGTCGACACCCGGCCGGTCGGCACCCGGCCGGTCGGCACCCGGCACCCGGCACCCGCCCAGTCGGCTGGGCGGCTGGGCGGCTGGGCGGCTGGGCGGCTGGGCGGCTGGTTGGCTGGTCGGCCATCAACCGCCTAGGCGTCAGCTCGCCGCCGCCTCGTCACCCCCGTACAGCACCCGCTCCACCGCCGGTACGGTCACCCCGTGTTCGGCGAGCGTCTCCGAGGGGATTCCGGGGCGGGCGGCGAGGGCGAGGAGGAGGTGTTCGTCGCCGATGGCGCGGTCGTGGTGGGCCAGTGCCATCCGCAGGGACGACTCCAGAACTCCCTTGGCCTCCTTGGCGAAGGGCCGCCGCCCGCCGAGCCGGCGGCCCCCGCTCAGCGCGCCCACACCGTGGCTCTCCTCGACCCGGGCCACGATCTCGTCGACGTCGATACCGAGCCCCGCGAGAGCCTCCGCGTCCGCCTGGGACAGCCCCGCCCGGCGTCGCGCCACGAGCAGGGCCTCGCCGATCGACGCCCGTTTCTCCTCCGCGTCCACACCGAGCGCGCCCAGCGCGAAGGAGCCCCGGGTGCCACGGGCATCGAGGACCGCGAGGAGCAGATGCCCCTCGTCGACGTGCGGGGCGCGCTCGCGCTCCGCGTGGACGACGGCGCCCTTGACCACATCCCGGGCCCCTTGGGTGAACCGCTCGAACATCATCGCCTCCCGTACTTCTTGTGCACGGCCTGTCGGCTGACTCCCAGCTCGGCCGCGATCTCCTGCCACGACCAGCCCTGATTGCGCGCACTGCGCACCTGTACCGCTTCCAGTTGCTCGAGCAGCCGCCGCAGCGCGGCGACCGCCCGCAACCCGACGCGCGGGTCGCGGGCGCCCGCCTGCTCGGCGAGATCCGTTGCCTCGGTCATGGCGTCAATGTAAGTTGACATGAGTCCCATGTCAACCGCGGTTGACGCAACGGCGGGCAGCGGGCAGCGGGCGGACTCAACCGTTGAACTCGGCCGTCCGGCTGCGGGCGGCGGGCACAAAAAAGGGGCGCCAAGGCGCCCCTTTTCCCCTCACCCGCACCCCGTCGGTCAGACGCTGAGCACGACCTTCCCGAACAGCTCACCACCGGCCATCTTCTGGAACCCTTCCCGGGCCCGGTCCAGCGGCAGCACCTCGTCGATGACGGGCCGTACCCCGGTCGCGGCGCAGAAGGACAGCAGATCCTCCAGCTCGTCCTTGGAACCCATGGTCGAGCCGACGACCTTCAGCTCCAGGAAGAAGATGCGGTTCAGCTCGGCGGACTTCGGGCTGGGGCCACTGGTCGCGCCGGAGATCACCAGGGTGCCGCCCGGCTTCAGGGACTTGACCGAGTGGGACCACGTGGCCGCGCCCACCGTCTCGATCACGGCGTCCACCCGCTGCGGCAGCCGCGCCCCGGATTCCACGGCCTCGACGGCGCCCAGCTCCAGGGCCCGCTTGCGCTTGGCCTCGTCGCGGCTGGTGGCGAAGACGCGCAGCCCGGCCGCCTTGCCGAGCGCGATCGCGGCCGTGGCGACACCACCGCCCGCACCCTGCACGAGCACGGAGTCCCCGGGCCGCACGCCCGCGTTGGTGAAGAGCATCCGGTACGCGGTCAGCCACGCGGTGGGCAGGCACGCGGCCTCCTCGAAGGAGAGCTCCTTCGGCTTGGGCAGCACGTTCCACTCGGGCACCGTGACCTGCTCGGCGAAGGTGCCCTGGTACTTCTCGGTGAGGATGGAGCGCCCCTCGCGCGGCCCGACGCCGTAACCGGTCTGGCCGATGACGGAGTGCAGCACGACCTCGTTGCCCTCGCTGTCGATGCCGGCGGCGTCGCAGCCCAGGATCATGGGCAGCGCCTCCTCGCCGAGCCCGACCCCGCGCAGGGACCACAGGTCATGGTGGTTGAGGGAGGCGGCCTTGACGTTCACGGTGGTCCAGCCGGGCCGGTTCTCGGGGGCGGGCCGCTCCCCCAACTCCAGGCCGTTCAGCGGCTGATCACGGTCGATGCGGGCGGCGTAGGCAGCGAACATGACCTTGACGATAGGCGTCACGGCGGGAGCGGGGAACCAGCCACGGCTGTGACACACATCCCCTGGCGCGAAAGAGGAAAAGGCCCCGCCTCAAGCGGGGCCTCCACCACCGAACGACTCCACCGAACGACTCACCAGCAACACGGGAGACCCGGCGGACGCCGCTGCCGACCGACACCCGACCCGACGGACGCCGCTACCGACCGACACCCGACCCGACGGACGCCGCTACCGACCGACACCCGCCCCGGGCGGAAGCCGCTACCGGCGAGCGACACCCTCCGCCCGCGCCGCAGCGGCCACGGCCGCCGTCACCGCAGGCGCGACCCGCTCGTCGAACGGGGACGGAATGACGTACTCGGCGGACAGATCGTCGCCCACCACAGCGGCCAGCGCCTCCGCGGCGGCGATCTTCATCGTCTCGGTGATCCGCGAGGCCCGCACCTGGAGCGCGCCCGCGAAGATCCCGGGGAACGCCAGCACGTTGTTGATCTGGTTCGGGAAGTCCGAGCGCCCGGTCGCGACGACGGCCGCGTACTTGTGGGCGACGTCGGGGTGCACCTCGGGGTTCGGGTTCGCCATCGCGAAGACGAAGGAACCCGGCGCCATCGAGGCGACCGCGGGCTCGGGGACCGTACCGCCGGAGACACCGATGTAGACGTCGGCGCCGGCGAGCGCGTCCTCCAGCGAACCGGACAGGCCCGCCTTGTTCGTGATCTCCGCCAGCTCGCGCTTGACCGCCGTGAGGTCCTCGCGGTCCCGGCTGACGATGCCCTTGCGGTCGGTGACCGCGACGTCGCCGAGGCCCGCCTCGAGCAGGAACTTCGCGATCGCCACGCCCGCGGCGCCGGCGCCGGAGATCACCGCGCGCAGCTCACCGAGCGTGCGCCCGCTGAGCCGGACCGCGTTCTTGAGCGCGGCGAGCGTCACCACGGCCGTGCCGTGCTGGTCGTCGTGGAAGACCGGGATGTCGAGCCGCTCCTGGAGGCGTCGCTCGATCTCGAAGCAGCGCGGCGCCGAGATGTCCTCCAGGTTGACGCCGCCGAAGGACGGGGCGAGCCGCACGACGGTGTCGACGATCTCGTCCACGTCGGTCGTCGCGAGCGCGATCGGCACCGCGTCCACGCCACCGAACTGCTTGAACAGGATGGCCTTGCCCTCCATCACCGGGAGGGACGCCTCGGGGCCGATGTCCCCGAGCCCGAGGACGGCCGTGCCGTCGGTGACGACGGCGACGACGCTCGACTTCCACGTGTAGTCGTGGACGAGTTCCGGGTCCTCGGCGATCGCGCTGCACACTTTCGCGACGCCGGGCGTGTACGCCAGGGACAGGTCGTCCTTGTCGCGGATCGGCACGGTGGCCTGCACGGCCATCTTGCCGCCGCGGTGCAGCGCGAAGGCCGGATCGAAGGGCTCGTCAGTGCCTTCGTTGCCGGTACTGCTGTCGCTGCGAGGATTGACGATCTCCGCTGCCACTTGTCTTACCCCTTAAGTCTTGAACATCAGTTGAGGGTGTCCGCTCCTGGTTGAGGAGCGGGCGGGCACCGCGTACGCACCGGTCGGTCCCCGTTCGGGAACCGCTGCACAGGTGCGTACACGACGGGCGCGCCGCACGCGCGCCCTGAGCCCCGGATGAGGGGTGTAAAGAACCTTCTTACCCGACGGACCACACCGGGGACGAGCCCATACGTGATCGATCACAGCCCGGTGACATGACTCATAGCCGAATATCTGGACAAGTCGACAACGCGCGCTCGCGACGGGAGGGAAGTCGGCCCGAATGGTGAGACAGCGGACAGTTCGCCGGAGAATCTTCCGCCGCCGGGCGGCGGGTCAGCAGATACTGCGGCCCCATGCACCGTGATGGGCCGCCATGTTGGTGGTCTTGGCGCACCCGTTATCCGATTTTGACATCGCCGAGCCCCAGATGCGCCCCGTCCGAATGGCAAGATGCCGTCATCACACAAGGTCGTGACACCCGAAGGTGTGTGCCAAGGCGACCGACTCGGCAACTCCACCCATCCCGCCGGAGGACCCAACCATGACCGCAAGCACCACCCGTCGCACGACCGCGAACTCCGCGAAGTCCCGGATAGCCGCGGTCGGCGCGATCGCGGTCGCCGGCACCCTGCTGCTGACCGGCTGCGGTGACCAGACCGACAAGTCCGGGAGCGGTGACTCCACGAAGGATTCGAGCGCGTCGGCCTCGAAGTACAAGCTGCCGGCGAAGATCAAGGACGCGGGCGTCATCAAGGTCGGCTCGGACATCGCCTACGCGCCGATGGAGTTCGACCAGGACGGCACGCCCACCGGTGTCGACATCGACCTCGCGACCGCTCTCGGCAAGGAGCTGGGCGTCGACTTCAAGTTCGAGAACGGCACCTTCGACAACCTGATCCCGTCGCTCGACAGCGGTCGCTACGACCTGATCATGTCGGCGATGAGCGACACGAAGGAGCGCCAGGCCAAGGTCGACTTCGTCGACTACTTCAGCGCCGGTGTCTCCATCCTGGTCAAGAAGGGCAACCCCGAGGGCATCAAGTCCGCCGCCGACCTGTGCGGCAAGACCATCGCCTTCCAGCGCGGCACGGTCTCCGCCGGCGTGGCCAAGTCCGCCGACGCCAAGTGCCCGGCCGGCAAGAAGATCAAGACCCTCACCTACGACACCGACCCCGAGGCGCTGCTCCAGGTGAAGCAGGGCCGCGCGGTCGCCGACCTCAACGACTTCCCGGTCGCGGCGTACAACGCGAAGACCTCCGGCGGCGGCAAGGACTTCGAGGTCACCGGTGACCAGGTCGACGAGGGTCCGTACGGCATCGCCGTCACCAAGGAGAACACCGAGCTGCGCGAGGCGGTCTCGAAGGCCCTGGACGCCATCATCGCCAACGGCGAGTACGGCAAGGTCCTGAAGAAGTGGAACGTCGAGCAGGGCGCGGTCGACAAGCCCGTCCTCAACGGCGGCTCCGAGTAAGACCCCGAGCGGAAAGTTCTCCCGTGACCGACAAGAAGTCCAACGGCCCGGCCGATACTCCGCCGGCCGGGGCCGATCTCACCAAGACCTCGGCCTCGGCCTCGCTGCCGCCCGCGGCCATCGAGGCCGTCCCGGTCCGCCACCCGTGGCGCTGGGTCAGCGCCGTCGTGGTGGTCGCCCTGCTGGTCATGCTCGGTATGGCCTTCGCCAACGCCAAGGTGGAGTGGGGCGACGTCCCCGAGTACCTGTTCAAGGAACGCATTCTCAAGGGTGTCTGGAACACCCTGTGGGTGACGCTCCTGTCGATGGTCATCGGCGTGATCCTGGGTGTCGTGCTCGCCGTGATGCGGCTCTCCAAGAACCCGGTGACGTCGGCCTTCGCCAACCTCTACATCTGGGTGTTCCGCGGTACGCCGGTCTTCCTCCAGTTGCTGATCTGGTACAACCTCGCGCTGATCTTCCCCGTGCTCAACCTGGGGCCGATCTACAAGAACGAGATGACCGAGGTCATGACCCCGTTCATGGCGGCGCTGCTGGGCCTCGCGCTGAACGAGGGCGCCTACATGGCGGAGATCGTCCGTGCGGGCATCCAGTCCGTCGACGAGGGACAGACCGAGGCCGCGCACGCGCTCGGCATGAGTTCGACCAAGACGATGAGCCGGATCGTGCTGCCGCAGGCCATGCGCGTGATCGTGCCGCCGACCGGCAACGAGTTCATCAACATGCTCAAGACCTCGTCGCTCGCCTCCGCGATCACCTTCACCGAGGTGACGTACGTGGGCCGGCAGATCTCCTCGCAGCAGCTCAACGTGATGGAGATGTTCTTCGTCGCCGCGATCTGGTACCTGGTCCTGACCAGCGTCTTCAGCGTGGTGCAGTTCTACATCGAGCGCTACTACGCCAAGGGCTCCGTGCGGAACCTGCCACCGACCCCGTGGCAGCGGATCAAGGCGAACCTGGGCCGCGGTCCGCGCCTGATGGGAACGAGGTAAGACCTGATGACGACGGCAATGGTCAAGGCCGAAGGCGTCCACAAGTCCTTCGGCAGCGTCGAGGTCCTCAGGGGTATCGACCTGGAGGTCAAGCAGGCCGAGGTCTTCTGCCTCATCGGCCCGTCGGGCTCCGGCAAGTCGACGTTCCTGCGCTGCATCAACCACCTGGAGAAGATCAACGCCGGTCGGCTCTACGTCGACGGCGAGCTGGTCGGCTACCGGCAGCAGGGCGACAAGCTGCACGAGCTCAAGGACAAGGAAGTCGCGGTGCAGCGGCGGGACATCGGCATGGTGTTCCAGCGCTTCAACCTCTTCCCGCACATGACGGCGCTCGAGAACGTCATGGAGGCTCCGGTCCAGGTCAAGGGCGTCTCCAGGGCCCAGGCCCGGGAGCGGGCCGGGCAGCTCCTCGAGCGCGTGGGCCTCGCCGACCGGGCGAAGAACTACCCCTCGCAGCTCTCCGGCGGCCAGCAGCAGCGCGTGGCGATCGCCCGCGCGCTGGCGATGGACCCGAAGCTGATGCTGTTCGACGAGCCGACGTCGGCGCTCGACCCGGAGCTGGTCGGTGACGTCCTCGACGTCATGCGTGACCTCGCCGAGTCCGGCATGACGATGGTCGTCGTGACACACGAGATGGGCTTCGCGCGGGAGGTCGGCGACAGCCTCGTCTTCATGGACGAGGGCGTGGTGGTCGAAGCGGGGCTGCCCCGGGATGTGCTGACCAACCCTCAGCACGAGCGGACGCAGTCGTTCCTGTCGAAGGTGCTCTGACCCTTCCGGACCGGCGGGGAAAAGGGGCGCCCGGGGTTCTGACCCCGGACGCCCCTTTTCCGGCTTGGTGGGCAGGTGCGGGTCTCGTCGTGGCTGATCGCGCAGTTCCCCGCGCCCCTGGAGCATGCGGCTTCGCCCCAGCCCCATAGGGGCGCGGGGAACTGCGCGAGAAGCCCCCACCGGCCGGCAGCCCGCGACGAACCGCAACCCGGCCCCCGGGAACGTCACTTCAAAGCAAGAACAACCGCATCGGAGGGCGACCTCCAAACGGCCCGAGCCTCCCCGAACCCCGCCCCGCGCAGCGCCTCCGCATGCCAGGCCACCGACGGCATGTCCCCGTCGGCGTGCTCCCCGTAGATCTCGAACCGCTCAGCCGTCGGCCCGGCCAGGACAGGGTCCTTGGCGGCCAGCGCCCACCATTCGGCCCAGTCGAGCGCCCCGCCCGCCTTCGCCGAGTCCATCCCCGCATGGCGCAGCGCCCGCTCCGCGGCATTGATCCGCGGCGTCGTGCCGTCGATCATGTGATCCGCGTTCATGAAGACGCCGCCGTCACGGACGAGGCCGGCGAGCTGCCCGTAGAGCGTCGCGAGAGGGCCGGAGTGCAGCCAGTGCAGTGCGGTGGCGGTGAGCACGGCGTCGTACGAGTCGTGCGGCAGCGCCCGCGTCCACTGCGGGTCCTTGAGGTCGGCCGTCACGAAGCTGACCCGCTCGTCGCCGTCGAAGGTGCCGCGCGCGATGGCGAGCAGGGCCGGGTCCAGGTCGACGCCGACGCTGGTGGCCTCCGGGAAGCGCGTGAGCAGCCGGTCGGTGATGCTGCCGGTGCCGCAGGCGAGGTCGAGCACGCGGGGCGCGCGGCCCACGCACGCCTCGACCATGTCGAGCATGACCCGGAACCGCTCCTCGCGGTCGGGCATGTACCACTCCTGCTGCCGGTCCCAGCTGCTCTGCCAGGCTCGCCAGTCGGCGGTGTGGCCGGTACCGGTGGCGGTCTCGGTCATGAAAGCCCTCCCGTATGCGTAATACCCTGAAAGCCGAAGCGAGCATTACCTCACTCGACCATGACGATAGACCGCCCCGGTAAGGACTACAAGTGGAATTGGCCTATTACTCGGACTATGCCGTCCGCCTCGTCAACACCGAGGAGCCGGGCCGCGGCAAGGACAGCCTGACCTCCGTGGATGCCGTACGCGGCCTCTTCGGCAGCAACCAGGAGGCGGCGCGCAGGGCGGCGGACGCCGACCTGACCCGCTTCAGGAGCGTCCGGGTCCGGCTGCGCGCGGTGTTCGAGGCGGCCGCCGGCGGCGACGAGACGCTCGCGGTGAATCTGCTGAACTCACTGCTGCTGGAGTTCCCGGTGAGCCCGCAGATCTCCGGCCACAACCACCGCGACGACGACGGCCGCCCGCTGTGGCACATGCACCTGGCCGACCATCCGTCCAACGCGACGGCCGGTTATGCCGCCATCGCGGCGATGGGGCTCGCCTTCCACCTGACCGAGTACGGCGTGGAGCGTCTCGGCCTGTGCGAGGCGGCCCCGTGCCGCAACGCGTTCCTGGACACGTCCACGAACCGCTCCCGGCGCTACTGCTCGGACCGGTGCGCGACCCGCGCCAATGTCGCCGCCTACCGCGCCCGGAAGCGCTTGGAGGCGGAGCGGCCCGACCGACCCGACAGTACGGGGCGCACGGCGCCGAACGCCCAGGACAGCACGGCCGTCACCGACCGCTGACCCTCGCCCTGGGTCCACGGCTTGCGGCGCCGCAGCCGCCCGCGGACCTTGGCGAGCACCAACTCGTCCGGCACGACCCCGTACACGGTGCTGTCGCCGCCGGCTCCGGGGTTGTCCCCCAGCACCCACCAGCCGCCCTCGCGCCGCTCGGCGATCCGCTTGACGACGAGCAGATCCTGCTGGAAGGGGTGGCGCAGCACGACCACGTCTCCGGGCCGTACCCGGGCGCCGTGCTGCACCAGCATCCAGTCGCCGTGGTACAGCGTGGGCACCATCGACGGGCCGTCCACCTCGATGATCTGAAACGGCACCTTAGTCCCGCGCACTTCCTCGATCGCCTCGGGCATCAGCCGACCCTCCCGGTTTCCATCCGCCGGTCCCATCCTCCACCAGTCCCAGTGTCGCCCTGGACTTTTGGCCTAAGCCCCCGGGGGCACCCGAGAAAACCCGTGCTGCACGGAGTAATGTCGCATCCGAGAAGACGATCACGAGGAAGGACAGCAACATGCTTTCCCGCCTGTTCGCCCCCAAGGTGAAGGCCAGTGCCCACTGCGACCTCCCCTGCGGCGTGTACGACCCGGCCCAGGCCCGCATCGAGGCCGAGTCGGTCAAGGCCGTCCAGGAGAAGATGGCCGGCAACGACGACGCGCACTTCCAGGCTCGCGCCACGGTCATCAAGGAGCAGCGCGCCGAGCTCGCGAAGCACCACGTCTCGGTGCTGTGGAGCGACTACTTCAAGCCCCCGCACTTCGAGAAGTACCCGGAGCTGCACCAGCTGGTCAACGACACCCTGAAGGCCCTCTCGGCCGCCAAGGGCTCGACCGACCCGGCCACGGGCCAGAAGGCGCTGGACTACATCGCCCAGATCGACAAGATCTTCTGGGAGACCAAGAAGGCCTGATCCAGGCTTGCTTGAACCCTGGTTCCGGCGACCGGCGAGCGGTGCACCCTCGCAGGCCCCGGACCACCCGAAGGGGCCCGACCGACGAACTCGGCCGGGCCCCTTCGGCGTGGAAGCGGCGGCCGGCTCACCCGCTCCGGGTCCGCCGGCGAAAGGGCCGGTCCCGTTCGGAGACCCGGCCCGCGGGCCCCGCCGAGCGCAGCACGACGTCGAGAGCGGCGGCCGGATCAGCCGCGTAACAGGTACTGAACCAAGCCATGTTCGCCTCGACGACCGCCCACCGCTCACCGATGAGCCCGATGTCGAGCACCACCCCGCTGGGCAGCGACTCCCCCTGTGCCGCCAGCAGCCACGCCGCGAAATCCAGGGCGCCCGCCTCGTAACGGTGGCCGGCGAGGGGGCGGGCGTCGAGCCTGCCGTAGGTCGCGTACTGCGAGCCCGTACGGACCTCACCGTCCAGGACGAACAGACGGAATTCCGCGGTCCAGGTGACCACATCGGCGATCTGAACCGTCGTCCCCGGCGGCAGTACCACCTCGTCCGGGAGCGCGCGTCCATCGGGGTACACCGCGGCCGGGAAGGACTTGTCGGTCGGCGGTTTCACGAAGGCGGGGCCGGTCAGGGCGCGGGCCTCGGCCAGCGTGGCGGCGGTGACCGTGCGGCCGGTGAAGGTGCGGGGCAGCTCGGTCAGCCAGCCGTCCGTCGGCTCCAGCAGAGACACGGCCAAGTCGTCGACGACGTACGCCGCGAAGGCCGGGCCGCCGTAGTAGTGACCGCCGTCGCGCCCTCGCAGCGACGCGGCCCCGCCCTGTGCCGAGAGTTCCTCGACGGCCATACCCCGCCGCCGCGCGGCGTCCGCGAGCAGTTCACGGGTGGGGGTGGCGTGCGGGGTGACGGCGAGGAAGCTGCGGGTCATGGCCGCTATGGAAGCACGCGGCGGTTGGCGGGCCCGTCCCGCCTCAGTCCGTCTCCAGTACCGCGCGCGCGGCGGCGAGCAACCGGTCGCGGTCCTTGCGCACCGACGCGAACTCGGCCGCGTGAGCGCTGAGTTCGCGCCGCTGGAGGCGTTCCGCCACCGACCACCACACGCCGCCCGTGTTGTGTGCGCGCTTGCACTCGATGTCGGCGACGGCCGTGCCCCGTTCCCGCTCCGACCGCTCGGTGTTGCCGTCCTGGCCGCGCCCCCACGTCTTGTCCGTGAAGGATTTCCTCGGATCGGCGTACCGCTCGAACCCCTTGTCGGCCACACAGTCCGCCCACACCTTGAAGGCGCGGCGCACCCGCGGATCCCGCTCGGCCTGCTTACGGACGGCCTCTTCGCGCTCGGAGACGTACGTCCACATACGTTCGCGGTCCCGGATCCCGCGCTCCAGCCGCTGATACGCCTGTCCGTAGCAGCCGCTGCGCTCGCCGTCCCGGTCGCCGTAGTAGACGGCGGACTCCTCGGCCGTCATCCGGCGCCCGGCGGGCTCGCGCGGGGCGATCTTCTTCGCCGGGTTCCAGCCGTATCCCCAGCGCCGCGCGTTCCCCAGATCGTAGGAGCCGACCGGGCCCGTACCCACGGCGACCATCGTGGACGTGAAAGAGACGGCCATACCGGGGTACTTCGGGTCCCGCGGGAAGTCGGCGAAGCCGTGCCGGACCATGCAGCGCTGGGTGAGCAGCTGCGTCGCGGACTCCAGCCGGTCGTACGCCTTCTCATCGGCGCCGTCGAACTCATAACTCGCCAACGGCAGTTCGGGCATCTCGTCGTCCGACCACACGACCGGCGTCCCGTCCGCCCAGACCTTCGCGTGCCCGCCGTAACCCCCGTCTCCCCCGTCTCCCCCGACAAGTCCGATCGCCATCACTGCGGCGACGACACACACCACCCCCCGGCGTCTCACTCCGCGCCCGCCCCGATCTTCCGCACGACGCGCGCCGGGTTGCCCACCGCGACCACGTCCGGCGGCAGGTCGCGGGTGACGACGGCGCCCGCGCCGACCACCGTGTTCGCGCCGATCGTGACGCCGGGGCAGACGATGGCCCCGCCGCCCAGCCACACGTTGTCGCCGATCGTGATGGGCTTCGCCGCCTCCCACTTGGCGCGCCGCGGCTCGGGCTCGACCGGGTGCGTGGGGGTGAGCAACTGGACGTTCGGGCCGATCTGCACGTCCTCGCCGATCCGGATGGGCGCCACGTCCAGCATCACGGCCCCGCAGTTGACGAACGTCCGCGCGCCGACGCTGATGTACCGCCCGTAGTCGACGGAGAGCGGCGGCCGCACCACGACGTCCTCGCCGACCTCGCCCAGCAACTCCCGCAGCAGGGCGCCGCGCGCGGGCAGGTCGGTGACGCTGCTCGCGTTGTAACGCTCGGCCAGTTCGGCACCGCGCAGCGCGTCGGCCGTCAGGTCGGGGTCGTCGGCGATGTAGAGGTCACCGGCGAGCATGCGCTCCTTCTGGCTACGGGTCTCAGGGCGCGGCCAGTCCCGTACCTCGGTCACCGCGCCGACCGGCAACGGCCCGTACACGTGCGGGAACTCGGCCCCGCCGGGCTCCCCCGGCTCCACGCGGACCGGCACGTCGAGCCGCCCGCGGTCGACGACCAGGACCACCAGCTCGCCGGGAGCCGGCTCGGTCCCGTACAGCGACTCGGCGACACCGCGCAGCTGGTGCGGGAACGAGCAGTGGATGAACCCGACGTCCTGGAGGGTCTTGCCCCGGGTCGACATCGTGTACGTACCCGTGGCCCGGGCGCTCTCCCACAGGGCGCGCTCGGTGATGTGCAGCAGTTCGATCGTCATGCGCTCAATGTATGAGCCGGCCAGGAGGGGGCGTGAACCGGGACGCACCCGGCCCCGGCTCGCGCCCCGCCATGGCCGGCTCATGGCACGAGCCGGGACGCGCGGACTCGCAAGTACCGCTGTTCCGGGCGGCTGAGCGTGCCGGCGGCGGCCTTTTGGTAGGCGCGCGGGCCGCGTCCCGGTCCCCGGCGAGCTCAAGGAGACGCGCCCGGTCCTGTTCGTCGAGCCTGCCCAGTTCACCGTCGCCGTCGGTGCGGTCCGCGCGGCGCGCGGCGGTGAGCGGCATCAACGCGAGCAGCCCCGTGATTTCGCGCTACGAGCGGCTTCACCTGAGACGTCGGAACGGCCGGCGCGCTCTCGACACCGCCCGCACGCCTTTCGCCGCGCACGCCGTATCCCGCGCACGCCGTTTCTCCGCGGACTTCCAGTCTGGCGGCGCGTTGCTACCGCTTCCTGCTGTACCGGCGGACGATCACGCCGTTCCCAAAGGTGCGGTTCTCCGCCAGCTCGAACTCGGCCAGGTCGTACTTCCGGCCCGCGAACATCGGCATCCCGCCACCGAAGGTCACCGGGTACGTCTTGATCACGAGGTCGTCGACCTCGTCCGCGAGCAGCCCGGCCAGCTGCGCCCCGCCGCACAACCAGATGCCCAGCGCACCGTCCTCGGCCTTGAGCTCCCGCACCTTGGCGACCACGTCGTCGTGGATCAGCTCCACGTTCGGGTGCGGGGATTCGTCGAGGGTGCGCGTCGCGACGTACTCGCGCATATGCCCGTACGGGCTGAGGACACCGGCGTCGATACCGACCTGATAGCTGCGGCGCCCCTGGATCACCGTGTCGTACTTCTTGTTCGCGATCCCGTCGAGGCCGAGCATCCTGCGCCCCTCCACGGCAATGGTCTCCGGGTACTCCTCCATGAGGAACCCCCGGAACTCTTCGTCGACGAAGGGCATGAACATCATCCCGTCGCCGGACTCGTCCCCGATGAAGCCGTCGATGGACACGGCGACGAAGTACGTGAGCTTGCGCAAGCTGGTCTCTTTTCGTTGAGGACATGGGGCACGGGTGGGAGCCTTCAAACCCCTCACCCCACCCCGAACCACTTCAGTTATAGTGCTTCAGTTGTAGTGGTTGCAAGCCTTTTGAAGCCGGTAGGTACAGGAACCGGTAGGTACAGGAACCGGTAGGTACAGGAACCGGTAGGTACAGGAACCGGTAGGTACAGGAACCGGTAGGTACAGGAACCGGTAGGTACAGGAACCGGTAGGTACAGGAAAATGAAGTGGGGTCACGGGTGATGGGGTCGACACAAACGGGGTCGGAGCGAACGGAGTCGGTGGCATGGTGAGGAACCCGGAACGCCGAGCCGCCCTCGTGGACGCGGCGGTCGAGGTACTCGCGGCCGAGGGCGCACGCGGCCTGACCTTCCGCGCGGTGGACACGGCGGCGGCCGTCCCCACCGGCACGTCCTCCAACTACTTCGCCAACCGCGACGACCTGCTCCGCCAGATCGACTCCTGGCTCCACGAGCGCCTCGCCCCCGACCCGAACGTCGTCGAGGAACTCCTGAAACGGCCCCGGGACCGCAACCTCGTCGTCGCGTTCATGCACGACCTGATGGGCCGCGTCCTCGCCGACCGCACCGGGTTCCTCGCGATGATGGAGATGCGCCTGGAAGCGACGCGCCGCCCCGAACTGAGCGCCTCCCTCAGGAAGTCGCTACGCGGCGACCTCGACTTCGGCATCGCCTTCAACACCGAATCGGAGCTTCCCGGCGGCGCCGAGGAGATCACCCTGCTCTACCTCGGCATGCTCGGCCTCATCCTGGAGCAACTCACGATGCCGGGGATGCTGGACGGCGCGATCCCCGGCGTGAACGTGCCGGACGGCGTGATCGAGCGCCTGGTGCAACGGATCGTGCCGGAGGGGTAGGGAGGTCGGGCGAGAGGCGTGGGGGATCGGGCGGGAGGCGACGCGGGGCGGGCGGGCGGCGTCACGGGGCGGGCCGGAGGCACAGCGGATCGGACCTGATGCGGCGCGGAGCGGGCCGGAGGTGTAACGAATCAGGTCTGAGGCGTCACGGGGCGGGCCGGAAGCACAGCGGATCGGACCTGAGGCGGCGTAGGCGGCGTAGGGGCCGCGTCCGAAGTCAGACGGCTTGCGGCTCACGCCACATCGGCCACAGGGACGGCCCGTCCGGCAGGTCGACCGCCGTGCCGGTGAAGACGAAACCGAGCCGCTCGTACAGGGCACGACTGCGGGCGTTGCTCGCCTCCAGATAGGCGGGCAGCCCCTCGCGGTCGCAACGCTCCAGAACCGGTGCCATCAGCGCGCTCCCCAGCCCCTCGCCCTGTCGGCTCGGCCGCACGCCGATCATCCACAGGTAGACATGCGCGCGGCCCACCGGGTGCGCGGCTTCCGTCAACCGGGCTATCTGCTCGACCCGTTCATTGTCGGGGTCGACAGCAGCCCGCACCTGAGCGGGCCCGTCAGCCTCAGCCTCGTCCTGGGACTCATCCGGCACGTGGGCGGCATCAGGCACATCAGGCACATCCATCCACAACGCGACCGCCGAACCGTCCTCCGCGAGGTCTATGTACCCCTCGGCAAGCGTCACATCGGTGAACGCCCCCATCAGGCCCGCATGCCGCGCCCGCCGGTGCTCCTCGCCGGGAAACACCCAGCCGCTGACCGGATCGTCCATGAACGCCTCATCGAGCAGCCCCACGACGAAGTCCCGGTCGCTCGCCTGCGCCCGCCGAATCCCCACACCCACCCTGGATCCCCTTGACTCACCCGTCCCGGCCGACAAAGCCGACCCAACCGGCCCGCCCTGACCGGTCGTTGGCAGCCTAAACGATCACTCGACCACACGGATACGGCCCTCGCGTGGCAACTCCGGGCGCCACCGAGCCCCGCGCCCAGTCGACTCACCCCGCTCAGCCAGGTCGCCGGGATGCCAGGCCGCCAGGTCGCCGGGATGCCAGGCCGCCAGGTCGCCGGGATGCCAGGCCGCCAGGTCGCCGGGATGCCAGGCCGCCGGGCCGCCGGGCCGCCGGGCCGCCGGGCCGCCGGGGCAGCTTGCCCTACCGGCCCGAACGACCCGACCCGGCATGAGACCGGCGGACAACCCTCGGCCCCGGCCCCCTTCCCCCAGGGCCCCGGGTCCGTCACCCCTCCAAGGCAACCGCCACCCTCATTCCGCACCCACCCCTCGGGCTCACCAAACCCCTCCCCGCCCCCGGGCCCACCGCCACACCGTCACACCGTCACACCGTCACACCGTCATCGCGCCCCCTCAATACCCGCGCCGCGTCACGAACTCCGCCAAGGACAGCAGCCCGCCCGCCCTCTCCGGCACCGGTACCGCCCGCGCCAACTCATGCAGCGCCCGCGCCATCTCGTACGCGGCCTGCGCCTGCGCCCAGTCGCGCCCCCCGGCCCGCTCGACGGCCAGCGCAATCGCCTCCAGTTCGGCCGCGCCCTCTTCCTCCTGGCCAGGCGGCCCGTACAACGCAGCCAGTTCCGCGGCCGCCGGGCCGCCGGAGGCAAGCGCCGCGACGACCGGCAGGGACTTCTTGCGGACGGCCAGATCCGCGCCGGCCGGCTTGCCGGTGCGGGCGGGGTCGCCCCAGATACCGATCACGTCGTCGATGAGCTGGAAGGCCAGCCCAGCCGCCCGCCCGAACGCGTCGAGCGCCGCGACCTCCTCCTCGTCCGCCCCCGCGAACAACCCCCCGATCGCACACGCGCAACCGAGCAGCGCCCCCGTCTTCGCCTCCGCCATGGTCAAGGTCTCGTCCAGCGACACCTCCCCCGGGTCACGCCCCTCCAAAGCCACGTCCGTGGACTGGCCGGCGCACAACTCCACGACACACTGGGCGAGGCGGGCCACCGCGGCCGGAGCCGCCGGGTGCGGATCCTCCGCAAGCAGACGCTGAGCCTGGGCGTGCAGCGCGTCCCCCACCAATATCGCGTCCGCGTTGCCGAACACAGTCCATGCGGTCGGCCGGTGCCTGCGCGTGGTGTCCCGGTCCATCACGTCGTCGTGCAACAAGGTGAAGTTGTGCGTCAACTCCACGGCCGCCGCCGCCCGTACGGCATCCTCGGTCCGCCCCCCGAGGGCCCGCGCCGCGGCGAGGACGAGTGCGGGCCGCACGGCCTTTCCCGCGTCCCCCACCGCGGGTGTGCCGTCCGCGTGCTCCCAGCCGAAGTGGTACAGGGCGACACGGCGGATGGGTGTCGGCAGTGCCTCGACGGCCCGGCGCAGTTCGGGGTCGACCGATGTCCTGGCCCGCGCCAGAATTTCTTCTGCTTCCTGCCCCTCATGCCCGCCCGGAGCCACCGCGCGGCCGGCGTCCACTCCTTGCCCACCCGGGGCCACCCCTTGCCTGCCCAGCACGGGCTCTTGACCGGCGAGCACCCCCTGCCCGCCCGCCACCGACGGCCGACCGGCACGCAGCCCCTGCCCGTCTTGCGTCTCTCCCCCGCCCTGCGTCTCCCGCCCGTCCCGGAGGGCCCCGCCCGGCCGCCCCCCGGCTTCCCGTACGGCCTCCCCTCGCACCGTGTTCGACTCGGCAGGCTCTCCTGCCACTCGCGTCTCCGTCGTCTGCGTCATTGACTCACCCCGGAGAGGGCGCGGACGGTGGCGGGTCCGCTGTCGCTGGGCGCGTACCCCCTCGGTGTACCCGCCCTTCCGGGCGGGGACACGACATGCCGGGAACGG
This sequence comes from Streptomyces kunmingensis, assembly GCF_039533535.1. Classification (NCBI taxonomy): domain Bacteria; kingdom Bacillati; phylum Actinomycetota; class Actinomycetes; order Kitasatosporales; family Streptomycetaceae; genus Streptomyces; species Streptomyces kunmingensis. The sequence goes on from NZ_BAAATS010000018.1 coordinate 181,858, forward strand.
GACGTCACTGCCACCGGCCGATCTCGACGTCCTCCAGGACCCCGACCGCGTCCGGCACCAGGACCGCCGCCGAGTAGTAGGTGGTCACCAGATACGAGATGATCGCCTGCTCGCTGATGCCCATGAACCGCACGGACAGGCTCGGCTCGATCTCGTCCGGGAGGCCGGTCTGCCGCAGACCGATGACGCCCTGCTCCTCCTCCCCTGTACGCATGCAGATGATGGAGGTGGTCCGCGCTTCCGATACCGGAATCTTGCCGCACGGGTAGATCGGTACACCGCGCCAGGTCGGGATGCGGTGCCCGCCGACGTCGATGCTCTCGGGGACCAGCCCCCGCTTGTTGCACTCACGGCCGAACGCGGCGATCGCTTTCGGATGCGCCAGGAACAGCTTGGAACCGCGCCGCCTGCTGAGCAGCTCGTCCATGTCGTCGGGGGTCGGCGCACCGGCGTGCGGTTGCAGCCGCTGGTCGTACTCGCAGTTGTTGAGCAGTCCGAACTCCGCGTTGTTGACGAGCTCGTACTCTTGTCGCTCTTTCAGCGCTTCGACCGTGAGGCGGAGCTGATGCTCCGTCTGGTTCATCGGCTGGTTGTAGAGGTCGGCCACACGCGAGTGGATCCGCAGCACGGTCTGCGCGACGCTCAGTTCGTACTCGCGCGGCGCCGACTCGTAGTCGACGAACGTGCCCGGGAGCACGGCCTCGCCCACATGGCCCGCGGAAAGGTCGATCTCCTTCTCGCCGTAGTTGTTGGCCCGCTGCGTCGGGACCGAACGCATTTGCTGAAGGTGGGCGTTCAGCGCCTCGGACCGCTCAGCGATCTGTTCCAGGTCGCGGCGCGGCAGGGTGAGCACGGTGCACGCGGTGACCGCGCGGGCCGTGTAGTCCCAGATGTTGTCCGGACCGAGCAGGGCCTGGTCGCCGAAGTACGCGCCGTCGGCCAGGACGCCGAGCACCGCGTCGTCGCCGTACGGTCCCGTCCCGATCTTCTCCACGCGGCCGTGCGCGAGCAGGAACGCCTCGTCCGCCTGGCTGCCGAACGAGGCGAGCACCTCGCCGGCCGCGAACTCCCGCTGCGTGCACCGCTGGGCCAGCTCGCCCAGGACGTCGGGGTCCTCGAAGCCCCGCAGTGTCGGCAGTTCCCCCAGCTCCGCGGGGATGACCCGGACCTGGTCCCCGGTCTTGACGAACGTGACCCGCCCGTCTCCGACCGAGTAGCTCAGTCGCCGGTTCACCCGGTACGTACCGCCCTGCACGTCCACCCAGGGCAGCGCGCGCAGCAGCCAGCGGGAGCTGATCTCCTGCATCTGCGGCACGGACTTGCTGGTGGTGGCCAGATTCCGCGCGGCAGATGTGCCGAGGCTCTTCTGCGCCTCCGCCTGCTCCGTGCGGACCTCTTCGCCTACCGACATGGATTTCCTCCTGATCACGGACCGACCTGCGGGGCAAGACTTTCAGCACTGTCCGTGTTCGCGCCATTACACAAATGAGCGGGAATGGATCTCGTCCGGACGGGGCATTGGTCGCGTTTTTCGGAACTCGGCGTTCCCGGCAGGCGTTGATCGGGAAACGACCGGCAGCAGATGGAGGAGACGACCATGGCGGGCTTCCTGGACCGTGCCAAGGAGCAGGCGCAGCGCGGCCTGACGCAGGGCAAGCAGAAGCTGGACGACGTACAGGCGCAGCGCGCAGGCGGCGATCTGCTGAAGAGGCTGGGCGCGGCCTACTACGAGGAGCGCAGGGGCACCGGCAGCGCGGACGCCACGCAGCAGGCGTTGCAGGCGCTCGAAGCACACATCGCGACGAACGGGGACGGGTTCCTGCGCAGCTGAGAGCCGTGCGAGCGCCGCTGACCGATACCTGGAACAGCTGCACGGATTGCGAACGGCTAGTTCAGGCCCAATAGTTCGGGTAAAAGCAGCGGTACGAGACGGTGCGCGACGGGCGGCCGTCGCGCCCGTGAGGAGCCGGTCATGGCCCCACCCATGTCCGCCAGCAGTTTTCTCGCCGCTCTCAAGAACGAGGGGCTGACAGTCGTCGAAGTCGGCGACTGGCAGCACCACAACCGCAACCACAAGGGCGCTTGGGGCTCGATGCACGGTGTGATGATCCATCACACTGTCACCTCGGGCAGCGAGCGTACGGTCCGCATCTGCCGGGACGGCCACCCTGACCTGCCCGGCCCGCTCTGCCACGGCGTCATCACGAAGGACGGCCGCGTCCACCTCGTCGGCTACGGGCGGGCGAACCATGCGGGGCTCGGCGATGACGACGTACTGCGCGCCGTGATCGCGGAGAAGGCACTGCCGCACGACAACGAAGCGAACAGCGACGGCAATCGTCACTTCTACGGCTTCGAGTGCGAGAACCTGGGCGACGGAGAGGACCCGTGGCCCGCGGCTCAGCTGGAGGCCATCGAGAAGGCGGCAGCGGCTATCTGCCGTCACTACGGATGGACGGAGCGCTCGGTCATCGGCCACCTGGAGTGGCAGCCCGGAAAAATCGATCCGAAGGGCTTCACGATGGCGTCGATGCGGGGGCGCATCCGCGACCGGCTCAAGTAAGGCACCTCAGGTAAGGCACCTCGAGTGAGGCGCCTCGAGCAAGGCACCGCGTCACACACGCGGCGCGTGCGGCGACGGGCACCCGGACACATGTCTGACAATGGCCGGGTGTCCCGCTCGTCCACCGCCGCCCTGCGCCCCCGGTTGCCGTCGCCCCTCGCCGATGTGGACGACGACCGCTTTGCGCGCCACGGCGTGCGACTGCTGCTCAAGCGGGACGATCTGATCCACCCGGATCTGATCGGCAACAAGTGGCGCAAACTCGCCCCGAACCTCGCGGCGGCACAGGGCCGCGCTCTCGTCACGTTCGGCGGCGCCTACTCGAACCACCTGAGGGCCACCGCCGCTGCCGGCCGTCTCCTGGGTGTACCCACGCTCGGAATCGTCCGCGGTCACGAACTCGCCGACCGCCCGCTCAATCCGTCCTTGACCCGCTGCACCGCCGACGGCATGCGGCTGCACTTCATCGACAGATCGACATACCGGGAGAAGGGCGACCCTGCGGTCCTGGCCGCGCTCCTCGACGCCGCCAGCGCCGCTGACTCGTTCGTCGTCCCGGAAGGCGGCAGCAACGCTCTGGCGGTCCGGGGCTGCGCGGAGCTCGGCCGTGAACTTCAGGACCACGCCGACGTCGTGGGACTCGCCTGCGGCACGGGCGGCACCCTCGCAGGCCTCGCCGCGGGCCTCTCCCCCGGCCAGCGCGCCATCGGCGTCTCCGTCCTCAAGGGCGACTTCCTGACGGCCGACGTCCGTGCCCTCCAGGAGGAGGCATTCGGCGGCCCTCGCGGCGACTGGCGGGTCGAGGAACGCTTTCATTTCGGCGGCTACGCGCGCGTGCCCGCGGAACTGGCCGCGTTCGCCGACGACTTCGAGCAGCGCCACGGCCTCCCGGTGGAGCGCCTCTATGTGGCCAAGATGCTGTACGCGCTGGTCGCCCTTACGGAGGCGGGCGCTTTCGCCCCCGACACGACCCTGGCGGCCGTGATCTCGGGGGCGCCCTTCGAAGACGCTCAGTCGTCGACCTCCCGGTAGGCGGCGGCCTCCTCCAGGTCCAGTTTGCGCAGCAGGGTGCGCATCATCTCGTCGTCGATCCGCCGCTCGTCCCGCATCCGTACGAAGACCTCACGTTCGGCCGCGATCGCCTCACGGGCGAGCCTGCGGTACGTGTCGTCGGCGGACTCCCCGGTCACGGGGTTGGGCTGGCCGAGCCGCTCCCAGACGGAGTTGCGGCGCCGCTCCAGAACGGTGTGCAGGCGGTCCTGGAGCGGCTGAGGCAGGCAGTTGCGCTGATCCTGCATCAAGGTGTCCACGCGTTCCTCCGCGGCGCTGGAGGCGACGTTCTGCGCCTGCGCCTCGGCGAGCGTCTCGGCCTGTACGTCGCGGCCCGGCAGTTTCAGGGCCTTGATCAGCGGCGGCAGGCTGAGTCCCTGCACGACGAGCGTGCCGATGACGGTGGTGAAGGTCAGGAAGAGCACCAGGTTGCGCGCCGGGAACGGGTCGCCGTTCTCCGTGACGAGCGGGATGGAGAACGCGATGGCAAGCGACACCACCCCGCGCATCCCCGCCCAGCCCACGACCAGCGGCCGTTTCCAGTCGGTGTCGCCCTCCCGCTCTCTGATGCGCGACGAGAGGCACAGCGGCAAGTAGGTGGCGGGATACGACCACACGAAGCGGATCACGACCACAAGGAAGAACACCGCGACCGCGTACCAGACGGCCTGCGCCACGCTGTACTCGCCGAGGTCCTCCAGGACGACACGCAGTTGCAGACCGATGAGCGCGAACACCGATGACTCGAGGATGAACGAGACGACCTTCCACACCGCGGCCTCCTGGAGCCGCGTCTCGAAGTCGACCTGCCAGGACCGGTGCCCCAGATACAGGGCCACGGTCACGACGGCGAGGACCCCGGAGGCGCCCACCTGTTCCGCGGCCGCGTACGCGACGAAGGGGATCAACAGGGAAAGTGTGTTCTGCAGGATGGCCTCGGTGAGGTGCTTGCGCAGCCAGTGCAGCGGCACCATCAGCAACAGCCCCACTCCGACCCCGCCGACGGCCGCCACCAGGAACTCCTCGATGCCGCCGGCCCAGCTCGCCCCCTCGCCCACAGCGGCGGCGAGCGCCACCTTGTAGGCGGTGATGGCGGTCGCGTCGTTCACCAGGGACTCGCCCTGCAGGATCGTGGTGATCCTCGACGGCAGCCCCACCCGGCGCGCGATCGCGGTCGCGGCCACCGCGTCCGGCGGGGCGATCACCGCACCCAGGACGAGCGCGGCGGTGAGCGGCAGATCCGGGATCAGTTCGTACGCGAGCCAGCCCACCGCCACCGTGGCGAACAGGACATAGCCCACCGACAACAGGGCGACGGGCCGGATGTTGGCCCGCAGATCGAGATAGGAGCTCTCCAGCGCGGCCGTGTGCAACAGCGGCGGGAGGATCAGCGGCAGCACGACATGCGGATCGAGCGCGTACTGCGGGATCCACGGCACATAGGAGGCCGCAAGGCCGACCGCGACCAGAAGCAGTGGCGCCGGCACCGGCGTCCTACGGGCCGCCCCCGCCACCGCGGCGCTCGCCGCGATCAACCCCACCAGTGGCAATACGTCCATGCCTCGCCTACCGCCGTCCTTCTCGCGCCGCCCGTCGTAACCTGGCCATCATGAACGAGTGCCCGCACGTCGACGCGCTGCCGCACCCCGAGCCCGCTCCGCTCAGCGAGACCTGTCTGGAGTGTCTGGCCGTCGGCAGTCACCCTGTGCAACTACGGCTGTGTCTGTCCTGCGGCCACGTCGGCTGCTGCGACTCCTCGCCCTACAAGCACGCGACGGAGCACCACAAGGCGACCGGCCATCCAGTGATGCGCACCTTCGAGCCTGGTGAGAGCTGGCGCTGGTGCTTTGTGGACACGACTCTGGTGTGATGCGGACGATCCGCACCCGTGTCGGGGTTCGACCGGCGGACGCCTGGGTACGTCATCCCGGCGCCCGTTCTTTCCAATTGGGAGCGCACACCCCCTAGCCACTGTCCGTACCCGTAGGCTTACTATGAGTGACAGCACTGGGCCGGGGGTCCCCGGGACAGGAAAGTCAGGCGCGCGGTAGCGTCACCGCAGATATATGTGGCGCATCGCCCGGGGGAGGACCTCCGGAGCCCGAAAGTGCTTGTACCACCTTGGAGGTGAGGGTGTCCCAGATCGCAGGCGAGCCCGGGAATCAGGACTTCGTGGAAGTCCGGCTGCCGGCTGCGGGTGCCTACCTGTCAGTGCTGCGGACGGCCACGGCCGGTCTGGCAGCGCGTTTGGACTTCACCCTCGACGAGATCGAGGACCTGCGCATCGCGGTCGACGAGGCCTGCGCGATCCTGCTCCAGCAGGCCGTCGCCGGCTCCGTGCTCAGCTGCGTGTTCCGACTCGTCGACGACTCTCTGGAGGTGACGGTCTCCGCGCCGACCACCGACGGCCGGGCCCCGGAGCGCGACACCTTTGCCTGGACTGTGCTGTCGGCCCTCGCGGGCCAGGTCGACTCCTCGGTGGCCGATGACAACACCGTCTCGATCAGCCTCTACAAGAAGCGCGGCGCGGGCCCCGGCCCGGCGTGAGGAACGGGGACGGTCCGGTGCGGGATGACAAGCGCGGCACCCGGGATCTCCCGGCCGACAGCACGGCGGGGGTGCGGCGGGTGACCGCGGGCATTCCCGAGCAGCAGGCCCGGCCGCACCCGCAGGACCCGGCGGCCGACGCGCCACAGCAGGCAGCGCCGACTTCCGGGACCGAGCTTCGCGGGCGGCCTGGCGGATCGGACGCGCGACGGGCGGGATTGATGAGCGACCACGAGCGACACGGTGAGCGGCAGGGCCGGCACGACCCGCGGGATCGCAGCGGTGCACGGGCGATGTTCATCGAGCTGCGCACCCTGCCGGACGGCAGCCGGGAGTACGCGGAGATGCGCAACCAGCTCGTGCGCATGCATCTGCCGCTGGTAGAGCACCTGGCGCGCCGGTTCCGCAACCGCGGGGAGCCGTTGGACGACCTCACCCAGGTCGCGACGATCGGCCTGATCAAATCGGTGGATCGTTTCGACCCGGAGCGCGGTGTGGAGTTCTCCACGTACGCGACCCCGACGGTCGTCGGCGAGATCAAGCGGCACTTCCGCGACAAGGGCTGGGCGGTGCGCGTACCGCGTCGCCTCCAGGAGCTGCGTCTGGCTCTGACGACGGCGACGGCCGAGCTGTCCCAGCTGCACGGCCGCTCCCCCACGGTCCACGAGCTGGCCGAGAAGCTGGCCATCTCCGAGGAGGAGGTCCTGGAGGGCCTGGAGTCGGCCAACGCGTACTCCACGCTGTCCCTGGACGTCCCGGACACGGACGACGAGTCCCCGGCGGTCGCCGACACCCTGGGGGCCGAGGACGAGGCGCTGGAGGGCGTCGAGTACCGCGAGTCCCTCAAGCCGCTCCTGGAGGATCTGCCGCCGCGCGAGAAGCGCATCCTGCTGCTGCGCTTCTTCGGGAACATGACGCAGTCGCAGATCGCCCAGGAGGTGGGCATCTCCCAGATGCACGTCTCGCGTCTGCTCGCCCGCACCCTGGCCCAGCTGCGGGAGAAGCTCCTGGTCGAGGAGTGACCTGCGCGGACGTATGCCTGTGAAGGCGTACGCATGAGAAGACGCCCGGTGCGTTCACCGCACCGGGCGCCTTCTTGTTGCTTTTCGCGCCTACTTGGACTGCGGTGCGCTCCCCGGCCCCCGGATGCCCAGCGCGCGCGTGGTCGCGGGGTTGACCAGCAGCACCAGCGCGGCGATCGCCACCGCGGCGAGCGCGATCCCGCCGGGGATGGCCATGCTGTCGGCCTGCAGCAGCGTGTAGGCGACCGGCAGCGCCATGATCTGCGTGATGATCGCGGGGCCGCGGCTCCAGCCCTTGCGGGCCAGCAGTCCGCGCGCTGCCAGCAGGGGCAGCAGAGCGAGCACGATGAGGGTCACACCGCCGGTGATGGCCTGCTCCGGGTTGTCGGGGTTCCCCGCGATCCCGGCGACGAGCATGGAGATGCCGCCCACGACGAGCGCGGCTCCTTCGAGTCCGGCCAGGGCCGCCGCGGCGGTCAGCCGGCCGGGGCGCGGGCCGTCTTCTTCGGAGGTCTCGGGGGCGGGATTCTGCTCTGAGGTCACCTTTGCAGCGTAGCGCCCGGACCTCGCGACCCGGCAAGGCGCATCCGGGGCCGAGGCCCGCTCCGTCCTTACCCGACGCCTACCTCGGTCTGGGCCCGATCAAGGGGGCTAGGTACCCTGCATCGCATGCGTGCACTTCTTGTGGTCAATCCAGCGGCAACCACCACCAGTGCGCGCACGCGCGATGTTCTGATCCACGCGCTGGCGAGTGAGATGAAGCTCGAGGCCGTCACCACGGAGTACCGCGGCCACGCCCGCGACCTGGGGCGGCAGGCCGCGGAGAGCAAGGACATCGAGCTGGTGGTCGCCCTCGGCGGCGACGGCACGGTCAACGAGGTCGTGAACGGCCTGCTGCACCACGGCCCCGACCTCGACCGCCTGCCGGGCCTGGCCGTGGTCCCCGGCGGCTCCACGAACGTCTTCGCCCGCGCCCTCGGCCTGCCGAACGAGCCCGTGGAGGCCACCGGGCAGCTCCTGGACGCCCTGCGCGAGGGCCGCGAGCGCACGGTGGGCCTGGGCCTCGCCGAGGGCACGGCGGGCACGGAGGACGAGGCGGTTCCGTCCCGCTGGTTCACGTTCAGCTCGGGGCTCGGCTTCGACGCGGGCGTGGTCGGCAGAGTGGAACAGCAGAGAGAAAGGGGCAAGCGTTCGACGCATGCCCTGTACGTGCGACAGGTCGTCCGTCAATTTCTCGGCGAACCCGACCGCCGGCACGGCACGATCACGCTCGAACGGCCGGGCGAGGCTCCGGTCACGGATCTGGTCGTCTCCATAGTGAGCAACACCTCGCCGTGGTCCTTCCTGGGCAATCGCCCGCTCTATCCGACGCCTCAGGCATCCTTCGACACCGGCCTTGACGTGCTCGGACTCAAGAAACTGTCGACTCCCGCGGTGGCCCGCTACGGCACCCAGTTGCTGACCTCGTCGCCCGAGCGCGGACCGCACGGTAAGAACGCAGTTACGCTCCATGACCTCACCGACTTCACCTTGCATTCGAAGGCGCCCTTGCCCCTTCAGATGGACGGCGACCACCTGGGACTGCGCACGAGCGTGACGTTCACAGGCGTACGCCGTGCACTGCGTGTGATTGTGTGAGTAGAAGGGCCCAAAGTCCTTTATCTCGAACGTTTGGGCCAGGATCCACCCCATGGAAGTACGGCTGTGACCTAGCCGACACCGAGGAATCAAAAAAAACTTTCCAGAAGGGGTTGTATCCGCCGCCGAGGTTTGCGAATCTCTTCATGGCGCTCGGGACGGCCCGCAACATCGGCCCCACAGAGAGCCCGAATCCCCTCCTCAAAGCAACGGACACCCGTCGCAGATGTGACGTTCGTCCCTTCACTTGTTGAGGGATTCGTGAAAGCGTTCACATTCACAAGCAACCCGCATGTAATACCAAGGAGAGGTAGCAGCCATGGACTGGCGTCACAACGCCGTTTGCCGCGAAGAAGACCCCGAGCTCTTCTTCCCCATCGGCAACACTGGTCCTGCGCTGCTGCAGATCGAGGAAGCCAAGGCCGTCTGCCGTCGCTGCCCCGTCATGGAGCAGTGCCTGCAGTGGGCGCTCGAGTCCGGCCAGGACTCCGGCGTCTGGGGTGGCCTCAGCGAGGACGAGCGCCGCGCGATGAAGCGCCGCGCCGCTCGCAACCGGGCCCGTCAGGCCTCCGCCTGATCCCCCACCCCGTTCGAGCCTGAGCCCGGCGGCGCGTACAGCGAGTACGCATCCCCCCGCCCCCGAGCCGCAGCGCGCAGTACCCCCGATGCTCCCCCAGGCTCAGCCCGGGACATGACCCGAGCAACGCGAGCAGTGAGCCCCGAACCGTTCAACGGTCCGGGGCTCACTGCTGTTGTGCGTCGCGCGGCGTCTACGTACGTGTAAGGGTGGCTACTTGGTAGAGCGCACCGGGATGTCGAGGACGACCTGCGTACCGCGCTCGGGTGCGGGCACCATGTCGAACGTTCCACCCAACTCGCCCTCCACCAAAGTGCGTACGATCTGCAGCCCCAGATTGCCGGCCCGCTTCGGGTCGAAGTTCTCGGGCAGGCCGACGCCGTCGTCCTGGACGGTGATCAGCAGCCGAGCGTCCTTGCTGGTACCGCCACGTACGGCGGAGACCTCGACCGTGCCGGTGTCGCCCTGCCGGTAACCGTGTTCCAGCGCGTTCTGCAGCACCTCGGTCAGAACCATCGACAGCGGGGTCGCCACCTCGGCGTCCAGGATCCCGAAGCGGCCGGTGCGCCGGCCCGTCACCTGGCCCGGGGAGATCTCCGCGACCATGGCGAGCACGCGGTCGGCGATCTCGTCGAACTCCACGCGCTCGTCCAGATTCTGAGAGAGCGTCTCATGCACGATGGCGATGGAGCCGACGCGCCGGACCGCTTCCTCGAGCGCCTCGCGCCCCCGGTCCGACTCGATGCGCCGGGCCTGAAGACGGAGCAGCGCGGCCACGGTCTGCAGATTGTTCTTCACCCGGTGATGGATCTCCCGGATGGTCGCGTCCTTGGTGATCAATTCCCGCTCACGACGCCGCAGTTCGGTGACGTCCCGCAGGAGGACCAGAGATCCGATCCGTACGCCCTTGGGCTTGAGCGGGATCGCGCGCAGTTGGATCGACCCCTCCTCGCCCTCGATCTCGAACTCCCGCGGCGCCCACCCGCTGGCCACCTTGGCGAGCGCCTCGTCCACCGGCCCGCGCGACGGCGCGAGTTCGGCCGTGGTCTTGCCCAGGTGGTGTCCGACCAGATCGGCGGAGAAGCCCAACCGGTGATACGCAGACAGTGCGTTCGGTGACGCGTACTGGACGACTCCGTCGGCGTCGAGCCGGATCAGCCCGTCCCCCACGCGCGGGGAGGCATCCATGTCCACCTGCTGCCCCGGGAACGGGAACGAGCCGGCCGCGATCATCTGTGCCAGGTCTGACGCCGACTGCAGATAGGTCAGCTCCAGGCGGGACGGCGTACGGACAGTCAGCAGGTTCGTGTTGCGCGCGATGACACCGAGGACCCGGCCCTCCCGGCGTACGGGGATGGACTCGACCCGCACCGGGACCTCCTCCCGCCACTCGGGGTCGCCCTCGCGCACGATGCGCCCCTCGTCGAGCGCGGCGTCCAGCATGGGGCGGCGGCCGCGCGGCACCAGATGCCCCACCATGTCGTCCTGATAGGACGTCGGACCGGTGTTCGGACGCATCTGTGCGACGGAGACATAGCGCGTGCCGTCGCGGGTGGGGACCCACAGGACGAGGTCGGCGAAAGAGAGGTCGGAGAGCAACTGCCACTCCGAGACCAGCAGGTGGAGCCACTCGAGGTCGGAGTCACCGAGAGCGGTGTGCTGGCGTACGAGATCGTTCATGGAGGGCACGGGCCGAGCGTACCCGCCGGTCGGCGGGGTCCCGAAAAGACCGACGGGCCGCGGCGCCGGGGGGAGGGACCCTCGACCCTTTCCCTGGCACCGCAGCCCTTCAGGTGCATCGGCGTCCAGGTGTGCGGTTCCCGGCTGCCGATCGAGGAGCCGTCGCAGTCAGGGCAGAGAGCGCGGTTCCTCTGTCCGTCCTCCTGTGCGGGGAGGGCGGAGGTCTTCATTACGCATTGTGGACTAGACCATTCTCCCATGTCTATGCGTCGACACAGGTTTGTTGTCGTCTCTTCCTCCGAGTCCCGGGCCTCACGACGGCGGCCCTCACATCATGCACGGTGGCCGGATGCCGCCGGTTCACTCGCGGGCCAGGCAGCCATCGCAAGGTCGGCGATCGCCTCCAGTTCACCCCTGCTCGCGCCGTCGCGCGACTGCTGCGACATGCCTTGGAAGACGGCGCCCACGAAGCGTGCGAGCGCCGCGGCGTCCGTACCCTCCGGCAGCTCTTGCGTGGCCATTCCCTGTCGCAGCCGGTCCTCGATGGCGGTGAGACTGGCGCCGCGCTGATCGCGCAGGGCCTGCTCGACCTCGGGTGTCGTGCAGTTCGTCGCGGCGTGGATCACGAGGCAGCCGTGCGGGTGGCCGGGGTCGGTGAACTCGTCGGCCGCCTCTCGCAGCAGCCTCTCGACGGCGCCGCGGGCGGTCGGCTCCTCGGTGAGAGCGCGGGCCGGCCCCGCGCCGTGCGTGGTGCCGTAGACCCGCACGACCTCCTCGAACAGCGAGCGCTTGTCGCCGAAGGCCGCGTACAGGCTGGGGGCGCCGATACCCATCTCGCGGGTCAGCTCCGAGACCGACGTCCCCTCGTACCCGTTCTCCCAGAAGGCCCGCATGGCCTTTTCCAGGGCGGTCTCCCGGTCGAAGGAACGGGGCCGCCCACGCTGCTTGGTCGCCATGGGGTGAATTCTATAGCGCGCACTAGAAAAGTGGGACGAGGGTGCGCTACGGTCATTTTCATAACGACCGCTACAGATTTGACCGTCACCGATCGAAGGGGCATCACCATGGGCGCACTCACGGGCAGGACAGCACTGGTCACGGGCGCGAGCCGGGGTATCGGACGGGGTATCGCCGAGCGGCTGGGCCGGGACGGCGCGCGGATCGCCGTGCATTACGGGGCGAACCACGCGGCCGCGAAGGAGACGGTGACCGCGATCGAGGCGGCGGGCGGCTCGGCGTTCGCCATCGGGGCGGAGCTCGGCTCGCCGGGGGCGGCGCAGGAGCTGTGGGAGAAGTTCGATGCGCAGGCGGACGGCGTGGACATCCTGGTGAACAACGCGGGTATCGGTACGTCGAGCGCCTTCGCGGACATCGAGGAAGCGGAGTTCGACCGCCTCTTCACGGTCAACGCCAAGTCACCGTTCTTCCTCGCGCAGCTCGCGGCTCCGAGGCTGCGCGACGGCGGCCGCATCATCAACATCTCCTCCGGGGCCGCGCGCACGACGATGCTGCCCGACCTCATGCCGTACGCGATGACGAAGGGGGCGCTCGATGTGCTGACCCAGTACCTGGCCAAGGTGCTCGGACCGCGCGGCATCACAGCGAACACGGTGGCCCCGGGCATCGTCGACACGGACGTGAACGCGGAGTGGCTCCGCGCGAGCGACGAGGCGTGGGCGGGTGCGGCCGCGCTCTCGGTCCTGGGAAAGGTGGGGACTACGGCGGAGATAGCCGACGTGGTGGCGTTCCTCGCGTCGCCGGACGGGCGGTGGGTGACAGGCCAGTGGCTGGACGCGACGGGCGGCTCACTGCTCTGACGCGCCACCCCGGAGACCGTCGACTCGACTCCGGCGATCCCAGACCCCGACCCCCGGGCCGTCGGGCCACTCCCATACCCCTCCCGCACCGCTCCCCGCTCCACCTCACCCCCGCTCCACCTCACCCCCGCCCCATCTCACCCACCCGCCTCACAACATGCCGTGACCCGCCACAGCGCCGAGCATGGACGTGATGGGGGCGGTGGAGGGCCTGCCCGGCCGGGGCCTGCTCTGCTAGATTGGTCTATACCACATGTTCCTTCAGTCTCCTCTGACCAGAACGGCAGGCCCAGCGTGGAAGTTGTGATCGTTCCGGACGCCAAGGCAGGTGGCGAGCTGATCGCCGAGGCCATGGCCCAGCTGCTGCGGCGCAAGCCCGACGCGTTGCTCGGCGTGGCCACCGGCTCGACCCCGCTGCCCATCTACCAGGCGCTGTCGGCCAAAGTGCGCGCCGGTGAGGTCGACGCGGCGAAGGCCCGTATCGCTCAGCTCGACGAGTACGTGGGGCTGCCGACCGGGCACCCCGAGTCCTATCGGGCGACGGTGCTGCGCGAGGTCGTGGAGCCGCTCGGACTGGACGAGGCTTCGTTCATGGGCCCGGACGGCAGCGCCGAGGACGTGCAGGCGGCGTGCGAGGCGTACGACAAGGCGTTGACCGAGGCGGGCGGGGTCGACCTGCAGCTGCTCGGGATCGGGACGGACGGGCACATCGGGTTCAACGAGCCGTGCTCGTCGATCGCCTCGCGCACCCGGATCAAGACGCTGACCGAACAGACGATCACGGACAACGCGCGGTTCTTCGACGGTGACCTGAGCCAGGTGCCGCGACACGTCATCACGCAGGGCATCGGCACGATCCTGGAGGCCCGGCACCTGGTGCTGCTCGCCACGGGTGAGGGCAAGGCGGACGCCGTGGCGGCGACCGTCGAGGGGCCGATCGCCTCGGTCGTGCCGGCGTCGGCGCTGCAACTGCACCCGCACGCGACGATCGTCGTGGACGAGGCCGCCGCGTCCAAGCTGAAGCTCGCGGACTACTTCCGGCACACGTACGCCAACAAGCCGGAGTGGCAGGGCCTGTAGACCCATCGCTCGGAACGGAGCGCCGCACTGCCGGCGGCGCACCACCCAGAGCACGTTACGTGCCGGCCGCCCCACCCGGGCCGGCCGTGCACCACCACAGAGCACGCAAAGGTGCCGGCCACCTGGCCGACCGGCACCACCCACAGCACGCAAAGGTGCCGGCCGCCCCACCCGGGCCGGCCGGCACCTTTACTCATGCCTCACGCATGCCTCACGCATGCCGCACGCACGCCTCAAGCCACCAGCTACTCCGCGACGATGACCTCCGCGGCCGCGATCCCGCACACCCGTGCCGCACCGTGCGTCGCGATGTGCAGCGCGCCGCGCGGCGGGGCTCCCGGTACGCCCATCTCGACGACGACCGTGTCCGGGCGTGCGGCGAGGAGGGTGTCCAGGGCTCCGGACATCCAGGCGTGGCGGTGTTCGTCGCGGACCACGGCCACGATCCGGTGTTCGCCTGCGGCGGCGAGTGCGGCGGCGCCCGCGTCGGGGCCCGAGTAGGAGCCGGTGGTGGTGCCGGGCAGGAGGCGTTCGAGTTCGGCGGCGACGCCCCAGGGGGTCTCGTCGCCGACCGCGATGTTGGCGACCGGGGAGAAGGCCGCGACGTGCACGGGCCCGTTCACCGGCGGGGCGTACTCGCCACGGGTGACCTTGAGCGCCCGACGGGCCGCGACCAGCCCGATCTCAACACCGCCCGTGCCCGCGGACGCGCCCCCCGGCGCGCCCGCCAACCCCGTACCCGTGCCTGACCCCGCGCCCGTGCCCGTCGCATCCGTGCCTGACGACGCGGTCCACGTCGCCAGGGCGCGGACTCGGGCGGCGGCGTCCGCGAGGCGTTCCTCGGGGAGTTCGCCGGAGCGGACTGCGGCGACCAGGGCGTCCCGCAGCCGGGTGACGGTTCCCTCGTCGTTGAGCCCGCCGCCCACGCAGATGGCGTCGGCCCCGGCGGCGATGGCGAGGACGCTGCCGCGCTCGATGCCGTAGGCCGAGGAGATGGCCTGCATCTCGATGCCGTCGGTGACGATGAGGCCGTCGTAGCCGAGTTCCTCGCGGAGCAGGCCCGTGAGGATGCGGCGGGACAGGGTCGCAGGACGGTCCGGGTCGAGGGCCGGGACCAGGATGTGGGCGCTCATCACGGCGCGGCTGCCGGCCGCGATCGCGGCGCGGAACGGGGCGAGGTCGCGGGCGTGCAGCACATCGAGGTCGACGTCGATGAGCGGCATGTCGTGGTGCGAGTCGACCCCGGTGTCGCCGTGGCCGGGGAAGTGCTTGGTGCAGGCGGCGACACCGGCGGCCTGCATGCCTTCCACGTAGGCGGCCGTGTGCCGGGCGACGAGCGCGGTGTCGGCGCCGAAGGAGCGGACGCCGATGACGGGGTTGTCGGGGTTGGCGTTGACGTCGGCGGACGGCGCCCAGTTGAGGTTGACGCCGCACTCGGCGAGGCGGCGGCCGAGGGCGAAGGCGACGCCCTTGGTGAGTTCCACGTCGTCGACCGCGCCGAGCGCGTGGTTGCCGGGGAACGAGGAGCCCGTACGGACCTCGAGGCGGGTGACGTCGCCGCTCTCCTCGTCGATGGCGACGAGGAGGTCGTCGCGTTCCGCCTTCAACTGAGCGGTCAGGGCGGCGACTTGGTCGGGGGTCTGGATGTTGCGGCCGAACAGGCCGACCGAGGCGAGGCCCTCGCCGAGGCGGCGCAGCACCCAGTCCGGCGCGGTGGTGCCGGCGAAGCCGGGCTGGAGGACGGCGAGCGCGTCACGGGTGAGCGTGTCGGTGCCGCTGGTGACAGTGGTCATCGGAGGCGTTATCCCTTCACGGCGCCGGCGGTCAGACCCGCGGCCATCTTGCGCTGGACGAAGAGGAAGAGGATGACGATCGGCACGGCCATCATCGTCGAGCCCGCCATCATCGGGGCGTACTCGGTGCCGTGCTTGGTCGTGAAGTTGGCGAGCCAGACGGTGGCCGTCTGGTGCTTCTGGCTCATCAGCATGAGGGCGTACAGGTACTCGTTCCAGGCCTGGATGAAGCCGTAGACCGAGGTGGCGACCATGCCGGGGGCGAGGAGCGGGAAGACGACGCGGATGAAGGCGCCGGTGCGGGTGCAGCCGTCGACCTGGGCGGCCTCCTCCAGTTCCTTCGGGATGTTGACGATGAAGCCGCGCAGCGTCCACACCGTGAAGGGGAGGATGAAGGTCAGGTACGTGATGATCAGGCCGGTGAGCTTGTCGTACTGACCGAGGTCGTTCAGGAGCAGGAAGACCGGGATGATCATGGCGACGAGCGGCACCATCTGCACGGCGAGGATGGCGACGATGACGACCTTGCGGCCGCGGAAGGCGAACCGGGAGATCGCGAGCGCCGCCAGCATCCCGACGGCGATGCCGATCACGACGACGACCAGCGAGACGAGGAGGCTGCGGCCGACCGGGCCCCAGAAGTCCGCGATGTGCAGCGCACGCCGGAAGTTGTCGAGGGTGAACCCGGTCGGGAAGAGGCTCGGATCGGGGTCGATGGCGTCCTTGGCGGGCTTGAACGCCGTGTTCACCATCCAGTAGACGGGGAAGCCGGCGATCAGGAAGACGAGCAGACCGACGATGTTCCAGCCGGCCTTGGACTTCCGGCGCCGCCGCGCGGGCGCGGCCGGAGCGACGGGTGCGGCGGGCACCTTGGCGGGGGCGGTGGTGGCGGGGGCGCTCACTCGACCTCTCCGATCTTGAGCATCTGGCGCATGTAGACGGCGACGACGCCCAGGAGCAGAAGCACCGTGAGCAGCGCGATGGCCGAGCCCTGGCTGTAGTCGTTGACCTGGAACGCACGGTCGTACGAGTAGGTGGTGAGCAGCTGGAACTCGTCCTCGGGGTGGCCGTTGCGCATGACGAACACCTGCGGGAAGACGCCCATGTCCCAGATCACCGAGAGCGTCGCGAGCATCACGATGATGGGCTTGAGGATCGGCAGGGTGACGTAGCGGAAGACCTTCCAGGCACCGGAGCCGTCGAGGCGGGCGGCCTCCTCCAGCTCCTTGGGCACCTGGGTCAGGCCCGCGCTGAGCGTGATGACGACGAACGGCACCGCGCCCCAGATCACCAGGAGCATGATCACGGCGAGGCCCTGGGGGCCGCTGGCGAACCAGTTGTGGCCGACCATCTCGACGCCGGGGAGCTTGCTGAGCAGCGCGTTGAAGACGCCGTAGTCGGAGTCGAACAACCACTTGAAGACGGTGGTCGCCACGATGATGGGCATGCCCCACGTCGCCACCAGGGCGATGTTGATGAGCATCTTGACCCAGCCGGAGACCTTCTGCAGCAGCAGCGCGATCAGCATGCCGATGACCATCGTGAAGATCACCGCGCCGGCGGCGAAGACGATGGTGCGGGCGACGACCTGCCAGAACTGGCTGTCGCCGAGGATCGCCGAGAAGTTGTCGAAGCCGACCGACTCCGCGTCCTGGAAGCCCCACAGCTGGGCCTGCCCGAACTTCTGGAAGGAGAGCGTGACCAGTCTGACCAGCGGGTAGCCGAGGACCAGGACGAGGATCAGCAGACAGGGCGCGAGCAGCGCCCAGGGCGTCGCGGCCGAGCCACTCTTCTTGTCGCGTGTCTTCACGGGGGGCACGCCTCCCCCTCCTGACGACGGGGCCGGCCGCGTTGGCGGCGTCTTGGCGGTCGTCGTGTCAGCGGCACTCATCCGCGCACTCCTCAGCGGTCCCTCAGGTTGTGCAAAGCAACAAGGCAAAGCAAGCAACAAGGCAAAGCAACGGGCCGAAGCAACAGGCCAAAGCAGCACGGCAGAGCAGCAAGCGAGGCGGCAAAGCCGAACGGGCGGCGGGACCCTGCCCCAGGGGGCGGGGTCCCGCGCTCAGGTCACTTGTTGTTGATGACCTTGTCGATCTTGGCGTCCGCTGCCTTCGCGGCGTCCGCGACCGACTTCTTGCCGGTGCCGATCTCCTGCAGCATGGTCTGCAGGACCTGGGCCTTCTCGACCTGACCCCAGCCCGGGGCCATCGGGACGAACCAGTTGGACTCGGCGGCGGTGGCGGGGACCTCCGTCTTGGGGTCCGCCTTCATCGTCGCGAGGTCCGTCTTGTTGTTCGGCAGGTTGCCCTTGGCCATCAGGCCCTTCTGGCCCTTGGCGCCGGTGAAGGCGTTGATCCACTCGGCGCTGACGGCCTGCGCGTCGGACTTCACCGGGATGGCGAGGTCGGAGCCGCCGAGGAAGACGGGCATGGCCTTGCCGGACGGACCCGGCATGACGAAGTTCTCGAGGTTGTCCTTGAGCTTGCCGGTCTTGTCGTTCTCCGGGGCGGCGGAGGTCGCACCCTCCCAGGCCGCGCCGAAGATCATGTTCGACTTGCCCTGGCCATAGACGATGTAGCGGTCGGACTCGTCCTTGGTCTTGTCACCGTGCATGTACTTGTCGATGACGTTCTTGAACTCGGTGAGGCCCTTCTGGGACTCGGGCGAGGAGAGGTTGGACTTCCACGAGCCGCCCTCCTCCTTGGCGATGGAGCCGCCGGCGTCGTAGACGAAGGACATGGCCGCGTACCAGTCGCGCGTCGGCTGGAACCAGGCGTTGAACTTGTCGCCCTGCTTCTTCTGGATCTTGTCCAGGTCGCCGGTGAGCTCCTTGTACGTCTTCGGCGTCGTCTTGACCCCGGACGCGGTCGCGATGTCCTTGCGCCAGGTCGCGATGCGGCCACCGGCGTAGTACGGCACGCCGTAGGTCTTGCCCTCGTACGTGACCGAGGTCTTGAGGCCGTCGAGCCACTGGTCGGAGTTCTCGAACTTCGACGGGTCGACGGGGGCCAGGGCGCCCTTGACCATGTAGCTGAGCATCTCGGAGTTGCCCATCTCGACCACGTCCGGCACCTTGTCGGTGGCGAGCACGGCGTCGAGCTTGGCGGGCTTGTCCGGCCAGCCGTAGTACTCGTGGTTGATCTTGATACCAGGGTGCTTCTTGGTGACCGCGGCGTCCGCGGCCTTGACCAGCTCCGGCCAGTTGTTCTGGGCGTCGACCGTCAGCCAGACGGTCAGCTCCTTGGCATCCGCCCCCGCGTTGCCGGACTTGTCGTCACTGTCGCCGCACGCCGCGACCGAGAACATCATGCCCGCGATACCGATAGCCGCTATGAGCTTGCGCTTCACGCCACCCTCCTCAGGGATGCCAGCAACCCCCCTGCCCACCGCGGTGACTTGAGACGAGTACGACCTGTGGGGCTGGGACCTGGTCGTGAATGGTGTAGACCAGTACCGGGAGCTTGGCCCAGACCAATAGAGGTGTCAAGGGTGGCCGAGAAAGGACTGTGCGTCCGTTATCGGAACGACACCCACCCGCCGGGACAAGGGTGTTGAGGCGTTCGCGGGACCGCTCCCATCATCCGGTGCGTGGACTAGACCAGACGGGCCACGGGCGGTATAAGGAGGGATCACGGAGCGTGCGGGGAGTCCCCCGGAGCGAGCCGTGCCACGATGTGAGCCGTGGCCGACGGGGACGCCGGTCGCATCGGCACCGAAGCCGGGAAGGCGGAGCATGAGCACCGACGTCAGCAGTGCGGAGAACGAGAGCGGGGCGCCCGTCCGTACCGCACGCGTGCCCAAGTACTACCGCCTCAAGAAGCACCTGCTCGACATGACGGAGACCCTGCCGCCGGGCACGCCGGTGCCGCCGGAGCGCACGCTCGCCGCCGAGTTCGACACCTCGCGCACCACCGTCCGCCAGGCGCTCCAGGAGCTGGTCGTCGAGGGCCGCCTGGAGCGCATCCAGGGCAAGGGCACCTTCGTCGCCAAGCCCAAGGTGTCGCAGGCGCTGCAACTCACCTCTTATACCGAGGACATGCGGGCGCAGGGCCTGGAGCCGACCTCGCAGCTGCTCGACATCGGGTACGTCACCGCGGACGACACGCTCGCCGGACTGCTCGACATCTCCGCCGGCGGACGCGTACTGCGCATCGAGCGGCTGCGCCTGGCCAGCGGCGAACCCATGGCCATCGAGACCACACACCTCTCGGCCAAGCGTTTTCCCGCCCTGCGCAGGTCGCTCGTCAAGTACACGTCCCTCTATACGGCCCTTGCCGAGGTCTACGACGTGCACCTCGCCGAGGCCGAGGAGACCATCGAGACGTCACTGGCCACACCGCGCGAGGCCGGCCTGCTCGGTACCGACGTGGGCCTGCCGATGCTGATGCTCTCCCGTCACTCGATCGACGGCTCGGCCCAGCCGGTGGAGTGGGTGCGTTCGGTGTACCGGGGCGACCGGTACAAGTTCGTGGCGCGGCTCAAGCGCCCGCTCGACTGAGGCGCCCGCGCAGCCACCGACCGAGGCGTCCGCACAGCCACCGCCTGGGGCGTCCGCACAGCCACCGACCGAGGGCGTCCGCGCGGCCGTAGCGGAAGAAGCTCGTCCGTTATCCGGACAGGGGTTCCATAGATCAAGACTCTCGCCTAAATTTCACGCACGTTAAACGTGAGATAAGTGGGACCAGCGAGGGGACGGAGCCCGAAATGTCCGATGCGCCAAAGGGCGCGCCAACAGGCGCGCAAGAAGTGGGGAGACCGGTGGTGACACCGGTCCGCGTCGTCATCGGGCTGTGCCTGGTCGCGCCGTTCGTGGCGATGCTCTGGGTCAGCTCCTATTCCAAGATCGACCCGACCTTCATCGGCATCCCGTTCTTCTACTGGTACCAGATGCTCTGGGTCATCATCTCGACCGGGCTCACGATGATCGCGTACAAGCTGTGGCAGCGTGACCAGCGCGGCCGCAAGGCGTCGGCCTCCGCGTCCACCCAGGCTCCGGAGGGTCAGCGATGAACGGCGGCGTCAACGGTGTCGCGCTCACCGTCTTCATCTTCTTCTTCCTGGCCGTCACGGTCATGGGCTTCCTCGCCGCGCGCTGGCGCCGGTCCGAGAACGAGTCGCTCGACGAATGGGGCCTGGGCGGACGCTCGTTCGGCACCTGGATCACCTGGTTCCTGCTCGGCGGCGACCTCTACACGGCGTACACCTTCGTCGCCGTCCCCGCGGCGATCTACGCGGCGGGCGCGTCCGGCTTCTTCGCCGTGCCCTACACGATCCTGGTGTACCCGCTGATCTTCACGTTCCTGCCGCGCCTGTGGTCGGTCTCGCACAAGCACGGGTACGTGACCACGTCGGACTTCGTGCGCGGACGCTTCGGCTCCAAGGGCCTCTCACTGGCCGTCGCGATCACCGGCATCCTCGCCACGATGCCGTACATCGCACTGCAGCTCGTCGGCATCCAGGCGGTGCTCGACGTGATGGGCGTCGGCGGCGGCGAGAACACGAACTGGTTCATCAAGGACCTGCCGCTCCTCATCGCGTTCGGCGTGCTCGCGGCGTACACGTACTCCTCGGGTCTGCGGGCCCCGGCGCTGATCGCGTTCGTCAAGGACGGCCTGATCTACCTCGTCATCCTGGTCGCGATCATCTACATCCCGATCAAGCTGGGCGGCTTCGACGACATCTTCGCCGCGGCGGGCGAGAAGTTCGAGAAGCTCAATCCGGCGACCGGCAAACCCGTCGGGGCGCTCGCCCCCGGTGAGGCGGGCCACTGGACGTACGCGACACTCGCGCTCGGCTCGGCCCTCGCGCTGTTCATGTACCCGCACTCGATCACGGCGACCCTGTCGTCCAAGAGCCGCAACGTGATCCGCCGCAACACCACGATCCTGCCGCTCTACTCGCTCATGCTGGGCCTGCTCGCGCTGCTCGGGTTCATGGCGATCGCGGCCGGGATCAAGGTGCAGAACGGCCAGCTGGCGATCCCGCAGCTCTTCGAGGACATGTTCCCCGACTGGTTCACGGGTGTCGCCTTCGCCGCCATCGGCATCGGCGCGCTGGTCCCGGCGGCGATCATGTCCATCGCCGCGGCGAACCTCTTCACGCGCAACATCTACAAGGACTTCATCAAGCCCGACGCGACCCCGGCGCAGGAGACCAAGGTCTCCAAGCTCGTGTCGCTGCTCGTGAAGGTCGGCGCTCTCGCCTTCGTCCTGACCATGGACAAGACCGTCGCCATCAACTTCCAGCTGCTCGGCGGCATCTGGATCCTGCAGACCATGCCGGCCCTGGTGGGCGGCCTGTTCACGCGCTGGTTCCACCGCTGGGCGCTGCTCGCCGGCTGGGCTGTCGGCATGGTCTACGGCACGCTCGCCGCGTACGGGGTGGCGTCGCCGACGCAGAAGCACTTCGGCGGTTCCTCGAAGGAGATTCCCGGCATCGGGGAGATCGGCTACATCGGTCTGACGGCGTTCGTCATGAACGTGGTCGTGACCGTGGTCCTGACCTTCGTCCTGAAGGCCGTGAAGGCTCCGGACGGCGTCGACGAGACGGCGCCCGAGGACTACACCGCGGACGCGGGCGACAAGGGCGTCCAGCAGGACCTGCCCGTCGTCGGAGCGGACTCCGGGCACTAGACACCCCCGCATCGAAGGACGGGCCCCTCCCTGTGGAGGGGCCCGTCCCTTTGTGCGTGGGATCTTTCCCCCGGACCCGGTCGACACAAGATATGGGCCTGCCACGAACACCCGGCACAACATGTATGCTCGCTCTCGCTGCAGCCGCAGGGGAATCCGGTGCAAATCCGGAACTGTCCCGCAACGGTGAACGTACGCGTACATAAAGGCGCCCACGTGAGTCCGACGACCTGCCTCAGCCCGTCCGAGCCGCCCGGCCCGGACGGAGAGACGTCCGGGCCTCGCGGAATGGGCCGGTGACGACGGCGCCCCTTCGCGCGTGCCCGAGCCACTCCTCCCCCGCAGGTCTCGAGCCGAGCGAGGGAGAGCCCCCACGTGACCATCGCGCCGCCCGCCGAAACAGCCCCGGCCGCACCGGTCTCCGCCGCACCGGACGACGCTCCGGGCACTGCGCTGCTGCGCACCCTGACCGAGCTGACCGCCGATCTCCCCGGCACCGACCCCGGCCGGGTCGCCGCCGCCGCCCTGCGCGGCCGCAGCGCCCGCGCCGACACGGCCGAGCTGCGCGAACTCGCCACCGAGGCCGCGGCCGGGCTGATCTCCGAGGACCCCGTCTACTCGCGGCTCGCCGCCCGCCTCCTCACGCTCTCCATCGCCGCCGAGGCCGCCTCGCAGGGCGTGACCTCCTTCACCGGCTCCGTCGCCGTCGGCCACCGCGAGGGCCTGATCGCCGACCGCACCGCCGAGTTCGTCCGCGTCCACGCGGCACGGCTCGACGCGCTCATCGACACCGCGGCCGACGACCGGTTCGGCTACTTCGGCCTGCGCACCCTGCACAGCCGCTACCTGCTGCGCCACCCGATCACCCGGCACGTCATCGAGACCCCGCAGCACTTCATGCTGCGCGTCGCGGCGGGCCTGGCCGAGGACGAATCCGTCCGCGCCCTGGACGAAGTGGCGGCCCTCTACGGCCTGATGAGCCGCCTGGACTACCTGCCCTCCTCCCCCACCCTCTTCAACTCCGGCACCCGGCACCCCCAGATGTCGAGCTGCTACCTGCTCGACTCCCCGCTGGACGAGCTCGACTCGATCTACGACCGCTACCACCAGGTGGCCCGCCTCTCCAAGCACGCCGGCGGCATCGGACTCTCGTACTCCCGCATCCGCAGCCGCGGTTCGCTGATCCGCGGCACGAACGGGCACTCCAACGGCATCGTGCCGTTCCTGAAGACCCTCGACGCGTCGGTCGCCGCCGTGAACCAGGGCGGACGCCGCAAGGGCGCGGCCGCCGTCTACCTGGAGACGTGGCACTCCGACATCGAGGAGTTCCTGGAGCTGCGCGACAACACCGGCGAGGACGCGCGCCGCACCCACAACCTCAACCTCGCGCACTGGATCCCCGACGAGTTCATGCGCCGGGTCGCCGAGGGCGCCGACTGGTCGCTGTTCTCCCCGGCGGACGTGCCCGAGCTCGTCGACCTGTACGGCGCGGAGTTCGAGGACGCGTACCGCAGGGCGGAGGCCGAGGGGAAGGCGCAGAATACCATCCCCGCCCGGGATCTGTACGGCCGCATGATGCGCACCCTCGCGCAGACCGGCAACGGCTGGATGACCTTCAAGGACGCCGCCAACCGCACCGCCAACCAGACCGCGGAGCCCGGCCACACCGTCCACTCCTCGAACCTGTGCACCGAGATCCTGGAGGTCACGGACGACGGCGAGACGGCCGTCTGCAACCTCGGCTCGGTGAACCTCGGCGCGTTCGTGGCCGACGGCGAGCTCGACTGGGAGCGGCTCGACGAGACCGTCCGCACCGCCGTCACCTTCCTCGACCGCGTCGTCGACATCAACTTCTACCCGACCGAGCAGGCGGGCCGCTCCAACGCCCGCTGGCGCCCGGTCGGCCTCGGCGCGATGGGTTTGCAGGACGTCTTCTTCAAGCTGCGGCTGCCCTTCGACTCCCCCGAGGCCAAGGTCCTCTCCACGCGGATCCAGGAGCGCATCATGCTCGCCGCGTACGAGGCCTCCGCCGACCTCGCCGAACGCCCCCAAGCGCCTTCGACAAGCTCCGGTGCAGGGGGGACCCCCATCGGCCCCCTGCCCGCCTGGGAGAAGACCCGCACCGCCCGCGGCGTCCTGCACCCCGACCACTACCCCGACGCCCAGGTGACCTGGCCGGAGCGGTGGGCCGCGCTGCGGGAACGTATCGCCACCGTCGGCATGCGCAACTCGCTGCTCCTCGCCATCGCGCCGACCGCGACGATCGCCTCGATCGCGGGCGTCTACGAGTGCATCGAGCCGCAGGTCTCCAACCTCTTCAAGCGCGAGACGCTGTCCGGCGAGTTCCTCCAGGTCAACGCGTACCTGGTCGACGAGTTGAAGCGGCTCGGCGTCTGGGACGCGCAGACCCGGGAGGCGCTGCGCGAGTCCAACGGCTCGGTGCAGGGCTTCACCTGGGTGCCCGAGGAGGTCCGCGCCCTGTACCGCACGGCGTGGGAGCTCCCGCAGCGCGGCCTCATCGACATGGCGGCGGCCCGCACCCCGTTCCTCGACCAGGCCCAGTCCCTCAACCTGTTCCTGGAGACGCCGACCATCGGCAAGCTCTCCTCGATGTACGCGTACGCCTGGAAGTCCGGGCTGAAGACGACGTACTACCTGCGCTCGCGCCCCGCGACGCGCATCGCCCGCGCCGCGGGCCGCGCCACCGTCCCCGTACAGACCGTGCCCGAGACCGACGCGGTCGCCTGCTCCCTGGAAAACCCCGAGTCCTGCGAGGCCTGCCAGTAATGACTGCCGAAGACCGTCAGAAGAACCTGCTCGACCCGGGCTTCGAACTGACCCTGCGCCCCATGCGCTACCCGGACTTCTACGAGCGCTACCGCGACGCCATCAAGAACACCTGGACCGTCGAGGAGGTCGACCTCCACTCGGACGTCGCCGACCTCGCGAAGCTGTCGCCGGGTGAGCAGCACATGATCGGCCGGCTGGTCGCGTTCTTCGCGACCGGCGACTCGATCGTCTCGAACAACCTCGTGCTCACGCTCTACAAGCACATCAACTCCCCCGAGGCGCGCCTGTACCTCTCGCGCCAGTTGTTCGAGGAGGCCGTGCACGTCCAGTTCTATCTGACGCTGCTCGACACCTACCTCCCCGACCCGGAGGACCGGACTGCGGCGTTCGCGGCGGTCGAGAACATCGCGTCCATCCGCGAGAAGGCCGAGTTCTGCTTCAAGTGGATGGCTGCATTTGATGGAACAGAGGGGGTCGAGAAGCTCGACCGCCTCGAGACCCAGGCGGACCGCCGCCGCTTCCTGCTCAACCTGATCTGCTTCGCAGCGTGCATCGAGGGCCTGTTCTTCTACGGTGCCTTCGCCTACGTCTACTGGTTCCGCTCGCGGGGCCTGCTGCACGGCCTGGCCACCGGCACCAACTGGGTGTTCCGTGACGAGACGATGCACATGAGCTTCGCCTTCGACGTGGTCGACACGGTGCGCAAGGAGGAGCCGGAACTCTTCGACGACGCGCTGGAGCAGCAGGTCACCGACATGCTGCGGGAGGCTGTCGAGGCCGAGCTGCAGTTCGGGCGCGACCTGTGCGGGGAGGGGCTGCCGGGCATGAACACCGACTCGATGCGGCAGTACCTGGAGTGCGTCGCCGACCAGCGCTTGCAGCGGCTCGGCTTCGCGCCCGTCTACGGCTCCGAGAACCCCTTCTCGTTCATGGAGTTGCAGGGGGTCCAGGAGCTGACCAACTTCTTCGAGCGCCGGCCCTCGGCTTACCAGGTGGCGGTCGAGGGTTCGGTCGGCTTCGACGAGGACTTCTAGGCGTCCTCGGGCCTTTCAGGCAACCTTGGCGAACTCGGCGCGGTGGGTGTGGAGTTCGGCGTCCTGCGCCTGCCGTGCCCGGCGGATCTGCCGGTCGATCCGCCGGTCGTGGAGAGCCCCGTACACGGAAGGGGCGGCGAGGAGGAGG
Source organism: Streptomyces kunmingensis (assembly GCF_039533535.1). NCBI lineage: Bacteria > Bacillati > Actinomycetota > Actinomycetes > Kitasatosporales > Streptomycetaceae > Streptomyces > Streptomyces kunmingensis. Next base: position 208,229 of record NZ_BAAATS010000018.1, read on the forward strand.
AAGACGAAGAGGACGGTGAGGAAGTTCATCGCTGTGTTCATGTCCTCCACTCTCCCGCCACCCGGCCCCCCACGGCAGTGGCAGTCCTGTCACTGACCCTCGAATTACTGCCAGGTCTGCGGCACACTGGCAGACATGCTGAAGAACGTGGCCGCAGTCCTGCTCGACGGTGTGCATCCCTTCGAACTCGGGGTTGTCTGCGAGGTGTTCGGCCTCGACCGCAGCGACGCGGGGCTCCCGGTGTACGACTTCGCGGTCGCCTCCACGGAGGGGCCCTCGCTCACCACGCATGTGCCCGGCATGACCGTCTCCACCCCGTACGGTCTGGAACGCCTCGAAGAGGCCGACCTGATCGCGATCCCCTCGGCGGGCCGGCGGTTCGACCAGTACCCGCCGGAACTGCTCGACGCGCTGCGGCGGGCGGTCGACCGGGGGGCGCGCGTGCTCAGCCTGTGCGCGGGCGTGTTCGTGCTCGGCGAGGCCGGACTGCTCGACGGCCGCCGCTGCGCGGTCCACTGGCGGTACGCGCGCGAGCTCTCCGTCCTGTATCCGCGCACCCGGGTCGACCCCGACGTCCTGTACGTCGACGAGGGCCCGGTCATCACCTCCGCGGGCACGGCGGCGGGCATCGACGCGTGCCTGCACATCGTGCGCACCGAGCACGGCTCCGAGGTGGCCAACGCGATAGCCCGCCGCATGGTCGTGCCGCCGCACCGCGACGGCGGCCAGGCCCAGTACGTGGAGCGTCCGCTGCCGGCGACGCGCTGCGACACCGTCGGCGAGGTGCTGGCCTGGATGGAGCGGAACCTGGACGCGCCGGTGACCGTGGAGGAGCTCTCGGCGCGGGCCCATATGTCGCCGCGCACCTTCGCGCGCCGCTTCCAGCAGGAGACGGGCACGACGCCGTACCGCTGGCTGCTGCGTCAGCGGGTGCTGTTCGCGCAGGAGCTGCTGGAGCGTACGGACGAGACGGTGGACGCGATCGCCTACCGCGCCGGGTTCGGCAACGCGGCGGCGATGCGGCACCAGTTCATGAAGGCGCTGGGCACGACGCCCAACGCCTTCAGAAGGACCTTCCGGGTGCGCCTTGCGAGCTAGCGGCCTTCCACCCGCAGCAGGGCCCGCCGGGGCTGGAGCGTGATCCCGATGCGGGCGGAGCCGTCTGTCTCCGCGGTCGGCACCAGCCGCCACCGGGACACCACCGTGCCCAAAATCAGGGCCAGTTCGGCCATGCTGAAGTGGTCGCCCGGGCACTTGCGGTTGCCGACGCTGAACGGCGCGTGCGCCGCGGGCGTGACGTCCGCGGCCCGCTCCGGCAGCCAGCGGTCGGGGTCGAACGCCAGATGGTCGGTGAACGCGCGCGGGTCGCGCTGCATGGCCAGCGGGCTGTAGACGATGTCGGACCCGGCCGGAATGCGGTACCCGCCGAGAGTCGTGTCGACGACGGCAAGCCGCGTCAATATCCAGACAGCGGGCCGGATCCGCATCGACTCGGTGAGCAGATTCCGCATATATGCGAGTTTCCCAACGTCCCCGAAAGCGACCGGACGACCCTCCGTCACGGATTCAACCTCCGCGTACAACCGCCTTTCCTGCTCGGGGTGTTCGGCGAGAAGCTGGAAGACCCACGTCAGGGTCTTCGCGACATTCTCGGCACCGGCCACGACGAGGGACACGACTTGGTCGTGCACCTCCTGCTCGTTGACCGTTTCACCATTCTCGTCGCGGTCGTCGAGCAATGCCGCGAGAAGGTCGCCCGGATTGCTTCCCGACGCCCTTCGCTCGGCGATGATCTCGTCGACCAGCCGATGCAAATCGGCCAGTGCGCTCTCGAATCGCCTATTGGCCGGTGTCGGCAGCCGGTACAGCGGACCGAAGGAAAGGATCATCCTCCGGTACAGGCCCTCGAACACGGTGTGCAGCGCCGCGCTCAGCCGGTCGGCCCGCTCGTCGACGGACTCGACCTGGAGCACGGAGCGGGCCACGATGCGGGTCGCCGTGCGGAACACCTCGGCCGCGATGTCGACGGTCTGCCCGTCGCTCCACCGCCCGGCCATCGCCCGCGCCTCCTCCTCCATCACCTTCGCGTACTCGTGGATCTTGTCCATCCTGAACGCGGGCTGGATGGCCCGGCGCTGACGCCGGTGCAGCGGCCCGTTGCTGGTCGCCACGCCCTTGCCGAGCAGGACGCCCATCGTCTCCCAGAGCGGCCCTCCGACCAGGAAGTCCGGGCTCTTGAGCAGCGTGGCCACCAGCTCCGGGTCGCACACCGCGTAGGCCGTCTTCGGGCCCAGTTTCAGCCGGACGACGTCGCCGCCGTCCCGCAGCCGCGTGAGGAAGCCGAGCGGGTCGCGCAGCAGGTTCCAGGCGTGCCCGAGGAGCGGCGCGCCGCCGGGGGCGAGCGGCGGCCGCGCCGGATCCGCACCGGGTGCCGGCGGCGCCGGCAGGGTGGATTCGACGGTCATGCGCACTCACCTACCTGGTCCTGGTGCTCGGTCGTCTCGTCGTCGCTGATGTAGGGCGGGGTCGCCCGGTCGTCCCAGCTGTCCACCGCGTAGCGCCCGGACTCGTGGTGGAACCAGTACACGGAACTGAACCAGTTCCGCATATTTCCCACGCACGACCTGAGGGCCTCCGCGAGTTCCTTTCCGTGCGGGCCGATGTTTTCCGTAGCAACGGCGAGCCGCTCCACCTCCGCCTCCGCGTCGAGGAATTCCTCGATGGTCCCCTCGACCCGCCGACGGACTTCCGCCACCGCCTCCCGGAGAGAAAGCCCTTCATGCTTGATGAGGCTTATCCCGAGGTTGTGCAATTCATCGCCCGCGAGTTCCTTGGGCAATGAACACAGATCGTTGTACCAGGCGGCGAAATCCTGGCAGGCGAGCGCCGCCCGCTTGAATGCCTCGTTCTTCCGCACCCATGCGGGGAGTTCATGCTGGGCCGTCGGTTCCAACAGGTCGAGCCAGATCCAGTGCGCGAACGTATTTCTGCGCAGGGCTATGTACTCGTCGACGGACGGCACCGTTCCGGCGATCCGGTTGTGGAACTCCTGGTCGTACGCGTCGATCACCACGTGGAAGTGGCGGGCGAACCGGGCGTTCCACGTCCGGCTCAGCGAGCCGTAGAGCCGGCCGACGCTCTCCGCGAAGCCCGCGACCACGGGGTCCTTGTGGTCCTGGTGAAGATGTGGGGCCTCTGTGGCTGCGTGGAGCTGGACAGCGAGCCGCCGCCAGCTCGCCGTCCTGCCGTGGATCACGTCGCGGTCGTGGCGGTCGTCCCAGACGAAGAACCACGCGCTGTAGTCACAGATCGCGGCGAGCACGTCGTTGGGCGCGCCAATGTAATAGCCCGCCATCAAGTCCGTGTAGCACAGACCGTCGGCATATTTCTCCACCTTGTCTGCGGACATCAGACGTTTTTCGAGCAGCCAGGAGCGCGTTCCCTCCTGAAGCTTTGGCCAATAGGGGTGCAGATTGCGAGGAAACGCGTCCTCGATCACCGGTAGCGCCAGCGCCGGTGGGACCGCTGTCTTTGGATATGCAGGCACGTACAAACCCCTCTCTGCCGCCTGATGGCGTACGCCTCCCGTAGTGCCGGGCGCGCGCCGTTGCGTATCCCCGCGCTTTCTATTCAGCACTACAACTGACCGTTCTGGGAACGGATTTGCTCCCCTCACTCCCCCCTGTCGCCGGAATCGTCCCCTTACATGACTGAATATGGGTGGCGTTCGGCCGGTCCTGTTCGCACACATGGGCTACGTGGGACGACCTCGGGAACAGACGAGAGCGGCGCCCGGCCGGAAACATCCGTACCAGGCGCCGCTCGACGCGCAACTGCCCCGCAGGGCTCAGTCGTTGGAGACCACCGGGTAGCGCGGAGTGCCCTCCTCCATCTGCTTGAGGGCGTTCTTCCGCTCCCGCTTCGACAGGCGGTCGATGTACAGGTAGCCGTACAGGTGGTCGGTCTCGTGCTGGAGGCAGCGCGCGAAGTACCCGGTGCCGCGCACGGTGATCGCGTTGCCCTTCTCGTCCTGCCCGGTGACCACCGCGTAGTCGGGGCGCGCGAGCTCGGCGTACGCGGTCGGCACCGACAGGCAGCCCTCGTTGGAGTCGTCGAGGCGGCGCTGGTCGGCGGGCAGCTCGCGCAGCACCGGGTTGCAGACGACGCCTGTGTGGCGCACGCCGTCGTCATCCGGGCAGTCGTAGACGAAGACCTTGCGGTCGACGCCGATCTGGTTGGCGGCGAGGCCGACACCCTCGGCGGTGCGCTGGCTGGCGAACATGTCGTCGACGAGCGAGGCCAGCTCGTCGTCGAACTCGGTCACGTCCTTGCACTCCTTGTGCAGGACGGGGTTCCCGACGACGGTGATCGGCCGCGACGTCCCCCGCTCCCGGTACGCCGCCTCGCGCGCCTCGCAGTCCTCGGTGTCGATGACGAAGCCCTCGTCGTCCACGGGGAGCACGCCCGCGCGCTGCTGATCGGTGTCCTGCTGGGCCATGACCGAGGTAAGCCTTCCTGGAATGTACGGAGAACCCCTACAGGGTACGGGGGGCGGGACAGCCGCCTGTCAGGAGCGCCCGTCAGGGGCGCGGGGCTGTGTCCATCAGCGGCTCCGCCGCGGGGCGCGACCAGCCACAACGAAACCCGCACCCGGCGACGCGCCTAACAAACCTCTTCAAGATCCCGCCAGTCCCGGGAATCGGGCGAGTCGGCGACCCAGCCATCCAGCAGCCCCCGAACCAACGAAGCCGGCGCAGCCACCCCGCACTCCCGCTCCGGCACCCACAGCTGCCCGTCCGTCCGGTGCCCCAGCGGCCCGGGGTGCCCCGGCTCACTGTGATCGTGCGGATCGAGATGCTCGCCGTCCCCCTCGTCGGACGGCATCCGCGACTCCGAGCACATCCGGCACAGCAGCCGCACCGACGACGACCAGTCCTCGGCCGCGAACCCGGCGTCGGCCGCGAGCCGCTCCAGGGCGTCCCGGTCGGACTCCGTGGCGGCCTCGAGGAGCACCACCCAGGTCGGCACCGGCGACGGCGCCCACAGCTCGATCTCGTCGAAGACCGGGTACGAGTGCCCGGCCGCGATGGTCCGCTCCCCGTGGGGCACACCGTCGTGCAGCACGACCTCGCCCCAGCGCCGCCCGGAGGAGGGCAGCGGAATGGACAGCACCTCGATGCGCGCGGGGTCGAGCCTGCGCCCCCACACGACCTCGGCCTCGCCCTCCGGGGACAGCCGCACCGCGGCGCTCCCCAGGTCCATGCCGGTCGGCTCGCCCGCGGCGGTGGCGCCACCGGGCACCTTCAGCCCGTACGCCTGCCAGGCCCGCCGGGCCAGCGGCCAGTCCTGGAGGGCGGTGGCGGCGATCCCCACGTTCCACCAGTCGGGGGCGCCGCTCTCCCGCTCGAGCAGCGCGACGGCCCGCAGGCCGGTGGTGCGCGCCTGCTCCCAGTCGTGCCGGAACTTGTGCAGCAGGGCGAGGTTGAACCAGGACTCCGACAGCCACGGTTCCAGGTCCGCGGCGCGGGTGAGCAGCGCCCCCGCGTCCTCGTAGCGACCGTCTCCGATCAGCGTGAACGCGCGATCCGTGGCCTGCCGCCACGAGGCGGAGGGCCGGTGTCGTCCCTTGCCGAAGATCCTCACGATTCCCGCCTGCCGATACTCGAGGCCCGTGCCCCCGGACACCCTCTTCTTCGCATCCAACCACGTACGGTCGGACGCCCGCTCATTACCCATGGGTTACCCAGCCGACCCTAGGCTCAGACCGGGGTGCGCGACCACCCTGGCCAGTGCCTCCACGACCTCGGGCTGGTAGTCGCGACCTGTGCCCAGACGCAGCTGTTCCAGGGCTGCCAGGGGTCCCTGGGGGCCCTCTTCCCTGGTCATCTCGTCATACGCGTTCGCTGTCCGCACAATCCGTGCGGCGAGCGGCTGTTCACGGTACGGATCGGCCTGCCGCTCCACCACCACGGCGACCTGGGCGTCCACGCCCGTCTGCCGTACGACGGCGCCGCCGAGCAGGGCGATGCGCCGCTGCTGGGCGGTGTGCAGGCCCGCCGTGGCGCCCTGGGCGACGGGGTCGAGGAGGGAGAGCTGCCCGATGTCGTGCATCAGGGCCGCGTACTCCAGAACGGTCAGATCCGGCTCGGAGATCCCCAGCTCCCGCCCGATGGACCGGCTCAGCGCGGCCACCCGGTGGGCGTGCCCGTGGGGGGTGTACCCGGCGATCTCCGTGGCCCGGGCCAGCGAGGCGATGGTCTGCCGGTACGTGGCCCGCACGGCGGCGTAGCGCCGGAAGGCCAGTTGGGTGAGGAGCAGCGGCAGACTGATGACGGGCAGCGCCCACAGCCCGGCCACGGCGACGGCGAGCGCCATGACGGCGCCCGTCGCGCAGACCGCGGAGCCGATGCCGAGCATCGCCCGCAGCTCGTCACGGAGCAGCGGTCCGAACGGCCAGCGGGTGCGGGCGTGCGCCATGGCGGCGGCGAGCACGGCGTCGCACAGGGCGGTGAGCGCGAGCAGCCCGGCGACGAGGAGCGCGTAGTAGGCCCCGTGGCCGACCCATCTCTCCAACAAGCCCCGGTTGTACAGGGGTTGGAAGCAGACAGCGGCGAAGCCGACGGTCAGCACGCGGCGTGCCACATGGTCCGGCGAGGGTCCCTTGGCACGGGCCACGTGCGGGACGCAGCCGACGAGCGTGCCCGCGACGGCCACCGCGACGACCTGAAGCGCACCGTGCTGCGTGGGCTGCCCGGCGTCCCCGCCGAGCAGCGCGTAGGCCAGCGCTCCCGCGGAGCCCAGCGGCGCGGACTCCCGGTCGCCGCTCCCGCCCCGTCGCGCCAGTTCCCCGACGACGACGAGCAGTCCGAAGGCGAGTGCGACGCCGGGGTCGTCGAGCCCGTCCCGCGCGGTGGAGCCGAGGGCGACCAAGGTGAGGCAGCCGACCGTCACGTAGACGGCCGCCACCGCCACAGGCAGGCGTTCGGCGCGGGCGAAGCCGCCCGCGCCGGGCACCGGTCCGGGGGGCGCCCACTCCGTCACCGGGAGGCCGCCCCTGGCACGGCCACACTGCCCGGTCGGGGACCGGGAACCCGGCCCTCGTCGGCGGTCACCACGGGATGCCACCCGTCCCGCCCCAGGACCCGCACCAGCGCCCGCACCATCACCGGGTCGAACTGCGATCCGGCGCACCGCTCCAGCTCGGCGAGGGCCACCGCGACGGGCCGCGCCCGCGAGTACGTACGCGTGGAGGTCATGGCGTCGAACGCGTCCGCCACCGCGACCACCCGCGCGAACTCCGGAATCTGCGCCCCCGCGAGCCCGTAGGGATACCCGCTCCCGTCGAGCCGCTCATGGTGATGAAGGATCGCGGCCCGCGCCTCCCCCAGGAACCCGATGCCGCGGACCATCTCGTGCCCGTACTCGGGGTGCAGCTGAATGATCTCCCGCTCCTCGGGCGTGAGGGGCCCGTCCTTCCTCAGCAACCGTGTCGGCACGCCGAGCTTGCCCACGTCGTGCAGGATCCCGGCGAACCGCAGGACCTCCACGCGCTCGTCGGCCATCCCCAGCTCCCGGGCGATCATCATGGACGCCTGCCCGACCCGCTCGCTGTGCCCGCGCGTGTAGCCGTCCTTGATGTCGACGGCCTGGACGAGGGCCCGGATGGTCGCCTGGTGGGCGGCCCGCTCGCGCTGGTACTGCGCGAAGACCCAGCAGGAGATGTACATCGGCAACAGCACGAGCAGCGAGGCCACGGGCCCGTACGGACTCGCCCACAGCACCGCCATCACAAGGCCCGCGAGCCCGTGGACGGCCACCGGCGCAAGGGACCGCAGGAAGAGCCCGCGCCAGGCGGCCCGCAGCGGTACGCGCTCGGCCGCGGCGAGGATGCCGCCGTCGAGGACGGTGAGTACGACACAGAAGACGAGCACGGCGCCGGCAGCGGGCACGAGCGCGTACGGGAGCCGGGCCCCGGACACGGCGCCCGAGCCGCCGAGCGCGCCGAAGGCCTGCGCGGCGGCCCAGATGCCGAGGGCGAGCTGGGCCGCCCGCCACGACCGGCGCAGCCCTGCGGGCCGCTGTTCGACACGGGCGAGGAGGGCGCCGGGCACGGCGACGAGAGCGGCGGCCGGGGCCGGCAGCAGGAACGCTCCTGCAAGGAGCACGGGAAAGAAGGTCCCCATGCCTTTCGGAGCGCGCCGGCCGACGAGCCGGCACCGGCCGGCCTGCTCGCAGCCCGCGTACACGCAAGCGAGCAGCGCGACGGCCGACCACGAGGTGTCCGAAAAGGCAGCAGGCGCGGCGCAGACGAGGGCGCCGCCGACCACCAGGAGGACGTAGACACGGGCCACCGGCGGAACGGACCGCATGCCCGACTCCCTCCCCGTGACGTTCAGTTCACGGAGAATAGGACGCGATCCACACCGCCAGGGCGGCATCGCGGGGATTACGGGGACCCGGGCCCGCCGATTAGCACGATCGGGTGAACAGTCCTTGAAACGGCACGAACTCGGTGACGCACAAGGGCAGTTACCCGCTCCCCGCGAGAGGCGGGCTCTCAGGCGAGGGGCGTGCCCTCATCCGGGGTGGGCTGTCCGGAGCGGATCAGATCGATCCGCCCCATGACCTTGGCCCGCAGGTCGGTCGGCACGTCGTCCTGCCCGCAGCACCGCTTGACCAGCTTCTTCACGGCCTGCTCCAGGCCGTACTTCTCCAGGCACGGGGAGCACTCCTCGAAGTGCACCTCGAACTTGGTGCAGTCGGAGTCCGGCATCTCATGATCAAGAAACTCATAGAGATGGTCGAGGACCTCACTGCAGTCCGTCTCGTGCGGCTCTCCGCAGCTCATGAGCCCGAGCCTTTCGCTTCGTTCGACTCTCCGGCGCCGGCCGGGACGAGCCCGCGGTCACGGGCGTAGTCCTCGAGCATGCCGCGCAGCTGGCGACGCCCCCTGTGCAGCCGGGACATCACCGTACCGATGGGTGTTCCCATGATGTCCGCGATCTCCTTGTACGCAAAGCCCTCTACGTCGGCGAGATAGACCGCGATGCGGAATTCCTCGGGGATCGCCTGCAACGCGCGCTTGACGTCCGAGTCCGGCAGATGATCGAGAGCCTGCGACTCGGCGGAGCGCAGACCGGTCGACATGTGCGACTCGGCACGTGCGAGCTGCCAGTCCTCGATCTCCTCGGCGGCGCTGCGCTGGGGCTCGCGCTGCTTCTTGCGGTACGAGTTGATGAAGGTGTTCGTCAGGATGCGGTACAGCCACGCCTTGAGATTGGTGCCCTCGCGGAACTGGTGGAAGGACGCGTACGCCTTGGCATACGTCTCCTGCACCAGGTCCTCGGCGTCCGCCGGATTGCGCGTCATACGCAGCGCGGCGGAGTACATCTGGTCGAGGAACTCCAGAGCGTCCCGCTCGAAGCGCGCGCTGCGCTCCGCGGCGCTCTCCGGGCGCTCGTCCGCCTGGCCGTGTTCGGTCCCTGCGTCGGTCCCTGTGACCGGACCCACCTCCTCCAACGACGTCGCGAGACCCAGAGAGGTCCCACTCGAATCGGAGGATAGACGACGATCCGGTCCGCCCGCCGCCCGAATAGGAGCGGTCTTGGCCGCGCTCAGCACGCTCCACTCCAGTTCAGGAGTGGTGGCGCGACTCGGGCAGATGGTCGAACCCATGCGGCGGACTTCCTCTCGTATGCTGTGTCACCGACGTACGCGACAACAGCCGCCCCGCCCTCCACATTCCCGCTCCCTAACGGAGTGACGAAGTCCACGAGACGACGGCGTCGGTGACGACAGCAAGAGTCTCCGGCTCCCCCACTCCCGCCCGCTTGGGAACACCGAACCCATGGTCGGCAAAGGGCACTTCGACAAGCTCGAAGACCCCGTCATCAGGGAACTCTCCCGGCTTCCCGAACGGATCGTTGCCACCCTGCACGACCAGAACCGGCACCCCGGCCCCCACCAGCTCATCGAGGCGGGACTTCGCCGGTTTGCCGGGCGGATGCAACGGAAAACTGAGGGCGAGCACACCCACGGCCCCCAGCTCGGCACCGGTCCGACAGGCGACGCGGGCCCCGGCGCTCCGCCCTCCGGCGACAACGGGCAGCCCGGGAGCGCTCAACGCGGGCCAGACGCCACGCCACCCCGAGTCCAGGGTCTTCGGCGCCGGCGCCACTTTCTTCCCGGCAACGCGCCACGGCTGTTCGACGAGGGCGACGGTAACCCCATGGCTGGGCAGGACCCGGGCGAGGGCCTGCAGATCGCGGGCTTCGACACCACCGCCCGCACCGTGGCTGACGGCGAGAACCATCCGGCCGGCGTCGGCGGGGTACCAAGTAATGCGGGCATCGCCATGTTCGGTAGGCACGATGACATTCACGCGATCATGCTGCACCACAACCCGAAAGCCGCGCACGACGGACGCCCGGAGCAGCGACACCGGCGTGCAGACGCGTACGAGACGGACGGGCGGGGACGGGTCGGTGTGCCCCCGCAGGACTCCGCAGGAACCCAGTCCCGGCCCACTCGCCAACGGCGGACAACAGGCGTGGCGACCGAACCGGCCGAGGAGGTACACCGACCCGGCCCCGCCCAACCCACGCAACGTCAGTAGAACGTGACGTCAGCAACCAACGTCAGAACAAGGTGACATCCTCAGGCCCATCGAGCTCCTTCAGCAGCTCAGGCCCGTTGTTACGTACATTGCTGACGGCAGTGGACACGGGATAGGCCCGCATCAGCCCTTCCGGCGGCGCACTCAACAGCGCCCGCACGTCGTCGACCTCCGTACGACCGGGATCGAGCCAGGCATCCCACCGGTCCGGGGTGAGCATGAGCGGCATCCGGGGATGGATATCGGCGAGCGACCGGGGCCCACCCTCGGGCGCGACCCCGAGCGGAGCGACCTCCGCCTCCGTGGTGATGACCGAGCAGGTCACCCACCAGCCTTGCGGGTGGTCGTCCGGCAGAGTCCGATCACGCCAGAACTCGTACAGCCCGGCCATGGCGAAGACACCCCCGTCCGCCGGCGTGACGAAGTACGGCTGCTTGCGCGGCCGCTTCTTCTTCCCCTCGACCTCCAGCTCCCGCTCCCCGGCCCCGGTCACCCACTCGTAATAGCCGTCGGCAGGCACAATGCAGCGCCGGGCGGCGAAGGCCCGCCGGTACGACGGCTTCTCGTGCACGGTCTCGGCCCGCGCGTTGATCATCCGGGCCGCCCCCTCGGGCGTCTTGGCCCAGGACGGCACCAGCCCCCACTTCAGCTTGCGCAGCTGGCGAACCGGACGCGGATCCCCGGCGTCTTTCACGGGGCGGTCGAGTACGGCGTAGACCTCCTTGGTGGGGGCCACGTTGAAGTCGGACTCATAGGCCTCCTCCGGCTCCCACTTCTCGATCTCAAAGATTCCTGCGAGATCCTCGGGCCCACGACTCGCTGCATACCGTCCGCACATACGTGCCACAGTGCCAGAGCGCAAACCAAAACCACCACTGTCCGAGCCACACACCACCACGCCCGCCCCCACCCACCGACCACCGACCGGGAGCACCCGCACACATGGACGCCAGCCTCTGGGACCGACTCTTCGGCACTCAGCCAGACCCAGACCAATGGGTGGTGATCGCCACAGGCGTGGTCGCACTGGCGGCGATCGTCCCGCACGCCGTCTGGAGACTCTCCCGCAACGCGATCACGATCGCGCACGAGGGCGGCCACGGCCTGATCGCGCTGCTGATGGGCCGCAGGCTGGACGGCATCCGGCTGCATTCGGACACCAGCGGCCTGACGGTGAGCCGGGGCAAACCGACGGGCCTGGGCATGATCCTGACGGCGGCGGCGGGCTACACGGCCCCGCCGCTGCTGGGCCTGGGCGCGGCGGCGCTCCTCGGCAACGGCCACATCACGCTGCTGCTCTGGCTGGCGACGGCGCTGCTGGTGGCGATGCTGGTGATGATCAGAAACGCGTACGGGGTACTCACCGTGGTGATCACCGGCGGCGCGTTCCTCCTGGTCTCCTGGCTGGCAGGCCCCCAGGTCCAGGCAGCGTTCGCGTACGCGGTGGTCTGGTTCCTGCTCCTGGGCGGGGTACGCCCGGCGTTCGAACTACAGGGCAAACGCCGCAGGGGCGGCGCGGGCGACTCGGACGCGGACCAGCTCTCACGCCTCACGCACGTCCCCGCGGGAATGTGGCTCTTTTTCTTCCACGCCGTCTCACTGTGCTCATTGCTGGGCGGGGGCCGCTGGCTGCTCGGCCTGTGAACGGGTGGCCCGGGGCGGGCCCACTAAAGTAAAGGCATGACCACGCACCCCGCGCCCACCGCCCTTTGGCCCGCCCCCCTCGCGAGCGGAGCCGTCGACGCGACCGTTTCGGTGCCGGGGTCCAAATCCGTCACCAACCGGGCGCTGGTCCTGGCCGCGCTGGCCGCGGAGCCGGGCTGGCTGCGCCGCCCCCTGCGTTCGCGCGACACCCTGCTGATGGCGGGCGCGCTGCGGGCGATGGGCGTCGGGATCGAGGAGGGTGTGGGCCCGGACGGTTCGGGCGAGGCGTGGCGCGTCATTCCTTCCGGCCTCCGGGGCCCGGCGACGGTGGACGTGGGCAACGCGGGCACGGTCATGCGCTTCCTCCCGCCGGTCGCGGCGCTCGCGGACGGCCCGATCCGGTTCGACGGCGACCCCCGTTCGTACGAGCGGCCGCTGCACGGTGTGATCGACGCGCTGCGGACGCTGGGCGCGCGGATCGACGACGACAACCGTGGTGCCCTGCCCCTGACGGTGCACGGCGGCGGGGCGCTCGACGGCGGCCCGGTGGAGATCGACGCGTCGTCGTCCTCCCAGTTCGTCAGCGCGCTTCTCCTCTCGGCGCCGCGCTTCAACCAGGGGGTCGAGGTCCGTCACACAGGATCTTCCCTTCCCTCGATGCCGCACATCCGGATGACGGTGGACATGCTGCGGGCGGTGGGCGCGCAGGTGGACACCCCGGAGTCGGGCGGCGAGGCCAACGTGTGGCGGGTCACCCCGGGCGCGCTGCTCGGCCGGGACATCGTCATCGAGCCGGACCTGTCCAACGCGCAGCCGTTCCTGGCTGCGGCCCTGATCACGGGCGGCACGGTGACGATCCCCGACTGGCCGGAGCACACGACGCAGCCCGGTGACGCGCTGCGCGAGATCTTCACGGAGATGGGCGGCACCTGCGAACTGACCGAGCGGGGGCTGACGTTGACCGGTTCGGGAACGATCCACGGGATCGACGTGGACCTCGGCGAGGTCGGCGAACTGACGCCGGGCATCGCGGCCGTGGCGGCGCTTGCCGACGGCCCCTCCACCCTCAGCGGTGTGGCGCACCTGCGCCTGCACGAGACGGACCGCCTGGCCGCGCTGACGAAGGAGATCAACGAGCTGGGCGGTGACGTGACGGAGACGGCCGACGGCCTCCACATCCGCCCGCGCGCTCTGCACGGCGGGGTCTTCCACACGTACGACGACCACCGGATGGCGACGGCGGGCGCGATCATCGGCCTGGCGGTGGAGGGCGTACAGATCGAGAACGTGGGGACGACGGCGAAGACGCTCCCGGACTTCCCGGACATGTGGACCGCGATGCTCGGAACCGACGGAACCGACGGAACCGACGTGACCGACGGTCCCGGCAAGCCCGCCAAGACCGACCGGACCGACAGGCCGTAGGGAACGTAGACCGATGCGCCGCTACGGCAAGCACACCGACGAGGACGACATCCGCCAGCGCCCCAACCGCAAGGGGAACAGGCCGCGGACGAACATCCGGCCGAAGCACGAGGACGCGGCGGAGGGCATGGTCCTCACGGTCGACCGGGGCCGTCTGACGGTCCTCATCGACGACCGTCCGATCCATGCGATGAAGGCCCGTGAGCTGGGCCGCAAGGCGGCGGTCGTCGGCGACCAGGTGGCCGTGGTCGGTGATCTGTCCGGGAAGAAGGACACGCTCGCGCGGATCGTCCGCATCGAGCCGCGCTCCTCGCTCCTGCGCCGCACGGCGGACGACGACGACCCCTACGAGCGGGTGGTCGTCGCCAATGCGGACCAGCTCGCGATCGTCACGGCCCTGGCCGATCCCGAGCCGCGCCCGCGCATGATCGACCGCTGTCTGGTGGCGGCGTTCGACGGCGGGCTCACCCCGCTGCTGGTGCTGACGAAGTCGGACCTGGCAAGCCCGGACAAACTCCTCGAGCTCTACGGGGACCTGGACATTCCGTACGTCGTGACCAGCCGGCAGGAGCTGGAGAGCGGCGAGGCGCAGGCGCGGGTGCGCGAGCAGCTCGACGGCAAGATCACGGCGTTCGTCGGTCATTCGGGCGTGGGCAAGACGACGCTGGTGAACGCGCTGGTGGCGCAGGACCAACGGCGTACGACGGGCCATGTCAACGCGGTCACGGGGCGCGGCCGGCACACCACCACGTCGGCGCGGGCCCTGCCGCTGCCGGGCGAGGCGGGCTGGGTGGTCGACACTCCGGGCGTACGTTCGTTCGGCCTGCACCATGTGGATCCGTCGCGGGTCATCCACGCGTTCCCGGATCTGGAACCCGGCACGGAGAACTGCCCGCGCGCGTGCAGCCACGACGAGCCGGAGTGCGCCCTGGACGCGTGGGTTGCGGAAGGTCATGCGGATCCGGCGCGCCTGTACTCGCTGCGCCGTCTGCTCGCGACGCGCGAGCGGCGCGAGGGCGACTGACCTCCGTCTTGTTTGCAGCCCCCGCACACCGGTAAAGGCATAATCGCACCAAGCCGGACGCAAGATCGAAGCCGTACGAGATCAGTGGAACGCGGGAGGCTCATCACATGGCGTGGCTGCTGGTCATCGTCGCGGGAATGCTGGAGACGGGTTTCGCCGTCTGTCTGAAGCTCTCGCACGGCTTCACCCGGCTCTGGCCGACGGTCGCGTTCGCCTCGTTCGCGCTGGGCAGCTTCGGTCTGCTGACGCTGTCCCTGAAGAAGCTGGACGTGGGTCCGGCGTACGCGGTGTGGACGGGCATCGGCGCGGCGGGCACGGCGATCTACGGAATGATCTTCCTGGGCGACGTGGTGTCGACGCTCAAGATCGTCTCGATCAGCCTGGTGGTGGCGGGCGTCATCGGCCTGCAACTCTCGGGTTCGGCACACTGACGCGCGGCACTTCTCCTTCACGAGGCCCTTCGGTCCTCGGACAGTCCGCCGGCCCACTCCCCCAGGCCCCTCGGCCCCCTCAGCCAGAACGCCCGGCCCGGATGGCCTCCCGCACCATCCGCCCGACCCCGCCGCCACCCCCCGGCGGCACCATGACGCAGGACAGCGCGATCCGCACGGCCAGTTCGCAGTCCCGGGCCAGGGCCTCCGCCTCCGTCTTGGCGGTGCCCGCCACGCCCAGCGCGGCCAGGGACCGGTCGCGTACGAGGGCGACGAGGTCGGCGGGGGCGGGCAGCGGTCCGTCCGCGCGGCGCTGCGCGGGCACGGCCGACGAGGACGGCACGGCGGACAGCGTCGGCGAGGGCAGGCGCTCGCTCCAGCAGCCGGTGAGCGCGGCCCGCACCAGCGGATTGCGGCGCGCGCTCGCCACGGTCCACTCGGCGACCGTGTCGAGGCCGCCCTCCTTCAGGGCGCGGTCGACGCCCGCGAGATAGGCGTCGGCCTCGCGCCGCACCAAGGCGCGGGCCAGCCCTTCCTTGCTGCCGAACTCGTTGTAGAGGGTCTGCCGGGAGACTCCGGCGACCGCCGCCACATCGACCATCCGCACCCCGGACCAGGGTCGCCGCGCCAGCGCCGTGTAGGCCGCGTCCAGTAGGGATTCCCGCGCTGCAGGCATCGTCGCCTCCCGGGCCACCGTGTCCGTACGGCTTGTTTCGCCAGAGTTGACGGGCTCGTCCCCCCTGTCAATAGCCCTTGCGCGACCCTGTATGCGACCCCGTGAGTGACCCTGTGCGCCCCGTACGGAGAGAGGGCGTGTGGCCTCGGACCGACCACGATCGATACTGTGCAGTCATGCCCGACTACCACGATGATCTGCGCCTCGCCCACGTCCTCGCGGACGCCGCCGACGCCGCGACGATGGACCGGTTCAAGGCTCTCGACCTGAAGGTGGAGACCAAACCGGACATGACGCCGGTGAGCGAGGCCGACAAGTCGGCCGAGGAGCTGATCCGTGGTCATCTCCAGCGGGCGCGGCCGCGGGACGCGGTCCTGGGCGAGGAGTACGGCGTCGAGGGCACGGGCCCGCGCCGCTGGGTCATCGACCCGATCGACGGCACCAAGAACTACGTGCGCGGCGTCCCGGTCTGGGCGACGCTCATCTCGCTGATGGAGGCGGGCGAGGGCGGCTACCAGCCGGTCGTCGGCGTGGTCTCCGCGCCCGCGCTCGGCCGGCGCTGGTGGGCGGCGAAGGGGGCGGGCGCGTTCACGGGCCGCAGCCTGACCTCGGCGTCCAGGCTGCACGTGTCCAAGGTGGGCCGGCTCGCCGACGCCTCCTTCGCGTACTCCTCGCTGACGGGCTGGGAGGAGCGGGGCCGCCTCGACGGGTTCCTGGAGCTCAGCCGGGCGGTGTGGCGCACGCGCGGCTACGGCGATTTCTGGCCCTACATGATGGTCGCCGAGGGCTCGATCGACCTGTGCGCGGAGCCGGAATTGTCGCTGTGGGACATGGCGGCGCCCGCGATCGTGGTGACCGAGGCGGGCGGCACGTTCACCGGCCTCGACGGGCGCCCCGGCCCGCACAGCGGCAACGCGGCGGCGTCGAACGGCCTGCTCCACGACGATCTGCTGAGCTACGTCTCGAGCCGCTGACCCTCGAGCGCCCCTGAAATCGCCCTCCGCGCCCTCTTGTTGACGCTCCCTATACCTGTAACTCTGAGAGCTCCCCCACTTGTGAACTTGTGAACCGTTTCTCGTACCGGGGTCGGTTCCGCAGGTGCCCACACAGGAAGGTGGCTCCATCCATGCTCGTCCGTGACGCCATGAGCACGATGGTCCTCACCATCGGCCCCACCCACACCCTGCGCCAAGCGGCCCGGCTGATGTCGGCGCGCCGCGTCGGAGCGGCCGTCGTCCTCGATCCCGACGGCTGCGGCATCGGCATCCTGACCGAGCGCGACATCCTCAACTCCCTCGCGCTGAACCAGGATCCGGACCACGAGACAGCCGGTACCCACACCACCACCGACGTCGTCTTCGCCGCCCCGACCTGGACCCTGGAGAAGGCGGCGGACGCGATGACCCACGGCGGTTTCCGCCATCTCATCGTGTGCGACGGCCGCGAACCGGTCGGCATCGTCTCCGTCCGCGACATCACCCGCTGCTGGACACCGGCGAGGCAGCCGGCGCCGACCCTGACGGTCTAGAAGCGCCCGCACATGCCGAGGAGGGCCGGCTCCCAGCGGGAACCGGCCCTCCTAGAGTTCTCCTAGAACTCTCCTAGAGCTCTGGAGCCCTACGTGTTCTACGCGTCCTGCGCGCGTCAGACCAGGTCGAACCGGTCCAGGTCCATGACCTTGGTCCAGGCCGCGACGAAGTCCTTGACGAACTTCTCCTTGGCGTCGTCGCTCGCGTAGACCTCGGCCACCGCGCGCAGCTCGGAGTTGGAACCGAAGACCAGGTCGGCACGGGTGCCGGTCCACTTGACCGCACCGCTCGCGTCGCGGCCCTCGAACTCGTCCTGCGCCGAGGACGTCGACTTCCACGTCGTACCCATGTCGAGCAGGTTGACGTAGTAGTCGTTGCTCAGCGTGCCCGGCCGCTCGGTGAGAACGCCGTGCTTCGACTTGCCGGTGTTGGCGCCCAGGACGCGCAGGCCGCCGACGAGGACGGTCAGCTCGGGAGCGCTCAGCGTCAGCAGGTTCGCCTTGTCGAGCAGCAGGTACTCGGCGGGGAGGCGGTTGCCCTTGCCCACGTAGTTGCGGAAGCCGTCGGCGGCCGGCTCGAGCGCGGCGAACGACTCGACGTCCGTCTGCTCCTGCGTGGCGTCGACCCGGCCGACCGAGAACGGCACCTCGATGTCGAAGCCGCCGTCCTTGGCCGCCTTCTCGACGGCCGCGGAGCCCGCGAGCACGATCAGGTCGGCCAGCGAGACCTGCTTGCCGCCCTTGGCGTTGAAGGTCTCCTGGATGCCTTCGAGCGTCCGCAGCACCTGCGCCAGCTCGTCCGGGTTGTTGACCTCCCAGTTGCGCTGCGGCTCCAGGCGGACGCGGGCGCCGTTGGCACCGCCGCGCTTGTCGCTGCCACGGAAGGAGGAGGCGGAGGCCCAGGCGGCGGAGACCAGCTGCGCGACCGTCAGGTCCGAGCCGAGTACCTGCTCCTTGAGGGCGGCGATGTCCGCGGCGTCGATGACCCCACCGGTGCGCGCCGGCAGCGGGTCCTGCCAGAGCAGCTCCTCGGCGGGGACCTCGGGGCCGAGGTAGCGGACGACCGGACCCATGTCACGGTGCGTCAGCTTGTACCAGGCACGGGCGAAGGCGTCCGCGAACTCCTGCGGGTTCTCGTGGAAGCGGCGCGAGATCGGCTCGTAGATCGGATCGAAGCGCAGCGACAGGTCGGTCGTCAGCATCGTGGGGAGCTGCTTCTGCGACGCGTCGTGCGCCAGCGGGATGGTCGCCTCGGCGTCCTTCGCGACCCACTGGTTGGCGCCGGCGGGGCTCTGGGTGAGCTCCCACTCGTAGCCGAAGAGGTTGTCGAAGAACTCGTTGCCCCACTGGGTCGGGGTGCTGGTCCAGGTGACCTCCAGACCACTGGTGATGGCGTCGCCGCCCTTGCCGGTGCCGTGGCTGTTCGCCCAGCCCAGGCCCTGCGCCTCGATCGGGGCGGCCTCGGGGTCGGGCCCGACGGCGTCCGCCGGACCGTTGCCGTGGGTCTTGCCGAAGGTGTGACCACCGGCGATGAGCGCGACGGTCTCCTCGTCGTTCATCGCCATGCGGCGGAACGTCTCACGGATGTCGCGGGCCGCGGCGATCGGGTCCGGGTTCCCGTTCGGACCCTCGGGGTTCACGTAGATGAGACCCATCTGCACCGCGCCGAGCGGGCTCTCCAGCTCGCGGTCGCCGGTGTAGCGCTCGTCGCCGAGCCAGGTCGTCTCGGGGCCCCAGTAGACGTCCTCCTCCGACTCCCACACGTCGGGGCGGCCGCCGGCGAAGCCGAAGGTCTTGAAGCCCATCGTCTCCAGCGCGACGTTACCCGTGAGGATCAGCAGGTCGGCCCAGGAAATGGACTGGCCGTACTTCTGCTTGACGGGCCAGAGCAGGCGGCGGGCCTTGTCCAGGTTGCCGTTGTCGGGCCAGCTGTTGAGCGGCGCGAAGCGCTGCTGACCGGCGCCGGCGCCACCGCGGCCGTCGCTGATCCGGTACGTGCCGGCGCTGTGCCAGGCCATGCGGACCATGAGCGGCCCGTAGTTCCCGAAGTCGGCGGGCCACCAGTCCTGCGAGGTGGTGAGCACCTCGGCGATGTCCCGCTTCACGGCCGGCAGGTCCAGCGCGTTGAACGCCTCGGCGTAGTCGAAGTCCTCGCCGAGCGGGTTCGCTACCGCCGGGTTCTTGGCGAGGATCTTCAGATTGAGCCGCTCCGGCCACCACTGGGTGTTGCCGCCGCCCTGAGTCGGGTGCTTGGCCCGGCCGTGCGCGACCGGGCAGCCGCCCGTCTCTTCCTCCGTCTTCGCGTCCGTGACGATTGCTTCATGGTTCTCGGTCATGCGAACCCTTCCGGAGTCTGTCCTGTCGCTTGGCCTAAGCCACCGTTGATCCTACAATGGACAATGTCTAAGTCAAGCAACACTCCAAAGTCACATTCATTCGGGATGAAGGTCCCCTGCTGTTAGGCTGGTTTCCATGAGCGATCTCCTGGACCGACTGCGCGAGCGCGGCTGGCGCATGACCGCGCAACGGCGCGTCGTGGCAGAGGTCCTCGAAGGGGACCACGTTCATCTGACGGCCGACGAGGTGCATGCGCGCGCTGTCGCGAAGCTCCCCGAGATCTCCCGGGCGACGGTCTACAACACGCTGGGCGAGATGGTGTTGCTGGGCGAGGTCATCGAGGTCGCCACGGACAAGCGGGCGAAGCGCTACGACCCGAACGCGCACCGTCCGCACCAGCACCTGGTCTGCGGCCAGTGCGGCCAGATCCGCGACGTCCACCCGACGGGCAACCCCTTGGCGGCTCTCCCCGACTCGGAGCGCTTCGGCTTCCGCATCTCGGACGTGGAGGTCACGTACCGAGGCGTCTGCCCGAACTGCGCGACCTAGGACTTCTTGCGCAAAAGGCCCGCACCTTCTGGTGCGGGCCTTTTGCGGTACGGGAGCCTTTTGGCGGGAGACCCTCCTGGTACGAGTACCCGGAAACGCCTCAGGGCCCGGAACCATTGGTTCCGGGCCCTGAGACCTGAGTAGCGGGGACAGGATTTGAACCTGCGACCTCTGGGTTATGAGCCCAGCGAGCTACCGAGCTGCTCCACCCCGCGCCGTTGAACACAACCTTACGGGACGCCTCCGACCAGCGCAAATCCCTGGCCGGAGGGCTTGCGGGCGGCCCGGGCGGCAGGGCCGGCCGGGTCGGCCAGGTCGGCCAGGTCGGCCCGCGCTCAGGCCGACAGCTCCTGGCGCAGTGCGTCGCGCAGCCGGCCCGCCCGCTCGGCGACCTCGGCCGGTCCGGACTCGACGGCCCGGCTGGCCCACTTCTGGCCCTCGACCAGATCGCCGCGCCGCGCGCACAGCAGGGCGAGCCTGAGCGCCGCCCGTCCGTGCCCGGCGTCGGCGGCCCGCGTCCACCACAGCGCCGCTTCCGGCTCACTGCCCTCGCGGGCGAGCAGCAGCCCGAGGTTGAACGCGCCGTTGCGCGAGCCGGCTTCCGCGGCCTCCCGGTACCAGCGGGCCGCCTCGACCACGTCACCGCGCACGGCGGCGAGCATGCCGACGCGGACCTGCGCACGCCGGTGCCCGTGCTCGGCAGCCCGCTCGTACCACTCCTCGCACTCGCTCTTCGCCGTGACCGGCTCGCCGAGCTCGTGCCGGGCGGCGGGCGGGCGTCGTACGTCGAGCAGCTGGGCGAGCCGGTACGCCGCCTCGGGGCTGCCGCCGCCCGCGGCGCACCGCAGGTGCCGCTCGGCGCTCGGCTCGTCCCCCTCGCGCAGTCGCGCGATACCGGCCTGGAGCGCGGCTTCGGTGTGCCCTCCGGCGGCGGCGCGCTCGTACCACCGCAGTGCCTGCTGGTCGGCCTCCGGCTCGTCCCGGCCCGCGTACAGGATGCCGAGGTTGAAGGCCGCGTCGACGCTTCCGGCCTCGGCCGCTTTGGAGAACCAGGGCTCGGCGCCGACCGCGTCGCCGTTCTGCAGCAGCAGCACGGCGAGCGCGTTGGCCGCCTCGCGGTGGCCCGCGTAGGCGGCGCGCCGGTACCAGCTCTCGGCCTGTGCGGTGCGCTTCTGCTCGGCGCACAGCAGACCCAGGTTGTACGCGCCGTTGTTGTCGCCCGCGTCCATGGCGGCGCGGTACCAGCGCTCGGCTGTCTGCGTCTCGCCGCGCTGGGCGTGCAGCGCGCCCAGCGCGTTCGCCGCGTTGCCGTCGCCGTCCTGGGCGGCGCGCAGCCACCACACGGCGGCGCTCTCCTCGTCCCCGGCGTCGCGCAGCAGGAAGGCGAGGGCGCACGCGGCGCGCGGCTCGCCGTCCTTGGCGGACGTCAGGTACCAGCGCCCGGCCTCCTTCAGCTCGCCGCGCTTCTCCAGGATCGCGCCGAGGTGCAGTGCGGCGCGGCGGTGCCCTTTGGCGGCGGCCTGCCGGTACCACTGCTCGGCCTCCGCGGCCGGCTTCCTGTTCTCGTCGGTGACCAGGACATCCTCGGGGCCGAGCCGGGCGGCCTGCCGGTCCAGGGCGCGGGCGAGCCGGTACGCGGCCTCGCGATGCCCGCGCTGGGCGGCGACGCGCATCCAGCGCTCGGCGCCGACGTCGCTGCGGTGCTCCAGGAGGTCGGCGAGGGCGTACGCGCCGAGCGTGTGCCCCTGCTCGGCGGACTGGCGCAGCCAGTACTCGGCGGCGGGCTCGTCACCGCGCTCGCGGAAGTGCCGGCCGAGCGCGTGCGCGGCGGGGGCCGAACCGGCGACGGCGGCGACCCGCCACCAGCCGGCGGCCTCGTCCGCGTAGCCGCGCTGGTGGAGCAGGACACCCAGATTGTTGGCCGCGGCCCGGTCGCCCTCGCCCGTGGCACCACGCAGCAGGGGTTCGGCTCCGTCGAGATCACCGCGGCGCAGCAGCATGGCGCCGAGGACACTCATCGCCTCGACGTCGCCGGCCTCCGCGGCCAGCCGCTGGCGTGCTTCTTCTACCGTCTCGCCGGATTCGTCCCGGTCAGAAGGCTGCACAAACCGCCCTGTCTCCAACAGAGTTGCCTTGTCCCCCATAACGTCCATCGTCGCACCACCCGTAACCCGGGTACACCTGGTATACCGCAGCCTTTGAGGTCACTTCAGCGTTTTGTCGACATGCCCACAGGGCGACAAGTGAAACACAATTTCCCGAACTGGCCCCGAGCGGAGCAGTGTTCGTACCGACCTGGTACACACTTCGCACATGCCAGCGGCTCGTGACACTCGGGGCTCCGACGCACCGAAGGCCCGGAAGCTGCTGCTTCCGAGCCTTCGATCATCAGTAGCGGGGACAGGATTTGAACCTGCGACCTCTGGGTTATGAGCCCAGCGAGCTACCGAGCTGCTCCACCCCGCGCCGTTGTGTTCAAACCGTACCACGGCGCGCGGGGGGCTACGGAATCAGTCGCCGGCGGTCTCCTTGTCACCGCTCTTGTCGTCGCTACTGCTGTTGTTCTTGTCGCTGTTCTTGTTGTCGTCGTTCTTGTTGTCGTTCTTGTTGTCGCTGTCGCTGTTCTGCTTGGCGTCCTTGTCGGCCTGTGTCTGGGCCTTGTCGGCGCGCTGCAGGGCGTCCTCGAGCTTCTCCTGCGCCTCGCCGTACGCGGCCCAGTCGTTCTCCTTGAGCGCCTTCTGACCGTCCTCGAAGGCCTTCTCGGCGTCGGCCAGCGCTTCCTTGACGGTGGAGTTCGCCGGTGGCTCCGTCGTGTCCCCACCGGGCTTCTCCGGCTCCGCCGGTTCCGCCCCGTCGACTTCGAAGGCCTGGTTGAGCGCCTCCGACAAGGAGTCGGCGAAGCCCGTCCGGTCGCCGTAGGAGACCGCGACCTTACGCATCAGCGGGTACTCGGCGTTGCGCCCCTGGGCGTAGATCGGCTCCACGTACAGGAAGCCCTTGTCGAGCGGCACTGTCAGCAGATTGCCGTACAGGACCGTCGAGTCGGCGCCCTTCATGTCGCGCACCCAGTTCGCCACGGTGCCCGAGGAGTTGAGCTTGTTCTGCACCTGCTCGGGTCCGTAGACCTTGTCCTCGGTGACTCTCAGGAGCCTTATGGTCCCGTAGTCCTTACTGGTGGCATCGGCGTCGACGGCCATGAACGCCCGCAGATTGGGCCGGCCGCTGGGAGTGAACGTCGTCGTCAGGGAGAACTGCTGACTTGTCTGACCCGGCATCTTCATGGACAGGTAGTACGGCGGGACCGCACTGTTGTCCTTTTTCGTCGGGTCGTTGGGGACCTGCCAGGCATCGGACGCGTTGTAGAACTGGTCCGAGTTCGTCACGTGGTACAGGCTCAGCAGTTCGCGCTGGACCTTGAACATGTCCTGCGGATAGCGCAGGTGCTCCTTCAGGTCCGCCGGGATCGCGCTCTTCGACTCGACCGTGCCGGGGAACGCCTTCTTCCAGGTCTTCAGGACCGGGTCCTTGTCGTCCCACGTGTAGAGCTTGACCTCGCCCGTGTACGCGTCGACGGTCGCCTTCACCGAGTTCCGGATGTAGTTGACCTGGTTCTGCTGGGTCACCACCGCGCGCTGGTTGTCGCCCTCGTTGAGGGAGTCGGCGGTGGTGTCGCCCAGCGTCGTACGGGACGCGTACGGGTATCCGTTCGACGTCGTGTACGCGTCGACGACCCACTTGATCTTGCCGCCGACGACCGTCGGATAGGCGTCACCGTCGATGGTCAGCCAGGGGGCGACGGCCTCGACGCGCTCCTTCGGAGTGCGGTTGTACAGAATCCGTGACCCGTCGCCGATGGCGCCCGAGTAGAGGATCTGCGGCTCGCTGAAGGCCACCGCGTACGCGGCGCGGTTGATCGGGTTCGAGAGGTTGACGCCGCTCTTGCCCGTGTAACTCGTGGTCTTCTGCGTGCCGTCGTCCTGCTCGTAGTCCAGCTCCTTCTGCGGCCCGCCGACGATCGAGTACTGCGTCGTCTTCTCGCCGTAGTAGACACGCTGGTTGTAATCGCCCAGGTCACCCGTGGTCGGCAGGCCCGACTCGGTGAACTGGGGCGCGCCCTGGGCCGTCGAGGTGCCCTTCGCGGTCACGGCGCCGTAGCCGTGCGTGTACACGAAGTGGTCGTTGATCCAGTTGCGCTTGTCCAGCTTGCCGAGGTTCAGCTCGCGCAGGCCGACGACCGTGTCCACGCCGTTGTAGCGGTCCACGTCCAGGGTCGTCGGGAACTGGTAGTACTTCCGCTGCTGTTCGAGCTGCTGGAAGGTGGGCGACACGATGTTCGGATCGTTCAGACGGTAGCTGGCCGCCGTGTCGGAGTCCGTGCGCTGCTTCTTGGTGTCGTCCGAGCTCTTGCCGCTGTAGTCGACCGGGTTCGCCTTGTCGATGCCGTACGCCTTGCGGGTCGCCTCGATGTTCTTCTCGATGTACGGGGCTTCCTTGGACTGCTCGTTCGGCTGCACCTGGAACTTCTGGACGATGGCCGGATACAGGCCGCCGATCAGGATCGCCGAGAGCACCATCAGGCCGAAGCCGATGACCGGCAGCTGCCAGGTCCGGCGCCACAGCGTGGCGAAGAACAGCACCGCGCAGATGACGGCGATGCAGAACAGGATCGTCTTCGCCGGCAGATACGCGTTCGCGTCGACGTACCTGAGGCCCGTCCAGTTGTCGGTCGCCTTGAAGTCACTCGACTTCACGGTCAGCCCGTACCGGTCGAGCCAGTACGCGATGGCCTTCAGGGTGACGAACACACCCAGCAGGACGGAGAGGTGCCCCGTCGCGGCCGCGGTGGCGCGCGCGCCCGGGCTGGTGACGCGCAGCCCGCCGTACAGGTAGTGCGTCAGCGCGGCGGCGACCAGACCGATGACGGTGGCCGCGAACCCGAAGCCGAGCAGGAAGCGGTACCACGGCAGGTCGAACGCGTAGAAGGCCACGTCCAAGTGGAACTGCGGGTCCTTCTGGTGGAACGGCACTCCGTTCACGTACATGAGCCACGTACGCCACTGGCTGGCGGCCGAGGCCCCCGCGATGAGCCCCACCAGGGCGGTGACGCCGAGCAGCAGCCACTTCTTGAAGGGCGCGATGCCCATGCGGTAGCGGTCGAGGCTCTGCTGCTCCATCGACATGGCGCTGAGCGGCGGACGCAGCCGGTGCGCCAGCCAGATGTTCACGCCGACGGCGAGCGCCATGAGCAGACCGAAGACGAAGAAGAGCCCGATCTTCGTCCACAGCGTCGTCGTGAAGACGGACGAGTAGTTGACCGATCGGTACCAGAGCCAGTCCGTCCAGAATCCGGCGAACATGACGAAGGCCATGCCGAGCACGGCCAGGACGCCCAGCGTCAGCAGCAGCGTCCGGGACCGCCGTGACGGGCGGCCCATTCTGATCCGCGGCCCCGTCGGGCCTCCGCCGCGGTCCGGCATCTGGAAAGCCAAGGTGCGCACCTCGAAGTTGAGTAATCGATCGGCCGGGCCCCCGAGATCGCGGACCCATCACCTATGCAACTTACTCACGCTTTACTCAGTTCCCGTTTCCGGGGACGAACGAGGCAGGATTGTGACCATGTCCAACACTCCCATGGCAGCGAGCCCCCTCACCCGGGCCGTACTCGAGATCGACGAGTACGCCTCCGGCCTCGGCTGGGACCAGCCCGCCCGCCTCTTCGCCCTCGTCGACACCGCCGCACTGCGCGCCCAGGAACCCGCTCTCGCCACCCAGCTCGGCCTGGAGGGCGAGCAGGAGACCACCAACCTCACCCCGATCGAGCAGGACGAGATTCCCGCCGGGAAGGCGCTGGACGAGTTCCTCGGCACCATCGCCTGGCCCGACGCCGTCGTGGGCTGCGCCCTGACGGTGGAGCGCCTCATGCTGCCGCCGTCCGCGGAGGCCACCGTCCCGGAGGGCCTGAGCGACAAGAAGCTGGCGGCGTGGGTCGCCCAGCACCCGGACCGCCAGGAGGTCCGCATGACGGTCGCGGTGCTGCGCGACGGCTCGCGCGACTCGGCTCTGCGCCTGCGCGAGAAGGACTCGCCCACCGAGGTCCTCACCGGCTCACAGCTCGTGCCGGGCCTGGCGGAGGCCCTGTCGGCCACGTTCGCCGAGTGAACTTTTCCTCGTCTACGTAGGCGAGGGAGCTTTTCCTCATCTACGTAGAGGGGCGCGCCGGGATGTACCCGGCGCGCCCCTCTACGTAGAGCCGGCCGTCAGCTGGTCGTGCACCGGGGCAGATCGGCGGTCTTGCCGCTGCGAATGTCCTTCAGGGCGTCCATCGCGTCGTCGATGGTGCCGACCTTGACGAGCGTGAGGCCGTCCGGGATGTCTTTGGCCGCGGTGGCACAGTTGTCCTTCGGCGTCAGGAAGTACTGGGCGCCCTTCTCCCGCGCGCCGACGGTCTTCATGCCGATGCCGCCGATGGGGCCGACCTTGCCGTCGTCGTCGATGGTGCCGGTGCCGGCCACGAACTTGCCGCCGGTCAGGTCGGTGGGCGAGAGCTTGTCGACGATGCCGAGGGAGAACATCAGGCCCGCGCTGGGACCGCCCACGTCGGCGAGCTTGATGTCGATCTGGAACGGGAAGGTGTGGTCGGTCCCGGCCTGGATGCCGACGATGGCGCGGTCGTCCTCGGCCTTGGCCGTCTTGATCGTGACGTTCTCCGTGCGGGTCGCCTCCTTGCCCTCCTTCTCGGCGGCGGCGGCTTCCTTGACGGGCACGATCGTGAAGTCGACGTTCTCGCCGGGCTTGTGCTCGGTGACCAGCTCGGCGACGTCGGCGGGCTTGGTGACCTTGGTGCCGTCGACGGCCTTGATGACGTCACCGGCGTGCAGCCGGCCCTCGGCGGGGCTGTCCTTGACGACGGTGGAGACGATCACCCAGGACTTGACCGGGATGCCCAGCTGGTCCAGGGCGGCGACCTTGGCGCTCTCCTGGGACTGGCTGAACTCCTCCGCGTTCTCCTGCGAGGACTGCTCCTCCGTCTGGCCGTCCGGGTAGAGCGTGTCGTGCGGCACCACGATACTGTCGTGGGCGAGCCACCCGTAGACGGCGGAGACCAGATTCATGTTGAAGTCGGCGCTGGTGACGCGGACCGTCGTCATGTTGAGGTGCCCGGTCGTCTCGTAGGTCTTGCGACCGGGGATCTGGATCACGGGTTCGCCTTCGTGGTCCCCGAGCGTGTTCACCGTCGGACCCGGCGACATCTCCGCGTACGGCACTTTGATGAGCACCCCCGCGCAGAGCAGCGCGATCAGCATCAGGGTCGAGGCGAGCATCGTCGCGGTGCGGCGTGGCATGGAACGACAGTACGGGACGGGCCTGAGGCCGCACCTGTGGGGCCGGACGTCCGGCGCCGACGACGTGTCAGGCCCCGTGGGCCCGCCACACGTCCGCCTCAGCTCCCGGAGTTCGACTTGTCCATGACCTCGCGGAAGCGCGCGTAGCCACTGAGCTCGTTCACGTCACCCGCCTTGTGACGCCGCCGTCCGGCCCAGGTGCCCCACAGCGCGGCACCGACCGCGGCGACAACCGGAATCAGCAGCCACATGAGCGCCGCCATGCCGACCTCCCGACTCCTGAGCAATCACAACTGACTGATCAGCAGATTAACCATCCACAGGGTCAACGCTTGTCGCAGGGGTGCGGTTACGCAACCGGAACCTCAACAGGCGCCTACCCATTCCTCGGTCCCGTCGGAGAACTTCTGATGCTTCCAGATGGGTACTTCGTGCTTCAGATCGTCGATGAGCTTGCGGCACGCCTCGAAGGCCTCGCCCCGGTGCGGGCACGACACGGCGACCACGACGGCCAGGTCCCCCACCGTCAGATCGCCGATCCGGTGGACGGCCGCCAGGGCGCGCACGGGGTACTCGGCGACGACCTTCTCCGCGACGCGCCGCATCTCCGCCTCGGCGGTCGGGTGACAGGAGTAGCCCAGTTGATCGACATCGGCCCCGCCGTCGTGGTTGCGCACGGTCCCCACGAAGAGCGCGGTACCGCCCGCGGCGTCGTCCCCGACGGCCTGGAAGACCTCGTCGAGGGAGAGGGGCGTCTCACGGATGGCGAGCAGCTTGATCGGGTCCTGCGCCGCCTGCTCACCTGGATGGTCGTGCTGGGTGGGTGCCATGAACTCATCGTGCCGCACGCCGCCGACAACCGTGAATAGCGTTTTCGACCGGCACGCGCGGGTGGGGGATTGGAGCCTCCTACAGGTCCGCGCGCGGCTACGTGGAGGTCAGATACGCCGTCGCGCCTTGCGCACCCGCCGTACGACCGCCGCCGTACCCAGCAGTGCCACCGTCGCGCCCGCGGCTCCGGCCGCCGTCGCGTCCTTGCGGCCGAGGCGCCGTCCCGCGACCGTGCGCCGTCCCGCGACCTCTTCGAGGAGTTCGGCGAGGACCTCCTCGTTCGTCCACCGGGGGCGCCACCCGGCGTCGTGCAGCCGGCTTCCGCTCACGACCCAGGGGTACATCGTGTAGGCGAGGTCACCGGCCGGAGAGGGCGTCAGTCCGATCCGGTGCAGCCGCGCGGCCGCGCCGAGCGCGACGGCCGAGGGGAGCTCCATGCGGCGGATCCCGCTGAGCTCCTCGACCTCCTCCTGCTCCAGCCAGCCGTCACAGCCGACCGTGAGCTCCCCTTCGACCTTCTCCAGCACCGCGTACTCCAGAGCGCTGCACAGGTCCTCTACGTGACAGAACTGCCAGGCGGGCCGCGAGCCTGCCACTACAAGGAGGCGCGGCGACTCGAAGTAACGCGTCAGAGCCGTGTCCGTACCGCCCACGAGCACCGCGGGACGCACCACGGTGACGTTGAGGCCGGGGTGGGCACGCGGGGCCCGCCGGGCGAGCCGCTCGATCTCCAGCAGGTCGCCGACGCCCGTGGCCTCGGCGGTGGCGCGCAGTTCCGCGTCTTCCGAGAGGGGCAGCTCGTTGTCGTCGAGCGCTCCGTAGACCATCGCCGAGGTGCAGAGCACGACGCGGTGCACTCCGGCGGCGGCCGCGGCGGTCAGCACGGTCTGGGTGCCGCGCACGTTGTACGCGGTGCGGGCCGCGGCGTCCGACTCCAGGTCGAGGTCGAGGGCCAGGTGGACGACGACGTCGGCGCCGCGGAGCTTCTCGGCGATGGCCGGATCCCGTACGTCCAGGATGTGCCAGGTCGCGGCGGCGCACTCGCCGCGCCGCTCGTCGATGGCGAGCACCTGCTTGATCTCGTCCGACGCGGCGAGCCGCTCGGTGAGCAGGGCTCCGGTGCCGGACGCGGCGCCGGTGACCGCGACGACGGGGCCGCGTACGGCTGAACTGGTTGAGGGGTTTCGCGCTGCGCGAACCTGCGGATCTGGGGAACTCACCGGGCGTCTCCAGCGGTTGTCTTCAGTACGTACGTGTATGACGCGTACGTACCAGGAGGCATCCATCCTGCCGCAGGCCATGAGTCGGCGAAGCACCGAGGCCCGATCCCGTCACGGTGTCTACGCTGGGTGTGTGTAGTCGGGCAGTCGCCGCCGGGACAGAAACCGGTGGCCTTACCAGCCGAGGAATCCCGTGAGTGACACCCCATTTGGTTTCGGCCTTCCGCCGGAGGAGCCGGACGACGGCGACGAGGGCAAGAAGAAGGACCAGCAGGGCGGTGGCGGTCAGGGACCTGCCAACCCCCTCGGATTCGGGTTCCCGGGCCTGCCGGGCGCGGGCGGGCCCGGTGGCGCGGGCGGGGACAACCCGTTCGCGGCCATGTTCGGCTCCATGGATCCGAACGACCTGGGGGCGGCCTTCCAGCAGCTCGGCCAGATGCTCTCGTACGAGGGCGGGCCGGTGAACTGGGACATGGCGAAGGACATCGCGCGCCAGACCGTCTCCCAGGGCACGCAGGACGGTGTGAAGGACGCGAGCGTGGGTCCCGCCGACCGTACCGCCGTCCAGGAGGCCGTGCGCCTGGCCGACCTGTGGCTGGACGACGCGACGTCGCTGCCTTCCGGGGCCGGCACCGCGGTGGCCTGGAGCCGCGCCGAGTGGGTCGAGGCGACCCTCCCGGTGTGGAAGGAGCTCGTCGACCCGGTCGCCGAGCGCGTCGGCCTGGCCATGGGTGACGTGCTGCCCGAGGAGATGCAGGCCATGGCGGGCCCGCTCATCGGCATGATGCGCTCCATGGGCGGTGCCATGTTCGGTTCGCAGATCGGGCAGGCCCTGGGCGTGCTCGCGGGCGAGGTCGTCGGCTCCACGGACATCGGTCTGCCGCTGGCCCCGGCCGGCAAGGCGGCGCTGCTGCCGCTGAACATCGAGTCGTTCGGCAAGGACCTCGGCATCTCCAAGGAGGAGGTCCGCCTCTACCTGGCGCTGCGCGAGGCCGCCCACCAGCGGCTGTTCTCGCACGTGCCGTGGCTGCGCTCGCACCTGTTCGGCGCGGTCGACGGGTACGCGCGCGGGATCAAGGTCGACACCACGAAGCTGGAGGACGTGGTCGGCCAGTTCGACCCGCAGAACCCGGAGCAGCTCCAGGAGGCGCTCCAGCAGGGCATGTTCCAGCCGGAGGACACCCCCGAGCAGAAGGCGGCCCTGGCGCGCCTGGAGACGGCTCTGGCGCTCGTGGAGGGCTGGGTCGACGCGGTGGTCCACGCGGCCGCGAAGCCGCGTCTGTCGTCCGCGGACGCGCTGCGCGAGACGCTGCGTCGCCGCCGCGCGTCCGGTGGTCCGGCGGAGCAGACGTTCGCGACGCTGATCGGCCTGGAGCTGCGTCCGCGCCGGCTGCGGGACGCCTCGCGCCTGTGGGCCTCGCTCACTGACGCGCGCGGTGTGGACGGCCGTGACGGTCTGTGGGCGCACCCGGACATGCTGCCGACGGCCTCGGACCTGGACGACCCGGACGGCTTCGTCCACCGCGAGCAGCTGGACTTCTCGGAGCTGGACAAGATGCTCGGCGAGGCGGCCGGCGGCCGCTCCGCCGGTAAGTCGCCCCTTTCCAAGGACGACACGGGCGACCGGGCTGACACGGACGGCGCCGACCGTTCGGGCGACACCGGCACCACCGGTGACAAGGGCGACACCGACGGCAAGGGCGACAGCGACAAGTGAGCCTGTACGACGACGCGGTCCTTGTGCTCAAGAGCTACGAGGACCAGCCGGAGCTGCGCCAGGGCTACCTGGACCACCTCGCCGCCCATGGTGAAGCCGCGATGTGGAAGCCCTGCACCGCGGGTCACCTGACGGCGAGCGCGTTGGTGATCGACCCGGAGCGCGGGCGCGTGCTGCTCACGCTGCACAAGAAGCTGCGGATGTGGCTCCAGATGGGCGGCCACTGCGAGCCCGGTGATCCGACGCTGGCGGCCGCGGCTCTGCGCGAGGCGTCCGAGGAGTCCGGCATCGCGGGGCTCACGCTCCTCGCGGGCGGCCCGGTCCGCCTGGACCGGCATCCCATTCCGGGGCCGTGCACGCAGCACCTGGACACGCAGTACGCGGCGCTCGCGCCCGCCGGCGCCACGGAGGCCATCAGCGACGAGTCCCTGGACCTGCGGTGGTTCCGCTACGACGAGGTCGCGGACGTGGCCGACACGTCGGTGGTGCGCTTGGTCGAGGCGACGCGGGCCCGCCTCTAGCTTCCAGGTAGGGGTGTGTGTAAGGGGCGGTCGCCAGAGCGACCGCCCCTTACACACACCCCTACCTGCGCGTCAGCTCCAGACGTTCCCCTGGTTCTGGCCCCGGGCACCCTGCTGGCCCATTCCGTACTGGGCCGCGATCCCCTGACCGGCCACCGAGTTCTGCGGCGGCAGCAGCTCGCTGGGCTGGACGAGCGCGTAACCGTGCCCCATGAAGCTGAGCTCCCAGCCCTCGCCCGTGTTGCCACGACGGCGCCAGACGCCCGAGGAGTGCGTCTGTGCCTGCATCTGCACCCGAAGCCCTGTCGACCAGGCGACGACGGCGTCCGCGTCGGCGTTGACGTACCGGTCGGGTGTGACCTGGAGCATCAGCGGCTGGCCCGACGTCATCAGCGCGACCTTGCCGCGCCCGGTGATGTTGAGCTGGTACTTGCCGGAGCCGGAGATGCCGAACTGACTGTCCACCGCGATGACCTCGTGGTGGAGCTCCGAGTCCATCGCCAGAACGTAGCTGCTGTCGACGGTCAGCCCGTCCTGTTCGACATCCACTACGTGGATGTACTGGGCGAGGTTCGCGAGGTAGACGACGCCCTGCCCGTGGCACCGCATCAGGTCGAGGCCCTCACCGGTGTACGCGCGGGAGCGCTGCTGTCCGGACGTCTGGATCTCGCCGTCGAACTCCATCAATCCCTGGTAGGCGACCATCGAGCCCTTACGGGCGAGGATGTCGTCGTGGCCTTCCAGGGCGACCCGCAGCAGCTGCGGGTTCTGCACCGTGTAGCGCTCCTGGGTCTGCTGCTCGGTGTACGCGAAAAGCGGGCTCTGCATGTGTGTTCGCTCCCCCTCAGCCCCGGGCTCGGAGACGGTCGGTGCTGTCTTCACTGGGCTGTACGACGACGATGCCCTCCCCGGAGAAGCCCATCTGGTAGGCCTCGCCGCTGCCGCGCCCGATGAGCGAGCCGGCCTTGAAGCTGCGCTTGCCCTTCACCTTCAGATTCGGTGACCAGGCGATGAGCGCGTCCGGGTCGACGTAGGTCTCGTCCTCGCCACGGCCGCAGTCGACGACGATGGGGGTGCCGCGCGAGGTCAGGGCGACGTGCCCCTGACCGCTGACCTTGATGTTCCACAGGCCCTGCCCAGCGAACTTGGCGAGGCCCTTCACGCGCTCGACGCCCCACTGGAGGTGGGCGTCGAAGGCGAGCAGGTTGGTGCCGTTGACGGAGATCGACTCGCCGCCGAGGTTGATGATGACGACGTCCGCGCCGTAGTCGGCGAGGTAGAGCAGGCCGTCACCGGAGCACTTCATGAGAGGCGCGCCTTCGCCGGTCATCCAGTCGCGGGCGATCTGGCGTACGGCGGGCGGGTTGGGCTCGTACTGGACGAAGCCTTCGTAGGCGACCATCGAGCCCACGCGCGCGAAGAGGTCGTTTCCGGTCTGCATGGCGACCTTCAGCATGTTGTTGCCGTGGTTCTCCATGCGGGCGGCTACCGGGGTCGGGGCGAAGCCCGCGAGCGGCTGATTCATGACGGGCTCCCTCAGACCTCGTACGGCTGGACGATGATGAAGTTGCCGGGTGCGCCCCGGAACTGAAGGTTCACGCTCTCCCCGCTGTGGCCGGGATAGGCGTTGCGGCGCATCCGGACCTGGCTGGAGATGATCGCCTGCGCGGCCGCCGACCAGGCCACGACCGCGTTGCAGTCGGCGAACGTCGTCGGCGTCACCGGCAGCACGACGGGCGTTCCGTGCGTCTTCACGACGACGGTCCCCATGCCCTGGAACTGCATGACGAACAGGGCGCCGCCAGGGATGCCGTGCCCCTCGATCCTGCGCACTTCGTACTGAAGGCTCTCGTCGAAGGCGAGGACGTTCTCCGCCGAGACGCAGATCGCGTCGCCCTGGAGCTCGATGGGGTGCAGATGGGTGGCCTCTTCGGCGAGGAAGACCTGGCCGCGGCCGGTGCAGCGCATCAGCTGCATCTCCTGGCCGGTGGCGTTGCCCACGACGCGTCCGGCGAACCCGGCACCCTTGTAGCCGAACTCGACCTTGCCCTGGTAGAGCACCATGCTGCCCTGCCGGGCCAGCACGGGCTGGTCGCCGCCGGCTCCCAGGTCGACACGGATCAGCTTCTTGTTCTGCAGCGTCCAGCGCTGCCCGGTAGGTACCTCGCGGTACTTCTCGAGCGCGGCTGCCACACCCGGCGCCCCTGCCTGCTGCGGCACGCCTTGGGGAGCACCGTACGGCGAGGGAGCGGCGGGCGGCTGGCCGTAGCCGGGGGGCGCGGTCGGTGCCTGGGGCTGCTGCCCGTAATCGGGAGGCGCGGTCGGTGCCTGTTGCCCGTAACCCGGCGGCAGGCTCGCGCCGCCCTGTCCCGGTACCTGCCCGTACTGCTGGGGCGGCTGCTGCGCGTACGGAGCGGGGGCCGGGGGTGGCGGCACCGCGCCCGGCGGTGTGGCCAGCGGCGCGACGATGGTCGGCGCCGCGTGGACGGGAGGCGCGGCCGGGGCGGGAGCCTGTGGCGGCGTCGGACTCTGCGGCGGCGCGAAGGGCTGGGGTGCCGGAGCGGGGGCCGGAGCAGGAGCTTGCGGCGTGGGGGCGGGGCCGGCCGGGGCGCCGAAGGCAGGCGGCGCGGTGGCCTGTGCGGGCGGCGCGAAACCGGGAGCCGCGGCGGACTGGGGCTGCGCCGCGGGTTCCTCCTCCGCGACCTCACCCCCGAAGTTCCGCAGCAGCGCGTCCAGGCCACCGTCGAAGCCCTGCCCGACGGCCGCGAAGCGCCATACGTCCTTCAGGTAGAAGTCCCCCAGCATCACCGCACGCTCGGTGGAGAACTCACCGCCGTGGAAGGAGTACCGGGCGACTTCCTCACCACCGGCGACGATCCGGATGTACCCGGGCGCCACCTGCGACATCTGGCCCGGGCCGTCGAGGGATGCGGTGAACGACAGCTTCTGGACGGTCGCGGGGATCTTGTCGAGCGTGACGCGGAAGGACTCCGCGTCACCGGCCTGCGCGCCGAGCAGTTGGACGGACTCCTCCGGCGTTTTGGGCTGGTTGAAGAAGACGAAGTACCGGTCGTCGGAGAGCCGTTCCTCGGCGTCCAGGCCGAAGCAACTGATGTCGAAGGTCAGTCCGGGGCCGGTGATCTGTACGCCGACGTACAGGTCCGTGCCCGCGGTGAGGTCACTGATCTTGGCCTTGTGGCCGCGTTGGAATTCCCTGGCCATGCGTAACGACCGTCCCCCATCCGGATGCGATTGCGTCGCGTCAGGCTAACTGCAAACACCGTGGCCGGAAGAAGTCGGTACAGCCCTGGTACAGAACCGGGTCCGTAAACCCGTCACTCGCCGCGCCCGGGTGGCAGATGTGGCAGGCGGTCCGCCGCAACCACCCCTTCGAGGTACCCGCGCGCCCGCTCGGTGCGGGGGTACGCCTCGAGGAGCCGCCAGAAACGGGGTCCGTGGCCGGGAACCAACAGGTGCGCGAGCTCGTGGACGAGCACGTAGTCGACGACGTATTCGGGCATGCCCTGCAGCCGGTGCGAAAGACGGATGCTGCCTTCCGCCGGGGTGCAGGAGCCCCATCGGGTGTTCTGATTGGTGACCCAGCGCACCGATGCGGGCCGGGCCTTGCCGTCGAGGTACTGCTCCGAGAGGCGCTCCGCGCGCTCGGCCAGCTCCGCGTCGCCGAGGACCCGCTTGCTCTCCTGCGCCGCGAGCTTGGCCAGCATGACGGTGACCCAGCGCTGCTCCTCTGCCTCCGACATGCGCGCCGGGATGAGGACCACGGTGCGGTCTCCCTCGCGGTACGCGGAGACCGTCCTGCGGCGCCGGGCGCTCCTGCGGACCTCGACCGCGCTCACCCCCGGGCCGCCTGGGGGCGGGCTGGTCGGGCTGCGCTGTGTCTTCGTGGCACGGTGCAGAGGGTCGGCGGGCACGCCCCGACGTTACCGGTTACGCAGGGTGGAAGTCCCGCCTCCGGAACTGTTTCGGTGTGCTGCCTCACCCACTGCCATTGGGTTAGTACGACTATCACCCCCTGCCTGTGGACAACCTTCGGCACGCGTCCCGGCCGGGCGGGCATGCTGGCCATCGATCGAGACCTTCGGCGCGGAGGGCACGGCACTGAGGGCACAGCACTGAGGGCACGGGGGACAGTCATGCATCCGATCCTGAAGCCTGCGCTGCGGCGCGGCTGGCACGACCTGAACACGGTGCAGTTCGGGCTGACACCCGCGCACGCCGTGGTCCTCGGCCCGGTCGACACGGCCACGGGCAGCTTTCTGACCTTGCTCGACGGGACCCGGGGAGTGCCGCTGCTGCGCGACGAGGCGCAGCGGATGGGCCTGCCCGACGGACATGTGGACGCGCTTCTGGAGCGGCTGACCGGGGCCGGACTGCTCGACGACGCCACGGGCGGCGGCCCGCCCGCGCAAGCGTTGCGCAAACAAACGCGGGTGATGGACCGGCTGCGCCCCGACCACGCGGCCCTGACAGTGATGACGTTCGAGCCGGCCGAGGGGGCGAGGAAGCTGGCGGCCCGGCACAGCATGCGTGTACAGGTCAGAGGCGCCGGCCGGGTGGGCGCGGTCGTGGCCTCCGTTCTCGCCGCCGCAGGCGTGGGCCATGTCGATGTGCGGGACGGCGGCTGCGTCGAGCCGTGGGACGTGGCGCCGGGCGGGCAGCCGGTGGAAGCGGTGGGCGAGCGCCGGGACGTGTCGGCGCGGCAGTTGGTGCGTGCCGTCGCGCCGGTCCGGCCGCCGCGCCCGGACCGGCGCAGGACACAGGAGCGTCCGGCCGACGGGGAGCAGGAGGGCGCTCTCTCCCTCGTGATCGTCGCCCCGCGTGACGGACTCGCGATCCACTCCCCGGACCCGTCCGCCGCCGAGGACCTGATCGCGGCGGGTATCCCGCACCTGTACGCGGGCGTGGCCGAGGCCACCGGGATCGTGGGCCCCTTGGTCCTGCCCGGCGGCACGGGCTGTGCGCACTGTCTGCTCCTCGGCCGCACGGACCGCGATCCGACGTGGCCACGATTGCTCGCCCAGTGGCGCTCGGGACACGCCTGCCGCCAGGTCCAGGCCTGTGACCTGGGCCTGGCCACCGCGGTCGCGGGCCTGGCCGCGGCGCATGCGCTGGCGTTCCTGGACGGGGAGTTGCCGTCGAGTACCGGGGCCCGCTGGGAGGCGGCAGCTCCCGGCCTCGACTGGCATGCCCGGCCGGTATGGCCACATCCGCAGTGCCCGTGCGGTGCGGGTGAGGGAGGTAACGGGCAGGAGACCTCCGTGGAGGAAGGGCCGCACGACACAATGGCGGTGTAAGCAACGGCTGACGGCGTCATGACGCCTGGGCATGCGCGGCACGGCTGTCCGGCACTTGGAGGGGTGTATGTCTGATCTTCCCCGGAAGGCGGTTACCCGTACCGCCAAGCTGGCCGCACTACCGATCGGTTTTGCCGGCAGAGCGACCTGGGGTCTCGGCAAGCGGATCGGCGGCAAGTCCGCCGAGATCGTCGGCCGCGAGCTGCAGCAGCGCACGGCCGATCAGCTCTTCAAGGTCCTCGGCGAGCTGAAGGGCGGGGCCATGAAGTTCGGGCAGGCCATGTCCGTCTTCGAATCCGCTCTGCCGGAGGAGGTCGCGGGCCCTTATCGGGCCGCCCTGACGAAACTGCAGGAAGCCGCGCCTCCGATGCCCACGCGCACCGTGCACGCGGTTCTCGAGGAGCGCCTCGGCGAGCGATGGCAGGAGCTGTTCCTGGAGTTCGAGGACAAGCCGTCGGCGGCCGCGTCGATAGGCCAGGTGCATCACGCCGTCTGGCACGACGGGCGTGAGGTCGCCGTGAAGGTGCAGTACCCGGGTGCGGGCGAGGCGCTGCTCTCGGATCTCAGTCAACTCAGCCGTTTCGCCCGGTTGTTGGGGCCGCTGATCCCGGGCATGGACATCAAGCCGCTGATCACCGAACTGCGCGACCGGGTGACCGAGGAGCTGGACTACGCGCTGGAGGCCCAGGCCCAGCGCGCGCACGCCGAGGAGTTCCGCGACGACCCCGATGTCGTGGTGCCGGACGTGGTGCACCAGTGCGAGCAGGTCCTGGTCACGGAGTGGATCGAGGGGACGCCGCTCGCCGAGATCATCAACGACGGGAGTCAGGAACAGCGAGATCGCGCGGGCCAGTTGCTGGCACTCTTCCTGTTCTCGGGCCCGGCACGCACCGGCTTGCTGCACGCGGATCCGCACCCGGGCAACTTCCGGCTGCTGCCGGACGGGAAGGGCGGCTGGCGCCTGGGTGTCCTGGACTTCGGCACCGTGGACCGGCTGCCGGGCGGGCTGCCCACTCCGATCGGCCGCTCGCTGCGGCTGACGCTCGACGGTGAGGCGCTCGCGGTCTACGAGCTGCTGCGCAAGGAGGGCTTCGTCAGGGAGTCGATCGAGCTCGAACCGGACGCCGTACTCGACTACTTGCTGCCGATCATCGAGCCGGCTCAGGTCGACGCGTTCACGTTCACCCGTTCCTGGATGCGCAGTCAGGCGGCTCGGATCGCCGACATCCGCTCCCCCGCCCACCAGTTGGGCAAGCAGCTCAATCTGCCGCCGTCGTACTTGCTGATACACCGGGTGACGCTCAGCACGATCGGGGTGCTGTGCCAGCTCGGCGCGACGGTGCGGTTGCGGGACGAACTGGAGGCGTGGGTATTGGGGTTCGTGGCCGAGGCGGACGAGGGCGCCGATCAGGAGTCGGCCGCGGAGGCCTGACCGCAACTGGTGGGGATCACCACCACTCGGAGTCGAGCCGTCCCTCGATGGCCCTGATGTGCTCCCGGGCGCAGGCGTCGCAGAAGTACCGGCGGACGCCGCCCTCGACGGAACAGGTCCAGGTCAGGGGCGGCCCTTGGGCCGTCGTGCCGCACCGGGCGCACACGACGTCCTGAGGATGGGTCTGCTGCGCGGAGTCCCCGCCAGGAAGAGACGTCACGTCGCGACGATAACCCCATGGACCGATGATCGTCAGGCGCAACGCACCGCGGGGGCCGGTCCCTTCCGGACCGGCCCCCGCAGGAGCAGCCGCGTACTGCCGCTGCTCAGGTCGACGTGTGTGCCGACGGAGTGTTACTGCATGACGGCCATGGCGAGCGCGCGCCGGGCGCGCAGCGAGGCGCGCTCGGCGCGACGCTGCATCCGGCGGGCGACCACCAGGCGCAGGGCCTGGCGCTCGGCGTGGGCGTCCCGCAGCTGCTCGTGCATATGCGCACGAGCCAGGGCTTCTGGGATGAGTTGCATCTGACGGGTCCTGTTCTGACGCGAGTCGTGCGCGTCGGACGTGGGAAAGTCTGGGATCGCGGAGCCGGCGGGCTCGCTCGTGGACGGCTTCATCGGGGCCTGCTTCTTGGGGTCGTGCGTCAGGGGGCGGTCGATCGTTCCTCGGGTGTTCATGCCGCGACCGGGTTCTTGCGCGGGCGGCCACGCGGCCGCTTCCGGGCGACAACAACGCCCTGGACGAACAGCTCGCCACCCCAGACGC
This sequence comes from Streptomyces kunmingensis, assembly GCF_039533535.1. NCBI lineage: Bacteria > Bacillati > Actinomycetota > Actinomycetes > Kitasatosporales > Streptomycetaceae > Streptomyces > Streptomyces kunmingensis. The sequence goes on from NZ_BAAATS010000018.1 coordinate 247,603, forward strand.
CCCAGGGCTCACGCCGCTCCTTGGCGCCGGCGAGGCAGGCCTCCATCAGCGGGCAGGTACGGCAGAGGGACTTGGCGTACTCGACATCCGCCGGCGACTCCGCGAAGAAGACCTCCGGGTCGTAGGCACGGCAGGGGACGGGTACGCCGAGGTTCTCGATGGCGTCGTCGAGCGCGGTGAGCGCAGTCAGCGGGTTCAAGGTGGTGTCCTCCGTGGGCACGGGCGGGGGAAGAGGGTCCGAAGGCGGTACGGACGGGGCGTGCGCTTCGAGTTGCACGGTGTTTTCTTCCTCGTCTGGTCATTCCGGCCGGTGGGCCGGGTGGCGGTGGCGCCGGGTTCTTTTGTTGTCCCGAGGCCCCTTCGTGCTGGTTCCTCGGAAGATCGCTGGGTCTTCCGGGAAAACAGAAGGGCCGCGGATCCCGGGTGGGGTTCCGCGGCCCTGAAGGCGCCTGTCTGATCGTCGATCAGACTGGATCACTCCAGGGTTCGAGCCCACGGAAGGCCCACATCGTGTGGTGCTGCGTCGTCTGCTTCCGGAATCCGGCACCGGCCGCGGCTGCGGCATAGGCCTGAGCCTGTGCCGTCGCTACTGCTTCCGGTGCCTTCGTCGGTCGCTCATTGCCCTCGCGAATGGGAAGACCCGCGAGAGACAGGCCGGACTCCGGACGCATGGCGCTGACGCCAGACAGACCGGTGCCCAGGTTCGAGAAGCCGAGCAGGCAGGAAGCGACGACCGAGCGATCGGTCATTTTCACGGTGCTGATGGAGCTGGTGTTGATGCTGATCACTGGATTCGCCTCCTCTCGGCGTCTTGGGGACCGGCGCGAACCGGTCCGACGGCTTGTAAGTACAGCACGGAACCAGGGCCTTCGAGAAGGCCGCTGCTTTCGTGATTAAGAACCTATGGGGATTGCTGGGGCATGCGCAAACTATTTTTTCGACGAGTTTGCATCAGTCGTCCCCGTCAGCTCCTTCGAGCTCGTCGTCCAGTATCTGACCTGCACAAATGGCCAGCACATCGGATCCGTAAGCCCGAAATTTCCGCACGCCGACGCCCGGGATGCGGGACAGCTCGCCCTCGTCCTCCGGTGCGGACTCGGCGATGGCGATCAAGGTCTTGTCGGTGAAGACGCAGAACGGGGGCTGCCCGAGGTCGGCCGCCGTGCGGGCACGCCACTCGAGGAGACGCTCGTAGAGCCCCTCGTCCATGTCCGAGGGACAGTCCTCGCAGCGCATCAGCTTCATCTCGACCGCTTCGAGCGTGCGGCCGCACATCCGGCAGCGCGCCACCTTTCTGGCGCCTCTGCGGCGAGCCTCGCCCGTCGGCCCTGCGGCGTCGGACCGCGCCCCGTGCTCGACGCCGCCGCGCCCCCGGCTCGCGCTGCGTGCGGCCGAGCCGGTGGAGCCCGGCCGCAACCCGTCGAGGAAGCGGCTCGGTCTGCGGTTGGGGCGGCCGCCGGGCGAGCGGGAGAGCGCCCAGGACAGGCCCAGGTGAGAGCGGGCCCGGGTCACGCCGACGTACAGCAGCCGGCGCTCCTCCTCGATCTGCTCCTCGGTCTTGGCGTAGGTGATCGGCATCATGCCCTCGGCGAGGCCGACCAGGAACACGACGTCCCATTCGAGGCCTTTCGCCGCATGCAGCGACGCGAGCGTGACGCCCTCCACGGTCGGGGCGTGCTGCGCGTTCGCCCGCTCGTCCAGCTCGGTCACGAAGTCGGCCAGGGTGGCGGTGGGCTCGGCCCGCGCGCAGTCCTCGGCCAGCCGGGCGAGGGCCGCGAGGGATTCCCAGCGGTCCCGGACGGCGCCGGAGCCCGCGGGCGGCTCGGTCGTCCAGCCCTCGCCGGACAGGACCGCCCTGACCTGGGAGGGCAGGTCGACGGCTTCGTCCAGCTCCGCGTCATTCCCGCCGAAGCGGGCCGCGGCGCGCAGCGCACGGCCTGCTCTGCGGACCTCCTCGCGCTCGAAGAACCGCTCCGCTCCGCGCAGCTGATACGGGACACCGGCGTCGGCGAGGGCTTGTTCGTAGATGCCCGACTGGCTGTTGGTCCGGAACAGGATCGCGATCTCGCCCGCGGAGACCCCGGAGGCGATCAACTCGTGGATGCGCCGTGCCGCGCCTTCGGCCTCGGCGGGCTCGTCGGCGTACTCGGCATAGACCGGCTCGGGTCCCGGGTCGCGCTGGGAGAGCAGCTCCAGGCGGTGCTCGGCGGCCCGGCCCCTGGCTCGGGCCAGGACTCCGTTGGCGAGGTGCACGACCTGGGGCGAGGAGCGGTAGTCGCGGACGAGCTTGACGACGGTGGCGCTGGGATGGCGGGTGCGGAAGTTGAGCAGGTGGTCGGAGGTGGCGCCGGTGAAGGAGTAGATCGTCTGGCTGGCGTCGCCGACGACGCACAGGTTGTCCCGGTCGCCGAGCCACAGGTCGAGCAGACGCTGCTGGAGGGGGCTGACGTCCTGGTACTCGTCGACGACGAAGTGCTGGTACTGGGACCGGATCTGGTCGGCGATGTCGTGCCGGTCCTGGAGGATGCCGACGGTCAGCAGCAGGACGTCCTCGAAGTCGATGACGGAACGGTCCCGCTTGAGCGTTTCGTAATTGGCGTAGATCTGGGCGATCTCGGCCGGGTGGCGGACGGCTTCACGGCCGGCCTTGTGCGCCGCCGCGACATAGTCCGAGGGGACGGTCTGGGTGACCTTGGACCACTCGATCTCCGCGGTCACGTCACGCAGCTCACCGCGGTCCAGGCGCAGCCGGCACGCCGCCGCGGCGTCGGAGACGAGCTGGATCTTGCGGTCGACGAGTCGGGGCAGCTCGCCGCCGACAGCTCGGGGCCAGAAGAACTGGAGCTGGCGCAGCGCCGCCGAGTGGAAGGTGCGGGCCTGGACTCCCCCCGCGCCGAGCTGTCGGAGCCGCCCGCGCATTTCTCCCGCGGCGCGGTTGGTGAAGGTGACGGCAAGCACACTGCCGGGCTGGAGGATCCCGGCGCGAACGCCGTACGCGATGCGATGGGTGAGCGCCCGGGTCTTGCCGGTGCCCGCGCCCGCGAGCACACACACCGGACCGTGCAGGGCCGTCGCCACGGCGCGCTGCTCGGGGTCGAGCCCGTCGAGCACCGCGTCGGCCGATTGCGGGACCTGCGGGAACAGGGTGGAGTGCGTTGCTGCTGTCACCCCGCCATGCTGCCAGGTCGGTGGGAACGGGTGCGTCACGTTGTCCACAGGCAGCCGGTGTTAGTCGTACTGATGCGGTCGGCGGGTGGGAATGGCCACCGCATCGCATACGTTCGACTGATTGCGAACATGCATCCCCAGCCACGAAGGAGCGCGACGACATGCCGGGCACTGTGACGATGTACAGCACCACCTGGTGCGGCTACTGCCAGCGACTGAAGAAGCAGATGGCGCGCGAGGGCATCGAGTACACCGAGATCAACATCGAGCAGGACCCGGCTTCCGCGGCGTTCGTCGAGAAGGCGAACGGCGGGAACCAGACGGTTCCGACCGTTCTCTTCGACGACGGCTCGACCCTCACCAACCCCTCGCTGGCTCAGGTCAAGCAGAAGATCGGCGTCTGAGGGCCTTTCTTTGAGCCCGGCGCTCAGAGGGCGTCGCTCGGCTTCGGCAGGGGGTTGCCGTACCAGAGCTCGATCAGGCGGGCCGCAATCGAGATTCCGTAGGGAGGCATGACTTCCCCGGTCTCGAAGGCGGCCCGCAGGTCTTCGCGGGAGAACCAGCGCGCCTCGTGGATCTCGTCCCCGTCGACGTTGATCTCCGTCGAGGTGGCGTGCGCCATGAAGCCCAGCATGAGGCTGGAGGGGAAGGGCCAGGGCTGGCTGGCGACGTACTCGACGTCGCCGACGAGTACGCCCGCCTCCTCGAAGACCTCGCGGCGCACCGACTGCTCGATGGACTCGCCGGGCTCCACGAAGCCCGCCAGCGTCGAGAAGCGGCCTTCGGGCCAGTGCACCTGGCGCCCGAGCAGGATGCGGTCCTGCTCGTCCATGACCGCCATGATCACGGCCGGGTCGGTGCGCGGGTAGTGCTCGGCTCCGCAGGCCTGGCAGCGGCGGATGTGGCCCGCGGCGGCGATGACGGTGCGCTCGCCGCAGCGGGAGCAGAAGCGGTGCAGTCGCTGCCAGTTCTCCAGCGCGACGGCGTGCACCATGAGGCCGGCGTCCCGCTGCGAGAGGAGCAGGCCCGCCTCGCGCAGGCCGGCGGGGCGCGCCGACTGGTCCATGCGCCCGGGCAGCGTGTCCTTCTGGAGCGCGAAGTAGCTCACGCCGTCCTCGTCGCTGCCCAGGAAGTAGCGGTGGGCCTCGGTGAGGGGCGCTTCGAAGGCCGGCGTCATGACCAGTTCCGTCGCGCCGTCCGCCGTCTCGTCGATGAGTGCCTGGCCGCCCGAGACCACGAAGACGCGGGTCGTGGGGTGGCTCCACGCGGCGGCGAGCCAGGCCTCGTCGAGGCGGTGGTGCGCGGCGCGGTCGATCCCGCTCGGCGCGGCGAGCGAGAGCGGTCGGTCGGCGGCGAGATCGGCGGTGCGGTCGGTCCAGGTGGTCACAGGTGCTTCCAACTCCCCCGGTGTCAAGGGTGGTTCGGCGGGCGGTTCAGGAGGTCGGGCGGCGGGCGGGGGCGGAGCTTCGGTCAGGGTGCGTCCGTCCAGTTCTCCGCGAGGTCGCCCCACAAGTAGGCGGTGGTTTCGACGCCCTTCATAAGGAGGTCGAGTTCGACCTTCTCGTTCGGGGCGTGCCAGCCGTCGGAGGGGACGGAGATGCCCAGGAAGAGCACAGGCGCCCCGAGGACGTCCTGTAGGTCGGCCGCCGGACCCGAGCCGCCTTCGCGCGTGAAGCGGATCTCCTGCTCGAAGGCGCGGCCCATGGCGCGCACGACGGACTGCAGGGCCGGGTGGTCGAGCGGCGTGAGGCACGGCCTGGTGGCTGCGCCGAACGTGATGGTGTGGCTGATCCCCGCGGGCAGTTGCTCGGCGACCCAGGCGGTGACCGCCTTCTCGACGTGGTCGGGGTCCTGCCCGGCGACCAGCCGGAACGACAGTTTGAGCAGCGCGGAGGACGGCACGATCGTCTTGCCGCCGGGGCCCTGGTAACCGCCCCCGATGCCGTTGACCTCGGCGGTGGGCCGGGCCCAGATGCGCTCCAGGGTGCTGTGTCCGGCCTCTCCGTATGTGGCGTGGGACTTGGCCGTACGCAGCCACTGCTCCTCGTCGAAGGGCAGCTCGGCGAAGAGTTCGCGCTCCCGGTCGGTGAGCTCGAGGATGCCGTCGTAGAAGCCGGGCACGGCCACGCGCGCGTGCTCGTCGTGCAACGCGGCGACGAGGCGGGCGGCGGCGGTCGCCGGGTTCGGGACGGCGCCGCCGAACGAGCCGGAGTGGATGTCCTGGTCGGGGCCGCGCAGCTCGATCTCGCAGTCGGCGAGGCCGCGCATCCCGGTGCACACCGTGGGGGTGTCCTCGGACCACATGCCGGTGTCGGAGACGATCACGGCGTCGGCGGCGAGGCGCTGCGCACGGTCTTCCACGAGGGCGCGAAAGTGCGGGGAGCCCGACTCCTCCTCGCCTTCGATCAGCAGTTTGAGGTTCACGGCGGGGGCGGTTCGCCCGGTCAGGGCGAGGTGGGCGCGCACGCCGAGTGTGTGAAAGAACACTTGGCCCTTGTCGTCGGCGGCACCGCGCGCGTGGAGCCGGTTCCCGACGACGACGGGCTCGAAGGGCTCGGTGTCCCAGCCGTCCTCGCGGGCGGCGGGCTGCACGTCGTGGTGTCCGTAGACGAGGACCGTGGGGGCCTCGGGGTCGCCGGAGGGCCACTCGGCGAAGACGGCGGGGGCGCCGGGCGTCTCCCACACCTCGGTGGTGGGGAAGCCGGTCGCGGCCAGCTGGGCGGCGAGCCAGTCGGCGCTGCGCCGCACGTCCGCGGCGTGGGCGGGCTGGGCGGACACGGAGGGGATCCGCAGCCAGGCGGCGAGGTCGTCGAGGAACGCCGTCCGGTGGTTCTCGATGTACGCACGGGCGGTGCTGACGGCGTCGTCAGCGTTCTCGACGGACTTGCTCATGCTCACGAGCCTAGTCCCCCACCGGAGCGTGCTCGCTCGGAGGCTCCTCGGCGGCCTCCGCCGGGGCCTGCGGTTCCTCGGTGAGGAGCCGCTCCAGCTCCGCACGGCCGGGCAGCAGCCGCGGCCGGACCGTCTCGCCGCTGCGTACGTACACGAAGACGGCACTGACCGACTCCAGGGGCACGCCCTGCTTCTCGGCCCAGGCGAGCCGGTAGACGGCGAGCTGGAGAGGGTCGCCGGTCTGCTGGTGGCCGGTCTTCCAGTCGACGATCTCGTATGTCGTCCCGTCGCCCTCGCCCTGCTTGTAGACGGCGTCGATACGGCCGCGGACGACGCGGTCCGCGACGGCCAGCTGGAAGGGAAGCTCGATCCTGTAGGGGGTGCGGTGCGCGTACGGGGTGCGCTCGAAGGCTTCCTTGAGTGTCTGCAGGTCCTGCTCGTCGGCGATCTCCGCTTCGCTGCCGGGCAGCTCCTCCGGGTCGAGCATGGGCAGGCGCAGCTCCTCGAAGCGGGATTCGACCCAGGCGTGGAAGCGCGTGCCGCGACGGGCTGCCGGCTGGGGCGGACGCGGCATGGGCCGGGCCAGCTCCTGAGCGAACCCGTCGGGGTCGGCGGCCAGGCGCAGCACCTGGGAGGCGGTGAGCGAGTGCGGCACGGGCACGTCGCGAACACCGGCGCGGGCGCGCAGCAGCTCGCCGGTGAGGGCGTCGAGATCGCGGTCCCAGGAGGCGATGGTGCGGGCTTCCTCCGCGGTGAGCGCCGTCTCCGGGGCGGGCGCGGGGTGCGGGACCGCGGGCGGCGGGTACGCGTCCTGGGGTGCCACGCGCGCGTGGGGCAGCGGCTCGGGCTCCGGGGTGGGGTGCGGGACTGCGGGGCGCTCGGCGGACAGCTCCTCCCAGTCGTCCGCGAGGTCACCGTCGAACTCGTCGTCGGGCGGGGGCGGCCAGTCGGGGTCCTCGAAAGGCGGCTCACTGTTGGCGGCGGGGTGGGTCTCCGTGTGCGCGCGGGCTTGCGCGGGGTCCTCGGCGCGCTCCACGTAGGCCAGCACCGTGTCGGCTGCCGCGCGGCGGCGGGCCAGGGACGCCTCGTCGAGCGGCAGCGGCCAGGCGTGCTCGGCCGAGGTCTCCTGAAGGGCCGGGTTCTCCTCGTCCTCCGCCGGTTCGTCCGCCCAGACCTCGATCTCGCCGTACCCCGCGGCGCAGTGCTCGTAGAGCGCCTGGAGGAAGTCCGACGGGCCGCGCTGCCTCTTCTGGGACGGGCCCCACCAGTGGCCGGAGCCGAGCAGCAGCGAGCGGGGGCGCGTGAACGTGACGTACCCCAGGCGCAGTTCCTCCGTGTGCTGGTGGTCCTTCATGTCGGCGTGGAAGGCCTTCATGCTCCTGGAGTCCCACGCCTCGATGTCGGGGAGGATGGCGGCGTCGCCGCGCAGTTCGTGCGGCAGGACCTTGCCCTGCGCCGTCCACTTCTCGCGTCCCTGGGTGCTCGGGAACGTGCCGTTGACGAGCCCGGGGACGGCGACGACATCCCATTCCAGGCCCTTGGACTTGTGCGCGGTGAGCACCTTCACGGTGTTCTCGCCGCCCGGGAGCGCGTTGTCGAGGCCCTTCTCGTACTGGGCCGCGGTGCGCAGAAAGCCGAGGAAGGCCAGCAGGGAAGCGGAGCTGTCGTTGGCCGCGAAGGAGGCGGCGATGTCGAGGAAGTTGGACAGCGTCTCGCGGCGTCGGGCCGCCAGCGCGTGCGGGGACGCGGAGAGTTCGACTTCCAGGCCCGTGACGGCCAGCACTCGGTGCAGGACGTCCATGAGCGGGTCGGACAGCGAGCGGCGCAGGTCCCGCAGTTCGGTGGCGAGCCGGGCGAAGCGCACGCGCGCGTCCGGTGAGAAGGGCAGTCCGTCGTCGTCCCCGTCGGCGTCGACGGCGGTCTCCAGGAAGGTGTCGAGGGCGTCGGCGAGCGATATCACCTCGGACGGGTCGACGCCCTCGACGGCCTCGGCCAGACGTCGGTCCGGATCGTCCTCGTCGCCCCCACGCGCGTGGGAGACCAGCAGACGGGCCCTGCGCCCGAGCAGGGCGAGGTCGCGCGCGCCGATGCGCCAGCGGGGCCCGGTCAGCAGCCGCACCAGAGAGGCGTTGGCGCCGGGGTCCTCGAGCACCTCGCACACGGCGACGAGATCGGCGACCTCGGGAAGGTGCAGCAGACCCGACAGGCCGACCACCTCGACCGGGATGTCGCGGGCGACGAGTGCCTTCTGGATCTCGGCGAAATCGGTCGCGGTACGGCACAGGACGGCGATCTCGCCGGGCTCCTTCCCCGTGGCGACGAGGTGGGCGAGGGAGTCGGCGAGCCAGTCGATCTCCTCGGCGTGGGTGCTCAGGAGGGCGCAGCGCACGAGGCCGTCCCGCTCGGCTCCCGGGGCGGGCCGCAGGGCTTCCACGCCCGCGTGCATCGCGCGCAGCGGCTCGGCCAGCCCATTGGCCAGGTCGAGAAGGCGGCCGCCGCTGCGCCGGTTCTCGCTGAGCGCGAAGCGGGTGGCGGGGCGTCCGTCGGCGTAGGCGAAGTGGCGCGGGAAGTCATCGAGGTTGGCGACCGACGCGCCGCGCCATCCGTAGATCGCCTGGCAGGGGTCGCCCACGGCCGTCACGGCGTGTCCCGTGCCGGCGCCGAACAGGCCCGCCAGCAGGATGCGCTGCGCCACGGACGTGTCCTGGTACTCGTCGAGCAGCACGACCCGGAACTCGTCGCGCAGGATCTCGCCGACCTCCGGCCGGGTGTCCGCCAGTGTGGCCGACAGCGCGATCTGGTCACCGAAGTCGAGGACGTCCCGGGCCCGCTTGGCCTCTCTGTAGCGGCCCACCAGCTCGGCCAGTTCGAGTCGGGCGGCTACGGCCTCGGGGACCTTGCGCAGATCCGCGTTGCTCAGCTTGGCGCCTTCGAGGGTGCGCTGCAGTTCGCGGTCGTATGTACGGAGCTCTGCCGGCTGCACGAGGTGCTCGGCCAGCTCGGCGTCGAGGGCGAGCAGGTCGCTGACGAGATCGGCGAAGGAGCGGGTGAGGGCGGGGTACGGGCCGGGCGCCTCGCGCAGCACGCGCGCGGCGAGCTGGAAGCGGGTGGCGTCGGCGAGCAGCCGCGTCGTGGGTTCGAGGCCGATGCGCAGCCCGTGGTCGGTCAGGAGCCGGCCGGCGAAAGCGTGGTACGTGGAGATCACGGGCTCGCCGGGAGGGTTGTCCGGGTCGATGATGTCGGGGTCGGTGACGCCCGCCCTGACGAGGGCCTTGCGGACGCGCTCGGCCAGCTCACCCGCGGCCTTGTTGGTGAACGTGAGGCCGAGGACCTGCTCGGGCGCGACCTGCCCGGTGCCCACCAGCCAGACCACACGCGCGGCCATCACCGTCGTCTTGCCTGAACCGGCTCCGGCCACGATCACCTGCGGGGCGGGCGGCGCGATGATGCAGGCCGTCTGCTCCGGGGTGAACGGGATGCCCAGCAGCTCCTTGAGCTGCTCGGGGTCGGTGAGGCGTGTGGTCACCTCATCGAGGCTAACCGGCACCACTGACAGCGCCGGTCCGTTCCGGCGCAGCGGAGGCGCACGTCACTCCACGACGTGATGGCCCTCGGGCTGCGCACTGCACGAGGCGCGAAAAGCGCAGTGCGTGCAGTGCTGTCCGGCGGCCGGGGCGAAGCGCTCGTCGAGGACCTTGCCCGCGGCGGTGGCGAGGAGGTCGCCGACCCATTCCCCTTCGAGGGGTTCCTGCGCCTGCACCTTGGGAAGCGTCTCGCCGCCGTCCTTCTTGGGAGCGCCCTGGCGCAGCTGCACCAGCTCGGCGCCGCCCGGGTGGGGGCGAGCCCCGTCGAAGGGTTCGTCCACGGCACCCTCGCGCACGGCGAGCTGGTACACGGCGAGCTGCGGATGGCGGGCCACGTCGGCCGCGCTGGGGGCCTGTTTCCCGGTCTTGAAGTCGACTACGTAGGCGCGTCCTTCGCTGTCGCGCTCGACGCGGTCCATGGAGCCGCGAATGCGTACTTCGTAGGAGCCTGCTTCGAGGGTCACGTCGAAGGCGTGCTCGCTGGCGACCGGGGTGCGGCCGGTGCGGTCCATGACGTGCCACTGAAGGAAGCGTTCGAGCGCCACGCGCGCGTGCTCCTTCTCCTGTGCCGACTTCCAGGGTGCGTCGAACGCGAGGGCGTCCCACACGGAGTCGAGGCGCTCCATGAGGACGGCGAGGTCGGCCGGGGTGCGCCCGGACGCGACCTCGTCCGCCAGGACGTGCACGACGTTGCCGAAGCCTTGGGCGGCGGTGGCGGGGGCGTCGGCCTTCACCTCGCGGCCCAGGAACCATTGCAGCGCACAGGTGTTGGCGAGTTGATCGAGGGCGCTGCCCGAGAGCACGACGGGCTTGTCGCGGTCGCGCAGCGGGACCTTGCTCTCGGTGGGCTCGTACATGCCCCACCAGCGATACGGGTGGGCGGACGGCACGAGCGGTCTGCCGTCGTCGTCGCTGAGCGCGGCGAGGCGCGCGAGACGACGGGCGGCGGCCTCTCTGAGGCTGTCGGAGACGCGCGGGTCGACCGTGGTGGCCCGCAGTTCCGCGACGAGGGCCGCCACGGCCAGCGGGCGACGCGGACGGCCGGTGACGTCCTTGGGCTCGATACCGAGCTCGGTCAGGAACCGGGACGGCTGGTCGCCGTCGTCCGCGGGCGCCTTCACCGCGGTGACGACGAGCCGCTCCCGCGCGCGCGTGGCCGCCACGTAGAACAGGCGTCGCTCCTCGGCCAACAGCGCGCCAGGAGTGAGCGGTTCGGCGAGACCGTCGCGCCCGATGCGGTCGGCTTCCAGGAGGGAGCCCCGTCGGCGCAGATCCGGCCACAAACCTTCCTGTACGCCCGCGACGACCACCAGCCGCCACTCCAGGCCCTTGGAGCGGTGGGCGGTCATCAGGCGTACGGCCTCGGGGCGTACCGCCCGTCCGGCGAGGGTGTCGGCGGCGATGTCCTGCGCGTCCAGCTCCTCCAGGAAGTTGCGGGCGCCACGGCCCCCGGTGCGCTCCTCCGCGCGGGAGGCGATGGCGAACAGGGCGCACACGGCGTCCAGGTCGCGGTCCGCGTTGCGACCTGCGGCGCCCCCGCGGCGGGCGGCGCGCTCCAGTCGCTGCGGCCACGGTGTGCCGTTCCACAGCTCCCAGAGGGCTTCCTCCGCGGTGCCTCCGTCGTCGAGCTTTTTGCGGGCTGTCGCGAGGAGGGCGCCGAGGCGCTGTGCACCGCGCGCGTACGCCGGATCGTGCAGGGCGAGGCGCTCGGGCTCGGCAAGAGCGCGGGCGAGCAGTTCGTCGGAGGGCGGCGGCAGATGGTTGCCCGCGGTGCGCTCCTCCTCGCGCAGGGCGCGTCCCAGGCGGCGTAGATCGGCGGCGTCCATGCCCGCCAAGGGCGAGCCCAGGAGCGTGAGGGCGGTCTCGATGTCGAACCGGAGTGCGCCCTCGGTACCGTCCTTTGCGGCCTCCGCGTCCTCTGTGTCCTGCTCGTCTCCCGTCTCTCCCTCCGGCGCCGGGTTCTGTGCGACCGCCTTCAATGCGGTGAGCAGCGGTGCGACAGCCGGCTCATGGCGCAGCGGCAGGTCGTCGCCGTCTATGTCCAACGGCACGCCGGCCGCCGTGAGGGCCCGGCGCACCGACGGGATGCTTCGGGCTCCCGCGCGCACCAGCACGGCCATGTCGCTCCACGGAACCCCGTCCTCCAGGTGGGCCCGGCGCAGGATGTCCGCGATGTTGTCGAGCTCGGTACCCGGCGTCGGATACGTGTAGACCTCGGCCCGGCCGCCGTCGCGTACGGGCGTCAGCGCGCGGTGGGCCCGCACCTTCTCGGCGGGCAGCCGGGTGAGCGGCATCCGCTGGGTGACGCGACGGGTCGCTTCCAGGAGGCCGCTTCCGGAGCGCCGGGACGTGGTGAGGACCTCGACCGGCGCGGGGGTGCCGCCTGTGCGCGGGAAGTCGTACGGGAAGTCCAGGATGCCGTTCACGTCGGCGCCGCGGAACGTGTAGATCGACTGGTCCGGGTCGCCGAACGCGACCAGGGTGCGACCGCCGCCCGCGAGCGCGTGCAACAGCCGGACCTGCGCCGGGTCGGTGTCCTGGTACTCGTCGACGAACACGGCGTCGTACTGCGCGGCCAGCTGATCGGCGACTTCCTGACGGCGAGCGAGGAGTACGGCGCGGTGCACGAGTTCCGCGTAGTCGAGGACGCCCTGCGTGTCGAGGACGTCCAGGTACTCGGCCAGGAACGTCGCGGCCGCACGCCAGTCGGGGCGACCGATGCGGCGCGCGAAGGCGTCCAGGGCGGCGGGCCCCAGGCCCAGCTCCCGGCTGCGGGCGAGGACCGCGCGCACCTCGTCGGCGAAACCCCTGGTGGTGAGGCAGGCACGCAGTTCGTCGGGCCAGCGCACGTGCGCGAGCCCGGCCTGCTCCAGGTCGATCTGGCCGGCGAGCAGCTCTCGTACGGCGACATCCTGCTCGGGTCCCGACAGAAGACGCAGGGGTTCCGCGAACAGGTCCGTGTCCTGGTGGGCACGGACGAGCGCGTAACAGAACGAGTGGAATGTGGTCGCTTGGGGCGCGCGTGCGGCTCCTATGCGCAGCGCCATGCGGTCGCGCAGTTCGACGGCGGCCTTGCGGCTGAACGTGAGCACAAGGATGCGCTCGGGTTCCGTGCCCTTGGCGATGCGCGCGGACACCGCTTCTACAAGGGTCGTGGTTTTCCCTGTGCCGGGTCCGGCCAGGACGAGCAGGGGCCCCCGGGTGTGGTCAACCACAGCACGCTGGCGTGCGTCCAGACGAGGGGGGGCCGTGGGCGCCGACGGGGTACGCACCAGCCGATACGCACCCGGGATCCCCTGTCGAACCTGATGGCGCGACGGGTGTCGGGGGGACGAAGAGGAGCTCACGTGGATCGCTGGTCCTGGTGGGTCTGCTGGTGCTCGAACTGCCGTCCGCGCGAAGCGGTGGCCCTGGGGTGAAGGAGGTGCCTGCCATCGACGGTGCCGTCGACGCTACGCCGTCGAGTGTGGCGGAAGCCGAGCTTCCGGCGCCTCCCTCCCCTCGCTCCTGGCGCAGGTGTGCCCAGTCTCACGAACGGACACAGCTGAGGCGAAGTGCCCCGAGCGCCCCTTTTCCCCCGTACGGGCCACCGGCACCCCGCCCGCCCGCAGGATGGTCGAAGCTGTCAATTGTGAGCTTCCGTACGCGCCCGGCCGTCCCATCTCGCCCGCTTCATGTCCAGGCGCGGCAGGTGGCCTCCGGAGGCGCGGGAGGCGTCGCGCAGCGGCGTGCTCTCCTCCCTGTAGTGACCGAGCGCCCGTTGTTCGTGGCCCGGGAGCAGCGCTCCGTCCGCGCGCACCACGCGCCACCACGGCACGGCGCCTCCGTAGAGCGCCATCACGCGCCCCACTTGCCGCGGCCCGCCCTGCTCCAGCCACTCGGCGACGTCCCCGTACGTCATGACCCGGCCGGCCGGGATCAGCTCGGCGACCTCGAGGACCCGCTCCGCGTACTCGGGCAGTTCACCTGCCGGCTCACTCTCCTCGCTCATCCGGCCCATCCTGCCTCACGGCACCGACAACTTGGAGGGACCTACAAGAGGCACTGTGCGCAGACATACAAGAAGGCGCTTGCCGATGACTTCACGTTCCTCGAATGCACCCTGATACCCCCCTATGACGATGGGACATGCCACCATCGTGCGGGCGGTGACTGGTGATACGAGATCAACAAGAGACGACGGAGCAGAGCGTGCACCCCGAAAAGGCGGAGGGCACCTCTGTGACACCGGCGCGCCCTGACGATGCGGCCGGGAAGGCCGACGAGGTGAAGCAGGAGCAGCCCCTGCACGACCCCGACCGCGTGGACGTGGACACGCACGCGGAGCGGGTCGACAGTGACGAACCGTTGCTCCCCGCGCGCGTGCATCGCCCTTCCGACCTGATGCGCCTCCTTGTGGGCGTGCTCGCGATCGCCGTCCTGCTGGGCATCGCCGCGTTCGCGCACGCCACGACCTCGGGCTTCGCCCAGGACATCAACAAGGGCACCGGGCAGGCTCCCGACCTGCTGACCAAGTTCGCGGGCCTCGCCTCGAGCATCGCCATCCTTCTCGTACCGGTCGCGTTCGCCATCGAGCGGCTCATCAAGCGCGACGGGCTGCGGATCGCCGACGGTGTGCTCGCTGCGGTCCTCGCGCACGGAGTGACACTCGCGACGGATCTCTGGGTCGCCAAGGCCGCGCCGCAGTCGATCCAGGACGCGCTCACCAAGGTGTCGCCGGGCGACATCCATGCGCTCACCGACCCGGTGCACGGCTACCTGGCGCCCGTCATCGCCTACATGACAGCCGTAGGCATGTCCCGGCGGCCACGATGGCGCGTGGTGCTGTGGGTGGTGCTGCTGCTCGACGCGTTCGCGATGCTGGTCACCGGCTACACCACGCCGTTCTCGATCATCCTGACGATCCTCCTCGGCTGGACCGTCGCCTACGGAACGCTGTATGCCGTCGGCTCGCCCAATGTGCGCCCTACAGGGCAGACGCTCCTCGCCGGCTTGCGGCACGTCGGCTTTCACCCGGTCAGCGCCTCCCGTGAGGAGGCCCACGAGGGCGCTACGGAGAACGGCGACAGGGGGCGGCGCTACTTTGTCACCCTGGAGGACGGCCCACCGCTGGACGTCACCGTCGTCGACCGGGAACAGCAGGCACAAGGCTTCTTCTACCGTGTGTGGCGCCGTCTGACGTTGCGGGGCATCACCCAGCGGCGCAGCCTCCAGTCGCTGCGCCAGGCGCTGGAGCAGGAGGCGCTGCTCGCCTACGCCGCGATCTCGGCCGGGGCGAACGCGCCGAAACTGATCGCCACTTCCGAGCTGGGTCCCGACGCCGTGATGCTCGTGTACGAGCACATCGGTGGCCGGTCCCTGGACTCGATGCCGGACGAGGAGATCACCGACGGCCTGCTGCGCGACACCTGGCACCAGGTACAGGCGTTGCAGTCCCGACGGATCGCGCACCGGCGCCTTGCCGGCGACGCGCTTCTGGTGGATCGTTCCGGCACGGTCATCCTCACAGACCTGCGCGGCGGCGAGATCGCCGCGGGCGACCTGGTCCTACGCATGGACATCGCGCAGATGCTCACCACGCTGGGCCTGCGCGTGGGTGCCGAGCGGTCCGTCGCCTCCGCCGTCGGCGTCCTCGGCCCCGACACCGTCGCCGACTGTCTGCCGCTGTTGCAGCCCATCGCGCTCACACGCACCACCAGAGCGACGCTGCGCAGACTCGGGCGGGAGCGCGCCCAGCGCGAGCGTGAGGCGGTCCTGGAGGCGTCCGGCAAGGCCAAAGAGGCACGTCTGGAACAGACCGTCGAGGTCGACGGCGACGGCAAGAAGTCCGTACGCGCCGAGAAGAAGTCCGAGAAGGCCGAGCGGCAGGCCGAAAAGCGCGCCATAGACGTCGCTCTCGACGAGGCGCGTGAGGAGGATCTGCTCACCCAGATCCGCCATCAGGTGCTCCGCATCCGGCCGCAGGCACCCGTCGAACCGGCCCGTCTGGAGCGCATCCGACCCCGCACGCTGATCAGTTTCATCGCGGGCGCGATCGGCGCGTACTTCCTTCTGTCGCAGCTCACGCACATCGACTTCGGCGCGATCGTCGGCGAGGCCGAGTGGGGCTGGGTCGGCCTGGCGGTGGTGTTCTCCGCGCTCAGCTACGTAGCGGCGGCGATGAGCCTGCTGGGCTTCGTGCCCGAACGTGTGCCCTTCGTGCGGGCCGTCGCGGCCCAGGTCGCCGGGTCGTTCGTGAAGATCGTGGCTCCCGCGGCGGTCGGCGGCGTAGCGCTCAACACGCGCTTCTTGCAGCGTTCGGGGGTACGCCCAGGGCTCGCGGTCGCCAGTGTCGGTGCATCACAGCTGTTCGGTATGGGCAGCCACATTCTGCTGCTGCTGACCTTCGGCTACCTGACCGGGACCGAGAAGACGCCGTCCTTGTCACCGTCCCGTACCGTCATCGCGGGCCTGCTGACGGTCGCCGTGCTGGTCCTTGTCGTGACATCGATCCCCTTCCTGAGGAAGTTCGTCGTCACGCGCGTGCGGTCGCTGTTCGCCGGCGTCGTCCCGCGCATGCTCGATGTGCTCCAACGGCCGCGGAAGCTGCTCACCGGTATCGGCGGCATGCTGCTGCTGACCGCCTGTTTCGTGATGTGCCTCGACGCCTCCATCCGCGCTTTCGGTGACGAGGCGACGAGCCTGAGTCTGGCCAGCGTCGCGGTGGTCTTCCTGGCGGGCAACGCGCTCGGCTCCGCCGCGCCGACGCCCGGCGGCGTCGGCGCGGTCGAGGCGACGCTGACGGTGGGCCTGATCGCGGTCGGTCTTCCCAAGGAAGTGGCCGCTCCGGCGGTGCTGCTGTACCGACTGCTGACCTTGTGGCTGCCTGTGCTGCCCGGATGGCTGTTCTTCAACCACCTCACGCGCAAGGGCGCTTTGTAACCGCGGCCAGCGACCTCACCCGCACAGCCCGCAGCCCGAGCGCACCCCGCGGTGCCGCCGCAGGATGGACGCATGCCCAATCCGCCCCGGCCCCGTGCCGCTGCCCTGGCCATCGCCGTCGCTCTGCTGTCCGCCTCCCTTGCGGGCTGCGGCGGGTCCGAGGACTCCGTGGATCTGCCGTCGCAGCCGCTGAGCTGGAAGGACTGCCCCGCACCGGCGGAGTCGGAGGGCGGCGGAGACGCCCCCTCCCCGTTGCCCGGAGGCGCCGAGTGGCAGTGCGCCACCATGAAGGCGCCCCTCGACTGGGACGACCCCAAGGGCAGCACGATCGGCATCGCGCTGATCCGCGCGAAGGCCAGCGGGAACAAGGACCGGCGTATCGGCTCGCTCATCTTCAACTTCGGTGGCCCGGGCGGCTCGGGCGTCACCAGCCTGCCGGCGTTCGGTGCCGACTACGCGCGCCTGCGCGCCCGCTACGACCTGGTCAGCTTCGATCCGCGCGGGGTGGGCCGCAGCGCCGGCGTCGAATGCGAGGACGACGAGCAGCTCGACGAGTACTTCCAGCAGGACTCGACGCCGGACGACACGGCGGAACGAACGAAGCTCGTCGACAACATCAAGTCCTTCAACAGGGCATGCGAGAAGCGCTCCGGCAAGACCCTCCCCCACCTGCGCACCACCGACGCGGCCCGTGACATGGACCTGATGCGCCAGGTCCTCGGCGACGACAGACTGCACTACTTCGGCATCTCGTACGGCACCGAACTCGGCGGCGTCTACGCCCACTTGTTCCCCAAGAAAGTAGGCCGCGCGGTGTTCGACGGCGTCGTCGACCCCACGCAGGGCCCGGAGCAGAGCTCGCTCGGCCAGGCCGAAGGGTTCCAGCTCGCCCTCGACAACTACGCGAAGGACTGCACCTCCAAAGCCGGGGACTGCCCGGTCGGTGACTCTCCCCAAGAGGTCAAGGAGAAGATCGCCAAGCTGCTCGACGAGCTGGACGAGAAACCGATCCCGGGGATCTTCCCGCGCGATCTGACACAGACCGCAGCGACCAACGGCATCGCCCAGTCCCTGTACTCGCAGGACTTCTGGGAGTACCTCACCGAGGGCCTGCAACAGGCCTACGACGGCGACGGCAAGATCCTCATGCTGCTCTCCGACTCGATGAACGGGCGCAACGAGGACGGCAAGTACAGCAACATCCAGGCCGCCAACGTCTCCATCAACTGCGCCGACGACAACTCCCGGTACACGGCGAAGGACGTCGAGGCGAAGCTGCCAGAGTTCCGCGCCGCGTCCTCGTTGTTCGGCGACTACCTGGCCTGGGGCATGCTCGGCTGCACCGGCTGGGCCGTCGACGGCGCCGCCGACCACCCGGACGTCGGCGCGACGGGTTCCGCCCCGATCCTCGTCGTCGGCAACACCGGCGACCCGGCCACCCCGTTCGAGGGCGCGCGGAAGATGGCCGGAGCCCTCGGCGACGGCGTGGGCGTCGAGTTGACGTACAAGGGCCAGGGGCACGGCGCGTACGACAGCGGTAACGCGTGTGTGCACAGCGCTGTGGACGGCTATCTCCTCGACGGGACGGTCCCGAAAGAGGGAACGGTCTGTTCGTGATCGCGGAGTTGTCCACAGGCCGAAGCGGATGCCGGCGGCGCCTCCTACGATGGCCTGACCGCTTCTCGAACGGGGGCGGTTGAGGGGGGAGGTGCCCGTGGCACCAAAGGATTCGCGTGCCCGTGCAGGCGCACGCACACATGCCGGAACAGGGGCCCGCAGCCTGACGCTCGCGGCCGCCGTCGTCCTGACGGCCGGTCTCGTCACGAGCTGCAGCGACTCGGGTGAGGGCAGCGGGGGCGATGCGAAACCGTCGTCGGACGGCGCCTCGCGTTCCGCCGCCCCGGCCAAGCCGCGCGCGGCCACGCTGCCTCCGCTCCCCTCCTCGCTCACGGCCCAGCGCCTCGACTGGGGCCGCTGCGGAGCGACCGACAGCTCACCCGCGCCCGGTTCCGACTGGCAGTGCGCGACGCTCAAGGTCCCGCTCGATTACGCGAAGCCGGACGGGCCGACCGTCGGCCTCGCCCTCGTCCGCGCCAAGGCCAGGGGCGGCAAGGACGACCGGCTCGGCTCCTTGCTGTTCAACTTCGGCGGCCCGGGCGGCTCCGGCGTCGATCTGATGCCGGCCTTTGCCCCGCAGTACGCGAAGTTGCGCGAGCGCTACGACCTGGTGAGCTTCGACCCTCGGGGCGTCGCGGGGAGCCAGGGTGTGCGGTGCCGTAGCGACAAGGCCATCCAGTCCGCCGAATCCGTCGACCCCACACCCGACACGGCAGCCGAGGAAACAGCCTTCCTCAAGGACGCAGCCGATTTCGGCAAGGGCTGCCAGAAGGCAGGTGAGCTGCTCGGTCATGTGTCGACCGTCGAGGCGGCCCGCGATCTGGACCTGATGCGGCAGACCCTCGGGGACGACGAGTTGCACTACATGGGCGTCTCGTACGGAACCGAACTCGGCGGGATCTACGCCCACTTGTTCCCCGACAAGGTCGGCAGGCTCGTCATGGACGCGGTCGTCGACCCGACCGCGGGGCGGGTCGGGCAGGCCGAGAATCAGGCACGCGGATTCCAGCGCGCCCTGGACAACTACTTCAGGTCCCGCGGCAAGGACCCCAAGGAGGGCTCGAAGGAGGTCGTGGCGCTGCTGAAGCGGCTCGACGCAAGGCCGCTGCCCGCAGGGGGCGGCCGCGAGCTGAACGAGTCGCTCGCGACCACGGGTATCGCGGTCACCCTGTACAGCGAGAACAGTTGGCCCGCCCTCACGCGAGGTTTGCAGGACGCGGAGAACGGCGACGGCACAGCGCTGCTGGCACTCGCCGACGCCTACAACGACCGTGCCGAGAGCGGGCACTACGGCACCTCGAGTCACTCGCAGCGCGCGATCTCCTGCCTCGACGACAAGGCACGGCCGACCGCGGCGCAGGCGAAGGCGCGGCTGGTTGATTTCCGTAAGATCTCGCCCGTCTTCGGGCAGTACATGGGCTGGGACACCGCGGGCTGGTGCCACGACTGGCCCGAGCCGGGGCAGTGGGACGACCCGGAGGTGAGCGCGCCGACGGCGGCGCCGATCCTCGTCGTCGGCAACACCGGCGATCCTGCGACTCCCTATGAGGGCGCCCGGCGCATGGCCGACGAGCTGGGCAAGGGCGTCGGCGTCGAGCTGACCTGGAAAGGCGAAGGACATGGGGCCTACGCGGCCGGCAGTTCCTGCGTCGACTCGACGGTGAACGCGTACCTGCTGGAGGGTCGAATACCGCGCGACGGCAAGGTGTGCTCCTGACCGCGCCCATGTCGTTCCGCGCGATACGGGGCCCCGACATGCCGGACGGGCCCCGCGCGCAGTGCGCGAGGCCCGTCCGGGTGGGTCACTGTCGAGCGGAGGCTCAGTAGACCGGCTTGTCGGGCTCGATCTGGTTCACCCAGCCGATGACGCCGCCGCCCACGTGCACGGCGTCCGCGAAGCCCGCGGACTTCAGCACAGCGAGGACTTCCGCACTGCGGACACCCGTCTTGCAATGCAAGACGATCTTCTTGTCCTGCGGGAGCCCCGACAGAGCGGTGCCCATGAGGAACTCGTTCTTGGGGATCAGCTTGGCGCCCGGGATGGAGACGATCTCGTACTCGTTCGGCTCGCGGACATCGATGATCTCGATGCTCTCACCGTCGTCGATCCACTCCTTGAGCTGCTTGGGAGTGATCGTCGCACCGGCCGCGGCTTCCTGCGCCTCGTCGGACACGACGCCGCAGAAGGCTTCGTAGTCGATGAGCTCGGTGACGGTCGGGTTCTCGCCGCAGACCGCGCAGTTGGGGTCCTTGCGGACCTTGACCTGGCGGTACTGCATCTCCAGGGCGTCGTAGATCATGAGGCGGCCGACCAGCGGGTCGCCGACGCCGGCCAGGACCTTGATCGCCTCGGTGACCTGGATGGAGCCGATGGACGCGCACAGCACGCCCAGGACGCCGCCCTCGGCGCAGGAGGGGACCATGCCGGGGGGCGGGGGCTCCGGGTACAGGCAGCGGTAGCACGGACCGTGCTCGGACCAGAAGACCGAGGCCTGGCCGTCGAAGCGGTAGATCGAACCCCACACGTACGGCTTGTTGAGCAGCACGCACGCGTCGTTGACGAGGTAACGCGTCGCGAAGTTGTCCGTGCCGTCGACGATCAGGTCGTACTGGCTGAAGATGTCCATCACGTTCTCGGCTTCGAGCCGCTCTTCGTGGAGGATCACGTTCACGTACGGGTTGATGCCGAGGACGGAGTCCTTCGCGGACGCCGCCTTGGACCGGCCGATGTCGGCCTGGCTGTGGATGATCTGGCGCTGCAGGTTCGACTCGTCGACCTCGTCGAACTCCACGATGCCGAGCGTGCCCACGCCGGCCGCGGCCAGGTACATCAGGGCCGGCGATCCGAGGCCGCCGGCGCCCACACAGAGCACCTTGGCGTTCTTCAGCCGCTTCTGCCCGTCCATCCCGACATCCGGGATGATCAGGTGGCGGGAGTACCTGCGGACCTCGTCTACGGTGAGCTCAGCAGCTGGCTCGACCAGGGGTGGCAGCGACACGGGGACTCCGTTGGTCGGTATCTACGTACGGTTGTTCTGTCTGCAACACTGCCACGCCCCCCTTCATTCCGAGACACCCGGTCCGATACGCGAGACGATTTCGTCCCAGTAGCCGGGCATCGATTCCCAGGGGTCCGTCGCGCCGTCGCGGTCCGTGTGATCCGTGAAGTAGATCGTGCCCGCGCCCTGCCAGCGCGCGATGCGCAGCGCCTCGTCGAGATGGCCGCGGGGCATGCCGTGGACGAAGTGACAGAACCGCTCGGGCGGATAGTCGGCCGTCCACTCCGCGACCTGGGACCAGCGGTAGTCGCTCCAGGGCCCGGAGAACGTCACCAACTGATCGGCCGTCTCGGCGAAACCGGGGTACGGGTGCGTGCCGTGGCCGAGCACGATGTACGCGTCGTCGATGAGGGCGCGCAGCGTCATGACGGTGCGCCGGACCTCGGGAAGCGCGGCTCGCTCGGTGGGACAGCGGTCGAGGCTGAACCCGTCGACCTGGTACCAGTCGAGAAAGCGATGGGCGTCCGAGACGAGCTCCCCGAAGGAGCGGGCGCCGTAGGTCATGTCGACGTGACCAAGGACACGCACGCCCGCGTTGCGCAGTCGGCCCGCCGCCTCCAGGCAGTGCGGGTCGGGGCGGGCACCCGGGCCGTCGGCGACGTTCAGGACGACCCAGTGCAGAGGGGCTTGAGGGCGGGTCAGTTCGGCCCACTCCGCGGGGGCCACGAGGGGGTGCGCGAAACCGGGGATACCGAAGCCGAGGCGTACGTCGGTGCTCGACAGGCCGGTCGCGGTAGGAGTCAGATACGGCATGCCGCCTCCATCCAGATGTCGGCGAGGGACTCTTCGAGGTTGATGCGGGGACGCCAGCCGAGCCGGTCGCGGGCCGTGCGCACATCGGCCTGCTGCCAGCTTCCGCAGCCGTCGGGGTACGGATACGCGGCGGCCACCGGACCCCCCTGCATCACGTGGTCGGATTCGGAGCGGGGGTGGCCGACGGATTGCCGGAGCGCGATCGGCGGCGCGTCGAGTTCGTGGAGGGCGCCGCCGAATCCGGCGACCCGCGCGAGCACGGCGGCGGCGTCGCGCAAGCGCACGGCGCGCCCCGAGCCGATGTTGATGACGCCCTGCGCGGCGGAGAGCGACGCGGCGTGCACGGCGCGCGCCACATCGCGTACGTCGATGAAGTCGCGCTGCGCGCCGAGGCCGCCGAGCTTCAACTCGCCGTCGCCGGCCTGCATCGCGCGGCGCATCGCCTCGGCGAGCCGGCCGAGCGGGGATCCGGCGGGGGTGGCGGGGCCGGCCGGCGAGAAGACGCGCAGGACGACGGCGTCGAGGCCGGAGCCGAGGACGAGTTCGGTGGCGGCGAGTTTGCTGACGCCGTACGGGCCGCCGGGCCGGGGCATCGCGTCCTCGGCGGTGGACGAGCCGGGCTGCGACGGGCCGTACTCGGCACCGCAGCCGATCTGTACGAGGCGGGCCCCGCAGCCGCTGCGGCGCAGGGCCTCGCAGATGGTGGCGACGGCGACGGTGTTGTGCCGGGTGAGGTCGCGGGCGCCGCCGCGGGTGGCTCCGGCGCAGTTGATGACCACTCCGGGGTGGACGGCGTCCAGGAAGCGGGTGAGCGCGCCCGGGCTGCCGGTGGCCAGGTCGAAGCGGACGTCGGCGTCGTCGCCCCGGCCGAGCGCGGTGAGCTGCACGGCCGGGTCTGCCAGGAGTCGGTCGGCGACGAAGCGGCCGAGGTACCCGTTGGCTCCGATCAGCAGAACCCTCATCGGGCACCTCCCGGGGTTCGCGCTGCGCGTCGTGCGCGCGAACCGTCGATGTCGCGCTGCCCGTGAGGTCCGGAGTATCCGGCATATCCGGCGCCTCCGGGTGGAGGGGTGGTCATCTGGCGTTCTCCTTAGGGGTGTTGCCGTGGATCGTCGGGTGGGCCCGCGGTGTCGGCCCCGCGGGAGAGGGGTGTGCCTGGTCATGCGGCAGTTGTTGCGGCGCGCCGGGCGACGTGATCAGCGGTGTGCTCGGCAGCGTGCTCGGCGGGAGGCCTGGCGGTGGTTATGGCGCACCCCCTGTCGCGCTCGTGGCGCGGGCGTGGGCGGAGGCTCGGGCGAGCGTGCGGGTGGCGTGGACGAGCAGCGCCAGGGCCGCGGCACCGCAGGCGGCGCCCGGTACGACGCCCACGCCCAGGGCGTCGACAGCTGCCTCGACGGGCGTGCCCAGGGCGTCGCAGCCCGGGAGCCGCGCGGCGAAGACGGAGGCGACGGCCAGGGCCTGGACGGCGGCGGCAGCGCCGAGCACGACAGCGGGGGCATGCGTACGGCCGTGCACGGTGAGGAGGCGCGCGAGGAGCAGCAGAACGCCCAGGGCTCCGGCTCCTGCGTAGTCCACGCTCTGGTCGAGCAGCGCTCCGGACAGGCCGAGCAGCGCGGCGAGGGCGAGGGCGAAGAGGGCAACGCTGCCGAGGAGCAACGGCCGTGCGGAGGCGGTGAACTCGGCGAGTCCGCGGCTGGTGGTGAGTCGGCGGCGGGCCGCGGACGTGTAGAGCCGGGTGCACGCGTGCGCGGGGGCCACGGCGACGGCGAGCGCGAGGAGCGGTGCGGTCGCCGGGGCCCAGGCCTCGTCGGGTCCGCCGGCCAGGGCGGCGTTCAGCAGGCCGTCGCCGAGCAGGGAGTAGGCGAGGAGCCATCCTGCCCACAGGCGGGTCGTCGGGGCGGGCGCTCCGTCCCTGACGCGCAGCGGCCCGTGCCGCAAGGTCGTACGCAGGGCGGCGGCCCCGGCCAGCGCACCACCGACGCCGATGGCCCACCGCGTGGTGCCGGTGGTGACGTCCATGGCGAGCAGGGTCAGTGCGCAGACGGCGCCCGGCAGCAGCGCGAGCACGGCCCACGCGCCGCGCACGCCGGTGGTGGGGGCAGGGACGGGAGCGGAGGTGGTGTCGATCGGCGCGTTCTGTTCGCCGTCGCTGGGTACGCGTGCGTACATCTCCTCGGCGAGCGAGAACACGTCCTTGTGGCGGAAGCGGGCCGCGGTCCGGTCGGTGACGCCGTGGGCCTCGAGTCCGGCGGCGATCTCCAGGGGGTCGACAGCGCGCTCGCACAGTTCGCGGTGCCGGTGCATGAGGGCTTTGACGGGGTCGGCGCCCGAGCGGCGCTGCGGCGCGCGGGAGTGGGGCAGGCGCTCTTCCGGAAGGGCGTGCGGCTTCTTACGCGTCACTTGCGGGGCGCCGAGAGCACCGTCCGGTTCACGCGACGACTCGGGGGTGGCCGGGTCGGCAAGTGGTTCAGGCGCCGACGCGGGGTTGTCTTGTGCCTGCTGGCTGCCCGCGCTCCGCTCCGGCGTCGGGCTCCGATCCGGCTCGGCGTCGTCGTTCCCCTCCGACCGAGCGCCCGGGTCCAGTCCAGTACTCCCGCCTGTCGGCACCGCAGCCTCGACGGCACGGTCCTCGTCCCGGCGTTCCGCACCGGCACCCGTACCGCCGGCCTCCTCGGAACCGGCACCAGCACCACCGGCCCCCTCGAAGCCAACACCGACACCCGCCCCCGCACCGGCACCGCTTTTTGCCGCCTTCCACGCATGCGGAGCCCGCAGCAGCTCGCCGCCGAGACGGCCGAAGTCACCCAGATCGCCGAGAGCGCCGAACTTGCTGAGATCGGGCCGCTCATCGGTCGGCGAACCCTCCAGCGCCTGCGCCGATCCGGCTCCCCAGGCCCCGGCGCTCACCGGCACGCGCGGCACGTCGACTCCGATACCGCTGCCGGTCTCGCGCCCCGCACCCTCATGCCCGCTCATACGTCACCCTCCCCGCCGCCCTGCGCCACCCCGGCCAACTGCTCCCGCTCACCGCCGACGCGAGCGCCGGCACCGGCACCGGCACCAGCACCAGCGCGGGCACCCGCGCCCGCATCGAGATGCGCAGCCGCGTCGTCGCCCGTACCGGAGACGTCGAACGCCCAGCTCGGTGTCCCCGCCCCTCTGGACCGGCCGGCGAGCCAGGAGCCGCCGAGGCCGCCGGTGGTCGAGGCCGTCCAGCGGCCCGGGACGTGGGCCTCGAGGGGGTGGCCGAAGGGCAACGGCTCTCCCGCGTCGTCCACGGCGTCCCGGCGTACCGGGCAGTGAGAGACGATCTCCAGGTAAATGCTGTGAAATGCCGCGATGTTCTGTTCGACGGTGAACAGCTCGAGAGCGCGCGCCCTGGCTGCCGCGCCCAGCCGTTCCCGGCGCCCGGAGTCGCGCAGCAGCGCCACGCAGGCCTCGGCGAGTGCCCGGGGGTTGCGCGGCGGCACGACGAGGCCGGTTCCGCCGATGACCTCGACGACGGCGCCGACGTCGGTCGACACCGTGGCACGTCCGCAGAACATGGCCTCGACGAGGCTGATCGGGAAGCCTTCGACGACGCTGGACAGGACGACGACGCCGCCCGAACCGTAGACCTCGGCGAGGTCGGGTGCTTCGGGGCCGCCGAGTTCTTCGAAGGAGACGGGGTTCTCGCCGACGGCGTGGATCCCCTCGGCCTCGTCGGGGAAGAGCTGCGCGGCCAGGGCCTTGCAGTGCCCGAGGTACGTTTCGGCCTCGCGGTCCGTGGGGCAACCCTGCTCGGCCCCGTCCGGCATCGCCCCGACGATGCGCAGCCGCGCGTTCGGCTCCTCGCGGCGGATCTCCGCGAACGCGTGGAGCAGGGAGATGAGGTCCTTGGAGGGGTCGACGCGTCCGACCCAGACGAGGGTGTCGGGCTCTCCCGGCTCCTCGCGCTCCCCGACCTCTGCGAAGCGGGCGGCCTCCATGCCGGGGTGGACGGTGCGCAGTTTGGCGCGGTCGGCGCCGCACCGTTCCTGCCAGCGCCGGGCGTGCGCGTTTCCCGGGGTGATCACGGTCGCCTGCCGGTAGACCTCCGCGGCGAGCAGTCCGTGGAACGCGGCGAGGAGCGCGCGCACCGGCGCACTGAGTTCGGCGTCGCCTGCGGCGAGGTAGCGGGCCCTGAGCTGTACTCCGTACTCGGTGACGAGCAGGGGGACGCCGAAGAACCGCTTGGCGACCAGGCCGGGCAGGGCCGCCGCCCCGCCCGTCGTCGCATGGCACAGGTCGACGGAGCCGAGCCCGCCACGCCCGCGCCCGCCCGCGTGCCTGTTCTCGCCCCCGTGCCTGCTCTCCCCGCCGTCGGCATCCTCGTACCAGTCGAGGGAGAGGGGGCGCAGGGCGCGCTCCACATGCCCGGCGACGGCGAGCAGGTCGGGCACGCGGGCCGCGCGGGCGGCGCGCAGAGCACCCGGCGCACGACAGGCGCGCTCCAGGATGCGCACGGCTGCCTCGGAGCGAAGAGCGCCCCCCAAGGCGCCCTCGTCGCGGGCGAGCTCGGCGAGCCCGTACAACGCGTTGGCGAAACGGTCCGCCTCACCACCCGAGCCGCCCGAGCCGCTCGTACCACCCGTACCGCCCCCGCAACTCACACCGCCCGAGCCGCTCGCGCCACCCCCGCTACTCCCGCCGCTCCCGCTACTCCCACCGCTCCCGCTACTCCCGCCGCTCGCACCACTCACACCGCTCGCACCGCTCGGTTCGCTGCCGGGGCCACGAACGACCGCAGTCGCCAGTTCCTCGTACAGCGCGGCGAATCGGCGCCGGGCGCGGCGCCCGAGTCCGCCGCCGCGTGCGCCGTCCTCGCTCCCCGCACTCCCTGCGCCCCCCGCCCAGAGGAGCGCGGTCCGCACCTGACCGACCTGCGGGGGGAGTTCGAGCCGGCCGGCCGCTTCCTGCTCACGGCTGCGACTGAGCGCGTAGATATCGAATTCGTGCTGCTCGAGGCCGCGCACAAGCCGGTCGCACCAGAGTCTGGCCTCACCGCTCACATACGGATAACCACCCTCGGTCAACAGTGCGATGCGCACGAGTACACCCCCGATCTCCCATGTGGGGAGCCGCCGTTGACCCGGCGGCTCACAGCGGGACGAACGTATGCGGACATGCCGGTGGCGCGATGGACGGTTGTCCATCGCGCCACCAAAAGGGGTGAACGGTCGTAACTTTCGCGTGCGCGTGACGTTCTGTCGCGCTAAGAGGCCGGGCCGCTACAGAAAGCTACGGAGCGTCAACCCTTGGGAAAGACCCAGGGGTTGGGCTTGCAAGTGATTCCCTCGAAGCTCAGGAACTTGGTCTGCTGCTGCATGACCGGCGCCAGCGCGCCGTTCTGCGAACAGGTGACGTGGTTGTAGCCGAGTCGGTGGCCGACCTCGTGGTTGATGAGCATCTGCCGGTACGGGTAGATGGACTCGCCGTGGAGCACGTCGTCGTACGTCTTCGAACCCTGTGCCCACCGATAGGCGTTGATCATGACGCGCGGGGTGGCGGCGGAGTCGCACGACACGTTGTCCTCGGTCGTGTCGAGTCCCGACTTGGCGCACCAGGTGGCCGTGGTCCCGGGGCTGGCGAGCGTGATCACGAATTTCGGCTCGCCCGAGGAGATCCGCTCGAAGGTGCGGGCGCCGTCATGGGCCCAGCTCCGATTGTCGTTCAGGGTCTTCTGCACCGCCTGCGCGAACAGCGAGCCGTCGAGCCCGAGCCCTTTCTCCACGTCGATGCGGTAGCGGATCTTCTCCCCGTGCCCCGGAGCCTTGTCGAAGCCGGGGATCGCCTCGAAGTCCCCCGAGCCCTTCAGGTTCGTGCCCAGCGGGTACTTCTTGCTCATCTTCTGCGCGTACGTCGCCGGGGCGGCCTGGGCCGTCCTCGACGGGGTGGCACGGTCGTCCGAGCGCGAGGCCGAGCCGTCGTGGACCCGGCCCCCTTCCGCGGCCTGCGCACGCGCATCGTCGGCGGCGCCCGCATCCCTGTCGGTGACCTGCCCGGCGACGACCACGGCGAGCACGGTGGTGACGGCCGCGGCGGCGATACCGGTGTAGGTGAGCCCCTTGCCCCGCTTCTCGCGACCGCCGTCCGGCCCGGCCGGGTCCGCCTCCGAAGGCGAAGGCGCGTCGGCGGCCGCGGGCGCCTCGTCGTCCCAGTCGGTCACCGCGGCATAAGGATCAGTGGCTCCGCGCGGATCGGTGGCGCCGCGAGGCCCTGTGTCGGCGTAAGGATCTGTGGCGACCCGCGGATCCCTGGCGGTGCGCCGCTCCCCGTCCTGATCCCGGGAAACACCCTTGTCGAACGCGTCGACGTACTCCTGCCGGGGTCTCGGGCGCGGCACCAGCGGAGGTCCGGCGGGGGCCGTGAATCCGCGCCCGGCGTCCTCTCGGCCACCGGCTCCGCCCCAGCCGCCGCCCGTCTCCCGCTGCTCGGGGTGCCCACCGCGGACATGCGGTGCCCCGGATCCCGCGCGCGGGCGGTCGGCGGTGGGAGCCTCGGCGGACTCCCTACGCCGGCGGCCGGTGCCGGGGTGTGCCTGACCGGGCACGGTGGGCGCTACGGATACTTCCGGTATGTCAGCGGTATCGCCGTTGTCTGCCGGTCCTCGGCGGCTGTGCCGTCCCACTGGCCGCCTCAGCTCCCCTGCTCGTCACTGCGCTTGCCGTCACTGCTCTTGCTGTTACTGCTCTTGCTATCACTGCTCTTGCTATCACTGCGCTTACTGTCTCTACTCTTGGTGCCGCTGCTCGTGGTACCTCTGCCGGTGATCGCGGGCGGCGATTCAAGATCGCGCTGCCCGTTGAACGCCTCGGTGTCGGCGACAAGTTCCCGGAACGCCGCGGCGACTCTCTCCGGATACTCCATCATCGCGACGTGCCCCGCGTCCGGCAGCGTGAGGAGGCGCGAGTCCCGGAAGGTGCGCGCCGCGCGCGCCGCCATCCGGTACGAGACCAGCAGGTCGCGCCCCCCGTAGATGAGCAGCGTCGGCGCGAGCACCCGCTCGGCCTGACGCCACAGCCCGTGCTGGCCGCCGAGTGTGTACGCGTTCACCACTCCGCGCGCGGAGCGGGCCATCGCGTCCCAGAAGTAAGGGAGCTGAAGCCGGCGCTCCATTTCTTCCACGGCGGCCTGAAAGCCTTCGGGCGTGACCCGCCCCGGGTCGCCGTAGCAGAGGGCCGTGACGCCGCGCACGCGCTGCTCCGGCGTCCATCCCTTGGTGAGGCGTGTGAAGAGCGCGGCGATTCCGGGCACGCCGAGCAGTCCGGTCGGCAGTGCGGTGCGCTGCACCCGGATCTCCGGCAGGGCCGGCGACACCAGCGTCAGTGTCCGTACGAGGTCGGGACGGACGGCGGCGACGCGCGTGGCGACGGCGCCGCCCAGCGAGTTCCCGAAGAGATGGACGGGGCCGCGGCCGGACGCGTCGAGGAAACGGATGACAGCGCGCGCGTGCCCCGTCACCGAGTAGTCGCCGTCGTCCGGTGGCGGGGAGTCCCCAAAGCCGGGCAGGTCGACTGCCTCGCCGTCCAAGCCGTCCTCGAGCAACGCCATGAGCGCCGACCAGTTCTGCGAGGAGCCGCCCAGTCCGTGCACGTACAGCGCGGGCGGCAGCCCTTCGCGCGTGCCCGGCCGGGACCGGACGGACAGCGTGAGTCCGGGCAGACCGACCGAGCGGAGCCGCTCCCCCTCCGCGACCTTGACGGTGCCCGGCTTGGGTACCGCGGCGGCGATGGCGGGAGGCACACGCGGCGAATCGGTCGAAGACATGCGGCATATGTTACGAGACGATCACGCACTGGATCGTGTGTTCGCCGTCACAGACAGCGCATAGCTCTACCCAAAGCTCACCCGGTTCATCCAAGAAGAGCTGACCAGCCCGTCCGACAGGTGCTCACCAGCCCATCCGGCACGCGATCGCATAGCGCCTCGATCGCGTGTCTCCTACGCTCGATTCAGGGCACCCGGCCCGCACGGAACAGGTGAGGAAGGGAGCCATTCATGACAGTCGACCCCAGCGATCCCGAGACCTTCGAGGCGAACGAACCCCCCGAGATCGACGTGGAGGCGCCGGAGGCGGACACCGCCGAGCAGTTCATGGAGGTCTCCCCGGGCCAGGAGGACGTACCGGAAGAGGTGGCCGATCCGGACGGCGCCGACGAGGGCGACCGGGTCGAGCAGGCCCGGGTCGTCGCCATCGACGAGGACGACTACCGGTGACGGTGACGAGTTCGGCGAAGGGCGTGGCAGTATGCGCCGCTTTGCACATGTAGGGGCGCTACGTGCGGCTATCGCTGCCGTCCGGTCCGTGAAATTCTGCGCTCGCACCGCGCACATCACGGTTACCCAAAAGTACGATGACGGCGCGGCGCACACCGCGCACGAACAATTTTGGGAGGCGGCGTGACAGCCATCGAGCAGACGGAGGCAGCGCGCCCCAAGGGCACGCGTTTGCCGCGCCGAGCCCGACGCAATCAACTTCTGGGTGCGGCCCAGGAGGTTTTTGTCGCGCAGGGGTACCACGCGGCCGCGATGGACGACATCGCCGAACGGGCCGGCGTCAGCAAGCCGGTGCTCTACCAGCACTTCCCGGGCAAGCTCGACCTGTACCTGGCCCTGCTCGACCAGCACTGCGAATCGCTGCTGCAGTCGGTCCGCACGGCGCTCGCCTCCACGTCGGACAACAAGCAGCGCGTGGCGGCGACGATGGACGCCTACTTCGCGTACGTGCAGGACGACGGCGGCGCGTTTCGGCTGGTCTTCGAGTCGGACCTGACGAACGAGCCGGCGGTGCGCGAGCGCGTCGACCGGGTCAGCCTGCAGTGCGCCGAGGCCATCTCGGACGTCATCGCCGAGGACACGGGCCTGTCCAAGGACGAGTCGATGCTGCTGGCCGTGGGTCTGGGCGGCGTCTCCCAGGTCGTCGCGCGCTACTGGCTGTCCAGCGAGAGCCCGGTCGAGCGTGACAAGGCCGTACAGCTGCTGACGTCGCTGGCCTGGCGGGGCATCGCGGGGTTCCCGCTGCACGGCGCCGACCAGCACTGACCGGCGCTGGGCACCTTTCGCGCGCCCTCTGCCCCGCGCGCACACCGGTCACGCATTTTTGTTCCCGTCCCGCTGTTCGCTCTTGGCGTGCAGCCGGGGCACCAGGTGCCTCGCCTCACCGGGCTAATGTTTGCTGCGTACGGCGCGCGGTCGTCCGCGCACATCACGGATCGTCGGAGGGACAAGGCCGTGGAGGTCAAGATCGGCGTGCTGCACACGCCCCGCGAGATCGTTCTGGAGAGCGGCCAGTCCGCCGAGGAGGTCGAGAGCGCGGTGTCCGAGGCGTTGTCCGGCAAGGCGCAGCTGCTGTCCCTGACGGATGAGAAGGGCCGCAAGGTGCTGGTACCGGCCGAGCGCCTCGCCTATGTGGAGATCGGCGAGCCGGCGGTGCGCAAGGTGGGCTTCGGCCCGCTCTAGGGCACGAGGAGCACTCAGGGGGCTCCTAGGTACTCCTAGGAGCTCTTGGGCACCGGAAGGCGCCCGGAGCGCCGGTAGGCGATGCAAGCGCGGTAGAAGCGCAGTAGGAACGCAGTAGAAGCAGTACGAGAGGGCCTGACGGCGAGTGTGCCGTCGGGCCTTCTTCACATTCACAGGGCACGCACAGCGGATGCACTTGGGGAGGATTGCGTTCCGGGTGCCAGGGGTAGACCGGCTAAGACCGATTTGCACCCACTGGCAGCGCGGGAGGGACCCTCACTATGCTTCTTGAAGCACTCGGCTCCGCACTGCTCGGCCTGGCCCTCGCGTGGGCCGCGGGCCTGCGTGTGCCGCACCGTCTTCCGTCGCGCACCCTTGTGCTGCCGACCGGAGTCGCGGGCGCCCTGTTCGGGGCGTTCATCACCCACAGCGCGCTGGGCGCGGGCCATTCGCTCGCCACGCTCTTCGGCGCGCTCGTCATCTCCGCGGCCCTGCTGTCGCTGCTGCTCCGCCCGACCCGGGAGCGGGGAAGAGCACACCAGCTGAGCCCCAACGCGTAGGCCGGACGGCAACAAGCCCGGACGGCAGCAAGCCCGGACGGCGCCGGGCCCGGTCCGGCCGGCGCAGACACGGCCTCCGGGGCCTCGGCGCAGCCGGGCTGGTAACAGGCCCTACGCGGCGAGGCCCAGCGCCGCCATCCGCTTGGTGTGCGCCTCGGTGATGCGCGAGAACATCCGACCGACCTCGGCCAGGTCGAAGCCGTCGGCCACGCCCCCGACCAGCATCGTCGACAGGGCGTCGCGGTCCGCGACCACACGCTGCGACTGCGACAGGGCCTCGCCCATCAGCCGTCGCGCCCACAGCGCGAGCCGTCCGCCCAGGCGCGGGTCGGCGTCGATCGCCGCACGCACCTTCTCCACGGCGAACGAAGCGTGCCCGGTGTCGTCGAGCACCGCGAGGACCAGGGAGCGGGTGTCCGAGTCGAGCCGGGCCGCGACCTCCCGGTAGAAGTCACTGGCGATCGAGTCGCCCACGTACGCCTTGACCAG
The DNA here is from genome assembly GCF_039533535.1 of Streptomyces kunmingensis. NCBI lineage: Bacteria > Bacillati > Actinomycetota > Actinomycetes > Kitasatosporales > Streptomycetaceae > Streptomyces > Streptomyces kunmingensis. Next base: position 280,126 of record NZ_BAAATS010000018.1, read on the forward strand.
GCCTTCCAGCCAGTCCGACGGGGCGGTCTGCTTGTGGAAGCCGTCGAGGGCGCCGACGAACGGGTCCATCGCGTCGGTCGGCTCGACACCGATCTCCGAGAGCCGGTTCCGCAACTGCTCGAAGTGGTGGAACTCGGCGGAGGCCATCTTCGCCAGCTCCGCCTTGTCGCCCAGCGTCGGCGCCAGCTTCGCGTCCTCGGCGAGCCGCTCGAACGCCGCCAGCTCTCCGTACGCGAGGGCGCCGAGCAGGTCGACGACGGCTGCGCGGTAGTTCGCGTCCGCGGACGCGGTGGCCCAGTCCTGGGCGGCGATACCGGTCGCAGCGGGGGTCGCTTCGGTGGACGGTGTGGCGTTGTCAGGCGTCTCCATGAAGCGCACAATAGCCCGCCTGCCACCCCCCGGAACGCCCTGGTCAAAGAGTGTGACGACGACGACGTGACCAATTCGGCCATCGCACATGCGGGTTTCCGGGGTATGGTGGTAAAGAGCCCGCCGAGTGCAAGCCCGATTCCTGGTGTTTGCGCGTACATGCGACGGGCCGCACGAATGAGGATGCCCGGTCGGAGGCCCGATCGGCTCCGACCCGACAGCCCTCCAGCCGGTCCGTCACACGACGTACGGCACGAGGAGGGGCCCTCAGCGGTACGAGCGCTCGAGCGTCGGCAGTGGTCCCGCGTCACCCGGTCCACCCGCACCCGCGGATCGAGACCGGCGTAACACCGGCACGGTCACGACCCCCGCGTTCGCCTCGCACCGCACCTCACAGAAGAGGCAGCACCCTGACTACGCAGACTTCCACTTTCCGTCAACTGGGCATTCTGCCCGAGACCGCCGAAGCCCTCGAGGCCGTCGGCATCGTCACCGCCTTCCCCATCCAGGAGATGACCCTCCCCGTAGCCCTCTCCGGCTCGGACGTCATCGGCCAGGCCAAGACCGGCACGGGCAAGACCCTCGGTTTCGGACTGCCGATCCTGGAGCGCGTCACCGTTCCCGCGGACGTCGAGGCGGGCCGGGCCAAGCCCGAGCAGCTCACCGACGCCCCGCAGGCGCTCGTCGTCGTCCCGACCCGCGAGCTGTGCACGCAGGTGACCAACGACCTGCTGACCGCCGGCAAGGTGCGCAATGTGCGCGTTCTCGCCATATATGGCGGTCGCGCCTACGAGCCCCAGGTCGAGGCCCTGAAGAAGGGCGTCGACGTGATCGTCGGCACCCCTGGCCGCCTGCTCGACCTCGCCGGGCAGAAGAAGCTCAACCTCTCGCACGTGAAGGCGCTCGTCCTCGACGAGGCCGACGAGATGCTCGACCTGGGCTTCCTGCCCGACGTCGAGAAGATCATCAACTACCTTCCGGCGAAGCGTCAGACGATGCTGTTCTCGGCGACCATGCCGGGCGCCGTCATCGGCCTCGCCCGCCGCTACATGTCGCAGCCGACGCACATCAGCGCCACCTCGCCGGACGACGAGGGCGCGACCGTGCGCAACACCGCGCAGCACGTGTACCGCGCGCACAACATGGACAAGCCCGAGATGGTCGCGCGCATCCTGCAGGCCGACGGCCGCGGGCTCACGATGATCTTCTGCCGGACGAAGCGGACCGCCGCCGACATCGCGGAGCAGCTGCAGAAGCGCGGCTTCGCCTCCGGCGCCGTCCACGGTGACCTCGGGCAGGGCGCGCGCGAGCAGGCGCTGCGCGCGTTCCGCAACGGCAAGGTGGACGTGCTCGTGTGCACGGACGTCGCCGCGCGCGGTATCGACGTCGACGACGTGACGCACGTCATCAACTATCAGACGCCCGAGGACGAGAAGACGTACCTCCACCGCATCGGCCGCACCGGCCGCGCGGGCAAGAAGGGCATCGCGATCACGCTGGTCGACTGGGACGACATCCCGCGTTGGCAGCTGATCAACAAGGCGCTCGACCTGAAGTTCAACGACCCGGTCGAGACGTACTCCTCCTCGCCGCACCTGTACGAGGAGCTCAGCATCCCGGTCGGCACCAAGGGTGTCCTGCCGCGCGCTGAGCGCACGCGTGCCGGGCTCGGCGCCGAGGAGATCGAGGACCTGGGCGAGACCGGTGGCCGTGGCGCGTCGCAGCGCGGCCGCGGTGGCCGTCCCGACCGTGACCGTGACCGTGACCGCGGTGGCCGTTCCTCGCAGGACCGCGACCGCGGGGGCCGTGACCACGACCGGGATCGCGACCGGGACCGTGACCAGGAGCGTTCCGCCCGTACGCCCCGTCGCCGTCGCCGCACGCGCAACGGTGAGCCGGTGGCCGCCGCGGAGACGACCGCCACCGCCGCCACGCCGACCACGCCGCTCGCGGAGGACGCCTCCGAGCCGAGGACGCCGCGTCGCCGTCGTCGTACGCGCGGTGCCGCGCAGGCCGCTCCCGCTCCCGCCGCAGAGGCCGTCGTCGAGACGGTCCAGTCGGTCGAGACGGTTGTCGCGCCGGTGAGCGAGCCGGTGACCGAGTCTGCCGCCGAGGCCGAGGCCCCGGCCAAGCCGCGTCGCCGTACCCGCAAGAAGGCGGAGACCGCCGTCGAGTCGGCCGAAGCCCCGGCAGCCGTGGCCGAGCCCGTGACGCCGGTCGCCGAGCCCGTCGAGGCCGAGGCCCCGGCCAAGCCGCGTCGTCGTACGCGCAAGAAGGCGGAGGCCGCTGTCGAGACGGCCGAGGCCGTGGCGCCGGTCGCGGAGCCCGTCGAGGCGGAAGCCCCGGCAGCCACCAAGCCGCGTCGTACGCGCAAGAAGGCGGAGGTCGCCGTCGACACGGCGGAGGCCGTCGAGGCCAAGCCGGCCCGTACGCGCAAGAAGGCCGTTGCCGCCGCTCCGGCGGAGGCGGAGGCCGTCACCGAGGCGCCTGCCGCCGAGGACAAGCCGAAGCGCACCCGCAAGAAGGCCGTCGCCGCTGTTCCGGCGCAGGCCGAGGCCGTCACCGAGGCGCCCGCCGCGGAGACCAAGCCGAAGCGGACCCGCAAGAAGGCGGAAGCCGTCGTCGACACGGTCGAGGCCGCAGAGGCTAAGCCGAAGCGCACTCGCAAGAAGGCCGCGGCTCCGGCCGAGGCCGCCGCGGACGCCGTCGAGGCCGCGCCGAAGCGCACCCGCAAGAAGGCCGTCGCCGCTGTTCCGGCGCAGGCCGAGGCCGCCTCCGACGCGCCCGCCGCCGAGGACAAGCCGAAGCGGACCCGCAAGAAGGCCGTGGCCAAGGCCCCCGACGCCTGATCAGCACCGCGCCCAGAGGCCCGGATCCCGCTCTGCGGGGTCCGGGCCTCTGCCGTGGCCCCCTTGGGCGCCCGGACACCGCGCCGCGTAACCTCGCCGCATGAGCAGGCCCCCGACCTTCGCCCCGCCGCCCGGCACCCGCGCCCATGTCCTGCGCACCGCCAGAGGCGACTTCGCCGCGCTCGCCGGTGAGCCGGAGTCCGGTCCCGTGCGGGGAACCGCGCTGCTGCTTCCGGGGTTCACCGGGAGCAAGGAGGACTTCATCGCGCTGCACGGACCGTTGAGCGCGGCCGGATATCGCTGTGTCTCCGTCGACGGGCGCGGCCAGTACCAGACAGAGGGCCCCGCGGACGACGAACGCCCCTACGCGCAGGCGGAGTTGGCACAGGACGTGCTCGCACAGGCCGCGGCGCTCGGCCCGGCGAAGGTGCATCTGCTCGGGCACTCGCTGGGTGGGCTGGTGGCTCGTGCCGCGGTGATCGCGGACCCGGCCCCGTTCGCCTCGCTGACGCTGATGGCCTCGGGCCCGGCCGCCGTCTCGGCGTCGCAGCAACAGCGCGTCGAGCTGTTGCAGGGCGCGCTCGCCTCGCTCGGCATGGCGCAGGTGTGGGAGGCCATCCAGGCGCTGGAGGCAGCCGATGACGTGGTCGACGTGCGCGGGGACGAGGAAAATCTGCGGCAGCGCTGGCTGAGCAACAGTCCGGCCCAGCTCATCGCCACCGGGCGGCAGTTGACGACCGAGCCCGACCGGGTCGAGGAGCTGGCCGCGGTCGCGCCGCCGGTGCACGTACTGTCCGGGGAGCGGGACGATGCCTGGCCGGTGCCGCTGCTCGACGACATGGCGCGGCGCCTCAGGGCCGAGCGTACGGTGATCGCCGGCGCCGAGCACTCCCCCAACACCGACCGCCCGGACGAGACGGCCGCGGCGCTCGCCGCCTTCTGGGACCGACACCCGGCCCCGGCCGAGTAGCGCTTCCGGACCGCCCCGGCCGAGTAGCGCTTCCGGACCGCCCCGGCCGAGTAGCGCTTCCGGACCGCCCCGGCCGAGTAGCGCTTCCGGACCGCCCCGGCCGGGTAGCGCTTCCGGACCGCCCCGGCCGGGGAGCGCGGCCGGGGGCGCTTCTAGAACTGGGCGTGCAGATGCGCCCAGAACCCGTCCCGCAGCGCCCGCCGCAGGTCGGACTGGCCGCGCAGCGAGTACTGGAGAACCCCCTCCGCCTCGACCAGCAGGTCCTGGTCCACGGGGCCCGGCAGATAGGGGTGGCCGGGCAGCACGTCGGCGAACGCCTCGCGCCCGCGCTCCCCGAGCCACTGCGCCGCGATCCGGGCCCCGGCGAACCGGACCTGCTCGCGGGTGGGGCGCGGCGCGTCCGCGTTCTCGTACGAGGTGATGGCGCGTCGGGTCACGTACGGCTTGAAGAAGTCGAGGTCGAGCGTGCGCTCGCTGTCGACCTCCCACAGGAGCGGCTCCGCCTGGTTGCGGCCGTCGGGCGCCTCGATGCCCCACAGGTGGACGCGGGCGCCGTAGCCCTGCGCCGCCTCCACGGCGGAGACCAGGTCCTCGTCGCCGCCGAGCAGGGCCGCGTCGCTGATCGCGCGGTGCCGGGCGAGGGACTCCAGATCGCTGCGGATCAGGGAGTCGACGCCCTTCTGCTGGTTGTTCGCGTTGAGGTTGCCCAGACGGACCTTGACGTCGGGCAGCGCGGCGATCGACTGCTGCTCGGTGGTGTGGATACGCCTGCGCGCACCGTCGTACCAGTAGACGCGCAGCAGCCGGCTGTCCGCGAAGATCGTACGGGCCTTGTCGATCAGGGCGTCGATGAGTCCCTCGGCGTCCAGGTCGAAGGAGCGCCGGTCCTCCGTACCTGCGACGAGGCGGCCCGCCGCCGCGTACAGATATCCCGCGTCCACGAAGATCGCGTGCGTGGACGGCGTCTTGGCGACCTCGGCGAGCATCCGCCTGAGCAGGTCGTTCGTCATGTCGAGTCGGGCCTCGACGGCGGCGAGAGGGCCCTCCGCGTTGGTTGCGTTCATTGCGGCCCATTGTCCTGGGCGTCACGCCCTGTGCACAACCGGCCCCGCTACCCGCGGGTAATTAGGTACGCGAAAAATTTCTTTAGCGTAGGGAATGTTTGCTGGGGGCAACTCGTTGTACCCATATAGAACGCGGGGCACTCTAGCCACGCAATCCACTCTTAACGGCCAGGCAACCGCCTGGCCGTACGGCAGGTCGAGACTGTGTCATACGCCCTGCACCAGTAGTTCTCCTTCAGGAGGATCACCAGACGAAGGGAGAAGCCCTTGCGCTTCGAGATCATGCGACTGGACGACGTCGACGGCAGTGCCGTGGACACCACCGTCGTGGACGCCGCCTCCGTCAACCGGATCGTTCAGCAGGCCGCCGCCATAGGGCAGCGCCTCTACATCCGCCCGGCCGAGTCGTCCGCCTCATAACGGCGTAGCGACTCACACACTTCGAAGCCCCCGTACGCGCGATGCGTGCGGGGGCTTCGCATGTCCGGCCGCGGCGACCACGGCCTGCACGGCTCTGTCCGCGGCGACCACGGCCCGCACGGCTGTCCGGCCGCGGCAGCCATGGCCGTCACGGTGCTCAGCTGTTCTGGATCACCTGGGTCACGCCGTTGATGATCTGCTGCACGGCGATCGCCGAGAGCATCATGCCGGCGAGCCGGGTCACCAGGACCACGCCGCCATCCTTGATGATGCGGATGATCACCAGCGAGTAGCGCATGACGAGCCACAGGACCACGTGGATGGCGATGATCGCCGTCCAGACGGAGAGCTGCGTCGTGACCGAGTGCGCCTTCTGGACGGCGAGGATCACGGAGACGATCGCACCCGGCCCGGCGAGCAGCGGCATGCCGAGCGGGACGAGGGCGACGTTCACGTCCTTCGTCTGTTGCGGCTCGTCGGTCTTGCCGGTGAGCAGGTCGAGCGCGATCAGCAGGAGCAGCAGCCCGCCCGCGATCATCAGGGCCGGGACCGAGACATGCAGGTAGTCGAGGATCTGGTGGCCCAGGACACCGAAGACGGCGATGACACCGAAGGCGACGCACACCGCCTGGAAGGCCATGCGCTTCTGGACCTTGGCGGGGCGGCCCGCGGTGAGGGCGAGGAAGATCGGGGTGATTCCGGGGGGATCCATGATCACAAAAAGCGTGAGAAAGAGGGATCCGAAAACGGCGACATCGAACACGGTGAGGGCTTGCCTTGCGGGAGTTGAGCCGGAGCGCGCCCGTGGGGCGCGCGAGCTGAGCGGAAGGGGGAGGGAGGGGAAGGGAGGGGAAGGGGGAGGGCGTGCCGGGTGAGGGCGCGGATCAGCGGGGCATCAGGTCAGTGGGTCAGTAGGCCATTGGGCCGGCGGGTCAGAGGCGATCGGGGCAGCGGGCCGTCGGGCCAGCGGGCCGTCGGGGCAGCTGATCCGACGAGGCGTCCACCGGTCGGGCGAGGCATCCGCCGGTCGGGCGAGGTGCCGGCCGGCCAGGCGAGGTGCCGGTCGTTCAGGCGAGGCGTCCGCCCGCGCCCGGCACAGGGAAGGCGCCCGTGGCGCGGCGCGTGATCTCCCCGTAGATCTCGGGGTCCGTCGTGTACTCGCCGAGCACGCACGTCTTGCGGCTGCCGTGGTAGTCCGAGGAGCCGGTGGTGAGCAGGCCGACGTCGGCGGCGAGGCCGCGCAGCCGGTCCCGGGTCTGCGGGTCGTGATCCATGTGGTCGACCTCGATGCCGTCGAGGCCGGCCGCGGCCAGCTTCGCGATCGCCGACTCGGGGACCGTCCGGCCGCGCTTGGCGGCGCCCGGGTGCGCGAAGACGGTGACGCCGCCGGCGGCCTTGACCAGGCGGATCGCCTCGAAGGGGTCCGTCTCGTGCTTGTCCACGTACGCGCGGGCGCCGTCGGCCAGCCACTCGGGCGTGAAAGCGTCGGAGACCGTGGGTACGACGCCGAGTTCGACGAGCGCGGAGGCGATGTGCGGGCGGCCGACCGAGCCGTCACCGGCGATCCGGGCCACCTGGTCCCAGGTGACGGGGACACCGAGGTCGTTCAACTTGGCGATCATGCTCTTGGCGCGTGGGACCCGGTCGTCGCGGACCAGCTCGCGCTCGGCGAGCAGCTCGGGCTCCTCGGGGTCGAAGAGGTACGCCAGCATGTGCATGCCCACGCCGTCGAGGCGGCAGGAGAGCTCGGCGCCGGTGACCAGAGTCAGGCCCGTCGAGAGTCCGTGGAGCGCGGCGATCGCCTCGGCGTGGCCGCGGGTGGAGTCGTGGTCGGTGAGCGCCACTACGTCCAGTCCGGCCGCGGCGGCGTTTCGCACCAGCTCGGCCGGGGTGTCCGTGCCGTCGGACGCGGTGGAGTGGGTGTGCAGGTCGATGCGCACGGCTGCGTACTCCTCCAGGCTCGGACGGACGGGGTTCGGCCCCGCCTCGGACAGAACTCATACGGAAGGGGACGCTCAAGAGTAACGGGGATTTCGAACAACCCCGTCACCACCGAACCGGGACCGGGCCCCTTACGGCTCGGGAGGTCCAGGGCCGGCCCCGAACTGCTACCGCTCGGACGGTCCAGGGCCGCCCCCAACTCCTGCCGCCCGCACGGTCCAGGGCCGCCCCCGAACTCCTACCGCCCGCACGGTCCAGGGCCGCCCCCGAACTCCTACCGCCCGCACGGCCCAGGACAGCCCCCGACTCCTACCGCCCGCACGGCCCAGGACAGCCCCCGACTCCTACCGCCCGCACGGCCCGGGGCCGCCCCCGAACTCCTACCGCCCGCACGGCCCAGGACAGCCCCCGACTCCTACCGCCCGCACGGCCCAGGACAGCCCCCGACTCCTACCGCCCGCACGGTCCAGGGCCGTCCGGACGGTCCAGGACAGCCCGGCGGTCCTTACGGCTCGCCGCCCTGAAGGATTCGCGGCGACAGCGCCCCGCACGGCAGCAGGTCCACCTCGGCGCCCGCGTCGCGCAGGTCCGTGATCACCAGCTCGTCGTACATCAGCAGTCCGGACTGCTCGGGCCAGACGACCGCCCACAGCCACAGCCCGCGCGCCTCACCGGCGAAGACGGCGCGGTCGTCGGGGGTGCCGGAGACGTGCCACATCGGCGTGGGCCGGCCGGCCGCGAGAAGCTTGGCCTGCGGCGGTCCCGATACGTCCATGTAGGGGCCCGGGTCGGGTCCGTCGATGCCCGCGTAGCGCGCGCCGAGTCCGACGCCGAGCTCCTCGGCGACGAGCACCAGTTCACCGATGCCGCCGAGCGGTCCCGGGCCCGAGCAGGCGACGGCGGTGGCGCGGCCGCCGGTGCGGTCGTCCCCCGCGTTGGCCACGCCCGTGAACAGCCAGCCGACGGGCAGCGGCCACGGCATCCAGACGGGTACATGGGCGCGGCGCACGACGACACTGAGGGCCTCGACGCTGGGCGGGATCACGGGCTGAAGCGGGTGCACCGCCCCGTGCGCATCGCACTGCCAGGAGTCGGCAAAGAGGCCGGGAGCCCTGACCCGGCCACCACACTTCGGGCAACTGGGTTCGCCCCTCATAAAGCCCCACAGTCCTCCCCGTCCCGCGTCGCGTCAAGGACGATCACCCGTCCGGAGGTGGCCGCCCCGGTGTCTCGGCCCCGGAGAACCGGACCAATGTAGATGTAGCTTGCATTCATTAGCCTGGCTAACTTATTATATGTATAGGCCAACGATCTGATACGGACCATACGGACAAGGAGCCCGGTATGAGCCACAGCAGTACAGGAGGTCCCGCCGAAGGGGACACTCTCGACGCAGGTGCGACCAGCATCCTGCGTCAGCCGAAGGCGGTCTGGGCGACCGCCGGGGCATCCGTCGTCGCCTTCATGGGCATCGGGCTCGTCGACCCGATCCTGCCGTCGATCGCCAAGGGCCTCGAGGCGACGCCCAGCCAGGTCTCCCTGCTCTTCACCTCCTACTTCCTCATCACCGCCGTCGCGATGCTGGTGACCGGGTTCGTCTCCAGCCGCATCGGCGGCAAGAAGACCCTGCTCGTCGGGCTCGCGCTCGTCGTGCTCTTCGCCGCGCTCGCCGGAACCTCCGGCTCCGTCGGTGAACTCGTCGGCTTCCGCGCCGGCTGGGGTCTTGGCAACGCGCTCTTCGTCTCGACCGCCCTCGCCGTCATCGTCGGCGCCGCGGCCGGTGGCAGCGCCGCCGCGATCCTGCTGTACGAGTCCGCGCTCGGCCTGGGCATGGCGTGCGGGCCGCTGGTGGGCGCCCTGCTCGGCAACGCGAGCTGGCGCTACCCGTTCTTCGGCACCGCGGCCCTCATGGCCGTCGGCTTCGTCTGCATCACGGTGTTCCTGAAGGAGCAGCCCAGGCCCGCCACGAAGACGTCGATCCTGGACCCGATCAAGGCGCTGGGCCACGGCGGTCTGGCCTCCGCGGCGATCTCGGCCTTCTTCTACAACTACACGTTCTTCACCGTGCTGGCCTTCACACCGTTCGTGCTGAACATGACCCCGTACAAAAGCGGGGGCGTCTTCTTCGCCTGGGGTGTGCTGCTCGCGCTGTTCTCGGTGATCGTCGCGCCGCGCATGCAGGCCCGGTTCGGCTCGCTGAAGGTGCTCGGCGGTTCGCTGGTCCTGCTCGCCGTCGACGTACTCGTCCTCGGCTACGGCAACCACACCGCGGCCGTCGTCTGCACGATCCTGTCCGGCGCCTTCATCGGCGTGAACAACACCGTCTACACCGAGCTCGCCCTCGGCGTCTCCGACGCGCCGCGGCCCGTGGCCAGTGCCGGCTACAACTTCGTGCGGTGGTTCGCCGCCGCGGCCGCGCCGTTCTTCGCGCCGAAGATCGAGGAGTGGAGCAACATCCACATCCCGTTCGTGGTCGCCGCGATCACGGCGGTGCTCGGCGCGGTCGTCGTATGGGTGCGCCGCAACGCGCTCACCCACGAGGCCGCGGAACTGGAGCCGCGGCACGCCACCGAGGACAGCGTCACCGTCTTCGCCCAGTAGGAGCCATCTGCCAGTCGAGTGTCGGTCTATGGGTCCATGGGTCTGTGGGTCCTATGGGTCCTATGGGTCCTATGGGTCCTATGGGTCGAGTGTCAGTCGAGCGGGACGGACTTGCGCAGCGGATCGCGCAGGTCCGTGCCGCTGTTCAGCCACTTCTCCTGGAGCGCGGCCGCGCCGTGCACCCGCTTCCACGCGGCCTCGTTCTGCGTCATCGGCAGCAGCGGCAGGAAACGTACGGGATCCAGCGGATCGTCCAGCTCCAGGTCCTCCACCAGGCCGCCCGGCTCCGCCACGAGGACCGAGGTGAACGGGGCGCCCGGCCACAGCGCCTCCCCCACGTCCAGCGACGCACCCGGCGCCACGACGACCCCCTCGACCTGCGGCGACGCGGCCAGTACGGCCAGCGGGCGCAGCACCTTGTCCGTGTCGGCGAGACCGGCGCGGACCGTCAGGACCAGCTCGGCGCGCGGGCCCTTGACCGGGTCGGCGAGCGCCGCGGTGGGATCGGACATCGGGGACGCGGACATGCCGAGGCTCGCGTACCGGACCAGAGCCCCGTCACCGTCGCTGCCGCCGTCTCTGCCGCCGCTGCCGCCGCCGGCGAAGCGGAGCACCTCGATCCGGTCCGTGCCCAGGAACGTGACCGCCGCGCGCGCGTCCGGCTCGCCCAGGGCCGTGGTCAGCCGGGCCTCCACCAACGCAAGAACTTCTGCCATCCCGCGAGCATAGAACTCGCATGCAATGGGTAAAGAAGGGGCTCGCCTCTGTCAGTCGGCTGATAGTCTTGGCCGCTGGTCGGGATGGTGCGCAGTGCGTACCCGCCGGAAGCTCTCGGAGTTCTCGAAGAACCGACCGCCAGACGTCCCCCACGGGGGACCGGCCGGAGGAGGTGGGGCTGTCATGGATCGAAGTCGACCGTGCAGTATCACCCGTTCTTCCGGCCTCTAGGCCCGCACGCCCCCTTCGCAGTCAGCAGAGAATCGTCTGCTTCCCGGGCTGCCCGCGTATGCCGGAAGAGCGCTTCGTCACCGCCTGATCTTTCACGATCGTCCTGATCTGAATCAGTAAGCGAAGCCGCCCCAGCGTCGGTGCGGTGCTCCCCGCTTTGTGGACGTGCAGCATGTCCGAACGGCACGGACGTCCTCATTCCGGGTAGTTCCACCCGCCGCGGCGCGACTCCCGCCCGCGAAGGAGCCTGCCCATGTCGATGATTCGCGACCTGCGTGCCGCCGTCCGCCCCTCGCTGCGCAAGAGCGTGGCCCCGTACGGCAATGAGGCCCGTACCTCGTACGACTCCACCCGCGACCCCTCGGCCGTCTCCGCGGTCGTCGACTGCGCCGTCTACCGCGACGGGGCACGCGCCGAAGCTCCCGCCTGCCTCACGCCGCGCGAGGCCCGCCTCCAGGTGCGGCGCGACGGGGGCTTCGCCTGGATCGGCCTGCACGAGCCGACCGAGGCCGAATTCGCCGGTATCGCCGCCGAGTTCGGGCTGCACCCGCTCGCCGTAGAGGACGCGGTGCACGCGCATCAGCGGCCCAAGCTGGAGCGGTACGACGACACGCTCTTCACCGTCTTCAAGACCATCCACTACGTCGAGCACGCCGAACTCACCGCCACCAGCGAGGTCGTGGAGTCCGGCGAGGTCATGTGCTTCACCGGGCGGGACTTCTTCATCACCGTCCGGCACGGCGGCCAGGGCTCCCTGCGGGCGCTGCGCCACCGCCTCCAGGACGACCCGGAGCTGCTCGCCAAGGGGCCGAGCGCCGTGCTGCACGCCATCTCCGACCATGTCGTCGACGGCTACATCGCGGTCGCCGACGCGATGCAGGACGACATCGACGAGGTCGAGACCGCCGTCTTCTCGCAGACCGGCAAGGGCGCGCCGCGCGGCTCCGACGCGGGCAGCATCTATCAACTCAAGCGCGAGGTGCTGGAGTTCAAGCGCGCCGTCGCCCCGCTGCGCCGCCCGCTGCAACTGCTGAGCGAGCGCCCGATGCGGCTGATCGACCCGGACATCCAGAAGTACTTCCGGGACGTCGCCGACCACCTGGAGCGCGTACAGGAGCAGGTCATCGGCTTCGACGAACTGCTCAACTCGATCCTCCAGGCCAACCTCGCACAGGCCTCCGTCGCCCAGAACGAGGACATGCGCAAGATCACCTCGTGGGCCGCGATCGTCGCCGTACCGACCATGGTGTGCGGCGTGTACGGCATGAACTTCAAGCACATGCCCGAACTGCACTGGCGCTACGGCTATCCGCTCGTCCTCAGTGTCACCGTCGCGGCCTGTTTCGCGATCCACCGGACCCTGAAGCGCAACGGCTGGCTGTGAGCGGACGGGGCCGCCCTCGTTACGCTTGCCCGCATGACGACTGAACTGCTCGATGCCGCCCTCGTCGAGGAGGCCACGAAGAAGTCCGGGCTCATCTGGGTCCGCGGCACGGGTCCCGAGCGGGCGCTGTGGCACGTGTGGCACGAGGGCGCGGCGCTCGTCGTCGGCGACGGGCCCGGCGAGCAGCCGCTGCCCGGCCTCGTCGACGGCGGCGCGGCCACGGTCACCGTGCGCAGCAAGGACAAGGGCGGGCGGCTCGTCGGCTGGCAGGCGAAGGTCGTGGAGCTCGGGGCCGGTACGGAGGCCTGGGAGGCGGCCGTGGGTGAGCTCAAGGGGAAGCGGTTGAACGCGCCCGACGGGGAGGCGATGCCTTTGCGCTGGTCGCGGGAGTGTCGGGTCGTTCGGCTCGAGCCCGTGCGGGGGGTGGCTGTGCTGCCCGCTTCGGACGGGGATCTGGCTGCTGTGCCGCTGCCGTCGGCGGCGACCACGCGGGACGCGGTCCCCGCGGGGGTGCCTCGTCTGTTGAAGCGGCGGAGGGCCAAGTAGGTTCGTTCATCCGGCGATCGGCCCGATCGAGCCTGATTAATCCCCATTAACCCCATCAAGCTCTATCAAGCCCGTCCGGCGATTGAGGACCGGGGTCCGGGGCGGAGCCC
>NZ_BAAATS010000018.1:293332-326913 GCF_039533535.1 Streptomyces kunmingensis
ACCCCGGTCCTCAATCGCCGGACGGGCTTGATAGGGCTCAATCGCCGGACGGGCTTGATAGGGCTCAAAAGGGGGCTCAAGACGTCGGCAACGCCTGGCCGTAGTCCACCGTGTCGGTCGACTTCGGTTCGGTCAGGGGGAAGTCGGCGTCCCAGTCCGTCAGTTGGAGGGTGCCGGCGCCTCCGGCCCGCTCCAGGCGCATGGGGTAGGCCGTGCCCTCCAGGGAGACGTCGAGCGTGCCGCCGGCCCCCTCGTCGCCGGTGAGCTGGATCGTGCGGGTGCCTCCGGAGGAACCGCGGTCGCCCTTGTCGAGCGTGCCGTGCAGCGTGAGCAGCCCGTCGAGCAGCACGTCCTTGTCCGTGAACGTGCTGAGCCGCTTGTACGACGGGTCGCCCTTGGGCACCTTCACGTACTTGCCGTCGAGCTTCTCCGCGGCCGCGCCGTCGCCCGCCCCGCCCCCGGCGTCGTCCGAGTGCGTCCAGAAGTCGGCGCTCGCCTTGAGGTACAGGTGCTCGCCGACCCGCAGCAGCCGGAACGTACTTCCGCCGCTGGTCACCGACCCCGAGCCGCCGTCGCCCTTCAGCCGCATGTCGAGCTTGTACGTACGGCCGCCGCTGACCACCGAGCCCGCGAGATGGACGGTGGCCGCGCCCTGGGCCGCCTTGACCGTGCGGCTCTGGATCGTGGCGGGCTTCAGTTTGCCGACCCCGTTGGTGCCCGCGTCCGGATCCTCTCCGCCGCAGCCCGCGAGCCCGGCCGCGACTCCCGTGCACAGCACGCCGACGAGAAGCGTCCTGCGGGTACGGCGGGCGAGGGGAAGTGCGGTCACGGGCGGGGCTACCTCTCGTACGGCATCGGGCTCGGCGGCAGTACGGCAGCGTACCTGTGTCATCTGCGGTTACCCGTACGGGTCCGAGGGTCGGCAGGCGCAAAGCGTCTTCGACGGGCACCGGATAGCCTGACCCTCGGATTGCGCGTATATCGGGATGGATCAGTTCGAAAGGGCGGTACGAGGAACGATGGCAGCAGTCGCCCCGCGGATCTTTGTCTCCCATCTGTCCGGTATCGCCGTCTTCGATCCGAACGGGGACCAGGTCGGACGTGTGCGCGACCTCGTCGCCACGGTGCGGGTGGACCGACGGCCGCCGCGGCTCCTCGGGCTCGTCGTCGAGCTGTCCACACGCCGCCGGATCTTCCTGCCGATGACCCGGGTGACCGGCATCGAGTCGGGCCAGGTCATCACGACGGGCGTGCTCAACGTCCGGCGCTTCGAGCAGCGCCCCACCGAGCGCCTCGTCCTCGGCGAGATGCTCGACCGCCGCGTCCGGCTGGTGGAGTCGGGCGAGGAGGTCACCGTTCTGGACGTCTCCATCCAGCAGCTGCCCGCCCGGCGGGACTGGGAGATCGACCGGGTCTTCGTACGCAAGGGCAAGGGCGGCACCTTCCGGCGCAAGGGCGAGGCGCTGACCGTCGACTGGTCCGCCGTCGACGGTTTCTCCGTGGAGGAGCACGGGCAGGGCGCCGAGAACCTGCTCGCCACCTTCGAACAGCTGCGCCCCGCCGACCTCGCCAACGTGCTGCACCACCTCTCCCCCAAGCGCCGCGCCGAGGTCGCCGCCGCCCTCACCAACGAGCGGCTCGCCGACGTCCTCGAGGAGCTGCCCGAGGACGACCAGATCGAGATCCTCGGCAAGCTCCAGGAGGAGCGCGCCGCCGACGTCCTGGAGGAGATGGACCCGGACGACGCCGCCGACCTGCTCGGCGAGCTGCCCGAGGCCGACAAGGAGCGCCTCCTCGCCCTCATGCGGCCCGGTGACGCGGCCGACGTGCGGCGCCTGATGGCGTACGAGGACAAGACCGCGGGCGGTCTGATGACGACCGAGCCGATCGTGCTGCGCCCGGACTCGACCGTCGCGGACGCGCTCGCCCGCGTCCGCAACCCCGATCTGTCGCCCGCGCTCGCCGCGCAGGTCTATGTGTGCCGACCACCGGACGAGACACCGACCGGCAAGTACCTGGGCACGATCCACTTCCAGCGGCTGCTGCGCGATCCCCCGTACACGATGGTCAGCCTGATGCTCGACGAGGATCTGCAGCCGCTCTCGCCGAGCGCTCAACTCCCGGAGATCGCCGGGTTCTTCGCGACGTACGACATGGTCGCGGCGCCCGTCGTCGACGAGGACGGCTCGCTGCTCGGCGCCGTGACCGTCGACGACGTACTGGACCACATGCTGCCCGACGACTGGCGCGAGCAGGAATTTCACCTCGCGGGGGACGTGACCGATGGGAAGTGAGGAACGCGACCCGCGCGCCGCCGCCGACACCTCGCGCCGCTCCCGTATCCGGCTCGACCAGCCGCGGCCGCAACGCCGCAAGTTCCTGCCGGACTACGACCCCGAGGCCTTCGGGCGGCTCTCCGAGCGCATCGCGCGGTTCCTGGGCACCGGGCGGTTCATCGTCTGGATGACGGTGATCATCATCGCGTGGGTCATCTGGAACGTGACCGCGCCCGCCTCGCTGCGCTTCGACACCTACCCGTTCATCTTCCTCACCCTGATGCTCTCCCTCCAGGCCTCGTACGCCGCTCCGCTGATCCTGCTCGCGCAGAACCGGCAGGACGACCGCGACCGCGTCAACCTCGAACAGGACCGCAAGCAGAACGAGCGGTCGATCGCCGACACCGAATATCTGAGCCGCGAGGTGGCGGCCCTGCGGATCGGTCTGGGCGAGGTCGCCACCCGCGACTGGATCCGCTCCGAACTGCAGGACGTCCTCAAGGAGCTGGAGGAGCAGCAGCGGGCGGCCGTATTCCCGCCGGAGATCGAGCGGGGACGTGATGTAGACGACCGCTGACGGGGCTTTCCGTGCCCGGGTTACCGCGCCGTACTATCGGTCGTATGGCTACGGAAGACGCGGTGCGCGAGGCACTCGCGACAGTGAACGACCCCGAGATCCAGCGACCCATCACCGAACTGGGGATGGTCAAATCGGTGGACATCGGTGCGGACGGAGCCGTCGCGGTCACCGTGTACCTGACCGTCTCCGGCTGCCCGATGCGCTCCACCATCGAGAACAACGTGAAGGAGGCCGTCGGCCGCGTCGACGGCGTCACGCGCGTCGACGTCACGCTCGACGTGATGAGCGACGAGCAGCGCAAGGAGCTGGCCGCCGCACTGCGCGGCGGGACGGCCGAGCGCGAGGTCCCCTTCGCCAAGCCCGGCTCGCTGACCCGTGTGTACGCGGTGGCGTCCGGCAAGGGCGGCGTCGGCAAGTCCTCCGTGACCGTGAACCTGGCGGCGGCGATGGCCGCCGACGGTCTGAAGGTCGGCGTCGTCGACGCGGACATCTACGGGCACAGCGTCCCGCGCATGCTCGGCGCCGACGGCAAGCCCACCCAGGTCGAGAACATGATCATGCCGCCGTCGGCGAACGGTGTGAAGGTCATCTCCATCGGCATGTTCACGCCGGGCAACGCGCCGGTGGTGTGGCGCGGCCCGATGCTCCACCGCGCCCTCCAGCAGTTCCTCGCGGACGTCTTCTGGGGCGACCTGGACGTGCTCCTGCTCGACCTGCCGCCGGGCACCGGCGACATCGCCATCTCGGTGGCCCAGCTGGTGCCGAACGCCGAGATCCTCGTCGTGACGACGCCGCAGCAGGCCGCCGCCGAGGTCGCCGAGCGCGCCGGCTCCATCGCGGTGCAGACCCACCAGAAGATCGTCGGCGTCGTCGAGAACATGTCGGGCCTGCCCTGCCCGCACTGCGGCGAGATGGTCGACGTCTTCGGCACGGGCGGCGGGCAGATGGTCGCCGAGGGGCTGACGAAGACCACGGGCGCCACTGTGCCGGTCCTCGGCTCCATCCCGATCGACGTGCGCCTGCGCGAGGGCGGTGACAACGGCAGGCCGGTGGTGCTCAGCGACCCCGACTCCCCCGCCGGCTCGGCCCTGCGTGCCATCGCGGGCAAGCTGGGCGGGCGCCAGCGCGGCCTGTCGGGCATGTCCCTGGGGCTCACGCCGCGCAACAAGTTCTGAGCGCCTGTCCTCAGGCGTACGACAGAGCGGGCCGCACCGGCTTCCGGTGCGGCCCGCTCTGTCGTGCATCAGGTGTCAGGCGAGTTCCGCGATGTCCTTGACCACGGAGAAGGCGAGCCCGTACGCGCTCATGCCCCGCCCGTACGCGCCCAGGTGCACCCCGGCCTGCGTGGAACCGGCCAGCACCCACCCGTACTCGGACTCGCGGTAGTGGAACTGCGTCGGCACCCCGTCCACCGGCAGCGACAGCGTCGCCCAGTCCGCGGAGCCGAGGTCGTCGGCGAGCACCCAGGCCGTCTCGGTCTGCTGGTCCAGCCAGTCGTCCCGCAGCGTGTGGTCCATCTGACCCGGCCACGTGTACGAGAGCAGTCCGACCCCGGCGAGCCAGGCCGCGGACGAGACGGACGTGGCGTCCAGGACGCCCGTGCCGTCGGCGCTGCGCCGTACCGGATTCGCGGCGACGGTCACGACGACCGCGAACCGCTCGGTGGCGTCCCCGTGCAGAGTGCCCTCGCTGCGCACCGAGGGCTCGTCACCGTGCCCGATGGAACCGTGCTCGACGGACCCGTCCGCCGTGGTGCCGACCTGCATCAGCCAGCGCGGTCCCGTAAAGGCCTCGTCGAGGCCGTACCACGGGAAGGGCGCCAGCAGGTAGCCGTCGACCGTTCGCCGGGCCGCGGGGGAAATCTCGGCCCCCTCGGTGTCCGGCGCCTGCGCGCCCACCCGACTCGTCGTCTCCATGTACCCGGCCGCCTCCTCGCTCTCGTACGGACCGGAGCGGCCCGCCCCCCTCGGGCGTTCTCACGTACGGTCCGCGCAACAACAAGGCAGGATGCCACACCGGATCCAGGAGGCCCGGTTTCAGGAGGTGTGGTTCAGGTCGCGTCGGCGTCGAAGGGCGGGCGGTCGTCGGCGGCCGGCTTCTCGGGCCGCTTCTCCATGTCGGGCCGCTTGCGCATGTCGACGGTGCCGCCGGAGCCGGTGCTGGACGCGGTGGTGGACGAGGCCCCGGAGGAGGTGGCGGAGCCGGAGTCCTCCAGCTCACCGACGGTGTGCACCGCGTCGGTGACCTCGGCCATCTCCTTCTTCAGGTCGAAGCCGTTACGGATCTCCTTGAGCCCCAGCTCGTCACTGTCCAGCTGCTTGCGGATGAACGTCTTGGGGTTCAGGTCCTCGAACTCGAAGTCCTTGAACTCGGGGCCGAGTTCGCTGCGGATGTCTTCCTTCGCGCTGTCCGAGAACTCCCGGATCTTACGTATCGTGCGCGAGACGTCCTGGATGAGCTTCGGAAGCTTGTCGGGGCCGAAGACGAGCACGGCCAGCACGACGAGCGTGACGACCTCCAGTGGGCCAATGTCGTTGAACACCTTGCGCTCCTAGCGTGTCCTCGGCCCGCGGCGGTCTTCAGTAGCAGGTCTTCGGCAGGGTCCGGCACCGGACCGGGTCCCACGGTACCCGGCCATCCTGTCCGTCCGGTAGCCACTGGGCCACGTCCAGGATCACGGGAGCTCTCGCGTCGCACCTCGGCAGCCGGTCAGTTTCCGTCCGCCGAGCCGAGGACGAGGGTCACCTGGCGTTCCTTCCCGTCCCTTTCGACCGTGAGGTCCAGCTTGTCCTTGGGGCGGTGGGCGCGGATCTTGACGATCAGTTCCTCACCGGAGTGCACGCGCACGCCGTCGACCTCGGTGATCACGTCGCCGGGCTCGATGCCCGCCTTGGCGCCGGGGCCGCCGGGGCTGACGGACGAGCCGCCGTCGTTGCCCTTGGTGCCGACGCGGGCGCCGTCGCCGGAGTAGTCCATGTCGAGCGTGACGCCGATCACCGGGTGGGTGGCCTTGCCGGTGTTGATGAGTTCCTCGGCCACGCGCTTCGCCTGGTTGATCGGGATGGCGAAGCCCAGGCCGATCGAGCCCGACTGGCCGCCCTCCAGGTCCGATCCGCTGTCCGCGGAACGGATGGCGCTGTTGATACCGATGACACGGGCCCGGGAGTCCACGAGCGGGCCGCCGGAGTTGCCCGGGTTTATCGGGGCGTCCGTCTGCAGGGCGTCCACGTAGCTGACGTCGGTGCCGTCGCCCTTCTCGCCACCCGCCGTGATGGGCCGGTCCTTGGCGCTGATGATGCCCGCGGTGACCGTGTTGGCGAGGTCGAAGGGGGCGCCGATGGCTACGACGGGGTCGCCGACCTGCACGTTCTCCGAGTTGCCCAAGGCCAGCGGCTTGAGTCCGCGGACTCCGGAGACCTTGATGACGGCGAGGTCGTAGCCGCTGTCGTGGCCGACGACGTCGGCGTCGGCGCTCTCGCCGCCCGCGAACGTGACCGATATCCGTCCGTTGGAGCCCGCCGGGTCGACCACGTGGTTGTTGGTGAGGATGTGGCCGCGGTTGTCGAGGACGAAGCCGGTGCCGGTGCCCTGCTCCGAGGAGCCCTTGGTGTGGATGGTGACTACGCCGGGCAGCGCGCTGGCGGCGATGCCCGCGATGCTGCCGGGGGCGCGGCGGGTGGACTCGGCGCCCGCCTGCGGCAGTTCGACGTCCGTCCCGCCGTTGCGCTCCAGGTGGGAACCGATGGCTCCGCCCACGATCCCGGCCACCAGCGCGAGCAGCACGGCACCGAGCGCCACCACGCGCCTCGACCGTCCCTTGCGCGTTCCCACCGGCGCGGCGGCGTGCGCGGCCCACGGGTCGTAACGCTGCCAGGGCCCGTCGGGGGGCGTCGGGTAAGGATGCTGGGCCTGATCCGGGCCGCCGTGCGGGGCCGGCCCCGGAGCGGCGTGCTCCTGGTACGACCGGTCCGGCTGCTGAGCCGGGCCTGAAGCGTCCGGGTACGCCGGTTGCGGCGAAGGCTGCTCCGGTTGCTGGGCCGGGCCGGGGTCACTTGGGTAGGCCTGCTGCGGCAAGGGCTGAATCGGCTGCTGAGCCGCGCCGGAGCCGCCTGGGTAGGCCTGCTGAACCGAACCGGAGTCACCCGGGTAGGACGGCTGCTGAGCCGCACCCGAGTCACCCGGGTACGCCGGCTGCTGAGCCGCACCCGAGTCACCCGGATACGCCGGCTGCTGAACCGCGCCCGAGTCACCCGGGTACGCCGGCGGAACCGGACCCGAGTCACCCGCGTATGTCTGCTGCTGCGCCTCCCCGCCCGGCTGCGTGGCCGTGCCGTGGGCCGGGGTCGTCGCCGGGTGTTGTACGGGCGGTGCGAGCGCCCAGGGGCCCGGCTCGCCGTACGGCGGCGTGCTGTACGGGTCCGGATCGTGCAGCGGCCGGGGAGCCTCCTCCACCGGAGCCACCGGAGCCACCGGAGCCACCGGAGCCACCGGAGTCGGCGGAGTCGGCGGCCGATACGCGTTCGGCACGGAGTCGGTCACGGTCTCGGGCTCGGGCACGAGCACGGGCTGAGCGGCATCCACCCCCGGGTCGGCAGGGTCTGCGGGAGCGGCCGGATCGGCCATGCGCGGCGCCGAGTCGCCCGGGTCGGCCGAGCCCGCCGGGTCAGCGGCGCCCGCGCCGTTCTCCACGGGCCGCGCCGGATCCACCTCGGCCCTGGCGGAAGACCCCGCCGGCTCGGTCCCGGCAGGCGCGGCGGAGTCGTCCGGGCCGGTCACGAATGCGCGGGAATCGGAGGGAGCCGCGGCCGTCGTCGGGTCGGTGGAGTGCCCGTCCCGGGGTGTGGTCCCGGCGGGATCGGTCGTGTGCCGCGATGCGCCGTCGCCGTCCACCGGCCCACCGCCGGAGGCAGGCGCGGGCAGGTGCCAGTCGCCGTCGCCCGCCGCGCTCCCGGCCCCGGGCAGGTGCCAGTCGCCGTCGTCCGCGGCGCCCCCGGTGTTCGGTCGGGGGCGGCTCCACCACTTGGCCTTTGTGGGCTTGCCCTCGTCCATGTCCCGCCGCTCTCCCCACACCTGGCCCCTGGCACCACACCACGGGCTCCTGAGCGCGCAGTCCGGGTCCAGGACCCGATGCGCGGCCTCACGTGGATTCAACCAGGTTCGGCGGCCCGGGCGCAGCGGGCGTCAGCGGAGAGAGGACGACCGGGAGGACAGGGGCGGCGAGGACGCCGAAGCCGCGGCCGGCTCGTCCGGTGGCCCGCTGAACGCGGTCGCCTCGGACACCACGTGCGGCTTCAGCTCCACCGCGACCGTGGGCACCGGCGCGGCCGGGCGTATCAGGGGCGACATACGGGCCGCCCCGGACAGCAGCGGGGTCGAGAAGGGGTAGCTCGCACTGTCCGCGTGACCACCACCCGGCAGCAGCGGCGCGCTCGCCCGGATCGGCGAGACCGGCGCCGACAGGGCACCGCCGCTCTGGCCGAGCAGCGGCGAGAGCGCTCGGCGTCGCTGTGACTCGGAGACCGATGCGGCGCCCGACGCCTGGCTGCGCAACGGCGTGGCATTGCTGCCGGAGCCACCACTACGCGCGTCGGAACTGTCGAGCGGAGCGCCGGCCGTGACTCCACCGAGAGCGATGGCGGCGAGCGACACCGCCCCGGCCGCGGCGAACGCGAAACGGCGCCCACGGGAGGCCCGGTCGCTGTCGTGCCGGTCGGGACGGCCCACTTCGTGGATGCGGAAACCGCGCTGCGTGCCGGGGAGCACGGGGGCATGCGCGCCGGACGGCGCGAACCCGAAGGGCTCGGGGTCTACGGCGAAGACGCCTTCCCCGAATCCGGGCCCGGTGCCGAAGGCGCGGCCGGTGCCGAAGCCGCCTCCCCCGAACGGTGGTGAGCCACCGTCGCTGTCACCTCCGGCGGGCAGCCCTTGGAGGCGGGCGAGGAAGCTCTCGGAGGGCGGTGGCGGGGCCACCTCGGCGAAGACGCTTTTGAGGCGGCGCTGCGCGTCGGCCTCGGCCTTGCACTTGGGACAGGTCGCCAGGTGCGCGAGGACGCGCTCCCGGGCATCGTGATCCAGTTCGCCGTCGACGAGGGCGGCCAGCCGGTCTCCCAGATGCTGGTCGGCCGCGGTCTGGCGCTCGGCAGGATTGAGACGTGGTCCACTCACGCGGGCGCGCCCCCTCCGCCAAGGACGGGGATCCCCCCTGTGGTCGCAAGCGTGCGGCGCTCGGCGCGGGCCTCGGGCGAGCGGTGCTGCAGCGCCTTGCGCAGCTGCGAACGGCCGCGGTGGATGCGGCTGCGGACCGTGCCCAGCTTCACGCCCAGGGTGGCGGCGATCTCCTCGTACGAGAGACCCTCGATGTCGCACAGCACGACGGCGGCGCGGAACTCGGGCGCCAGCGTGTCCAGCGCCTGCTGGACGTCGGCGTCGAAGTGCGCGTCGTTGAAGACCTGCTGCGGCGACGGCTCGCGGCTGGGCAGACGCTCGGCGGCGTCGTCCCCCAGCGCGTCGAAGCGGATGCGCTGCTTGCGGCGGACCATGTCCAAGAAGAGGTTCGTGGTGATGCGGTGCAGCCAGCCCTCGAACGTGCCGGGCGTGTACGTCGACAGCGAGCGGAAGACGCGGACGAAGACCTCCTGCGTGAGGTCCTCGGCATCGTGCTGATTACCGGTCAGGCGGTAGGCGAGTCGGTAGACGCGCGTGCTGTGCGTGCTGACGATCTCCTCCCAGGTGGGCGGAGTCCACGCCTGCGATTCCGCGTCAGCGGCAAAGGTCGCGGTCTGCTGCGCGGAGTCAACGGTGCGGAATCGGTCAGCGGTGTTGGTCACAGATTTCGGCTCACCCGCCGACCTGAGAAAGCGCCGCAGCACTCCTCCCCGATCCACAGGCGCAGCCGCACCTCCCCTGTCGGCTCTGGTGGTGTCCAGTGGAGCCCCTACCATAGCCACCTCGCCCGTTAGCTCCGGATAAGCGTTTTTACTCAGATTTGCCGGTCGGCTCTCAGCCGCCCGCTTCGTCGCTGTCGCCATCCCGCCGACCCCCGCTTCAGCCTGCTCTTTCCCCCTGCCTCTCTAAACGCCCGGTCCCATCTGCGAGTTCCCGGCGCCAACGGATAAAGTCACGCGCAGGCAACCGCGGGGACAGGAGAGGGCCATTACCGGCAACCGGCAGACGAGCTGGGCGTTCGCCGACGCCTTTGTCGCCGAGGACGACGCTGTGCGCTGGGCCCGGGACCGGGCCCGGGAGGCAGGGCTTCGCTCGGTGTCCCCCGGCGCGGGCGCCGCGCTGCGGTTGCTCGCCGCCACGGTGGGGGCGAAGGCCGTCGCCGAGATCGGGACGGGGACCGGGGTGTCCGGAATCCATCTGTTGCACGGGATGCGGCCCGACGGCGTCCTGACCACGGTCGATCCCGAGCCGGAGCAGCAGCAGTTCGCGCGGCAGGCGTTCCGGGCGGCGGGTTTCGCCAGCAACCGGGCCCGGTTCATCCCCGGGCGCGCCCTCGACGTGCTCCCCCGGCTCGCGGACAGCGGGTACGACCTGGTCTTCTGCGACGGCGACCGGATGGAGAGCCTGGACTACCTCGCTGAATCGTTGCGTCTGCTGCGGCCCGGCGGCGTGGTGTGCTTCGAGGGCGTCTTCGCCGACGGCCGGACCGTGGACTCGGGACCGCAGCCGGTGGAAGTGGTGCGAGTGCGCGAGCTGTTGCGGGCGGTGCGGGAGAGTCCGGAGCTGGTGCCGTCGCTGCTGCCGGTCGGCGACGGGCTGCTGTGCGCGGTCAAGCGCTGAGAGCCCGTCCCTGACTCCGAGGGAGCCGGCTCCGGCGTTCACGGAAAGTGCCCGAAGATCCGCCGGGAGACCCTCGCCCGCCGGACGGGAATCCGGACGTACGACTGCCCCGGCACCGAATGTGTGCCGGGGCAGTCGAAAAGGTTATGGTCGCTTCCGCGTCAGCCGACGACCTTCTTCAGGGCGTCGCCGAGGGCATCGGCCTCGTCCGGCGTCAGCTCGACCACGAGCCGACCGCCGCCTTCGAGCGGAACGCGCATGACGATGCCCCGCCCCTCCTTTGTCACCTCGAGCGGGCCGTCACCCGTCCGCGGCTTCATGGCCGCCATGCTCGTTCCCCTTCCTGAAACCAGCTCATCGTCATAGCCGACGGCCCTCTGGACGGGCACACGTCACCGGCATCGAACACCTTGCTTCCAGGCCATTATCCCGCATCGCGGGACCCGATGACCAACATCAGTCGGCATCGCTTGCGCAACGCGCTTGAGCAAAACCACCCAATTCGGCGATGTGACTGCGATACTGCGCCGCTCGCGTGCCCGTTCCGAGGTGGATTTGTTTGACGCAGGTCACATGTCGGGGGTGCTCCATGTGCCGTGATCTCCGTCATGCTGAGCACGGACACTAAGCAAACGCATAGTAGGAGGAGCGTCATGGCCGACACCGTGCTCTACGAGGTGAGCGACGGGCTCGCGACGATCACGCTGAACCGCCCCGAGGCGATGAACGCGATGAATACCGAGGCCAAGGTCGCCCTCCGCGACGCGGTGCAGGCGGCTGCCGGGGACGAGGCGGTGCGGGCTGTGCTGCTGACGGCGGCCGGGGACCGCGCGTTCTGTGTCGGTCAGGACCTCAAGGAGCACGTGGGGACCCTGATGGCGGACCGGGAGGCCGGTGCGGGGCAGACCATGAACACCGTGCGGGAGCACTACAACCCGATCGTGCGGGCGCTGACCGGGATGGCGAAGCCCGTGGTGGCCGCGGTGAACGGCGTGGCGGCCGGGGCCGGCTTCGGGTTCGCGCTCTGCGCGGACTACCGGATCGTGGCGGACACGGCGTCGTTCAACACGTCGTTCGCCGGGGTGGCCCTCACCGCGGACTCGGGCATCTCGTGGACGCTGCCGCGGCTCGTCGGCCCGGGCCGCGCCCTCGATCTGCTGCTGTTCCCGCGCACGATCTCGGCGCAGGAGGCGTTCGAGATCGGCGCCGTGCACCGGATCGTGCCGGCCGACGAACTGGCGGACACGGCACGCAAGTTGGCCCTCATGCTCGCCGCGGGGCCGACCGTCGCGTACGCCGCGCTCAAGGAGTCGGTCGCCTTCGCCGCGGACCACTCCCTGGACGAGGCCCTCGACAAGGAGGACGAGCTGCAGACGCGGGCCGGCGCCTCCGCGGACCACCTCATCGCCGTGCAGGCCTTCATCGCCAAGGAGAAGCCCGACTACCTGGGCCGCTGAGCCGGGACTCAGGCAGGCGTGCGGGCCACGCAGTTCCACAGGTGGTCGTCGACAAGGCCGCACGCCTGCATCAGCGCGTACGCCGTCGTCGGCCCGACGAAGCGCAGGCCGCGCTTCTTGAGGGCCTTGGACAGCGCCGTCGACTCGTCGGTGATCGCTGGTACGTCGCTCACCGTCCTCGGCGCGGGGCGGCCCGTCGCGTCGGGGGCGTGCGACCAGATCAGCTCGTCGAGTTCGCCGGGCGACCAGTCCGCGAGCACGCGCGCGTTGGCGAGCGTGGCGTCGATCTTCGCTCTGTTGCGGATGATGCCGGGGTCGGCGAGGAGCCGCTCGCGGTCGGCGTCCGTGTACGCCGCCACTTCCGCGATCTTGAAGTGGGCGAACGCGGCGCGGAAGGTCTCGCGGCGGCGCAGGATCGTGATCCAGGACAGCCCCGACTGGAAGGCTTCGAGGGAGACGCGCTCGAACAGCGCGTCGTCGCCGTGGACCGGGCGCCCCCACTCCTCGTCGTGGTACGTGACGTAGTCGGCGGTCGACAGGCCCCAGGGGCAGCGCAGACCCCCGTCAGGCCCCGGGACGGCCCCTCCCAGCGGCGAGCTCACCGGAAGTCCTCCCCCGGCTCCGTCCCGTACCCGTACCCGCCGGGCGGTGCGAAGCCCGTGTCGCGTCCGGGGTCGACCGGCCGCCGGGTCTGCGCATAGGCCGTGGCCAGGGCCGACTCCAGCTGCGAGATACGGGCGTCGCGCTCGGCCAGCTCCGCGCCCAGCCGGTTCAGCGCGTCGTCGACCTCCGCCATGCGGTAGCCGCGCACGGCCGTGGGCAGGCGCAGCTCCTCGACGTCCGCGCGGGCCAGCGGGCGGTCCTGGGGCAGCGGGTCCGCGTAGAACTGGGACGGCTCGTCACGCAGGGCGCCGCCGTCACCGCCGCCGAGGACCGCGAGCGTCACCGCCGCGACCACCACGACGAGCGCGGCGACCAGAAACAAGAACATGACCATCGCTGCCGTCCCCTGGGCTCTACCGGGCCGGTACCTGCGTACACGGGCATCCCGAAACCGTCAGGCTCCGATCGTGCCATGCCGCACTGACAGTTAAGGTCGCAGGCGTCCGTTCAAGCGGGATCCAGAGGAGAGTCACAGGGATGCTCAGGTTGGGCCGGCGCGAGTTCGACGCGCACGAGCCGGTGATCATGGCGATCGTGAACCGGACCCCGGACTCCTTCTACGACCAGGGCGCCACGTTCCGGGACGAGCCGGCGCTCGCCCGGGTCGAGCAGGCGGTCGCCGAGGGCGCCGCGATCGTCGACATCGGCGGGGTGAAGGCGGGCCCCGGCGAGGAGGTCGACGCCGAGGAGGAGGCGCGGCGGACCGTCGGGTTCGTCGCCGAGGTACGGCGCCGCTTCCCGTCCGTGATCATCAGCGTGGACACCTGGCGGCACGAGGTCGGCGAGGCCGTCTGCGAGGCGGGAGCGGATCTGCTGAACGACGCGTGGGGCGGCGTGGACCCGAAGCTCGCGGAGGTCGCGGCGCGCTACAAGGTGGGCATCGTGTGCACGCACGCGGGCGGGGCCGAGCCGCGTACACGGCCGCACCGGGCCACGTACGACGACGTGATGGCGGACATCCTCGACGTCACCGTCGGGTACGCCGAGCGGGCCGTGGCGCTCGGGGTGCCGCGCGAGTCCGTACTGATCGATCCGGGGCACGACTTCGGGAAGAACACGCGGCACTCCCTGGAGGCGACGCGCAGGCTTCCGGAGATGGTGGACACCGGGTGGCCGGTGCTCGTGTCGCTGTCCAACAAGGACTTCGTGGGCGAGACGCTCGACCGGCCCGTCAAGGAGCGGCTCATCGGGACGCTGGCGACGACGGCGGTGTCGGCGTGGCTCGGGGCGCAGGTCTACCGGGTGCACGAGGTCGCCGAGACCCGGCAGGTGCTCGACATGGTGGCGTCCATCGCGGGGCACAGGCCCCCGGCGGTCGCCCGCCGGGGACTCGCGTAACACGCACTTCGTGGACGTCAGTTACCGGTTTCCTTGGTGACCAGGGAGATCGCCTCTTCCACGTCGTCCGTGACGTGGAACAGGAGCAGGTCGACCTCGCTCGCCTTGCCCTGCGCGATCACCGTGTTCTTCAGCCAGTCGACGAGGCCGCTCCAGTACTGCGTACCGAACAGGACGATCGGGAAGCGGGTCACCTTGGTGGTCTGCACGAGGGTGAGCGCTTCGAAGAGCTCGTCCAGGGTGCCGAGACCGCCGGGCAGCACGACGAAGCCCTGGGCGTACTTCACGAACATGGTCTTCCGTACGAAGAAGTAGCGGAAGTTCAGGCCCAGATCGACGTACGGGTTGAGGCCCTGTTCGAAGGGCAGCTCAATGCCGAGGCCGACCGAGGTGCCGTTGGCCTCCACCGCGCCCTGGTTCGCGGCCTGCATGGCGCCCGGGCCGCCGCCCGTGATGACCGCGAAACCGGCCTCCGCCAGGGCCTTGCCGATCTCGACGCCCGCCGCGTACTCCGGTGAGTCCACCGGTGTGCGCGCCGAGCCGAACACGCTGATCGCGGGCGGCAGTTCGGCAAGGGTGCCGAAGCCCTCGATGAACTCCGACTGGATGCGCAGGACCCGCCAGGGGTCCGTGTGCACCCAGCCCGAGGGTCCTTCTGTGTCGAGCAGACGCTGGTCACTCGTCCCGGGCTGCACCTGGTCGCGGCGACGGATCACCGGCCCCGTCCGCTGCTCCTTGGGATGCCGCTTGCCCTCCGGGTTGCTCATGGTCCGCTCCCTCCATGCGCAGGTATCGCGCGCTTACGTAGAGCAAGGGTAGGTCTACGCGGGTTACATGCGAGGGATCTCGAGATGTCAGGCGGTGAGCCAGGTGGCCAGGCGCTTCTCCGCCTCCAGGATGAGCGCCGTGGCGACCCGCTCGTCGATCTTGTGGGCGAAGATCGGGTTGCCCGGCCCGTAGTTCACCGCGGGGACGCCGAGCGCGCTGAAGCGGGAGACGTCCGTCCAGCCGAACTTGGGGCGTGCCTCGCCGCCCACGGCGGCCAGGAAGGCGGCGGCAGCGGGGTGGGTCAGGCCGGGCCGGGCGCCGCCCGTGTGGTCGTCCACGACGAACTCCTCGATCGGGCAGCCGGCGAAGAAGTCGCGGACGAACTGCTCGGCCTCGGCCATCGAGCGGTCGGGCGCGTACCGGAAGTTGACCGTGACGGCGCACACGTCGGGAATGACGTTCGTGGCGACGAAGCCCTCGATACGGACCGCGTTCAGGCCCTCGTGGAACTCCAGGCCGTCGACGACCGGCTTGCGCGGCTCGTAGGCGGCCAGCCGCTCCAGGATCGGGGACGCCGCGTGGATGGCGTTCTCTCCCATCCACGCGCGCGCGGAGTGGGCCCTTTCGCCCTTCACCTTCAGGATGACGCGGAGCGTGCCCTGGCAGCCGCCCTCGACCAGGCCCTCGGTGCCCTCCAGCAGGATCGCGAAGTCGCCCTCCAGCCAGTCCGGGTGGGCGTCGGCGACGTGCCCGAGGCCGTTGAGGTGCGCGGCGACCTCTTCGTTGTCGTAGAAGACGAACGTGAGGTCGCGGTTGGGCTCCGTGACCGTCTGCGCGATCCGCAGCTGGACCGCGACGCCCGACTTCATGTCGCTCGTCCCGCAGCCCCACAGGGTGCCGTCCGCGTCGAGGCGCGAGGGCACGTTGTCCGCGATCGGGACCGTGTCGATGTGGCCGGCGAGGATGATCCGCTCGGAGCGGCCCAGGTTCGTGCGGGCCACCACGTTGTTGCCGTACCGGTCGACCGTGAGGTGCGACAGGGGGCGCAGGGCCGCCTCGACGGCGTCGGCGAGCTCTTTCTCGCTGCCGCTGGGCGAGGGGAAGTCGACCAGCTGAGCGGTGAGGAGAGCGGCGTCCTGCGTGAGGTCGAGTGAGGTGCGGTCCATGCCGTCGACCCTATCGCCCGGGGCGGGAGCCGCTTCGGCGGCGGCGTCACCGGCCGGCGAAGCCCACACCGGAACCGGCCGGTTGTACGGACGATCACTCGATCGGGCGGCGCCGATCATTCCCGGCGGCTCCCTGGGCAGGATCTTCGGGCGGTGTGCGGCCCGGTCCCCGATCCCTTGCCGGTACAGGGGCGTAAGGGTTTTCCTGCGACAGAGAACTTGCGTCCTTCGCCCGTTTTTGTCCGGAGCCGATAATGCGACGCATTGCCAACCCTTTACGTTGCCGACCCGCAACCTTCCTGGGTCCTGGGGCTGTTGTCACGGCGTCCGACCGCCGCACGGCAGCCGGACGACAGAGTCTCTCTCCCGTATAAGGAGCACCATGTCCCTCCCCCTGACCCGCCGGATCGCCCGCGTCGCGCTGCTCGTAGCGGCGGGTGCGGCGCCCGTGGTCGGTGCGGCCGGCGCCGCGAGCGCTGCCGGGCTTCCGGCCACGCCGGACCTCGGTGGCGTGACCGCGCTGGACGGCGCGAACGTGGGCAACACCGTCGACGGCGCGTCCCAGAACGTCAGCGGCCTCGCGGGCAAGACCGGCAGCAAGGCCGTCGGGACGGCCGTCCCCGCCGCCGGCAAGACGGTCGGAAAGGCCGCCAAGACCACCACCCCGGTGGCGCAGAAGGCCGCGGGCGACCTGGCCGGCAGCGCCGGTGACACGGTCGGCAAGACGGCCGGTTCGGCGACGGACGGCGGGCTGCCCACCGACTCCCTCACCAAGGGCGGCCTCCCGGTCGCCGGGAACGGCCTGCCCACCGACCAGCTCCCGGTCAAGGGCCTGCCGCTCGGCTGATCACGCCGATTCTCACGCGGACGTGGGTGCGGGGAGCGAAAGGCTCCCCGCACCCACGTTTTTCGCTGTCGTGCGGCGGGACCGGCGGTCAGGCCAGACGGGCCACCGCCGCCTTGATGCGCTCGTCCGTGGCGGTCAGAGCGACGCGGACGAACTGCCGGCCTGCCTCCCCGTAGAAGTCGCCCGGCGCGACCAGGATGCCGAGCTCCGCGAGGTGGGCGACCGTGTCCCAGCAGGACTCGTCGCGGGTCGCCCACAGGTACAGGCTCGCCTCGCTGTGCTCGATGCGGAAGCCGTGCGCGAGGAGCGCCTCACGCAGCAGCTCCCGGCGGGCCGCGTACCGGGCGCGCTGCTCGTGGACGTGGTCCTCGTCGCCGAGCGCCGCGACGACCGCCGCCTGCGTCGGGGCCGAGGTCATCATGCCGCCGTGCTTACGGATCTGGAGCAGGTCGCCGAGGACGGAGGCGTCACCGGCGAGGAACGCCGCCCGGTAGCCGGCCAGGTTCGAGCGCTTGGAGAGCGAGTGGACCGAGACCAGGCCCTCGACCGAGCCGCCGTTCACGTCCGGGTGCAGGACCGAGACCGGGTCGGCCTCCCAGCCCAGCTCGATGTAGCACTCGTCCGAGAAGATCAGGATGCCGTGCTCGCGGGCCCAGGCCACGATGCGGGTCAGCTCGTCCTTGGCCAGGACCCGGCCCGTCGGGTTCGACGGGGAGTTGAGCCAGAGCAGCTTGACGCCCGCCGGGTCCAGCTCGGTCGGGTCGTCGTACGCCACGTACTGGGCGCGGGCCAGACGGGCGCCCACCTCGTACGTCGGGTAGGCGAGGCGCGGGTAGGCGACCTTGTCGTCGGGGCCGAGGCCGAGCTGCGTCGGCAGCCATGCCACGAGCTCCTTGGAGCCGACCACCGGCAGCACGTTCGTGTGGCCGAGGCCGCGGGCGCCGAGGCGGCGTTCGCACCAGGCCACGAGAGCGTCACGCAGCTCGGGGGTGCCCCACACCGTCGGGTAGCCCGGCGAGTCGGCGGCGTCCGTGAGCGCCTTCTGGATCAGCTCGGGCACCGGGTCGACCGGCGTTCCGACGGAGAGGTCGACGAGGCCGTCCGGATGCGCCGCGGCCGTCTTCTTGTACGGCTCCAGCTTGTCCCAGGGGAAGGTGGGGAGGCGGTCGACGGGAGCGGGGACTGCGGACACCGGGTCAGCTCACTTCTTTTGCGTAGGGCCCTCGTGCGGTTCTCGTGAGGGGGGACAAATGCCGCGGTCCCGTACGGCAGTGGAACGCCGTACGGGACCGGGGCTGCGCCTGTGCGTACCGCTGAGCGCAGTTACTGGTTCTGCGGCGGCAGCGCGGCGATGAACGGGTGGTCCTTCTCGATGAGGCCCATCTTCGAGGCACCACCGGGCGAACCGAGCTCGTCGAAGAACTCGACGTTCGCCTTGTAGTAGTCCTTCCACTCCTCCGGAGTGTCGTCCTCGTAGAAGATCGCCTCGACCGGGCAGACCGGCTCACAGGCACCACAGTCGACGCATTCGTCCGGGTGGATGTACAAGGACCGGGAGCCCTCGTAGATGCAGTCGACCGGGCACTCCTCGATGCACGCCTTGTCCTTGACGTCGACACAAGGCTGCGCGATGACGTAGGTCACGCTGTCGTTCCTCCTCGATAGGGCGCTGGCGGGCCTCCGCAGGCTCCGCCGCCTGGCGCGCGGGAGCGCGGCGTCGTCGATGCCCGCCCCTAGTATCTCCGTTCCCGGCCATGATCCGAACAGGAGGGGTGGACCGAGCTGTGGAATTCACTGCGGGCGGACGGCTCGAGGTGCGCTTGACCCGCGCTGACGTGGGAAAACGCGTATCTGTGCGACGAGTGAGCGAGGAGGGGCCCGCGGGTCGGAAGTTCACCGACACGGTCGGGGTTCTCACATCGTGGAACGACGATGTGCTGCTCATCACACGGCGGACCGGCGAACAGGTGACCATCGACGCGGCCACCCTCGTCGCGGGAAAGGTCGTGCCGGCCGAACCGGCCAGGCGCCGGGGTCCCTCGGCCACGTATCCGGAACTGGCACGTGTCGCCTCCCGCGGCTGGCAGCCGGTCGAGAGCGAGCGGCTCGGCGAATGGGAGCTCAGAGCGGCCCGGGGTTTCACACGGCGGGCCAACTCCGTGCTGCCGGTGGGCGATCCGGGTGTGCCGCTGGACGAGGCGCTGGCCCGCGTACAGGACTGGTACGCGGCGCGTGGGCTGCCCGCCTACGCGCAGACGGCGACCGGGGCCGCCGGGACGCAGGAGGTGCTCTGTGCCGAGCTGGAGGCGCGCGGCTGGGTGCGGGAGGTCAGCGCCGAGCTGCGGATCGCGGCGCTGGCACCCATCGGGGACGGTCCCGACGGCCCACCGGTGCTGCTGACCCGGGAGCCGGGGCCGGCGTGGCTCGGGCGCCACCAGCGCAAGGGAGCGAGCGAAGTCGCGTTGCGGGTGCTGTGCGCCGGGCCGTCCGTGTGGTTCGCGACGGTGGCCGGCGAGGGTGAGGCGCCCGCGGCGATCGGGCGGTGCGTGGTCGACGGGCGGTGGGCCGGGTTCGCCGCCGTCGAGGTCGACCCCGTGTACCGGCGTCAGGGGCTCGCCTCGGCCGTGATGACGGCGCTCGCGCGGCGGGCGCTCGACGAGGGCGCGTCGGCGGCCTGGCTCCAGGTCGAGGCCGACAACGCGGGGGCGCGCGCCCTGTACGACCGCATGGGTTTCGCCACCCACCACGCGTATCACCACTACCGTGCTCCGGAGCGCGGCAGCCGGTGACCCGCTGCCGTGCGCGCTATCGATCGGTCTGAGAGGGCACGAGGCTCGTATGTCCCCCCACTTGTCCCCCCGTTCCACGGAGCTTCGGCGCCGGTTCGCCGAGGAGGCACGGTCCGAGCGGCCTGATCTCGCCCAGCTGTGTGTGCTGCTCGCCGCGCAGGCCGACGGCTCGCTCGACGAGGCCGGCATGGACGCGGTGCAGATCGAACTGGACGAGCTGGCCGGGCGGTTGCCGTTCCGGCCGGGCGGCCCGCGCTCCTGGGCCACCGCGCTCGCCGAACTGCTCGGCAGCAAGCTCGGTTTCCACGGGGTGGCTGCCGACTACCAGCGCCTGGAGTCGTCGCTGCTGCACGAGGTCCTGCGGCGTCGGCGCGGGCTGCCGATCCTGCTGTCGGTGGTGTGGATGGAGGTGGCGCGGCGGGCCGGGGCCCCGGTCTACGGGGTGGCGCTGCCGGGGCACTTCGTCGTCGGCTTCGGCGACCCCGGGGAGCAGGTCCTCGCCGACCCGTTCGGTTCGGGGCGGGTGCTTACGGGGCCGGACGCGGAGCTGCTGGTGGCCGGGGCGACGGGCGCGCCGATGGATCCGTCGATGCTGCGGCCCGTCGATCCGCTGGAGGTCGTGCTGCGGATCCTGAACAACATCCGGGCGTGGGCGGCGACGCGGCCCGAGTGTTCGGACGTGGCGCTGTGGGCCATAGAGCTGTCGCTGCTGCTGCCGTCGCATCCGGCGCGGCTGCGGTACGAGCGGGCGCAGTTGCTGGTGCAGCGGGGTGATTTCGTCACCGGCGCCGTGGAGCTGGAGTCGTACGCGGAGGTCATCGGTGCGGTGGACACCTCCGCGGCGGAGCGGGTCCTCGGGCAGGCCAGGGCGGCGCGCGCGATGCTGAACTGAGAGCCCGTGTGCTCGAACCCCGCCCGCAACGTCACAGGTCCCCGCACCGATCGCTGTCGGTGCGGGGACCTGTGACGTGAGCGGTCTAGCCGGCGTTCGTCGCGATCGTCGCGGTGCGCTCGGCGGCGGTCTTGCCCAGCAGGGCCTTGCCCATGGCCGAGGCGACGTCGGTCGGCTGGACCGGCGTCTTCTTGCCGTTGCCCCGGGTGATGAGGACGCCGTCGAAGACGTTGCCGTAGAGGCTCTTGAGCGCCTCCAGGTCGTACGTCTCGACGAGCTTGCCGTCGACCGCCTTCATGCCGAGGATCTTCGGCAGCGACTTGTCCGGGCCGAACTGGATCGAGGCGCTGCCCGCCTTGACCGTGACGAGGCCGGACATGGCGGGCTCGGCGAACTGCTGCATCTTCCGGTCGACCTCGGCGTCCGAGACCGTCGGCTGCCGGGTCGTGGTCGGGACCTGGACCGGCGTCGACGTGCCCGTCTCGACCTGTGCCTGGTAGGCCTGCTGAACGGCGGTGGTCGACTTCTCCACGTCGATGCCCTTGCCGGTCTTGCCGTGGACGGCGACGGCCTTGCCCGGGACGAACTTGATCGTGCCGTCACCGGATCCGGCGGCGCCGCCCGCGGCCTGCTCGAGCGCGGCGTGCAGCTTCTCCTCGTCGACGGGCATGACGGGCTCCACGACCCGCTCGTTGCCGAACAGCGAGCCGATGACGGAGACCGGGTTGTAGTCGCTGCCCGCGGCGGCGGACACGGTGGCCGCGCTGTCCAGGGAGAGGCCCGCCTGGTCCGGCTTGAGCGCGACGGTCTTGCCGTCGACCTGGAGCTTCAGGTCCTGGCCCGTGCGCTTGCCGAGGGCCTCGTCGAGCTTGGCGGCGGCCTCGTCACGGGTGCCGCCGCCGATGTCCACGCCGAGGACAGTGGTGCCCTTCGGCACGTCCGAGTGGTTCATCAACAGGCCCGCGCCGTACGCGACTCCGGCCACGCCGACGAGGCCCACGGCGAGCAGCACCAGCTTGCTGCGGCCCTTCTTCTTTTTCGCGGGGGCCGCCGCCGTGGTGCTCGGCACCGGCTCGGGCAGCTTCGGCGGGGTGTGCGGCGTCGCGGAGCCGGGCGGGAACGGGGAGCCCGGTCCGCCCTGGCCGCCCGGCGGGACGACCGGGATGCCGCTGGTGAGCGTGGAGCCGGACACATGGCCGCCGGGCGGCTCGGGGGCCGGCTTCTGCGGGGTGAGGATCGCGGTGTCGTCGCTCATCCGCGGCGGGTTCTGGGCGCCCGATGCGGGGC
The DNA here is from genome assembly GCF_039533535.1 of Streptomyces kunmingensis. Taxonomy (NCBI): domain Bacteria; kingdom Bacillati; phylum Actinomycetota; class Actinomycetes; order Kitasatosporales; family Streptomycetaceae; genus Streptomyces; species Streptomyces kunmingensis. The sequence continues at coordinate 315,181 of NZ_BAAATS010000018.1, forward strand.
GGACCGCCGGGTTCGGGGTGAGCGGCGTGACCATCGGGCCGTCGCCGGTGGCGGGGCCCGTCGTGGGCCCGGCCGGGCCGCCGCGGTGCGCGCCGGGCTCCGGGGCGCCGGAGTTGCCGGAGTTGCCGGAGTTGCCGGAGTTGCCGGAGAAGTAGGGCAGGTCGCCCCGGTCACTGCCGGCGGGGGGCGTCGAGCCGCCGCCGAGCGGTCCCGCCGCCAGGGCGCCGGTCACGTCGAAGCCGCCGGACGTACCGGACGGGGCGCCGCCGTTCGAGCCGCTCGGCGGGTTGCCCGCGGCCGGTCCGGACGCCGCCGCGCCCGCGCCGTTCGCTCCGGCGCCGGGCTTCGCGGCGCCCTTGCGCGGCGCGAACCAGTCGCTGGTCTTCTCCTCTCGGGGCGCCTTGGCCTCGGCGGCGTCACCGCCGGCGGGGCCCGTGGCGGGGCCGGCACTCGTGCCGGTGTCCGTGCCCCCTCCCCCGTATCCGGCTAGTGCGGAGGGGCGGCCCGCGGCGGAGTCGGGCTCGGAGGCCCCGGCCGGCGCGTCGGCGCCGTCCTGGGGACCGGCGTCGACGTCGCTCATCGGCGTGCGCATGACGACCGGCGGGATCGGACGCGAACCCGGAATGTTGATCCGGATGCGCGTCGTCAGCGTCGTCTCGGTCCTGGGTGTGTCCGGGGTGCCCTGATCACCCGGGGGCACCTGGCCCAGCGGGTCGGCGTCGCCGGACGCCGCGCCCTGCGCGGACGTACCGTACGGAGGCGTCCCCGACGGGTAGGCGGCAGCGCCGCGCCCCTGGGGCCCGGAGGACGAACTGTCAGTTTCACGACTCAAAGCAGGTTCTCCCGGTTGGCTCCGCCGCCCGTCTCGACCTCACGCGGGCTGCTCGGCGGCGCGCACCACCATACTGGGCGCGGCCAGGCATCACGGTGTGACGGATGGTGAATCCCCTACGGGACAAGACCCGAAGTGGTACGTCACTTCCCAAGTCGGGCAGCGGACGCGGGTGGTTGCTGTGAAAGCCCAAGCGTGGCGCACATCACAGCCACGGCCATCCCTCCGAGGAGGAAGAGGTAGGAGCCGAGTCCCGCGCCGAACAGGAAGTCGCCTTCGGGACGGCTCGCCGTGAGCAGGATGACCGCGACGAGCCAGCCCGCCGCGGGTGCCACCGCCCCGGATCTACCACGGGTCAGCCGGACGCCGCCGTGGAACAGGCCGGCCGCGCCGATCAGCGCGAGCAGCAACCCGCCCGGGAACCAGCCCCCTTGGAGCAGCGCGCCCGCGGCGCCGACGAGTACGCCGAGCACGAACAGGACGAGGAGGACGACGGCTCCGGACGGGGACAGCGACAGGCTGAAGGGGAGGTCGACCTGGCGTGCCGTTGCGGCGTTGCCGCTTTTGCTGCTGCTCATCACGCGCGTGCTCCCTGGATGCCGTTGCTGTCGTCGATGCCCTGGACGCCCTCGAACAGGTCTTTCTCGTAGGCCGATCCGGGCTCGCCGCGTACCAACTCGTAGTACTCGATCGGAAGCATCGGCTGTGCGAGGCCGTTCGAGAGCGCAAACACGCCGAGTCCTTCCGGGATGGAGACCTGGGTGGCGTGCGCGCGCATCGCGGCTTCCTTGCGCACCTGGTGGGGGCGGCCGTCGATCTCGGCGGTGACGCGCTCGTCATCGACGACGCCGGGCACGTCGGAGACGGTGGCGGTGGTGTCGAAGGGCGTGCGGTCGAGCCCTGCCTCGACGCGGCGGAACAGTTCCCCGATGGTCGTACGGGGCACACGATTCCAATAGATCTTGGAGATCGTGTAGGGATCTCCGAGGTCGCGGCGGAAGGCCGGTTCGGCGGCGAGGTCGGCGGCGCGCATGGCCACGCGGTGCGCCTTGATGTGGTCGGGGTGGCCGTATCCGCCGTCCGGGTCGTACGTGACGAGGACCTGCGGGCGGATCTCGCGGATGACGGCCACGAGGTGCGCCGCCGCCTCGTCGAGGTCGGCCGACCAGAACGCGCCCGGGCGCCGGTTCTGCTCGGCGCCCATCATCCCGGAGTCGCGGTAGCGTCCCGGGCCGCCGAGGAAGCGGTGGTCGGTGACGCCCAGCTCCTTCATGGCGGCGGCCAGCTCGCCGATGCGGTGCGGGCCGAGCAGGTCCTCGCGATCCGGGGCGAGATGCTCCAGTTCGTCCGGAATGACCTCACCCTCTTCGCCGAGGGTGCAGGTCACGAGCGTGACGTGGGCGCCGTCGGCGGCATACATGGCCATCGTGGCACCGTTGTTGATCGACTCGTCGTCGGGATGCGCATGCACGAGAAGCAGACGCCGGCCGGGCAGTTCCGTCATGCTCCAAGCCTAGAACCCCACGGCGCCGGGGCTAGAACTTGATCCCGCCGATCATGCCCGCCACGTTCGTCGTCAGTTCCTGGATGGTGGGGGCGATGGAGGAACTCGCCAGATAGAAACCGAGCAGCACGCAGACCACCGCGTGCCCGGCCTTCAGCCCCGACTTCTTGATCAGGATGAAGACGATGATCGCGAACAGCACCACGGCCGAGATCGAGAGTGCCACAGCGGTCCCTCCTCCAAAGTGATCGGTCGCCGACGGATATCCCCTGTTGGTTACCCACTCAACGCTACGAATCATAACTATCCGTCGCTCCGCATGAGTCATGGTGAGGGAGCACTGGGGGCGGGCTGGAGCGCGTGGGGGCGCATGGTCGACATGGGTCCTAGGCTTCGGGGATGACCACGCAGAGCGGCTCCGAGAGCGGGCCCGACACCGCACCCGACAGCGGTAACGAGACGTACTCCTTTCCTCGTCAGCACGCGCGTACGCAACGCTTCACCTCGGGTGCGCCGCGCGCCTTCACGGTGTCGCCCGACGGGGAGCGCGTCGTCTTCCTCCGCTCGTCCGCCGGTACGGACCGGGCGAACGCCCTGTGGGTGCTGGACGTGTCGAGCGGCCGGGAGCGGATCGCCGCCGACCCGGCGACCCTGCTCGGCGGCTCGTCGGAGCGGCTGTCGGCCGAGGAGCGGGCCCGGCGCGAGCGCAGCCGCGAGGGCGGCTCCGGCATCGTGGGCTACGCGACGGACGCCGCCGCCGAACTGGCCGCTTTCGCCCTGTCGGGCCGCCTCTTCACGGCGGAGCTGCGCGCGGGCACGGCCCGTGAACTCCCGGCCGCCGGACCGGTGATCGACCCGCGCCCGAGCCCCGACGGCCGGCACATCGCCTACGTCGCGCGGGGCGCGCTGCGCGTCGTCGGCGCGGAAGGCCCCGGGGGCGGCGAGGACGGCGAGGACACCGGGGACCGGGTCCTTGCCTCCCCCGAGTCGGAGACGGTGACGTACGGCCTCGCGGAGTTCATCGCGGCCGAGGAGATGGGCCGCTACCGCGGCTACTGGTGGTCACCCGACTCGGACCGGCTGCTCGTGGCCCGCGCCGACGACGCGGACGTGCGGCGCTGGTGGATCGCCGACCCGGCGAACCCGGACCGCGAGCCGGCCCGCAACGCCTATCCGTCGGCCGGTACGCCCAACGCCGAGGTGCGCCTGTTCGCGTACGGCCTCGACGGCAGCCGTACCGAGATCAACTGGAACCGGTCGGCCTACCCGTACCTGGCCCGGGTGCACTGGTCGGCGGACGGTGCCCCGCTGATCCTCGTGCAGGCCCGCGACCAGCTCAGCGAGCTGTACCTGGCGGTGAACCCGGACGACGGGTCGACGCGGATGGTGCACGCCGACGAGGACGACGCGTGGCTGGAGCTGTTCCCCGGCGTGCCGTGCTGGTCGCCGAGCGGGCAGCTCGTGCGGATCGCCGACGAGGGCGGCGCGCGGGTCCTCGCGGTCGGCGAACGGCTGCTGACGGGGCCGCAGTTGCATGTGCGGGCCGTGCTCGACGTCGGCGACAGCGATGTGCTCCTGTCGGCCTCTGCGGGCGCCGACGCCCCGGCCCCGGAGACCGGCGAGGTGCATGTCTACCGCGTCAACGAACTGGGCGTGGAGCGCGTCTCGGCCGGACCCGGCGTCCATACGGCGGTCCGCTCCGGCCGCGTCACGGTGCTGGTCTCGGCGACCCCGGACTCCCCCGGCGCGCGGGTGCGGGTCGAGCGCGACGGCAAGCACGTCGCCGACATCGCCTCGCACGCCGAGCGCCCGCTGCTCTCCCCGCGCGTGACGCTGACGGAGGCGGACGGCATCCCGTGCGCCGTTCTGCTGCCCGCCTCGTACACGGACGGGGACGGCCCGCTGCCGGTGCTGCTCGACCCGTACGGCGGCCCGCACGGGCAGCGTGTCGTGGCGGCGCACAACCCGTATCTGACCTCGCAGTGGTTCGCCGACCAGGGCTTCGCGGTGATCGTCGCCGACGGCCGGGGCGCGCCCGGCATCTCGCCCGGCCGCGAGAAGTCGATCCGCGGCGACTTCACGCTGACCCTGGACGACCAGGTGAGCGCCCTGCACGCGCTGGCCGACCGCTTCCCCCTCGACCTGTCCAAGGTGGCGATGCGCGGCTGGAGCTACGGCGGCTATCTCTCCGCGCTGGCCGTGCTGAAGCGGCCCGACGTCTTCCACGCGGGCATCGCGGGCGCCCCGGTGACGGACTGGCGGCTGTACGACACGCACTACACGGAGCGGTACCTGGGCGATCCGGCCGCGTCCCCGGACACGTACGCGAAGAGCTCACTGGTGACGGACGACGGGCTGTCGAACGCCGCGCGGCAGCACCGGCCGATGCTCATCGTGCACGGGCTCGCCGACGACAACGTGGTGGTCGCGCACGCCCTGCGGCTCAGCTCAGCGCTGCTCGCGGACGGGCGTCCGCACGAGGTGCTGCCGCTGTCCGGGGTGACGCACATGACGCCGCAGGAGCAGGTCGCCGAGAATCTGCTGCTGCTTCAAGTGGACTTCCTGAAGCGGTCGTTGGGCCTGGGCTGAATGACGACCGGGCCGGAGCGACATGGCGCGCTCCGGCCCGGTCAACGGCACCCGCACGGCCGTACGGTGTTCATCCTGGCGCGCCCTTATATCGGCGTCGCGTCCGGGGAGTTGCGCACGTGTAAAGGCTCCGGCCGCTCTTACTGCTCGGTCGGCACGACCTGCTTCTCCTCGGCGAAGTGGCACGCCGAGGGGTGCTGGGCCGGGCCGGGGTCGCCGAGGCGGAAGACCGCGGGGACGGCGAGGAGCGGGACCTCGTCGGCGCAGCGCTGCTGGGCCTTCCAGCAGCGGGTGCGGAAGCGGCAGCCGGAGGGCGGGTTGGCGGGCGAGGGCACGTCTCCGCTGAGGATGATGCGTTCGCGGTGCTCGCGCGCCTCCGGGTCGGGCACGGGCACGGCCGACAGGAGCGCCTGCGTGTAGGGGTGCGTGGGATGGTCGTAGATCTCCGCGTCGGAGCCGATCTCCACGATGCGGCCCAGGTACATGACGCCGACCCGGTCGGAGATGTGGCGCACGATCGAGAGGTCGTGGGCGATGAAGACGTAGGAGAGGTCGAACTCGTTCTGGAGCTGGTCCAGGAGGTTGATGACCTGGGCCTGCACCGACACGTCGAGTGCGGAGACCGGCTCGTCGGCGACGATGATCTCGGGACGCAGTGCGAGGCCGCGCGCGATGCCGATGCGCTGGCGCTGGCCGCCGGAGAACTGGTGCGGGTAGCGGTTGATGTACTCGGGGTTGAGCCCGACCACGTCGAGCAGTTCCTGCACCCGCTTCCTGCGGTCCCCCTTCGGCGCGACCTCGGGGTGGATCTCGTACGGCTCCCCGATGATGTCGCCCACGGTCATCCGGGGGTTGAGGGAGGTGTACGGGTCCTGGAACACCATCTGGATGTTGCGGCGCACGGCCTTCAGGGCGCGGCCGGAGAGGCGGGTGATGTCCTCGCCCTTGTACTTGATGACGCCGGCCGTCGGGCGCTCCAGGTTGACCAGCATCTTGGCGACGGTGGACTTGCCGCAGCCGGACTCCCCGACGATGCCGAGGGTCTCGCCCTGGCCGAGGTCGAAGTCGACGCCGTCGACGGCCTTGACCGCGCCGACCTGCTTCTTGAAGAGGATGCCCTGGGTGAGGGGGTAGTGCTTGACGAGGCCCTGTACTTCCAGGAGGGGTTCGCGCCCGGAGGCCGAGCCGTTCTTCGCGTACTCCGACTCGGCCTGCGCCTTGTGCAGGAGGTGTTCGGCGAGCTCGCCCTCGCGCCGGATATCACCCTTGCTGACGTGCGAGCCGCCCTCAGCGTGACGCATCGATCGTCTCCTTCCAGAAGTGGCAGGCGCTGCGACGGTTCTCGGAGACGGGATAGAGCGGCGGGACGTCCGTGCGGCACACGTCCTGCGCCATCGGGCAGCGTGGGTGGAAGGCGCAGCCGGGCGGGATGTGCATCAGGTTCGGCGGCAGGCCCTTGATGGCGAAGAGTTCCTGGCCCTTCTGGTCGAGGCGCGGGATCGATTCCAGTAGGCCCTTGGTGTACGGGTGCGCGGGGGCCTTGTAGATCTCGTGGACGGGGGCGTGCTCGACGATGCGGCCCGCGTACATCACGGCGATCTTGTCGGCGACGTCGGCGACGACGCCGAGGTCGTGCGTGATGAGGATGAGCCCCATGTTGAGTTCGCGCTGCAACTCGGCGAGCAGATCCATGACCTGGGCCTGGACGGTCACGTCGAGGGCGGTGGTGGGCTCGTCCGCGATGATCAGGTCGGGTTCGAGGGAGAGCGCCATCGCGATCATGATGCGCTGGCGCATGCCGCCGGAGAACTGGTGCGGGTACTGCCCGACCCGCTCCTTCGCCGCCGGGATGCGGACCCGGTCCATCAGCTCGACGGCCTTGGCCTTGGCGTCCTTGCGGGACATCCCGCGGTGGACGGAGAACAGTTCGCCGATCTGGTCGCCCACGGAGAGCACCGGGTTGAGGGAGCTGAGCGCGTCCTGGAAGATCATCGCCATCTCGGCGCCGCGGACCTTCCTGCGCTCCTCCTCCTTGAGCTTGAGCAGGTCCCGGCCCTTGAAGAGGACCTCGCCGCCGGCGATCCGGCCGGGCGGGATGTCGAGGATGCCCATGATCGCCTGGGCGGTGACCGACTTGCCGGAGCCCGACTCGCCGAGCACGGCGAGCGTCTCGCCCGCGTCGACGGTGTAGTTGACGCCGTTGACGGCCTTGGCGACGCCGTCCCGGGTGCGGAACTCGACGTGCAGATCGCGTACTTCGAGCAACGGCATGGGCGCTACCTCAGCTTCGGGTCGAGGGCGTCGCGCACCGCGTCGCCGAGCATGATGAACGCGAGGACCGTGAGGGCGAGCGCTCCGGCCGGCCACAGCAGCATGTGCGGGGCGTTGCGGATGTAACCGGAGGCGGCCGAGATGTCGATGCCCCAGCTGACCGCGGGTGGCTTCAGACCGACACCGAGGTACGAGAGGGTCGCCTCCAGGGCGATGTACGTACCGAGGGCGATGGTCGCGACGACGATGACGGGCGCGACGGCGTTCGGCGTGATGTGGCGCAGCAGCATCCGGGAGTTGGAGGCGCCGAGCGCGCGGGCCGCCTGGACGTAGTCGTTCTGTTTGGCGGTGATGACCGAGCCGCGGGCGATGCGGGAGATCTGCGGCCAGCCGAGCAGCACCATGAAGCCGATGACGGGCCAGACGGTGTTGCTGGTGACGACCGACAGCAGGACCAGGCCGCCGAGGACGACGGGGATCGCGAAGAAGATGTCGGTGATGCGGGAGAGGACCGAGTCCCAGAACCCGCCGAAGAACCCCGCGAGGCCGCCGAGGACCGAGCCGAGGAGGGAGACGCCGATCGTGGCGCAGACGCCGACGGTGATCGAGTTGCGGGCCCCGTACACGGTGCGTGTGTAGACGTCGCAGCCCTGGCCGTCGAAGCCGAAGGGGTGGCCGGGCTGGGAGCTCTGCTGGCGCTTGGACAGATCGCAGGAGAGCGGGTTGCCGGAGGCGATCAGCTGCGGCCAGATCGAGATGAGGATCAGGAAGAGGATGACAAGGGCCGAGATGATGAAGACGGGGTTGCGCCGCAGGTCGCGCCAGGCGTCGGACCAGAGGCTGCGCGGCTTGCCCGCGGGGCCGGTGCCGAGGGGGCCGCCCGGCTGGTTCTCCAGGGCCGCGCCCTCGCTCGTGGCGAGGTCCATGGCGCCGCCCATGCCGGTCGCCGCGATGGCGCCGTCCTCGGGTGCGCGTCCGCCGCCGGTCGCTCCGGGCCGTCCGGAGGGGGGCTCTGGCGCTTGCGGTTCAGGCATAGCGGATCCTCGGGTCGAGTACGGCGTACAGGAGGTCGACGATCAGGTTCACCGCGAGGAAGACCAGCACGAGGATCGTCACGAAGCCGACCACGGTCTGGGTGTTCTGGCGCAGGATGCCCTGGTAGAGCTGGAAGCCGACGCCGTGGATGTTGAAGATGCGCTCGGTGACGATGGCACCGCCCATCAGCGCGCCGACGTCGGCGCCGATGAAGGTGACGACGGGGATCAGCGAGTTGCGCAGCAGGTGCCGGGTGATGACGCGGCGCCGGGGCAGCCCCTTGGCGATGGCCGTGCGCACATAGTCCGCCCTCTTGTTCTCGGCGATGGACGTGCGCGTCAGCCGGGTCACGTAGGCCAGCGAGACCGACGCGAGCACGAGGCCCGGCACGATGAGCTCGCTGAACGACGCCTCCGTGGAGACCGCCGGATTGATCCACCCCCACTGCACACCGAGCAGCAGTTGCAGCAGCAGACCGGTGACGAACGTCGGGACGGAGATGACGACGAGGGTCAGCAGCAGCACGCCGGTGTCGATGGGACGGCCCCGGCGCAGGCCGGTGACGACGCCGAGGGTGATGCCGACGACGATCTCGAAGAGGATCGCCACGATCGTCAGGCGGATGGTGACCGGGAACGCGGTCGACATCAGCTCGGTGACCTTCTGTCCGTTGAACGCGGTGCCGAAGTCGCCGGTGAAGACGTTCCCCATGTACGTCAGGTATTGCTGCCACACCGGCTTGTCGAGGCCGAACTCCTTCGAGAGCTGGGCCTTGGTGGCGGGGTCGCAGGCCTTGTCGCCGCACAGCCCCGCGATGGGGTCGCCCATCACGTTGACCATGAGGAAGATCAGCAGCGTCGCGCCGATGAAGACCGGGATCATCTGCAACAGCCGCCGGATCACATACCGTCCCATTGAGGGCTCCGTCCCTGGCGTCCGGGTCTGTCAGTTGACCTTGATCTCGTTGTAGACGGGGACGCTGAACGGGTTCAGCGCGACGTTCGAGACCTTGTCCGAGTAGCCGGCGCTGCCGTTCTGGTACCAGAGCGGGATGGCCGCCATGTTGTCCCGGACGACCTCCTGGGCCTGCTGGAAGGTCTTGACCGCCTTGCTCTGGTCGGCTTCGCCGTTCGCCTTGTCGACGAGGGAGTCGAACTCCTTGTTGGACCAGTGGCCGTCGTTGGACGAGGCGTTGGTGTAGTACAGCGGCTGGAGGAAGTTCTGGATGAGGGGGTAGTCCATCTGCCAGCCGGCGCGGAACGGGCCCGTCATCTTCTTGTCGGTGATCTTGTTGCGGAAGTCGGCGAAGGTGCCGGTGGGGCTGCCGACGCAGGCCTTGTCGTTGTCGAGGGCGTTGTTGATGGAGTTGCAGACCGCGTCGACCCACTCCTTGTGGCTGCCGGTGTCGGCGTTGTAGCCGATCTTCACCTGGCCGCCGGGGATGCCGCCGCCCTCCTTGACCAGCTTCTTCGCCTCGTCGGGCTTGTAGTCGCAGAACTCCCCGCAGAGCCCGGACTTGTAGCCGCCGTCCTCGCCGAGCACCGGGGAGGTCCAGTCGGTGGCCGGGGTGCGGGTCTTCTCGAAGATCGACTCGGTGATCTGCTTGCGGTTGATCGCCATGGACAGGCCCTTGCGGACCTTGTCGCTGTCCGACTTGTTCCAGTCGGAGTCGTAGAACGGGAAGGCGAGGGTCTGGATGATGCCGGCCGGGGTGTTGATGTACCGGCCGCTCAGGTCGCTGTCCGCGTTGCTGAGCTGGGAGGCGGGCACGTCGTCGACGAGGTCGAGGTTGCCGGCGGTCAGGTCGGTGTAGGCGGTGTTGTTGTCCGTGTAGACCTTGAGGTCGACGCCACCGTTCTGCGCCTTGTCGTCACCGGGGTACCTGTCCCACTTGCGAAGGGACATCTGAGACCCCTTCTGGTACGAGTCCACGGTGTACGGCCCGTTGCCGACCGGCTTGCTCACATAACTGTCGTGGTCGTCGAAGAACACCTTCGGCAGCGGGGCGAAGGCGGCGTAGCCGAGCGTGTCGGGCCAGGTCGAGAACTTCTGGGTGAGCTTGACCGTGAAGGTGCGGTCGCCCGTGACCTTGAGGCCGGAGAGCTTGTCGGCGGACTGGCTGCCCGAGTCCGGGTGCACCTTGTCGTAGCCCTCGATCTGCCCGAAGAAGTACGCGTTCTTCTGGTTGTTCTTCAGGCTCGCGCCGTAGTTCCAGGCGTCCACGAAGGACTTCGCGGTGACCTTCTCGCCGTTGGAGAACGTCCAGCCGTCCTTGACCGTGATCGTGAAGTTCGTCTGGTCCGACGTCTCGATCTTCTCGGCCAGCATGTCCTTGGCGGCGCCCGTCTTCGGGTCGTACCGCTTGAGCCCCCGGAAGATCATGTCGAGGACCTTGCCGCCCTGCACTTCGTTGGTGTTGGCGGGCTCCAGCGGGTTCTGCGGGTCGCCCCACGAGGACCGCACGACACCGGAGCCGTCACCACCGCCACCGCCGCCGCTGTCGCCGCCGCCACAGGCCGTCGCCGCCATGGCTACGACCACCGCACCAGCCGCCCACTTGGCGTGCGTGGCTCCACGCATGGAGTGCCTCCCTCATACCGGTCACAAGTCACGTACGCCTCAATATCGATGCCACCTGGGCATAGCGCACTTTTAAGACGGCCTTACGGGGGCCCTACGAGAAAGGGGTGGTGGTGTCGGTACGCCCGGGGCGATCATCGGCCGATGCCGGACCACGCCTTCACCGACGCCCGCCTCGCCGCGCTCTACGACACGCTGAACCCCTGGGGGCCGGGTGACGACTTCTACCTGGACCTGGTGCGCGGCGCCGGCGCTGTACTGGACGTGGGGTGCGGGACGGGGGCCCTACTGGTGCGCGCCCGGGAGGAGGGGCACCGGGGGCGGTTGTGCGGGCTCGATCCGGCGGCGGGGATGCTGGCCGTCGCCCGGCGCCGGGCGGATGTGGAGTGGGTGGAGGGCACACTCGGCTCGGCCGCGCGGCTGGAGGGGCCGTTCGACCTTGTCGTCATGACCGGGCACGCGTTCCAGGTCTGGGTGGACGACGCGGAGATCCGCACGTCGCTGGCAGCGGTGCGGGGGCTGCTCGCGCCCGGGGGACGGTTCGCGTTCGAAACGCGGAATCCCGCGGCGCGGGCGTGGGCCGGGTGGACGCCGGCGCGGGCGGTGGAGGTGGACGGGGTGCGGGTCGCGCACGAAGTGGTCGCCGGGTTCGACGGGCGGACCGTCACCTTCGATACGACGTTCAGCGCGGCGGGGTGGGCGGGGGCCGAGGTCAGTCGCAGTACCCTGCGGTTTCTCTCCGAGGGGGAGCTGGACGGGTTCCTGGGCGGGGCCGGGCTTGTGGCCGGGGCCCGGTACGGGGGCTTCGACCGGTCCCCTCTGACGGCTTCCAGCCCGGAGATCGTCAGCGTGTGCCGGGTGGCGGATTAGTTTCTCGCTGCGGGTGCGTGGGGGCTGGTCGCGCAGTTCCCCGCGCCCCTGA
>NZ_BAAATS010000018.1:326933-331840 GCF_039533535.1 Streptomyces kunmingensis
ACTGCGCGAGAAGCCCCCACCGGCCGGCGGCCACCCACCCACCGCCACGCGGCAGACGCCAAAAAAAAGGGGGCCCGGCCCGGTGACATCACCAGGCCGAGCCCTCATCCCGCTAAACCGACGGAGTCACTCGTTCTTCTCCAGCGCCGCCAGCGCCGGGTCCAGAACGATGTCCTCCGCCCGCGCCTCGGTGGTCGGCTCCTCGGGGAAGTGGCACGCCGTCAGATGCCCGGGCTTGCTGCCGGAGATCTGGACGAGCGGCGGCTCCTCCGTCGCGCACTTGTCCTGCGCCTTCCAGCACCGGGTGCGGAAGCGGCAGCCGGACGGCGGCGCGATCGGGGAAGGCACATCGCCCTCCAGGCGGATGCGCTCCTTCTTCTCCGCGTCGATGTCCGCGTCCGGCACGGCCGACATCAGCGCGTGCGTGTACGGGTGCCGGGGCCGGTTGTAGAGCGAGTCCCGGTCGGCGATCTCCATGATCTTGCCGAGGTACATGACCGCGACGCGCTGCGAGAAGTGCCGCACGATCGCCAGGTCGTGGGCGATGAAGACGAACGCGATGCCCATCTCCCGCTGCACCTTCTGGAGAAGGTTCACGACCTGCGCCTGGATGGAGACGTCGAGCGCCGAGACCGGCTCGTCCGCGACGATCAGCTTCGGCTCCAGGGCCACCGCACGGGCGACGCCGATGCGCTGACGCTGGCCGCCGGAGAACTCGTGCGGGAAGCGGTTGTAGTGCTCCGGGTTGAGACCGACGATCTCCAGGAGCTCCCGGACCCGCGCCTCGCGGCCGCCGGGCGGGTTGATCCCGTTGATCTCCATCGGGCCGGAGATGATCGAGCCGACCGTCTGCCGCGGGTTCAGCGACGCGTACGGGTCCTGGAAGATCATCTGGATCTCGGACCTGATGGGCGCCAGCTGCTTGCGGCTCGCGTGGCTGATGTCCTGGCCCTTGTACGTGACCGTGCCCGCGGTGGGCTCGTACAGACGGGTCAGCATGCGGCCGGTCGTCGACTTGCCGCAGCCGGACTCGCCGACCAGGCCGAGCGACTCGCCCGGGTAGACCTCGAAGTCGACGCCGTCGACGGCCTTGACCGCGCCGACGGTGCGCCGGATCGGGAAGCCGCCCTTGATCGGGAAGTGCTTCTGCAGGCCCTCGACCTTCAGCAGCGGAGCGGCATCGCCGTCACGCTGCCCGGGGATCGCCTCGGCGACCGCCGTGGTGCTGTTGTTGTTCTCGCTCATGGTTCTGCCCCAGTCGCCGGTAGCTGCTCAGCCCAGCCGGGGCTGAATCGTCTCGATGAACACCTGCTGCTTCTGCTCCGTCGTCAGGTGACAGGCGGACCCGCGTCCGGTCGGGAGTACCGGCCGCTCGCCCGAGCAGCGGTCCCCCGACACCTTGTCGGTGAAGGCGCAGCGCGGGTGGAACGGGCAGCCCGTGGGCGGGTTGAGCAGCGAGGGCGGCGAGCCGGGGATCGGCAGCAGCGGCTCGTTGACGTCCGAGGAGAGTCTCGGCATCGAGCTCAGCAGGCCCCAGGTGTAGGGGTGTTCGGGCGACTTGAGCACCTGGCGGGTGGTGCCCCGCTCGACGGCCCGGCCCGCGTACATCACGAGGATGTCGTCGGCCATGTTCGCGACCACGCCCAGGTCGTGCGTGATCATGATGATCGCGGAGCCGAACTCCTGCTGGAGGTCCTTGAGCAGGTCGAGGATCTGCGCCTGCACCGTCACGTCGAGCGCGGTGGTCGGCTCGTCCGCGATGAGCAGTTCCGGGTTGCAGGCCAGCGACATCGCGATCATGGCGCGCTGGCGCATACCGCCGGAGAACTGGTGCGGGTAGTCGTCGACGCGCTGCTTGGGGTGCGGGATGCCGACCTTGCCGAGCATCTCGATGGCCCGGTCCCGGGCCTCCTTCTTGCTGGCGCCGGTGTGCTTGCGGTACGGCTCGGCGATCTGCCGGCCCACCGTGTAGTACGGCGACAGCGCGGTCAGCGAGTCCTGGAAGATCATCGCCATCTTGTTGCCGCGGAGCCTCTCCAGCTCCGACTCAGAGGCGGTGAGCAGTTCCTTGCCGTCGAGGACGATCTCGCCGTCGATGGTGGTGGTGGTCGGGTTGTGCAGGCCGAGCACGGTCAGGTTGGTGACCGACTTGCCGGAACCCGACTCGCCGACGATACCGAGCGTCTTGCCGCGCTCGAGGTCGAAGGAGAGGCCGTCCACCGCCTTGACGGCGCCGTCCTCGGTGGAGAACTGCACCCGCAGGTCGCGTACCGAGAGGAACGCCTCGGAACCGGTCGGGGCCGGGGCGTCCTCGGTCTTGGTCAGTGTGGTCACGGGGGTTCTCCTAGGACAGGCGCACGCGCGGGTCGATCACGGCGTACAGCGCGTCCACGACGATGTTGCAGATGATGATGAAGGCGGCACTGACGATCATGACGCCCATGAGGACCGGCAGGTCCTTGTTGATCACCGAGTCACGGGCGAGCCGGCCGAACCCGGCCAGACCGAAGGTGAGTTCGGTGACCATGCCACCGCTGAGCAGACCACCGATGTCCATGCCCAGGATGGTGACGATCGGGATGACCGAACCGCGCCACGCGTACCGGTAGAAGACGTACCGGCTGCTCATGCCCTTGGCCTTGGCCGCCCGTACGTGCTCCTCCTGGAGCTGCTCGATCATCGACGAGCGTGACATACGGGTGTAGTTGGCCGTGAAGATCGTCGCCATGACGACCCAGGGGATCAGCAGACCCATGAACCAGGCGGCCGGGTCCTCGGTGATCGGCACGTACTTCGGCTTGTCCAGGATGCCGGTGCTGTAGACGAAGATGCCGAGCACGATCGGGCCGAGGAAGTAGATCTGGAACGAGCTGAGCACCAGCGAGCCACCGCTGAACATCTTGTCGAGCCAGGTGCCGCGGAAGCGGGCGGCCATCATGCCGGCGCCGAGGCCGACGATGAGGAAGACGATGAGGCTGCCGAAGGTCAGCGAGAGGGTGGTGGGAAGCCGGTCCATCATGGTGTCCCACACCATCTGGTTGTTGCGGAACGAGACGCCGAAGCACGGCGCCGCGCAGTGTCCCACGCCGAAGTCCCGCCCGGCGAAGATGCCCACGAGGAAGTTCCAGTACTGCACCGGGACCGGGGAATCGAGACCGAGGTTCTTGTGAATGATGTCGAGTGCCGCCGGAGTGCAGTTCTTGCCGCACGCGAGCAACGCCGGGTCCTGTGGGATGGCGAAGTACATGAAGAACGTGAAGGCGCTGATCAGCAGGAGGATGAGTGCTGCGCCAGACGTCCGGCGTATGAGAAATCGAAGCATGGCAGGAAGCTGCTCTCAGGACGGTGGCGGTGGGAGGCCAGGAGGGGGATCCGGCGGCCCGGGGGTGAGGGCTCCGCCGCGCCCTCACCCCCGTACGACTGCCTTGTACTGCTTACTTCTTCAGGAAGATCGTGGTCGGGTCGGTGTAGCTGACCACCTGGCCGTAGCGCAGGCCACCCACGTTGGAACCGGCGATCTGGAACACCTTGGTGTAGTAGATCGGCGCGGCCGGGTTGATCTTCTCGGAGATGTACTTCGACAGCTTCGCGTACTCACTGGCGCGCTCGTCGGCGTCCGCGATCTTCTGGATGCGGGAGAGCTCGGAGTTCACGTGCTTGTCGTTGGTGTGCGAGTAGTTCGACGCACCGTCCTGGATCTGCGCACCGTCGAAGGACGGCGGGAAGACGGTGTTGCCGTCGGCCCAGTCCTGACCCCAGCCGGTCATGTACAGGTCCATGCCGTTCTTGACCTTGCCCATCTGCTCATACCAGGTGGCCTGGTCGACTTCCTTCTTCTGGATGTCGAGCCCGATCTTGTTCAGCTGGTTGATGATCAGGTTGGCCTGCGTGGTACGGACCGGGGTGTTGGCGTACGCGTAGACGAGCTTCTTGCCCTCGGCGCCCGCCTCCTTGATGAGCTTCTTCGCCGCTTCGATGTCACCGTTGGGCTTCTTGACCCGGTTGAACGGGTCGTACGTCTTGTCGAAGCCCGGGGTGGTGGGCGACATCAGCGACGTGGCGGCGTCACCGCCGTAGGCACCACCGTCGGCGCGGGCGGCCGAGGTGGCCGGGATCGCCAGGGCGATGGCGTCACGGATGCGCTTGTCCTTGACGCGGTCCAGGTTGAAGTTCAGCTGCCACACGTACGGGGCGAAGCCCTGGATCGTGCGCTTCATCACGGCCTTGTCGGACGTGATCTTCTGCAGCTGGGTGGCGTCGACCTGGCCGGTGAACATGATGGCGTTCTTGGCGTCACCGCGGTCGGCCAGGATCGTCTTCGTCTGGTCGGCCTTGTCGTGGTTGAACTCGATGTTCCAGCCGTCGACGTAGGCGTGGCGCAGCGGGTCCGTCTTCTCGTCCCAGTTGGTGTTGCGCACCAGGCTGAGGGACTTGCCCGACTTGTACGAGGCGACCTTGTACGGGCCGGTGGCGACGGGCGACTGGTCGTACTTCTGCTTCGTGTCCGTCTTCTCGGGCACGACGGAGTAGGCGGCCATGGCGAGCGCCTGCGGCACGTCGGTGTGCGCCTCGAGGAAGTGGAACGTGATGGTCTTGTCGTCCGGCGTGGCCAGGACCGAGTCGGGCAGGTGCTTGCCCTTGTACGGACCCTGGTAGGCCTCGCGGTACTTGGTGCCCGCACCGGAGAGCCACTGCTGGATGTACGTCGGGCCGTCCGTCAGGAACGGGTCGTACAGGCGCTCGATGGAGTGGCGGATGTCGGCCGACGTGATGACGTGGCCGTTCTGGTCCTTGATGCCGTCCTTCAGCTCGAAGGTCCAGGTCTTGCCGCCCTCGGAGGACTTGCCCGGGTCGGTGGCGAGGTCGCCGACGACCGTCTGGTTGCCCTTGTCGTCCTCGGTGTACGT
>NZ_BAAATS010000018.1:331884-381503 GCF_039533535.1 Streptomyces kunmingensis
ACGTAGATCTGCCCCGGGTCCAGGTGCGAGAAGTCCGCCTCCTGGTAGACCTGGACCGTGCCGCCCTTCTTGGCACCGGCAACAGGCTTCGCCGGGCCGACGGAGTCCTGGGCGGTACCCATGGTGACGGGCTTGGCCTGGGCCTTGGCGTCTTCCTGGGTCTTGCCGACGGGCTTGTTGCTGCTCTTGCTGCCGCTGCTGCAGCCGGTCAGCGCGAGGGCGCCGACAGCCGCCGCGGCGACCGTTGCCTGCGCCGTGCGCGATCGAAGGATGCTCATGGAGTCGAGTCCACCTGCCTGTGAGTAGTGATCCTGCGGTGCTGCCTGGCGCATCCGGCCTGGTCGTCCGGCGCCCGGGTGGCAGCTGCCCCCTGGGTGGTGCTGGCTAGCGTCCGGTCTTGGGATCGAAGGCGTCCCGGACCGAGTCACCCAGGAGGTTGAACGCCACGACGAAGACGACCATGGCGATACCCGGGAAGAACATGTAGGTCGGGTCCTGCTCGTAGATGTTCGCGGCCGTGGCGAACATCAGCCCCCAGTCGGGGGTGGGGTCCTGATAGCCCACGCCGACGAAGGAGAGGAAGGCGACCGAGAGGATGGTGCTGGGGAGCAGATAGGTGCCCTGCACGATGATCGGCGTCACCAGGTTGGGCAGCAGCTCCTTGCGGACGATCCGCCAGGGCGAGGCGCCCGCGACCTTCGCCGCCTCGACGAACTCCCGCTCGCGCAGGGAGAGGGTCGCGGCGCGGATCAGACGCGCCAGGCTCATCCAGGTCAGCAGCCACATCACGCCGGTGATGGCGAGGAAGCGGACGTAGGTCGGCGTCTCCTCGTCGGGCGCGACGAAGACCGTGACGACGACGGGCATGACCGCGACCATGAACAGCTGGCTGGGCAGCGCGAGCATGAAGTCGATGAGCCGGCCCAGCCAGTAGTCGATCTTGCCGCCGAAGTAGCCCGCGGTCAGACCGATGACGATGCCGATGAGCACCATGCCGATCGTGGCGAGCAGGGCGGTGAACAGCGACGTACGGATGCCGTACAGCAGGTACGCGAGCACGTCGCGGCCGTAGTTCGGGTCGATGCCGAACCAGTGCTCCGGCGACATACCGCCGTTGGGCCCGGCCGGCAGGTTGAACTCGTTGAGGAGCGTGGGGTCGTCCTGGCCGTAGAAGGTGTACGGGTCCTTGCCGTACAGCTTCGTGATGACCGGGGCGAGGGCGGCTATCAGGAAGAAGAAGATGACGACACAGGCCGACACGATGCCCGTCTTGTCCCGCTTGAAGCGGCGCCACATCATCTGGCCGGGGCTGCGCCCCTCCAGCTTCTTGGGCTCCTTCGCGTCACCCTGCGGCGCGCTCTCTTTGTCCAAGGCGGAAGAGGTCTCGGCGCCCTCAATCTCGATTGGACTCGTCATGATTCGTCCATTTCACAGGTGTTGGAGGTCGTCGGCCGGGTAACCGGTGAGCGACGGCCTTCGCACGGCGTACGTCATACGGAGCGCGCGAGGGGAACAACGACTGGGGTGAACCCACCCCTGAGGAACCCTGACCCGCGGTCGGCGGCTGCCGGACCACGGAGCCGAGCCGTCAAGAGCGTGCGCGACGCTGGATCGTTACCTCGTCCACCACGGGGACGGGACGAGACGTGCCCGCGGGACCTACACCTGTCATCGGGGACGACGCGACCCATATGGCGCTTGTGGCACCTCGCATGGGTTCCTCCTCATGAGTCCACTTTGTTCACTACAAGTGGGGGCACAAGTAACCGAGCCGACACCCCTGACGGCGAAGGTTCAGTGCCCCAGTGTGCTCGCGAGTCGGCGCTCCCCACAGCGCGTGACCCATTGACCCGAGCTCTACGCCGTCAACTATTAGCCACGCGGCCTTCGTCGACCACACTCTTTTGGTCTCGGTTCGATCACACCTGATGCGTACATTGCCCAAAATCCGGACAAACAGATCCGAGATAGAGGGACACGAAACGGACGTGTTACATATCTATCGACCATTGGTGCCCGGATAGCGGACACCGAGGTGGACTTAATCACTTGCGTCCGGACGGATTTTGACCCGTTGTTGGGCAAAGCCCGAGGTCCGTCGTTGTCAATCCGCGTAGACAAGGGCAGATTAGCGCCAACGCAAAGCGCCCGGCACCCCTTTCGGGGCACCGGGCGTTCGCGTCAACTACAGGCGCGTCAGCCGTGCTTGGCGCGCGAGGCGGAGCGGCCGCGCTCCTTCTGGTCCAGGACGACCTTGCGGATGCGCACGGCCTCCGGGGTCACCTCGACGCACTCGTCGTCGCGGCAGAACTCCAGGGACTGCTCCAGGGACAGCTTGCGGGGCGGGACGATCGCCTCGAAGGAGTCGGCGGAGGCGGAGCGCATGTTGGTGAGCTTCTTCTCCTTGGTGATGTTCACGTCCATGTCGTCGGCGCGCGAGTTCTCGCCGACGATCATGCCCTCGTACACCTCGGTGCCGGGGTCGGTGAACAGCACACCGCGCTCCTGGAGGTTCGTCATGGCGAACCCGGTGACGGCGCCGGCCCGGTCCGCGACGAGCGAGCCGTTGTTACGGGTCTTCAGCTCGCCGAACCACGGCTCGTGGCCCTCGTGGATGGAGTGGGCGATACCCGTACCGCGGGTGCTCGTCAGGAACTCCGTACGGAAGCCGATCAGGCCGCGGGACGGCACGACGAACTCCATGCGGACCCAGCCGGAGCCGTGGTTCGACATGTTGTCCATGCGGCCCTTGCGGACGCCCATGAGCTGCGTGACGGCGCCCATGTGCTCCTCGGGCACGTCGACCGTCAGGCGCTCGACGGGCTCGTGCGTCTTGCCGTCGACCTCCTTGGTGACGACCTGCGGCTTGCCGATGGTCAGCTCGAAGCCCTCACGGCGCATCTGCTCGACCAGGATCGCCAGGGCCAGCTCACCGCGGCCCTGCACCTCCCAGGCGTCGGGACGCTCGGTGTCCAGGACACGGAGCGAGACGTTACCGACCAGCTCGCGGTCCAGGCGGTCCTTGACCTGACGGGCGGTGACCTTGCGGTCCTTGACCGCGGACTTCGCCTGCGCGCCCTTGCCGGTACCACCGCGGCCGACCAGCGGCGAGGTGTTCGTACCGATGGTCATGGAGATGGCCGGCTGGTCGACCGTGATCAGCGGCAGCGCGACCGGGTTCTCCGGGTCGGCCAGCGTCTCGCCGATCATGATGTCGGGGATACCGGCGACGGCGCAGATGTCGCCAGGACCGGCGACCTCGGCGGGCTTACGGGTGAGCGCCTCGGTCATCAGCAGCTCGGTGATGCGGACGTTCTGGATCGTGCCGTCGCGCTTGATCCAGGCCACGGTCTGGCCCTTGCGCAGCTCGCCCTGCTCGACACGGAGCAGCGCGATACGGCCGAGGAAGTTGTCGGCGTCCAGGTTCGTCACGTGCGCCTGGAGCGGGGCCTCCTCGTCGAACGTCGGGGCCGGGACGTGCTCCAGGATCGTGGAGAAGAACGGCTCCAGGCTGGTGGAGTCCGCCGGGACCGTGCCGTTCTCCGGCTTGGTCAGCGACGCGATGCCGTCACGGCCGCACGCGTAGACGATCGGGAACTCGATCTGCTCCTCGTCCGCGTCCAGGTCGAGGAAGAGGTCGTACGTCTCGTTGACGACCTCGTCGATACGCGAGTCGGGCCGGTCCGTCTTGTTGATGCACAGGATGACGGGGAGGCGCTGCTGGAGCGCCTTGCGCAGCACGAAGCGGGTCTGCGGGAGCGGGCCCTCGGAGGCGTCGACCAGCAGAACGACGGCGTCGACCATCGACAGACCACGCTCGACCTCGCCACCGAAGTCGGCGTGG
This sequence comes from Streptomyces kunmingensis, assembly GCF_039533535.1. Lineage (NCBI taxonomy): Bacteria > Bacillati > Actinomycetota > Actinomycetes > Kitasatosporales > Streptomycetaceae > Streptomyces > Streptomyces kunmingensis. The sequence goes on from NZ_BAAATS010000018.1 coordinate 335,729, forward strand.
CCCGGGGTGTCGATGATGTTGATCGTGATGACGTCTCCGCCATCCTTCGGGTGGTACTTCACCGCCGTGTTCTTGGCGAGGATCGTGATGCCCTTCTCACGCTCCAGGTCATTCGAGTCCATCATGCGATCGTCGAGGGACTCGGCTGCGTGCGCGGCGAACGAGCCGGCCTGCTTGAGCATGGCGTCGACGATGGTCGTCTTGCCGTGGTCGACGTGGGCGACGATAGCGACGTTTCGGATGTCGTGGCGCGTGGCCATATTGCGGCGTACTCCCGGAGTGAGTGGACGGCTGCGCGTACATCAGTGATACGCGCGCCCTGCCGGGCTGGACACGCCACGGCCTCACCCCATGGTACGGGGCTTGACGGGTGGGGGCGCTTCCGGCCCTGTCGGGGAGGGCCGGAATCAGCGGTCGATCGGGGAAAACTGCAGGTCAATGGGTATAACGAACCTTGCCCGCAGGGCAGTCCCGCGGGCAAGGGAGTTGAGCTCGATCTGAGCTAAAGATTCTTTTCGGCTTACTTCCGGCTCACTTCCGGCTCTTCTTCAGGTAGCCGATGTCCTCGTACTCCGGCTCCTGGAAACCGAAGGCGCCGGCGTTGGCGAGGTCCGGGCGGGCCGCCACCAGCTCGGGGCGCTGATAGAGAGGAATCGATCCTGCCGCGGCCCAGATCTGGGCGTCGGCCTGCTTCATCAGGGACCGTTCCTCGTCGGCGTCGAGCTCACCGATGGCCTGGTCGAAGAGCTGGTCGATGTGGTCCGTGCCGACCCGGGTGTAGTTCTGCTCGACGGTGAGCGACCCGTCCGCGGCCGGGACCGGCTTGGCGTAGATGGGGCGGCCGTCGGTGGCCGGATAGGCGGAGGCGGGCCACGTGTAGAGCGCGAGGTCGTACTCGCCGGACGCGATGTGGTCCTTGAAGTAGCTCTCGTCGTCGACCTTCATGACGTCCGTGCGCACGCCGATCTTCCGCAGCATGCGCGTGATCTCGTCCGCGACGGAGCGCAGCTGCTCCGAGCCCGGTCCCGAGGGGAGCACGAAGCGCAGCGTGAGCGGTTTGCCGTCCTTGGCGAGCGCGCCCGCTGCGGCGCCGCCCGGTGCTGCGGTCCCCATCGGGGCGTACGCGCCGGGGGCGCCGCCCTGGCTGCCGTACCGCGCGGTGCTCTTCCCGAGGCTCTCGGCGGTGTGCTCGCCGTGGCCGCTCTTCTTATGGTGCCCGCCCGGGTGCTTCTTCTTCTCCTTGTCGGCGGCGCGCAGCTGTACGGCGTCGGCCTGGTGCAGGAGCGCGGTGTGCTGGGCCGCGGCGACCGGGCCCGGGCCGAGCAGGGGCGCGTGATCGCCGGGCTTGCCGTCCTCGCCGTCGCCCTGCGCGTCCCCGTCGGCCTGGCCGCCCGCCGTCTTCGGCTTCTCCTTCTTCTCCTCGACCGGGCCGCCGGGCACCCAGCCCGCCTCGGCGAGCAGCGCCTGGGCCTCGGCGGTGTCCTGGTCGCCGAGCGCGTTGCTGTTGTCGGAGTACGCGGACTGCCCGGCCAGGGCGAGATGGTTGTCGACGGTGGTCACCGGCAGGCCGAGCGGCTTGAGGGCCACCTCGGCGAGGTGCCTGCGGTCGAGGGCGCGGGCCACGGCGCGGCGCACGCGCTCGTCGGCGAGCGGCCCCTCGGCGCCGTTCAGCGCGAGCTGTGTGAAGGCCGGTTCGAGGGATTTGCGGACCTCGAAGCCGTGCAGGTTCGCCTGCTCCTTGGCGTACTTCTTCACCGCCTTACGGGTCTTCTCGCGGGCGGCGATCTCCTCGTCCGCCGCCTCCTCGTCCTCGCCGTGCGCGATCGCCCAGGAGCGCAGCGCCTTGGCGGGGGTGAGGGCGGAGCCCGGGCCGTGGGTGAGCGGGCCGGAGGCGCCCTGGTCGCGGGCGGCGTGGGCGAGGCGCTCGGCGCCGCCCAGGTCGAGTCCGGCCAGATCGAGCCGGCCGGCGGCGAGGGCCGTGGCCCGCTTGGCGCGCGGCACCGCGGTGAGGACGACCTTGTCGAGCTTGGCGCCCCGGCCCCACCAGCGCAGGTTGCGCTCGAGGGTGACCTTCTTGGCGTCCCGGTCGACCGAGTCGAGGTCGAAGGGGCCCGCGGTGACCTTGAGCCTGCGGCGGGCGCCGTCGTTGAAGCTGTCCGGCGTCCCCATGACGTCCTTGGGGTACAGCGGCGAGAACAGGGCCCGCCAGTCCGCGTACGGCTTGGAGAACGTGACCCGCACCTCGAGGTCGTCGGCGCCGCGCTCGATCTTCTCGATGCGGTCGTAGCCCGCGTTGTGCGCGGTCCAGAACGCGCTGTCCTTGCCGGACAGGGCGCGCCACTGCGCGGCGAAGTCGGGGGCCCCGATCTCGCGGCCGTCGCTCCAGACGGCCTTCTGGTTCAGCTTGTACTGCACGACCTGTTTGGGCTCGGTCTCGATGACCTCGGCCTTCTCCAGGTAGTCGGCGTCGCGCTGCGGGCGTCCCTGCGCGTCCAGCCGGAACATCGACGGCAGCACCGCGCCCGCGATCCGGCCGGTCGTCCGGTCGGCGTCCGCCTGGAAAGTGTTGAGGGTCCCCGGCATGGAGTCGATCGCCCAGCGCAGGCTGCCGCCGTCCTCGATCCGGTCGCGGGCGGCGGGTGCGATGTCCTGACCGGCGGAGGGGGTACCCGCCTCGTCGTCGTCGGAGCCGCACCCCGCGAGGGCGGTCACCGCGAGCGCGCCGCTCACGAGGAACGCGGCCGAGCGGGTGGCTGCGCCTGGGCGCCTGGGGTTGTGGAGCATCTCGGCGTCTACCTCCGGTGCGGGCCGGTTGATCACGTTTGGCGGTATATGTCGCTGATCACATCTATCGGCCCACTGAAGGGGATCCGGCCCTCCGCGCCCGGCGACACGGCGTGAATCCCCCCGAACCCCACCCGTGCGGCGCAACGTCCGTTGGGTGCGGTGGATCGGGCGCGGCCCGGTTTTCGAGGCTCAGCCGCGCCGTTCCCCGCGCCCCCTACGGGTCGCATGCGTCTGACGGCCGGTGGGGCTTCTCGCGCCGTACCCCGCGCCCCCGAAGGCCGAGAGCGGCTGCCGGCCGGTGGGGCTTCTCGCGCAGTTCCCCGCGCCCCTTACGGGTCGCATGCGTCTGACGGCCGGTGGGGGCTGATCGCGCCGTTCCCCGCGCCCCTGGGGCGTGCGGCTTCGCCGCAGCCCCATTCCCAGGGGGCGCGGGGACGCGCCACATGAGATGCCGCACGAAGTGCGCATCTCGGGGGCGCGGGGAACGGCGCGATCAGCCCTACCGGCTCGCAGACGGAGAACTCCCCAGGGGCGCGGGGAACTGCGCGATCGGGCCCCGCCCACCGGGTAGACGCTCTCGGCGCCGAGAGGCGCGGCGCGCCGGCGCGGCTCGAAAATGAGGGGGGCGCACAAACAAGCGCACCCGGCAATCCGCCCCGCGGCCTTCACAAACGGCAATGTGACGCGCGACACTCGCAGGCGCATGAGCATCTCCGCCGCACCCGCGGAAGCGAGGCAAGTCATGTCCCTGAACAACGACCTGACGGTCATTCAGCGCTGCGTGGACGAGCTCGCCCGCGCCGTGTCCAGGCTCCAACCCGAACTCACGGGCCCGGACCTGCGCCGGGTCCGCGCCGACACGGACCACCTGCGCGAGAGCGTGGCCCTGCTGCGCGCCTCGGCAGCGCCCCCCGGGCACCCGGACCCGCCCCGCCCGCAGGGCCTCGTACCGATCCCCGACACCCCGTACGACAGCACCCTGTGGACCGATTCGGACGACGAGGGACTCGGCGCACGCAACAGGCACGCCCCCTGAACGATCCACCCCGTCCCTTCGAGCGGAGGCTTCGTTGGCCACCGGCACGGAACCCAGTACCGAACCCCATACCGACGGCGGCACCGGCGTCCGAGGCCGGACCCGTGCCGCGATCGCCGCGCCCCATCTGCGCACGGACCGCTGGTGGCTGGCCCCGGCCGCCACCGCGGCGGGCCTGTTCGCCTTCGTCGTCTACTCGACCTGGCGGGCCTTCGCCAACGCGGACTACTACGCGGCCCCGTACGTCTCCCCGTTCTACTCGCCGTGCATCGCCGAGAACTGCGAACCGATGCGGCACGGCCCGAACTGGGAGATCTTCGGTTCCTGGTGGGGCCTCTCCCCCGCCCTGCTCATCCTGATCTTCCCGCTCGGCTTCCGGCTGACCTGCTACTACTACCGCAAGGCCTACTACCGCGGCTTCTGGGCGTCGCCGCCGGCCTGCGCGGTGGCCGAGCCGCACAAGAAGTACAGCGGCGAGACCCGTTTCCCGCTCATCCTCCAGAACATCCACCGGTACTTCTTCTACGCGGCCGTACTCGTCGCCTGCATCCTCAGCTACGACACCGTGCTGGCCTTCCGCGACGAGACCTACGCCTGGGGCCACATGGGCCTGGGCACCCTGGTGTTCCTGCTGAACATCGCGCTGATCTGGGCGTACACGATCTCCTGCCACTCGTGCCGGCACATCATCGGCGGCCGCCTCAAGCACTTCTCGAAGCACCCCGTGCGCTACCGCCTGTGGGGCTGGGTCGGCAAGCTGAATGCCCGTCACATGCTGCTGGCCTGGGCCTCGTTGGTGAGCGTCGCGCTCGCCGACTTCTACGTGTACCTGGTCGCGTCCGGCGTCTTCGACGATCCGCGGTTCTTCTGATGCATTCGACGGTGGGAGCTCGACGATGAGTGTGGTGCAGCGGCAGCAGTGGGATGTTGTCGTGGTGGGCGCGGGCGGCGCCGGGCTGCGGGCCGCGATCGAGGCGCGTGAGCAAGGGGCGCGTACGGCGGTGATCTGCAAGTCCCTGTTCGGCAAGGCCCATACGGTGATGGCCGAGGGCGGCATCGCGGCCGCCATGGGCAATGTGAACTCCGGCGACAACTGGCAGGTCCACTTCCGCGACACGATGCGCGGCGGCAAGTTCCTCAACCAGTGGCGGATGGCCGAGCTGCACGCGAGTGAAGCCCCGGCCCGCGTCTGGGAGTTGGAGACCTGGGGCGCCCTCTTCGACCGTACGCGCGACGGGCGGATCTCGCAGCGCAACTTCGGCGGGCACGAGTATCCACGCCTCGCCCACGTCGGCGACCGTACGGGACTCGAACTCATCCGCACCCTCCAGCAGAAGATCGTCCAGCTCCAGCAGCAGGACAAGGAGGAGTTCGGTGACTACGAGGCGCGGCTGAAGGTCTTCCAGGAGTGCACGGTCACCCGTGTACTGAAGGACGAGGACGAGAACCGCGTCTCCGGCGCGTTCTGCTACGAACGCGAGAGCGGGCGCTTCTTCGTCCTGGACGCGCCCAGCGTCGTCCTCGCCACCGGCGGCGTCGGCAAGTCCTTCAAGGTGACGTCGAACTCGTGGGAGTACACCGGCGACGGCCACGCCCTCGCCCTCCTCGCGGGCGCGCCACTGCTCAACATGGAGTTCGTGCAGTTCCATCCGACCGGGATGGTCTGGCCCCCGTCGGTGAAGGGCATCCTCGTCACGGAGTCGGTCCGCGGCGACGGCGGAGTGCTCAGGAACTCCGAGGGCAAACGCTTCATGTTCGACTACATCCCCGACGTCTTCAAGGAGAAGTACGCCGAGTCCGAGGCCGAGGGCGACCGCTGGTACGAGGACCCGGACAACAACCGGCGCCCGCCCGAACTCCTGCCCAGGGACGAGGTGGCCCGCGCCATCAACTCCGAGGTCAAGGCGGGCCGCGGCTCCCCGCACGGCGGGGTGTTCCTCGATGTCTCGACCCGGATGCCCGCCGAGGTCATCCGGCGCCGGCTGCCTTCGATGTACCACCAGTTCAAGGAGCTGGCGGACGTCGACATCACCGCGGAGGCCATGGAGGTCGGACCGACCTGCCACTACGTGATGGGCGGCATCGCCGTCGACTCGGACACGGCGGCGGCCCGCGGCGTACCCGGTCTCTTCGCGGCCGGCGAGGTGGCCGGCGGCATGCACGGCTCGAACCGGCTCGGCGGCAACTCGCTCTCCGACCTGCTCGTCTTCGGCCGCCGTGCGGGGCTGCACGCGGCCACGTACGCGCAGGGGCTGACGGACCGGCCCGCCGTGGCCGACCTTCAGCTCGACACCGCCGCCGCCGAGGCGCTGCGTCCCTTCTCCGCCGAGGGCCAGGAGGACGGCACCGTCCCCGAGAACCCGTACACCCTGCACCAGGAACTCCAGCAGACGATGAACGACCTCGTCGGCATCATCCGCCGGGAGCCCGAGATGGAGCAGGCCCTGCGCAAACTCGCCGATCTGCGGGTACGGGCCCGCCGGGCCGGCGTCGAGGGGCACCGGCAGTTCAACCCCGGCTGGCACCTCGCGCTCGACCTGCGCAACATGCTGCTCGTCAGCGAGTGCATCGCCCGCGCCGCCCTGGAGCGCCAGGAGTCGCGCGGCGGCCACACCCGCGAGGACCATCCGGCGATGGACCGGGAGTGGCGGCGGGTGAACCTGCTGTGCCGGCTCCGCGATCCCAGCGGGGGCCTTGCCGCGACCGATCCGGTCCGCGGCCAGATCAGCCTCGCCCGCGAGACCACCGAACCCATCCGCCCCGACCTGCTGGCCCTCTTCGAGAAAGAGGAGCTGGTCAAGTACCTGGCCGAAGAGGAGCTGTACGAGTGAGCGCGTATGAGGCCCGGTTCAAGGTATGGCGCGGGGACACCGGGGGCGGTGACCTGGAGGACTTCTCCGTCGAGGTGAACGACGGCGAGGTCGTCCTCGACATCATCCACCGCTTGCAGGCGACCCAGGCCCCTGACCTGGCGGTTCGCTGGAACTGCAAGGCGGGCAAGTGCGGTTCGTGCTCCGCGGAGGTCAACGGGCGGCCGCGGCTGATGTGTATGACGCGGATGTCCGTCTTCGACCGGGACGACGTCATCACCGTGACGCCGCTGCGCGCGTTCCCGGTCGTCCGGGACCTGGTCACCGACGTCGGGTTCAACTACGCGAAGGCGCGCGAGGTCCCGGCGTTCGTGCCTCCCGCCGGACTGGGGCCCGGCGAGTACCGGATGATGCAGGAGGACGTCGACCGCTCGCAGGAGTTCCGCAAGTGCATCGAGTGCTTCCTGTGCCAGGACACGTGCCATGTGGTGCGCGACCACGAGGAGAACAAGGCCGCCTTCGCGGGCCCGCGCTTCCTGATGCGCGTCGCCGAACTCGACATGCATCCCCTGGACGAGGCCTCCGAGAACGGCCTCGACCGCAAACGCACCGCCCAGGACGAACACGGCCTCGGCTACTGCAACATCACGAAGTGCTGCACAGAGGTGTGCCCCGAAGGCATCAAGATCACGGACAACGCGCTGATCCCCCTGAAGGAACGCGCCGTGGACCGCAAGTACGACCCGGTGGTCTGGCTGGGCAACAAAATCCGCCGAAGGCAATCACCCTGACCCCATTCAGCACCCCATTCCAGCCCCTCCGGTGATTGAGGAGAACCCCACCCACCCCCTCCGGGGATCGAGCAGCACCCCATTCCAGCCCCTCCGGCGATTGAGGAGCGGGGGCCGGGGCGGAGCCCCGGGGCTCCGCGCGAACCCCGGGGCGCGGGCTACGGCCGGCAGGGCAACAACCCCGCCCGGTCGCGACACCCCGCCCCCAGACATACGCTCCAAAATGTGCCCGAGCCCCGCCCAACCCCGCTACAGATAACCACCCGCACAGCCGCGGCAGCCCTCCTCACGCTGCTCTGGCTACTGCTGCCCCCCGCCACCACCGCCCACGCCGACGACCCGGTCGCCCTCTCCCGCACCGGACAGATCACCGACAAGGTGGCCGCCCTGGGCGACCGCGAGGACGCCGTCGCCACCGCACTCGGCGAGCTCGACGACGAGCGCGGCATCCAGCTCTTCGTCACCTACGTGCGGGACTTCTCCGGCCGCTCCGCCCAGAACTGGGCCGACGCCACCGCCGACAAGAACGGGCTCGGCCTGAACGACGTACTGCTCGCCGTCGCCACGCACGACCGCCAGTACGCGCTCTCGGTCGACCAGGACTCCCGGCTCACCGACGCGCAGATCGAGGACATCACGCAGGCCGGCGTCGAACCCGCCCTGCGCAAGAACGACTGGCCCGGTGCCGCGATCGGTGCCGCGCACGGCATCGACGCCGTCGTCGCCGGCCGGCCCGTGCCCACCCCGGCGATCACGCCCGGCGAGGCCGACCCCGGAGCGGGCGACGGCACGGGCACCGGCGATCTCGTGCTCCCCCTCATCGCCGTCGGCGCCGCGGGTGCCGTGGCCGTGTACTCGTACACCCGGCGCAAGAGGCGGATGAGCGAGCGCACCACCCCCGGCCGGGGACGTGGGGCGGGCGCCGCCGGCTGGGGGAAGTCGCAGGTCGCTCCGCTCCCCGAGCTCGACACGCAAGCCCGTCACCTGCTGGTGGAGACCGACGACGCGGTACGCACCAGCACCGAGGAACTCGGCTTCGCCACCGCCCAGTTCGGTGAGGAGGCGGTCAAACCGTTCAGCGAGGCGCTCGCGTACGCGCAGACGGAGCTGACCGCGGCGTTCAAGCTGCGCCAGCAGCTCGACGACGCGTTCCCCGAGGACGATCCGACGAAGCGGCGCATGCTCGACGAGATCATCAGCCGCTGCACCGAGGCGGGGCGCCGGCTCGACCAGGAGTCCGGGGACTTCGACCGGCTGCGGTCCCTGGAGCAGGCGGCGCCCGAGGCGCTCGCGAACGCCGAACGCGCCGCGCAGGAGCTGGCGGCGCACACCGACCGCGCGCAGGAGACACTGACCGCGCTCGGCAGGCAGTACGCGCCCTCCGCGCTCGTCTCCGTCGCGGGCCATGTCGAGCAGGCCAGGGACCGGCTCGCGTTCGCCACGACCCATCTCGGCCAGGCCCGTCAGTCCGTCGACACCGGCGACAACGGCCGGGCCGCCGTGCACCTGCGCGTCGCTGAGGGCGCCATCGACCAGGCCGACACGTTCGTGGCCGCGGTCGAGCGCCTCGCCGGGGAACTCGCCGAGGCGAAGGACAAACTGCCCGCCGCGCTCACCGAGTCCGAGGCCGATCTCGCCGACGCGCGCGGCCTCCTCGAAGGCACCGCGCAGGGCGTCTCCACCGCCGATCTTCAGGGCCGCATCGCCCGCGCCGAGTCCGTCGTCGGCGACGTACAGAAGGAGCGGGCCGCGGGCCCGTACGACCCGATCGACGCGCTGCGCCGCGTCGAGGAGGCGGACGCGGCGCTCGACGAGGCGCTCGCGGCGGCACGGGAGCGCGAGGCCGGGACCACGCGCGCCCGTTCACTCCTCGGCCAGGCCCTGCTCGCCGCGCGCAGCAGCACCGGCGCGGCGGCCGACTTCGTCACGACGCACCGTGGCGCCGTCGGCAGCGAGGCCCGCACCCGGCTCGCCGAGGCCCAGCGGCATCTGGCGAACGCGCAGGGCGCCGAGCAGAGCGACCCGGCGGCGGCGCTCGCCGAGGCGCAGCAGGCCGACGCGCTGGCCCGGCAGGCGCAGGCGCTCGCCGAGCGCGACGTGCGCTCGTACGGCGATCCGTACGGGGGCGGCGGACGCGGCGGCGGGGGCTCGGGCGGCGCCGTGCTCGGCGGGATCCTCCTCGGCCAGCTCCTCGGCGGCGGGCGACGCGGCATGGGCGGCGGACGCGGCATGGGCGGCGGCGGGTTCGGCGGCGGGGGCGGACCCGGCAGCTTCGGCGGCGGCGGGACCCGCGGTCGCAGAGGCGGCGGCGGACGCTTTTGAGCGGCACGCCGGATTCCTGATACTCCCCCTACGTTCTGGAGAGCGTGACCATGACGAAGCAGACCATTTTCAGCCGGGTCGCCACCCTCGCGAAGGCGAACATCAACGCCCTGCTCGACAGCGCCGAGGACCCCCAGAAGATGCTCGACCAGCTCATCCGCGACTACACGAACAACATCAGGGAGGCCGAGGACGCCGTGTCGACGACCATCGGCAATCTGCGGCTGATGGAGCAGGACCACAAGGAGGACGTGGACGCGGCCGCCGAATGGGGCACGAAGGCGCTCGCCGCCAGCAAGAAGGCGGACGAGCTGCGGGCCGGCGGGACGACGGCGGAGGCCGACAAGTTCGACGGCCTCGCGAAGGTCGCTCTCGGGCGGCAGTTGCAGTCCGAGAAGGAGGCCAGGGACGCCGAGCCGACGATCGCCTCGCAGACCGAGGTGGTCGACAAGCTGAAGTCCGGTCTCGCCCAGATGAAGACGAAGCTGGCGGAACTCCGGTCCAAGCGCGACCAGTTGGTGGCGCGCGCGAAGACCGCGCAGGCGCAGAACCAGATGATGGACGCCGCGAAGAACATCGACGTCCTCGACCCCACGAGCGAGCTGAGCCGCTTCGAGGAGAAGGTGCGCCGCGAGGAGGCCAGGGCGCTCGGCAAGCAGGAGCTGGCCGATTCCTCGCTGGACGCGCAGTTCGAGCAGCTGGACGCGCTGGGCGACGACGCCGAGATCGAGGCACGGCTCGCCGCGCTCAAGGGCGCGTAGCATCCTCGGCTCGGTCAGAAGAGGCTGAGCAGCGCCTCCGTCGGATCCACCAGGCCCGTGCCGCCGTCGGGCAGCGCGAGTTCGAACCAGACCGTCTTGCCGCGCGGGGTGCGGCGCGAGCCCCAGGCGGCGCTGAGCAGGCCGACGAGCTGGAGGCCGCGGCCGCCCTCGTCGGTGTCACGGGCGCGGCGGCGGCGCGGCTGCACGAGCCCCGCGTCCCACACCTCGCACACCAGCGTGCGGTCGAGCAGCAGCCGGAGCCTGATGTCCCCCTCGCCGTAGCGCAGGGCGTTGGTGACCAGCTCGCTGACGAGCAGTTCGGTGGTGTCGGCGAGGGGTTCGAGGTCCCAGGAGGTCAGCTGCTCGCGGGCGAGCTCGCGGGCCCGGCCCACGGACTTCGGTTCGCGCGGCAGCGTCCAGTCCCCGACGTTCTCGCTCGGCAGGCCCTCGACGCGGGCCATGAGCAGGGCGATGTCGTCCTCGCCGTGGTGCGTGTCGAGCGTGGTGAGGACGTGGTCGCAGACGTCCTCCAGGGCCGGGGCCGGGTCGTCGAGCACGGCGCGGAACGCGGAGAGTCCCTCGTCCAGCGGGTGGTCGCGGGACTCGACGAGGCCGTCCGTGTAGAGCGCGAGGAGCGAACCCTCCGGCAGCTCGACCTCCACCTCCTCGAACGGCTCGCCGCCCACGCCGAGCGGCATCCCGGGCGGCACGTCGAGCATGAGGGCTCCGTCGCCGGGCGCGACGAGCACGGGCGGCAGGTGCCCGGCGTTGGCGAAGGTGCAGCGGCGCGTGACCGCGTCGTAGACCGCGTAGACGCAGGTCGCGAGGTAGACCTCGGACAGGTCGGCGTCGGAGGGCTTGCTGCGGGCCGAGCGGGTCGCCTGCTGGACGCCGCCGGGTGTGCCGAGGCCGCGCGCGATCTCGTCGAGCGCGCTGAGCACTTCGGCGGGTTCGAGGTCGAGCAGGGCCAACGTCCGCACGGCGGTGCGCAGTTCTCCCATGGCGACGGCGGCGCGAAGTCCGCGCCCCATGACGTCGCCGATGACGAGCGCGGTGCGATGGCCCGGCAGCTCGATGACGTCGAACCAGTCGCCGCCGACCTCCGTCGCCGCGTTCCCCGGCAGGTAGCGACACGCGATGTCGAGGCCGGACGCCTCGGGGTTGTCGGGCGGCAGCAGCGAGCGCTGCAGAATCAGGGCGCGCTCGTGCTCGCGGCGGTACAGGCGCGCGTTGTCGATGGAGACCGCGGCGCGTGCCGCCAGATCGATCGCGAGCGAGCGGTCCCGGTCGTTGAACGGCTCGCTGCCCTTCGTACGGGAGAACTGCACGAGCCCGACGACCGTGTCGTGGGCGACCATGGGCACCGCGAGCGTGGACTGTACGAGGCCGCCCGGCTCGGCGGGCAGCAGCTGGGGGCGCGCGGTGCGCAGGGCGTCCGCGCAGGCCGAGTTGAACGGGAAGCGGTGCTTCGCTCCGACGCTGACGGGGGCCTCGCCGCCCAGGTCGAGGAAGGGGACGTCCGCGACGGCGCTGGCGGCGGCGACCCGGCGCAGCTCGGCGCTGCCGTCGGCGAGACTGTGGCTGCCGAGCGCCGCCTCGTCGCCCGCGAGCAGTCCCTGGTACAGGTCGACGGAGGCCAGGTCGCAGAAGCCGGGGACGACGACGTCGAGGAGTTCACGGGAGGTCGCCTCCAGGTCGAGCGAGTTGCCGATACGGGCGCCCGCCTCGTTCAGGAGCGCCAGGTTGCGGCGGGCGTGCGCGGCCTCGCGGGCGGCGGCGTGGCGCCGGGTGACGTCGGTGGAGAGCCCGGCGATACCGATGGGCCGGCCGGAACCGCTGTGCACGCGGTACAGGTTGATGGACCAGTGGCGGCGCTCGGAGGAGTTCGGGACGGTCCCCACCAGCTGCATGTCGGTGACGGCGTCGCCGGTCTCCAGGACCCGGCGCAGCGCGCCCTGCACCCGGTCGGCCTCGTGCCGCGGCAGGTAGTCGTGGACGGTGCGGCCGCGGTGGTCGTCGGTCTTGCCGCCGAAGACCGAGGTGAACGTGCGGTTGGTCCGCCGCACCCTGAGGTCCGTGTCGAACAGCAGGAAGCCGAAGGGAGATTGACCGAAAATCGCCTGCGAGGCGGCGAGGTCCGTCTCGATGCGCCGCAGGGTCCGTACGTCCACGACGATGCAGACGGCGGCGCGCTCGCCGGACTCGGTGGTGGTCGGCATGACATAGACCTCGGCGCGGCCGGTGGGCCGGTCGGACGACGCCTGCGCGCCCTCCGCGGGCGGCATCCGGAAGGGGACGCTGCCCGTCCACTCGCGGCCGTCCAGGATCTCCGCCATCTTGCGGTGCCCGCGCTCGCGGAGATCCGCGGGGACGAACGCCTCGATCGGGTCCCTGCCCACGGCGGACTCGGCCGCGACGCCGAAGATCTGCGCGGCGCGCAGGCTCCACTGGTCGATCAGCCCGTCGGGCCCGATGGAGAAGGAGGCGACCTTGATGTAGTCGTAGATCGAACCGGGCGGGTTCGACTGCCAGCCGTCGGGCGCATTCGTACCGATACCGCCCTGCGGCGTGCGGTCCGCATCCCGCGCCGACGCCGTGCCCGAGAGACCCTCGGACATGTTGGCCTTCGCTGGTATCTCGCTCACGCGAACCGTCCCCTCCAGCTCACCACGTCCGGCACCGGTCACCGGGGCGGCTGCCCGCAGTATCCAGCACTACGGAGCCGCACAACACGGTGTTCACGATCACACCACGCTCCCGACGCTTTTTGGCCCGTCGGGGCCGATTGTTTCCGTACCCAGGGTGGAGGTACGCCCACACACAGCGACCCGCACCCACTGTTCTGATCTTCGTCTAACCGGGCAGGGCCAGCTCGAACCACACCGTTTTGCCACCCGACCGGGGGTCCCCCAGCCTGGTGCCCCAGCGCCGGGACGCGCCGGCCACCAGTTGGAGGCCCCGGCCGCCCTCGTCGTCGGCGGTGGCGGCGCGGGCGCGGGGCGGATCGGGGAGCGGGTCGGAGACCTCGACGAGGAGGGTGCCGGGGGCGCCGCAGGGGTCGGCCGGGCGGCAGAGGCGTACCCCGATCGGGCCCGAGGCGTGCCGCAGGGAATTGGTGACCAGCTCACTGACCAGCAGTGTCGTGATGTCGCCGACTTCGTCGAGGTCCCATTCGGCGAGCTGCGTCCGGACCGCCGCGCGGGCCCTGCGGACCGCGGTCGGGTCGGCTGGGAAGGCCCACTCGGCGTAGTCGCCTTCGGTGTGGAGCACGCCGATCACTTCCCTGACCCGAGGAGGTAGCTCTGTCCGGTTTTTGAGGGTTAATCGGCATATACCCGGGCGGAGCGTGGTGCTATCGCGTCAGGGGGTGTGTGGTGGTACGGACGGCGTACGCGAGTCGCCGCCGGCGCGCGGCCGAACGCCCGCGCGCCGGGCCGGGCTCAGGAGGTCTCCCGCCCGAGCACTTCTTTCACCGCGGGGACGTCCTGATCCAGCCAGTCGACCGACCAGATCTCGTCCGGCGTGAGCCAGCGCAGCTCGTCGTGGTCCTGGAGCGGGCGCGGAGTGCCGGAGAGGACGCGGGAGCGCCACACTTGCAGGACGTAGCCGGGCTTCAGGGGCCACTCGCCCGGCACGCGGTCGACGGGGACGGCCGCGATGCCCAGCTCTTCGCGCAGTTCGCGCGCCAGGGCGTGCTCGGGGCTCTCGCCCGGCTCCACTTTTCCGCCGGGCAACTCCCAGCGGCCCGCGAGGTCGGGGGGCGCACTCCGTCGCGCGGCGAGGAGGCGGCCCCCGTCGTCGTACAGGGCGGCGGCGACCACCACGACGGGGTCGGACGGAGAAGATGCAGTGGGCATGTGCCGGAGCCTACGGCCCCGTCAGCGCACCGATCCGTTCTGCTCCGGTCCCGGTCCCGGATACGGGACGAGGCGCTCGACCCAGTAGAGCTGCTTGTGGCCGCGGCTGTCGAAGCTGTCGGCGGTGCGCTGAGCCTCGGCCCTCGTGGCGTACCTGCCGACGCGGTAGCGGTTGCCGTTGTCGTCCTCGCGGATGACAAGCCACGGAAGCGTGGTCGTGCTGTCAGTCATCGCGCCCCTCCACTCCCCGACACCGGCTCGCATGCCCCGCCCCCTAAGAATTCCGAGGAAACCTCATTCCGCATATGCCCGAGCCTACGCCTGACCTTTACGGAGCGGATACGGATTAGCACAAAGAGATACGCAACAAGCCACCGCGCCGTCCTCTTGCGACCACGGCGAAGAGGCGCACCCGCATAGATGCGCCTCTCGTTTCCCAGAAGTGCCGTGTCAGCTCACGCGCACCATGGGAATCGGCATCAGAACGGCCTCACCGGCGGGCGCTTTCGTGCAGACGTCGCCACACGTCGCGTCCAGTGAGCAGCACAGCGAGCAGATCGGCCCGGCCTGGACGGGGCAGTCGGCGATGTCCGGGAGTTCGTACGCGGTCTCGCAGACGCCGCACGTGTGCGTCGCGGTGACGTCCGGTACGTCGGCGTCCGGACCGTTCACCGGGTTCGGGCGGGCCAGGTAGTACTTCCCCTTCGTCGCCCAGGCGATGAGGGGGCACAGGGTCACTGCGAGGCCTGCGGCGATGAAGGTCGAGAACGCTTCCGCGTACGCCCCGAAGAGCCCGAAGAAGGCGAGGATGGAGACGACCGACGCGATCACCATCGCGCCGAACCCGGCCGGGTTCACGGCATACAGATAGGCGCGTTTGAACTCGATGTACTTGGGGCTCCAGCCGACCCGCTTGTTGATGACGAGGTCGGCGGCGACGGCCGCGATCCAGGCGATGCCCACGTTCGAGTAGAAGCCGAGCAGCTTGTTGAGCGCGGCGAACATGTTCATCTCCATCAGCGTCAGCGCGATGGCGAGGTTGAGGAAGATGTACCAGACCCGTCCCGGGTGGCGGTGGGTCACGCGGGAGAAGAAGTTCGACCAGGACAGCGAGCCGCTGTATGCGTTCGTGACGTTGATCTTGATCTGTGACACGACGACGAACAGCGCCGCGACCGGCAGCGCCACCGAGCCGAGCCACGGCTTGAGCGCCTCCACCTGCGGGGCGATGGGTTCGAGCGCGTGCGTCGTGCCGACCGCCTCCAGCGCCACGAAGGCGAGGAGCGCGCCGCCGAGCTGCTTGGCGGCGCCGATGACCACCCAGCCGGGCCCCGCGGCGAGAACGGCCAGATTCCACCGCTTTCTGTTCGCCTCCGTCTTCGCCGGCATGAAGCGCAAATAGTCCGCCTGCTCGCCGATCTGCGCGATGAGGGAGAGCGCCACGCCGGTACCGAGCCCGAAGCCGAGCCAGTCGAAGCCGCTGCCCGCGCCCTCGACGCCGCCGAAGTGCGTGAAGTCGCCGAAGGAGCCCGGCGAGTGGAACAGCAGGATCAGGAACGGCAGGACGAGGCCGATCAGCCAGACCGGCTGCGTCCACGCCTGCACCTTGGCGAGCGCGCCCATGCCGCGGAACACGATCGGGATGACGATGAGCGTCGTCAGCAAGTACCCGACGGGCAGCGGCAGTCCGACGACCTCGTGCATGGCCTGCGCCATGATCGAGCCTTCGAGCGCGAAGAAGATGAACGTGAACGAGGCGTAGATCAGCGAGGTGAGCGTCGAACCGAAGTAGCCGAAGCCCGCGCCGCGCGTGATGAGGTCCATGTCCAGGCCGTACTTGGCACAGGCCCGGGCGATCGGGATGCCGGTCAGGAAGATGATCGTCGCCGCGCACAGGATCGAGGCGAGACCGCTGGTGAACCCGTACGTGAACACGATCGACGCCCCGATCGCGAAGTCGGCGAGGTAGGCGATGCCGCCGAGCGCGGTGGACGCGACCATCGTCGGCGACCAGCGCCGGTAGGAGTGCGGGGCGTAGCGCAGCGAGAAGTCCTCACGGGACTCGTCGGCCGCCAGCCTGGCGTAACTGCGCTGGGGCGCACTCCCGTCGGGAGGCTCGGGGGCCGCCGGTTCGGCGGTGGGCAGGGCGGTGTCGGTCATCGTCGGCGTCCGTTCGTCCATCCGTCAGCGGAATACCGGTGCGGCCGGTACGCAGACGGAAGGTAGGAGCCGTACATGACAAGTCGTTGCAGCGCGGGATTGCCTGAGGGTTACGAAGAACTCACTTCACCGGCAAGTGGTACGCGATGCGGTAACGATCGGCGGGAACCACGACATCGGCCGTCTCCACGGGCCTGCCCGAGGCGAAGAAGGTCCGGTGGATGACGAGGACGACATGGCCAGGGACGCCCCCGAGCGCGCTCAACTCCTCGGCGAGGCCGGGGCGGGCGGCGACCTCCTCCGTCACGTTGTCCACGATCACGTCGATCGCCGCCATGCGCTCGACGACGCCGCAGCCGCCCAGCGGTCCCTCTTCGGGGAGCATCACCGGAGTGCGGCCCGTGACGGCCAGCGGCTCCCACGATGTCGCCAGCATCACCGTCTCGCCCGCGTCCCGGTACACGTATCTCGTACACATCACGCGGTCGCCGACGCGGACACCGAGCCGCTCGGCGACGTCGCCGTCCGCGTCGGCCTGCTCGCTGCGCGACTCCCAGGTGCCACGGGCGGCGGGATCGGACTGCTCCTGGCGGAACGGAGTGGAGCCCCCGCCCGCCTGATATCCGGAGCGGGCCACACGGCGCGGCACGGGTCGCTCGCGCACATACGTCCCCGACCCGGACCGGCCCTCGACGAGCCCCTCGGCCATGAGGACCTTGCGCGCCTCCAGGGCGACCGTGTCCGAAACCCCGTACTCCTCACGGATCCTGGCCTGTGAGGGGAGACGTGTGAGCGGCGGCAGCGAGCCATTGACGATCTTCCTGCGCAGGTCTCCCGCAACGCGCAGGTACGCCGGCTGCTCCCCGAATGTCACTTGTACTTCCCCTCGGATCCCCATCGATTGACAGATAGCGACAGCGTGGCAACCGTGGGTTGAGCGGTGCAAGCAAAGGCCACGGAATCACTCGAAGTGATGACAGTCCATGCACGAGGCCTTCACGCAGCAACTTTCTCCAGGTAGTGCACTCTTCACACATCGAGAGGTAGATCGAGTACGCGCACGAGGTCACACAGAGCGTGAGACCGCCAGTCCCGTCTTCGCACCTGCACCGCACAGCGGGACGACCGCGGCCCGCCCGTTGAGGACCGCGGCGACGGACCCGCCCTCACGCGTCGCCGCCCAGCAGGCGACGCCGGTCGACTCGACGTACAACCCCCGCGACGCCAGATCGAGTTGAGCGTGCCGGATCTGATCCTCGCTCACCGTATGGAAGGCCCCACCCGATTCCCGTACGGCCCGGAGGATCTGCCGGGCCCGAGGAGGCCGGGGAATGGCGATGCCCTCGGCGAACGTAGGAACCACAGCAACCACGTCATCGCCCAGATCATCCGCTCCGGCCTGCCAGGCGGCGGCCAGCGGCGCAACCGCGGCGGCCTGTACAGCATGCAGCGCGGGCCGCCGGTCGATCAGCCCCGCGGTGTGCAGTTCGGCGACGGCAAGAGCGGCACCGAGAAGAAGCGTGCCGTTGCCGACAGGCACGACCAGAACATCGGGAAGCCGCCCCCCGAGATCCTCCCAAAGCTCATGCACATAGGTCTTGGTGCCATGCAAGAAATACGGATTGTGAACGTGACTGGCATAAAAAACGCCACTCTCGTCCGCCACCGCCCGAGCCGCCACCGCCGCGGCCTCACGATCCCCGGCGACGACTTCCAGCCGGGCACCATGCGCCCCGATCTGCTCGAGCTTCTTCGCCGACGTCCCCTCAGGAACAAAAACAGTGCACGGCAACTGAGCGCGAGCGCAGTAGGCCGCAACGGCGGCCCCGGCATTCCCACTGCTGTCGGCGACAACCCGCTCGGGCCGCAGCCGTCCGGCAAGAGCGGCAAGCATGACGGCCCCACGATCCTTGAAAGACAAGGTGGGCATCAGGAAATCCAGCTTGGCCGACACCTTCTCGGTCAGCCGCACCACCGGAGTACGCCCTTCCCCCAAAGTGCACTCCGCCTCGCCCAGCGGCAGGCATTCCGCGTATCGCCACAACGAATTGACGCGCCCGGCAAGGGACTTGAGCGGCGCGGGAGTGGGCGAGTAATCGAGATCGAGCGGCCCCCGGCAGGCGGGACAACACCAGTCGAGCGCCCCGGAGGGAACGCGGGTCCCGTCGACGGGGCAGTAACAGTCGGGAAGGACGCTCATGAGGGCACCCTAGACACACAGAGGACGCCCGCCCCGCCGCGAGAGCGGCGTTTCCAAGGCGCCACCACCGTTCAGTCAGGTACGAGACGACGGGAGGGGCCGGTCGGGGTATGTCCGCGCGCAGCACCCCTGCGCAAAGCGACGGCACCCGACGCAACGATGGACGCCTACAAGATGGCGAGCACGGACATACCCCGACCGGCCCCGCACCCACCCACACACCTGTAGGACTCAACGGAAAGCCGCCAACGAAAACCGGACGGCCACCCTCCCTTCAGGGCATACCCACTCGCCCCCCCGGCGCGCATGCGACACACCGCACCTCCCACGCAGCACCCTCAACGCATGACCCCGGCCCCCCACCTCCTCACCACCCTCACCCTCACCTCCGCCCTGCTCACCCCCCTACTGACTCCCCCACCCGCCTCGGCCACATCCCGCCCCACCACCCCACCCTGCAACGCCCCCGCCTGGACCCTCTCGACCCACACCCCCGCCCCGCCCAAGGACCCGTTCCACGCCTACACGGCCAACGGCTACCTGGGAGTCCGCGTCCCCCCGCCCGGCACCGGCTACGCCACCCCCGGCGCCCCGGACGCCAAAACGGGCTGGCCGCTGTACACACCCCCGTACGACGGCGCCTTCGTCTCCGGCCTCTACGCCCGCGGCCCCGCCCACACCGCCCACCGCGAGGCCCTGGCCGCCCTCCCCACCTGGACGACCCTGGACGTGACGGCGAACGGCGAAACGTACGGCCCGACCAGCCGCATCAAGAACTACAACCAGAGCCTCGACCTACGCTGCGGCACCATCACCACCTCACTCACCTGGCTGCACAGGAACGGCGGCAGCACAGACCTGACGTACGAGGTACTCACGGACAGGGCACGCCCACACGTAGGAGCGGTCCGCCTACGGGTGACCCCGCACTGGACCGGCAAGGTCAGAATCACCGACCGCATCGACGCGAGAGGCGCCCGCCGCCTCACCCCGACGGGTTCGGGCCCGGCAGGCAAAAAGACAACGAGAACAAACTTCACCACGACCGGCCCGAATACAACCGGCACAGTGGCATCCACCCTCATCGCCCCGGGCCGAACCCACCCGGCAGCCCGCACGACGCAACTGTCAACACACCAAACGGCGGACTTCAACGCCACGCGAAACACCACCTACGAAGTAACCAAATACGTAGGCGTAGACACGACCCTGACCTCAAAGGCTCCCCAAGCGGACGCGACCACGGCATCCCAACGCGCCGCGGCAGCAGGCTGGCCCACCCTGAATTCCGAACACACCAATGCCTGGCAAAAGCTCTGGGCATCGGACATCGAACTCCCGGGAAACGCAACCCTCCAGAAACAGGTACGCGCGGCGCAGTACGGCCTGCTGGCCTCCCTCCGCCGCGGCACGGCGAACAGCATCGCGCCGACGGGCCTGAGCAGCGACAACTACGCGGGCATGGTGTTCTGGGACGCGGAGACATGGATGTTCCCGGCGCTCCTGGCCACCCGCCCGCACCTGGCGGAACCCATCCTGGAATACCGCTACCGCACCCGCGCGGCGGCAGCGGAAAACGCCCGCAAAACGTCCGTGGGCGGCCTCATGTACCCATGGACCAGCGCGAGTTCGGGCAGACTCTGGAGCGAATGCCAAAGCTGGAACCCACCGCACTGCGTGACCCAGAACCACCTACAGGGTGATATCGCGCTGGCGGCCTGGCAGTACTACCAGGCGACGGGCGACCGCACATGGCTACGGGAAAGGGGCTGGCCGCTGCTCAAGGGCCTGGCCAAGTACTGGACTTCAAGAGTCACGCGGAACACCAGCGAAACCAAGCATTCCACGGATCCTCACGGACGAACCAGCTATTCGATCAAAGACATCGCGGGCCCGGACGAATACAGCAACGGCGTGGACGACGGCGTCTACACGAACGCGGTGGCAGCGATGTCACTACGCGCGGCGTCCAATGCGGCCCGCCTCCTCGGCGAACACCCGGACCCGGCCTGGCCCCGCATCGCCGACGGCCTCCGCATCCCGTACGACGCACGCCGCAAGGTCTTCCTCCAGTACGAGGGCTACGACCTCGACGGCAAGGCCGGCGACATCAAGCAGGCGGACGCCGTCCTGCTGCTGTACCCCCTGGACTGGCGCCCGATGCCGCGGGGCGCGGCTGCCGCGACGCTCGACCACTACGCGGCGCACACGGACCGGGACGGCCCGGCGATGACGGACTCGGTGCACGCGGTCGCGGCGGCGGCGATCGGCGAGCCGGGCTGTGCGGCGTACACGTTCCTGGAGAGGGCGTCGCGGCCGTTCTTCCGCGGCCCGTTCGGTACGTTCTCGGAGGCGCGCGGTACGAAGGCGGGTGCCGGGGACGCGCTGGCGGGGTCACCGGCGCAGGACTTCCTGACCGGCAAGGGCGGCTTTCTCCAGGTCTTCACGCACGGCCTGACGGGTCTCCGGCTCAGGGACGACGACGCGGTGCACCTGGATCCGATGCTGCCGCCGCAGCTCTCGACGGGCGTCAAGGTCAGGGGACTTCGGTGGCGCGGCCGCACCTACGACGTGGCGATCGGCGCGGAGCGGACGACGGTGCGGCTCACGTCGGGTGCTCCGTTCACAGTGGACACGCCCCAGGGCCGCGGGACGGTGACGGAGGCAGGTGTCACGCTGCGGACCCGGCGCCCGGACCTCACCCCGACGTCCGATCTGGCGCGCTGCCGCCCGGCGACGGCGACGTCCGAGGATCCGGGCCAGTACGCGGGCGCGGCGGTCGACGGCAACCCGGCGACGACATGGCTGCCGGCGCGTCCCGGAGCAGCGCTGACGGTGGACCTGGGCGCGGAGCTGCCGTTGTCCCGGGTGACGGTGTCGGGTGCGCGGTCGTACCGGGTCCGCACCTCGACGGACGGGTACGACTGGCGGCCGTTGGCGGCGGGCGGGCCGGGGCGCTTCGTACGGGTGACGGAGACCGGGAAGGCGGCGGAGCCGATCGGAGAACTGACGGTCCGATGACAACGCGGCGTACAACCTTCGGCCCCCCACAACGGTCTTGATCACATACCCGGCCCCCTCCCTCGGTCGCCGGGCGTTGATCTTGAGGAGAAGTAGCACCGTGCGAGCCACCGCCGTCCGTCGTTCCGCCCTGACCGTCTCCGCGGTCTCCCTCGCTCTTCTGGTCACCGCGTGCGGCGGCGGTGACCAGGACGGCGAGGACAAGAAGGCGGGTGGCGCCGCGAAGTCCGACAAGCCCGCGGCGAAGACGCTCACCGCGGCCGAGCTGGAGAAGCGCATGATCGCCCAGGGCGACGTCAAGGGCCAGGAGATCAAGAAGCCGGGCAAGGACGACGTCCAGGAGCCGGGTGCGTTCAGCGTCGACAAGTCCGAGTGCGAGCCCGTGGCGCAGGCGTTGTCGGCCCTGGCGACGGGCAAGCCGGCGGCGACGGTCCAGCGGCTCGTCGTCGAGGAGTCCGCGGCGGCCAAGAAGGGCATGCCCTCGGTGGAGGAGATGGGGGAGATGACGGAGAAGGAGGTCGAGGAGGCGACGATCGACTCCCTCGACATCACCAAGACCCTCGTGTCCCTCTGGTCCTACGACGCCGAGGGCGCCGAGCAGTCCCTGACGGCTCTGCGCGAGTCCGCGAAGAAGTGCGCGGGCGGCTTCACCGTGACGACCGACGGGGAGAAGCAGCAGGTCACGAAGGTCAGCGAGGAGAAGATCTCGGCCGGTCAGGACGCGGTCGCCTGGACGGTGGGGACCAAGCAGGACGGCACCGAGGCCGACACCAAGGTCGTCGTGTTCCGGGAGGGCAACACGCTCGCCGGGTTCTCGTCCTTCAACATCGCGTCGGTCACCCGGGGCGAGAAGTACGAGCAGCCGACGGCGGTCATCGATGCCCAGGCCGCCAAGCTGGGCTGACCCCGTCCGCCCCCAGCCGACGAGCAGACCTCAGCCCCGCCCGTCGACGAGTCCGGACTCCCAGGCCCAGGCGGCGATCTCCACGCGGTTGCGGGCGGACAGCTTGCTCTGCACGTTGCCGAGATGGGTCTTGACCGTGCCCACCGAGATGACGAGTTCGCCGGCGATCTCGGCGTTGGTCAGCCCCCTGGCCACAAGGCGCACCAGGTCCTCCTCCCGCGCGGAGAGCGCGGTGTGCGGCTCCCGGCTCGTGGGCGCGGTGCTGTGCAGATGCCGCAGCAGCCGGACGGTGATGGCGGGGCTGACCAGCGCCTCGCCGGAGGCGGCCGCCCTGATGGCCTCGACCAGCAGGGCGGGCCCGGAGTCCTTGATCAGGAACCCGGAGGCGCCTTCGCCGAGGGCGCGCTGCACGTACTCGTCGTCGTCGAAGGTCGTCACCACGACGACCTTCGGCGGGTTCACGGTGCCGGGCCGCGTCAGTCTGCGCAGCGCCTCGAGCCCGTCCATACGGGGCATGCGGATGTCCATGAGCACGACGTCGGGCCGGTGGAGTTCGGCGAGTTCCACGGCCTGCACCCCGTCCGCGGCCTCGGCGACGACGTCGATGTCGTCCTCCGCGCCGAGGATCATCGTGAACCCGGCGCGGACCATGGCCTGGTCGTCGGCGATCAGTACCCGGATGGTCATGAGGCGGCCCCCTTCGCGGTGAGCACCTTCGCCGGGGCCACGGGAAGCGTCGCCTCGACGCCCCAGCCGCCGCCCGTCGCCGGTCCCGCCTGGACGCTTCCGCCGATCAGCCCCACCCGCTCCGCCAGGCCCTTCAGCCCGAAGCCGCTCTGGGAGACGTGCCGCGGCCGTCCGTCGTCACTGACCCGCACGGTGAGCCGGTCCCCCGAGCGCTCCACGCGCACCCGCACCTCGGAGCAACCCTGGGCGTGTTTGCGTACGTTGGTGAGGGCTTCCATCACGACCCGGTGCGCGGTGGTGGACACCTCCACCGGCAGGTCGTCGAAGGTCCCTTCCAGTTCGAGCCGGGCCCGGGCGCCGCCGACGGCCGCGAACTCCTCGACGAGCGTGCGTACTTCGCCGATTCCCGCCAGCGGTGTCAGGGTCACTTCTCCGTCGGCGTCGCGCAGCATTCCCACCATGTGCCGCATGGAGGTCAGCGCCTCCGAGCCGGCCTGTTCGATCCGTTGCAGCGCGGGCGGTACCAGTTCGGGCTTGCGGCCCGCCATCGCCTGGGCTCCCTGCGCCTGGACGACGATGCCGGTCACGTGGTGGGCGACGAAGTCGTGCAGGTCGCGGGCGAACTCCGTCCGCTGCTCGAGGCGCAGGGCCGCGGCCTGCCGGCGCCGGTCCGCCAGGAGCAGGCGCATCCCGAGGCCGATGCCGAGCGCGGTGACGGCTGCCAGGGCCCAGAGGAGCGCCATGATGATGGTGGACTGCCGCGTCGAGGTCGACACCGGCCGCACGATGATCGCCATACCCAGCAGAGGGACGGCGAGCGCCGCCCACGACGGCTTGCCCCGCCGGGCGACCACCAGCAGGAGCCATGTCAGCGCGGCCAGTTCGGCGAATCCCATCGCAAGGCCGCTCGCCCGCATCTCCAGGTGCATCCAGAACGACACGCACAGCGAGACGCCCGCGAGTACGCAGGCGGCCATCGGCAGCGCCCGGCTGTCGAGCCGGGGCGAAGCGGCGACGAACCCGACGGCCACCAGAGCGCCGATCAGCTTGCCGGGGCCGAAGGCCTCGATGTAGTAGAGACCGCCCACCGAGTCGAGCAGGACGAGGCCGGCCAGGCCCCCGAACAGCAGCAGCCACACCGATCTGGGCAGGTTCCGCGACAGGCCCTTCCCCTCCGTGGCCGTGGCTGTGGCCCTGGCTGTGGCCGTGGCCGCCGCTTTCGCCGCCTCCAGCATCTCTGTCACCGTCCCTCCGGCCCGACCGGCCGAAAGTCGGAGCCGGCCGCGCATGATCTGTCTTTCGCCCGATCCGCCGCGGGGTGCGGCGCGGACAGAGTGGTGTCCACCGGGCGGCGCTCACCGTGCATCGGTCGAGAACCTCGTCCCGATCACGGTCCACGTCACCTTAGTGCGGTCTTTCGGAGGCTCCGGCCCCCACGTCGGCGAGGCCGCTCTCCCCTACACGGCCCGCCCTCCACACGTACAGGAGCCACACATGGACGACGCAGAGACCCGATACGGCCACGGCGGTGGCGGAGCGGGCTTCGCGCGGCCCGCGCACCCGGCGCACGCCACGGGTGCATCGGCGATCGAGGCCCAGGGTCTCGGCAAGAAGTACCGGCGGGGCTGGGCGCTGCGGGACGTCTCGTTCCGGCTGTCGGCCGGGCGGGTGTGCGGCCTGGTCGGGCCGAACGGCGCCGGCAAGAGCACGCTGATGGGCCTGGCCACCCATATGATCCGGCCGACGACCGGCGCCCTGCGCGTATTCGGCAGCGCACCCGGGTCGATGGAGGCGGTGCTGCACACGGCGTTCCTCACCCAGGAGAAGCCGCTGTTCCGGCGCTTCACCGTGGCCGAGACGCTGCGCCTCGGCCGGGAGCTCAACCCCCGCTGGGACCAGGCGGTCGCCGAGGGGATCGTCCACGCGGGCCAGGTGCCGCTGCACGCGAAGATCGGCACGCTCTCCGGCGGGCAGCGCACCCGCGTCGCCTTCGCGCTGGCTTTCGGCAAGCGGCCCGATCTGCTGATCCTGGACGAGCCGATGTCCGATCTGGACCCGCTGGTCCGCCGGGAGCTGATGACCACGCTGCGGGAGGAGGCCGCGCAGCACGGCACGACGGTCCTGGTGTCGTCGCACATGCTCGCCGAGCTGGAGTACATCTGCGACTTCCTCCTCGTCATCGCCAACGGCGGTCTGCGACTCGCGGGCGAGGTGAACGAGCTGCGCGCCGCACACGCCCTGCTCGACCTCCCCCATGGCGGTTCCGCCCCCGGCCCGGTCCCCGACGTCGCCCCGCACACGGTCATCGAGGCCCACCGCGGCGAGGGCCGGCCGGGCGTCCTGGTGCGTCTCGGCGCGCCGATCCAGTACGGCGGCCCGGCCGAGCCGCCCACCCTGGAGGAGCTGCTGCTCGCCTATCTGCGCTCGCCCGACGCGCCCGCGCTGATCGCCCCCGGTGCCCGGGTCGGCGACATCCACGACATCCTCACCCGCGACCGGCAGAAGGCTGTGACGGCATGACGACGCTCACTTACGACCCGGCCCGTACGACGCCCGAAGAGCAGCCGCGCGGCGCCCGGGGTCCCCGCCTCGGCGGCCCGGCCTGGCTCGTCTGGCGCCAGCACCGCGCCGCGTTCTGGACCCTGATCGCCCTGACCGCCCTGTGCGTGCTCGTCATGGTCTACCTGCGCGGCCAGATGACGGACTACCTGGACTCGACCCCGCACAAGTCCGGCAGCCTGCCGCCCGACTTCGAGGGGTACATCGACCGGCTCTCCAGCTTCGGCGGATACCTCGGCTACGTCCCTCTCCTCACGGGCGTCCTGCTCGGCGCCCCGCTCGTCGCGGGCGACCTGGAGACCGGCACGGCCAAGCTGGTGACCTCGCAGTCCGTCAGCCGGCTGCGCTGGCTCACCATGAAGCTGGCCATGCCCGCCGCGCTGATCGCCCTGTCCACCGCGGTGCTCGCCGCCGTCTTCGACTGGTGGTGGAGCCCGATCAAGGGGCGCGGCGAGACGCTGGAGTGGACCAGCGGCATGTTCTTCGACGTCACGTGGGTCATGCCCGTCGCCTACGCCCTGCTCACGTTCGCCGTGGGCGCGGCGGCCGGCATGCTGCTGCGCCGCACGCTGGTGTCGATGGTGGTCACGCTCGGCATCGTCGTGGCGATCCAGGTCGTCTGGGACCGGTTCCGGCTGAGCCTCGGGAACATCCAGTCGGTCAGCACCGACAACGGCGTCGGCCCCGACGCGACACTGCCGGAGCTGCCCGCCGGAGCGGTGCAGCAGGGCCAGGGCACCTACTTCCTCACCGACTCCGGAGCCCGCCTGGACTGGACCACCTGCCTCGACACGATCGACAACGACCGGGCGCACACCGCCTGCCTCGAGTCCCAGCACGTCATCGGCCGGTCCATGGACTACCTCCCGCTCTCCCAGATGCACACGATGCAGTGGCTGGGAGCGGGCATCATGCTCGCGCTGACGGCGGCCGTCGTCACCTTCATCATGCTCTGGGGCCGCAAGCGTCTGCTGTGACAGCCCGACACGAAAAGGCGAGGGGCCCGACCTTTGGTGGTCGGGCCCCTGATGACCTGCGTGGTTACGAGGTCAGGCGCGTGGTGGCGTGTCAGCCGCTACACGTTGAACCTGAACTCCACCACGTCCCCGTCCTGCATCACATACTCCTTGCCCTCCATGCGGGCCTTGCCCGCCGAGCGGGCGTCCGCGACCGAGCCCGTTTCGACCAGGTCGTCGAAGGAGATGACCTCCGCCTTGATGAAGCCCTTTTGGAAGTCGGTGTGGATGACGCCGGCCGCCTCGGGGGCCGTGGCGCCCTTCTTGATGGTCCAGGCGCGGGATTCCTTGGGGCCGGCCGTCAGGTAGGTCTGGAGGCCGAGCGTGTTGAAGCCGACGCGGGCGAGGGTGGCGAGGCCGGGCTCCTCGGCGCCGACCGACTCCAGGAGTTCCATGGCGTCGGCCTCGTCGAGCTCGGCGAGGTCCTGCTCCAGCTTGGCGTTGAGGAAGATCGCCTCGGCCGGGGCGACCAGGGCGCGCTGCTCGGTCTTGAAGGTCTCGTCGACCAGCTCGTCCTCGTCCACGTTGAAGACGTAGAGGAAGGGCTTGGTGGTGAGGAGGTGCAGGTCGTGTAGGAGCTCCTCGTTGCCGGAGCCCTGGACGATGCCCTGGGAGAAGAGGGTGTCGCCCTTCTCCAGGATCGCCTGGGCCTCCTCGATCGCCTTCACCTTCGGCCCGACGTCCTTCTTGATGCGCGACTCCTTCTGGAGGCGCGGCAGGACCTTCTCGATGGTCTGGAGGTCGGCGAGGATCAGCTCGGTGTTGATCGTCTCGATGTCGTCCTTGGGCGAGACCTTGCCGTCGACGTGCACGACGTTCTCGTCCTTGAAGGCACGGATGACCTGGCAGATCGCGTCGGACTCACGGATGTTCGCCAGGAACTTGTTGCCCAGGCCCTCGCCCTCGGAGGCTCCCCGCACGATGCCCGCGATGTCGACGAAGTCGACCGTCGCCGGGAGGATCTTCTGCGAGCTGAAGATCTCGGCCAGCTTGGTGAGGCGGGTGTCGGGGACACCGACCACGCCCACGTTCGGCTCGATCGTGGCGAACGGGTAGTTGGCCGCGAGCACGTCGTTCTTGGTCAGGGCGTTGAACAGGGTCGACTTGCCGACATTCGGCAGACCGACGATTCCGATCGTGAGCGACACGTTGCGACTTCCCGTACGTGGTGGGCGCTGATGGCCATGGATGGTTATGGGGGTGGGCAGTCCACCAGTCTACGGCCTGGCCTCACCCCGCCCGGCGACGTATCGAACACCCGACCAGCCACTCCCGGCCACGGACGAGCCAGAATGTGCGACCCGACAGTCAAGCTCGGTCAAAGCGCGTGTCCCACGGCCTATTCCGCACATAAGCCCACCTATGTTGGGCGGGTGGAGCAACCCAGGACGCGTTCCCCGCAACCCCGCCCCCGCCGCACGGCCCCGCTGCCGCCGCAGGCGCAGGGCGGCAGAGACGCGCGGGCCGGCACGGCCGCCGGGTCCGCCGCTGTCTACGGTGCCGCCCGCCAGGGCCGCCGGCTGCCGCCGATCGTGCATGCACTGCGCCGGTTCCGGTTCCCGAACCCGCGGCTGACGGGGCTCGGCAGCGGGTTGTTCTGCACCGTCGCGATGCTGCTGGCCGGCTTCCTGGACCTGCTGCTGTTCGACGGGGCGGCGGCCGTGTACGGCGTGCTGTTCCTGCTGGTCAGCGGTCTCACGGCCGGGTGGGTGCGGAAGGCGGACCTGGTGACGGCGCCGGTCGCGGTGCCCATCTCGTTCGCCGTCGGGGCGATGCCGATCGGGGGTGGGTCCGGCGGGCCCGGCGCGCAGCTGATGGGGGTCTTCACCATGCTCGCCCTGAACGCGGGCTGGCTGTACGCCGGCACGCTCCTCGCCGGCCTCGTCGTGACCGTGCGCAAGGTGCGGCTGATGGCCCGCCGGGCGGCGCAGCGGCGGGCCGGTCAGTCTGTGTCGTCGTCCGCCGCCCCGGCGCCCCGCGGGCGTACCGCGTAGGACAGCTACGAGAGATGCGGCAGGCGGCTACGCGCGCGATGCCGCCATCGCCGCTCCCACGATCCCCGCGTTGTTCTGCAGCTGCGCCGGAACGATCTCCGCCTTGATGCCTTCGATCAGCGGCAGGAACTTGTGCGCCTTGCGGCTGACGCCGCCGCCGATGACGAACAGGTCGGGCGAGAACAGCATCTCCACGTGGGCCAGGTACTTCTGGACGCGGCGTGCCCAGTGTTCCCAGCTCATGTCGTGGTCCTCCTTGGCCTTGGTGGAGGCGCGGTGCTCGGCGTCGTGCCCGTCGAGCTCGAGGTGGCCCAGCTCGGTGTTGGGCACGAGGACGCCGTCGCTGAACAGGGCGCTGCCGATGCCGGTGCCGAAGGTGAGCAGCAGCACCGTGCCCTTGTGGTCGCGGCCCGCGCCGAACTGCATCTCGGCGACGCCGGCCGCGTCCGCGTCGTTGAGGACCGTGACGGGCAGGCCGTCGAGCTCCGCGCCGAGCAGGGCGCGCGCGTCCACGTCGACCCAGCTCTTGTCGACGTTGGCGGCGGTCCGGATCGTCGAGCCGCCGGTGACCACGCCGGGGAAGGTGATGCCGACCCGGTCGGGGCGGGCGCCGAAGCTGTCGACGACCTCCTTGACGCCCTTGGCCACCGCGTCGGGCGTGGCCGGTTGCGGGGTCAGCACCTTGAACCGCTCCTGCGCGAGATCACCGCGCTCCAGATCGACCGGGGCGCCCTTGATCCCGGATCCGCCGATGTCCACACCGAAGATCTGCATGGGCACCACCGTACGACGCCGGGGGCCGGGTCACTTCTCGACGCGGGAACCCTGCATCAGAGCGGCGGCCTCGGCGCGCAGATCGCGGCGGAGCTCCTTGGGCAGCGAGAAGGTGATGGACTCCTCGGCCGCCTTGACGATCTCCACGTCCGCGTAGCCGCGCTGCGACAGGTACTCCAGGACCTCCTCGACGAGGACGTCGGGGACGGAGGCGCCCGAGGTGACGCCGACGGTCGTGACGCCGTCCAGCCAGGCCTCGTCGATCTCGGAGGCGAAGTCCACGAGGTACGCGTCCTTCGCGCCGGCCAGCTTGGCGACCTCGACGAGGCGCACCGAGTTCGAGGAGTTGCGCGAGCCGACGACGATGACGAGCTCCGACTCGGCGCCCATCTGCTTCACGGCGAGCTGACGGTTCTGCGTGGCGTAGCAGATGTCGTCGCTGGGCGGCGAGACGAGGCCGGGGAACTTGGTCTTCAGGGCGTCGACCGTCTCCATCGTCTCGTCGACGGAGAGCGTGGTCTGGGAGAGCCAGACGACCTTGGACGGGTCGCGGACCTCGACCTTGGCGACGTCCTCGGGTCCGTCGACCAGCGTGATGTGGTCGGGGGCCTCGCCGGAGGTGCCGATGACCTCCTCGTGGCCCTCGTGGCCGATCAGGAGGATGTCGAAGTCGTCGTTGGCGTAGCGGATCGCTTCCTTGTGGACCTTGGTGACCAGGGGGCAGGTCGCGTCGATGGTGGCGAGCCTGCCGCGCTCGGCCTCCTCGTGCACGGTCGGGGCGACGCCGTGCGCGGAGAACATCACGATGGCGCCCTCCGGCACTTCCTCCGTCTGCTCGACGAAGACCGCGCCCTTCCGCTCCAGGGTCTGCACGACGTACTTGTTGTGCACGATCTCGTGGCGGACATAGATCGGGGCGCCGTACTGCTCCAGGGCTTTCTCGACGGCGATCACGGCACGGTCCACACCGGCGCAGTAGCCACGGGGGGCGGCGAGCAGGACGCGGCGGGAGCCAGTCGTAGCAGTCATGCCTCCATCGTAAGGGCGCGTCCGGGAGGCCGAAGATCCGCCGTCTGGGAAGACTGGGTACCCCGCGACCCACGGAGGCAGGATGTCCGCCGAGATCACGCATGAAGAGGCGGGACTGCGGCGCAGTCTCGACTTCCGGGACCTCGTCGTCTACGGGCTGCTCTTCATCGCCCCCATGGCGCCGGTCGGCGTCTTCGGCACCCTGGACGCGAAATCGCACGGCGCGGTCGCGCTCGTCTATCTCGTGGCGACCGTCGCGATGGCGTTCACCGCTTTCAGCTACGCGCAGATGGTGCGGGTAGCTCCACGGGCGGGCTCCGTGTACGCCTACGCGCGCGTGGGGCTCGGCAAGGGGCCGGGTTTCATCGCGGGCTGGATGGCGATGCTGGACTATCTGCTGATCCCGGCGGTGGCCTACCTCTTCTCGGGCATCGCCAT
Source organism: Streptomyces kunmingensis (assembly GCF_039533535.1). Taxonomy (NCBI): domain Bacteria; kingdom Bacillati; phylum Actinomycetota; class Actinomycetes; order Kitasatosporales; family Streptomycetaceae; genus Streptomyces; species Streptomyces kunmingensis. The sequence goes on from NZ_BAAATS010000018.1 coordinate 366,875, forward strand.
GAACGCGCTGGTGCCCTCGGTGTCGCGCTGGGTGTGGACGGCGCTCGCGGTGCTGATCACGACGCTGCTGAACCTGTGGGGCGTGCGGGCGGCGGCCCGGGTCGGCTTCGCGGTCCTGGCGCTGGAGATCGTGGTGCTGCTGGTCTTCGTGGTCTCCGCGATCGTGGTGCTTGCCAGGGACGGCGCGCAGCGGGACTGGCTGTCGCCGCTGACGGGTGACGGGACGCAGGGCGCGTTCGCCCTGTCGGCGGTGCTCGGCGCGGTGTCGGTGGCGGTCCTGTCGTATCTGGGCTTCGACGCGATCGCCACGTTCGCCGAGGAGGTGACGGGCGGCTCGGCGAAGGTGGCGCGGGCGGTGCTGTTCTGTCTGGCGTTCACGGGTGTGCTGTTCGTCGTGCAGACGTATCTGGTGGCGCTCCTCGAACCGACGACCTCGGCGCAGCTGGCGGCCGATCCGGGCAAGCAGGGGTCCGCGTTCTACGACGCCGTGGACGTGTCGGTCGGCGGGTGGCTGCACGATCTGGTGGCGGTGAGCAAGGCGATCGGCGCGGCGTTCGCGGCGCTGGCCGGGCAGGCCGCGGCGGGCCGGCTGCTGTTCGCGATGGCCCGCGACCGGCGGCTGCCGAAGGCCCTGTCGCGGACGAACTCGGGTGTCCCGCGTGCGGCGCTGCTCATCGCGGCGGTGATCACGCTGGTCGCGGCGGTGTGGGCGGCGCGGCGCGACGACGGCATGGACCATCTGGTCTCGGTCGTCGACATCGGCGCCCTCACCGCGTTCACGCTGCTGCACGCCAGCGTCGTCGGCTATTTCGCGGTACGTCGTCGGGGAGAGGCCGTGAGCTGGTGGCGGCACCTCCTGATCCCGGTGCTCGGCGCGGCGATCACGGTCGCGGTGATCGTGGAGGCGTCGGGCGCGGCGCAGGTGGTCGGCGCGATCTGGCTGGTCGTGGGGCTCGTGGTGCTGGTGGCGCAGCGGGGACGGGCGGCGGACCCGGCGTGACGCGACCGCCGCCCGTCCACCCCGTGCGGGTCAGCGGGTCAGCGGTGGCGTCCGTTCCTGCGCAGCCGGCCGAAGGCGACGGCTCCGGCGCCCGTGGCCATGAGGGCCGCGGCGATGCCGCCGAGGAGCTCGTAGGTCCGCCGGTCGGAGCCGGTGTCGGCGAGTCCCGGACCGCTGGGGCTGGGACTGGCCGGCTTCGTCGGGGCGGGGGTCGTGGAGGAGGGTGCGGGCGACGTGGGCGTTCCCCCGCTGCGTGTCGGCGTGGGGGTCGGAGTCGGCGTCGGCGACTTCGTCGGCGAAGGCGTGGGTGTGGGCGTCGGTGATGGCTCGTCGTCGCACTGAACATTGCCGTCGAACGGGTGGTAGTGGATCTCCCCCGCGTTCGTCGCGTCGCCCCCGACGGCTGCCGTCGAGCCCTGGACCAGCGATTTCACGATGACGTCGCCCTCGATGTTCGACGGGTCGAGGTCGATGAACTCCGCGCTCGGCGCGTAGACCGTGCCCTCGATCTGGTCGCCGTCGGGGTTGGTGATCCGGGTGGCGTCGGGGAAGTCCCACAGGATGTGCGTCTGGGAGCTGCCGACCCCGGCCATCGTCGGCGCGTGCCAGGTGTGGTCCCCGCCCTCGGCGCTGGTGTCGACCACGAACACCAGGGGGGCGGCGGCCGTGGGCTGGTCGAGCAGCGTCAGGGTCGAGATGTTGTCCAGCATCTCGCCGGTGAGATGCACCACGTTGGTGCGGCCGAGGTCCAGGCGGAGCTTGATCTGGGAGTTCGGCGCGACGGTCGTCTGGTCGGGCAGCGGGTCGCCGTTGCCGTCGAGCAGGGTGACGTTGTTCGCGCAGGTCGCCATCTGCTGTGCGCGGTCCCGGTACGTCGTGAACAGGCCGGGGAAGTCCATCAGGTTGGCCGGTCCGACGTTCCCGGCGTCCTGGTGCGTGCTCAGCTCGATCCGGGGCGTGGTGTCGTAGGGATCGGTGGCCGGGACGACGCGTGTATTGACGGTGGCGCCGTTGCTGTCGGTGTCGAGGGCGTGGCCGCCGGCCATGTCGCCGATCTTCACGTACCCGTTCTGCAGGACCTTGAGGACCCCGGCCGGGTCGCTCTCGTCGTAACGGACCCGGCCGCCGACGAGCAGCGCCGTGGGCCGGGAGTCGCCAGGGGCGGTGAAGGTGCCGGGGGTGTTCAGGGAGACGTTGTAGCCGGCGCCGAAGCGCAGGTCGCCGCCGACCGCGACCGGGCCCTCCGATTCGGTGCTGCCGAGGTGGGCGTCCTCCTCGGTGACGACGCCGAAGCCGTTGTTGCCGGCGACGGGGTTGCCGATGACCACGGCGGCGCGCGGGGCGGCGACGGGCGCGGAGCTCACCGGGCCCGCCGTCAGCAGCAGCCCGCCCGCGCACGCGGCACAGGTCGCCGCGACCGGAAATGCTGTTTTGATCACTTTTGTCATACCGGTTGAGGCTAGGGACGCCGCTCCCGGAGCCGGGGAGGTCACGCCGCCGCCCGAGGCAGAACTACCCAACTGCCCCACATGACTGTCGGTGGCGGCGGCTACCCTCGCGGCATGGCTGCCAACACGTCCCCGGACGCCCCGCTCCCCGTGGGCGAGGTCTCCCGCCTGATCGGCGGATGGATCGAGCGGCTCGGCGCCGTGTGGGTCGAGGGCCAGATCACCCAGCTGTCCCGCAGACCCGGCGCCGGCCTGGTGTTCCTGACGCTGCGCGATCCCTCGCACGACATCTCGGTCGCGGTCACCTGCTACCGGCAGGTGTTCGAGGCGGTGGCGGACGTGGTGCGCGAGGGCTCCCGGGTCGTCGTGCACGCGAAGCCGGAGTGGTACGCGCCGCGCGGGCAGCTCTCCCTGCGCGCGGCGGAGATCCGCCCGGTCGGCGTCGGTGAACTGCTCGCGCGCCTGGAGCAGCTGAAGAAGTCGCTCGCGCAGGAGGGGCTCTTCGCGGCCGACCGCAAGAAACCGTTGCCGTTTTTGCCGCAGCTCGTCGGCCTGGTCTGCGGGCGGGCGTCGGCGGCTGAGCGTGACGTGCTGGAGAACGCGCGGCACCGCTGGCCCGCCGTCCGCTTCGAGGTGCGCAACGTGCCGGTGCAGGGGGTGCACGCCGTGCCGCAGGTGGTCCAGGCGGTCAAGGAGCTGGACGCGCTGGACGACGTGGACGTGATCATCGTCGCGCGCGGCGGCGGCAGCGTGGAGGATCTGCTGCCGTTCTCCGACGAGCAGCTGGTGCGGGCGGTCGCCGCCTGCCGTACCCCGGTCGTCTCGGCGATCGGCCATGAGCCGGACAGTCCGCTGCTCGACCTGGTCGCCGATCTGCGCGCCTCGACACCGACCGACGCGGCGAAGAAGGTCGTGCCGGACGTCGGTGAGGAGTACGAGCGGGTGCGCTGGTTGCGCGACCGGGCCCGGCGCAGCGTCGAGGCGTTCCTGGACCGCGAGGAGCGGGGCCTGGCCGCGGCGCTCTCCCGGCCGTCGATAGAGGACCCGCACCGCATGGTCGACGAGCGCGAGGAGCAGGTCGCGGCGCTCACCGAGCGGGCCCGTCGCACGCTCGGCCATCTGCTGGACCGCGCCGAGTCGGACCTGACGCACACGCACGCGCGCGTGGTCGCCCTCTCCCCCGCGGCCACGCTCAAGCGCGGGTACGCGGTCCTTCAGAAGGCGGACGGCCATGTGGTCCGCGCCCCGGACGAGGCGCCGCCCGGCGAGCGGCTGCGGGCCCGGGTCTCCGAAGGCGAGTTCACCGTAGAAGTCGCAGAAGAAGCCGCCGCGGAAGAAGCCGCAGCCCCGGCACCAGCCACGGACAACGAAGCATGAGGACGGACGAGACCACGATGACGACGACGAAGACGGCCGACGAGACCCTCGGCTATGAGCAGGCGCGGGACGAACTGATCGATGTCGTACGGCGGTTGGAGACCGGCGGCACCTCTCTGGAGGAGTCCCTCGCTCTGTGGGAGCGCGGCGAGGAGCTGGCGAAGGTGTGCCGCCGCTGGCTTGACGGCGCGCGGGCCAGGCTCGACGCGGCGCTGGCCGAGGAGGCCGACCCGGAAGAGGAGTGAACAGGGTCACGAAGGGTTTGGTTGAAAGTTGAACCTCATCCGCGTACTGTCGTGGGTACCGGCTGATCCGGACGGATCGGATCACCGCAGCCGTACGTCCGTACCGAGAAGGTTGATCGATGTCTCTCGTTCTTGACCCCGCCGCCCAGGACCTGCTCTTCCGTGAGGCCCGCACCGCGAACACCTTCACCGACGAGCCGGTGACCGACGAGCAGGTTCAGGCGATCTACGACCTGGTCAAGTACGGCCCGACCGCCTTCAACCAGTCGCCGCTGCGCATCACGCTGGTCCGCTCCCCCGAGGCCCGCGAGCGCCTCGTGGCGCACATGGCCGAGGGCAACCGGCCGAAGACCGCCGCCGCCCCGCTGGTCGCGATCCTCTCCGCGGACAACGAGTTCCACGAGGAGCTCCCGGCGCTCCTCCCGCACTTCCCGGCCGCCAAGGACGCCTTCTTCTCCGAGCGCCCGGTCCGTGAGCAGGCCGCGCTGGTCAACGCCACGCTGCAGGCCGGCTACTTCATCGTCGGCGTGCGCGCCGCCGGTCTGGCCGCGGGCCCGATGACCGGGTTCGACTTCGCCGGTGTCCAGAAGGAGTTCCTGGACGACGACCACACCCCGCTGATGGTCATCAACATCGGCAAGCCGGGCGAGGACGCCTGGTTCCCGCGCTCCCCGCGCCTCGAGCTCGACCAGGTCATCACGACCGTCTGAGTTCCCCCGCACGCAGGTGAAAGGGCCCCGGCATCCGCCGGGGCCCTTTCGCGTATTACGGGCGTATGCGCAGGGACGCCGCTATGCGCTCTCGTCCTGCTTCATCTCCAGCGCCCCGGCCATCTTCGCCAGCTGCCCGAAGCCGGCCGTGCCGGTCACCAGGGTCGTGGAGCCCTTGCTCTTCAGCACCAGGGCGTCGTACTTCTCGCCCTCGTAGCGCTGCCACTTCTCGCCGCCGATGGTCTGCGTGCGGTTGGTCTCCTCGGCGCCCTGGCTCGCGTCGTCGATGAACCGGACCGGCTTGTCGGTCGACTGCTCGACCGCGACGTACTCGCCGTCGGGGTCGAGGAAACCGAGGTGCCAGGCCTCGTTCGGCTCGCCCTGGTAGCGCACGGACGTCGGCTTCCAGGCCTTCGGCAGCCCCGTGGGGGCGGCCACCGGGTACGAGGCCGCGCGCCGGGCCGTCAGCAGCTCGATCCGGTAGTCCACGCGCTTGACCGGCGTCTCCTTGGAGGCGTCGTGCGGGATGAACGCGTACGCGACACCGGCCGCGACGACGCAGACGCCGAGCGAGAGGACCAGGCTGCCGACCGTCTTCTTGCCATTTCTTCCTGCCACGCGCCCCATCGTCGCAGGTCGCCGAATGATCTCCGCCGTGAGGTCCCGGTATGCGCCGCCCGACACGGACAGGTCCGCTCATCCGTGGGGTGCTCTGCTCAGATTGTCGTACTGGCGATAGAGTCGCCCCTGTCAACCCTCATCCGCCCGCCCGTCTCCCGCCCCCGCCCTTCCGAAGAGCCCTTCGGGCGCCCCTCCTTATTTGTCGTATCCCGGTGAAATCCGGAACAGAAAGGTGCGTCTCGATGACCGAGCATCACCAGCTTCCGTCCGAACTCGAGGTCCCCTCCGAGGCCCCGGACCGCAACCTCGCCCTGGAGCTCGTCCGCGTCACCGAGGCCGCGGCCATGGCCGCCGGCCGCTGGGTCGGCCGCGGCGACAAGAACGGCGCGGACGGCGCGGCCGTGCGGGCCATGCGCACCCTCGTCTCCACCGTGTCGATGGACGGCGTCGTCGTCATCGGCGAGGGCGAGAAGGACGAGGCGCCGATGCTGTTCAACGGCGAGCAGGTGGGGGACGGCACGGGCGCCGAGTGCGACATCGCCGTCGACCCGATCGACGGCACGACGCTCTGCGCGAAGGGCATGCCGAACGCGATCGCCGTGCTCGCCGCCGCCGACCGCGGCACGATGTTCGACCCGTCCGCCGTCTTCTACATGGACAAGCTGGTGGCCGGGCCCGAGGCCGCCGACTACGTGGACATCAACGCGCCGGTGTCGGTGAACATCCGCCGGGTCGCCAAGGCGAAGAAGGCCGCGCCCGAGGACGTCACCGTCGTCATCCTCGACCGGCCGCGCCACGAGGGCATCATCAAGGAGGTCCGGGAGACCGGCGCCCGGATCAAGCTGATCTCCGACGGCGACGTCGCGGGCTCGGTGCTCGCGGTGCGCGAGGACTCCGGCGTCGACCTGCTCCTGGGCATCGGAGGCACCCCCGAGGGCATCATCTCGGCCTGCGCGATCAAGTGCCTGGGCGGTGTCATCCAGGGCAAGCTGTGGCCGAAGGACGACGCGGAGCGGCAGCGGGCGCTCGACGCCGGGCACGACCTGGACCGCGTCCTGTCCACGGACGACCTGGTCTCCGGGGAGAACGTGTTCTTCGTCGCCACCGGCATCACCGACGGCGAACTGCTGCGCGGGGTGCGCTACAGCTCCGAGACGGCGATCACGTCGTCCCTGGTGATGCGGTCCAAGTCCGGCACGATCCGGCAGATCGACTCCCAGCACCGGCTGAGCAAGCTCCGGGCGTACAGCGCGGTCGACTTCGACCGGGCCAAGTAGCCGCCGGCGAGCGGTTCTTCGTGGGTACGTGATCGGGGGCGCCCCTTGCGCAGGGGCGCCCCCGGTCTCGTACACGCGCAAGAACTATCCGGCGGCCGCCACCGTACGGGCCGACTTCTGCAGCTCGACCTCGCGGCGGCGCCTGCGCGCGAGGACCACGCGGCGCTCGGCGGCGGTGAGCCCGCCCCACACCCCGTACGGCTCCGGCTGGAGCAGGGCGTGCTCGCGGCATTCGACCATCACCGGGCAGCGGGCACAGACCCGCTTGGCCGCCTCCTCGCGCGACAGTCGCGCGGCGGTCGGCTCTTTGGATGGGGCGAAGAAGAGTCCCGCCTCGTCGCGCCTGCACACGGCCTCCGTGTGCCATGGTGCGTCCTGGTCCCTGTCCTGCACCGGCACCCGCTGGGGCGGTACAGCGGCGACCTGCAGGGACTGATGCGGCGGATGCAGCACGGTCTACTCCTGACGACGGCTTACGACGGCTTTCGCGAGCGAGAGACGATGCAGCAAGCTCTACCCGCTGTGTCGACGCCTATGCACTGAGTTCCGAAGCGCGGAAGTGCCCACCCGCGCACGGGAGTTCGCCGTCGGTGCGCGTGCGGTCAGTCGAGGTGCTTCCGCAAACGTTTGTCGACGTATCTGCCGACGTACTTGTGCAGGTCCTGGATGATCTTCCCGCGCTTGGGCTTCGCCTCGATGTTGCCGAGGACCGCGACGCCGTCCACGTAGACGACGGGCGCCGCCGGTTCCGTGGCGTCCAGGGTGTCCACCTCGAAGTTGCCGAGGACGCCGCCGCCGCTGCCGCGCAGCGAGATGTTCTCGGGGACGCGGATCTCGACGTTGCCGAAGACCGAGACCGCCCGGATGTAGACCTGCGGGTGCTCGAAGATCGCCTCGCTGAGGTCGATCTCGATGTTGCCGAACACGGCGTACGCGTGCGTGCGGCGGCCCACGCGCCAGCGGCCTCTGCGGGTGGTGGAGCTGAACACCGCCACCAGGTTCTCGCCGGGGACGGCCGGGATGGTGCCCGGCGCCGGCTGGTCGGGCGAGGGGCCCGCGGTGGCCGCGGGGCGGGGCGACTGCGCGCCGGGCAGGTCCCTGACCAGCGGCTCCAGCTCGCCCAGCGTCTTGGCGCGGTACACACCGTCGATCCGCTCGGCGTGCTCCTCCGCGTCGAGCCGGCCCTCGGCGAGCGCCTCGCGCAGGATGTCCGCGATGCGGTCGCGATCGGCGTCGGAGGCGCGCAGGTCGGCCGGCTCCGCCGCGGGGGCGCTCTGCTGGGGGCGCTTCTCAAGGTCCACGACAGCAGCGTACCCAAACGCGATAGATCGCGACTAGGCCCTGTGGACATCGATGTGGACACCGATGTGGACACCGACGTCGGCGAAGTGAGCCTTACCTCACAGCGGCGCCCGTGTCACCAGGTTCTACGCTGGTCGGCGCTGCCAACGAATGCCAGCCGCTGTCTGTCGAGTGAGGAATGGGCGAGATGCCTGAGTTCGCGTACACCGATCTGCTCCCCCAGGGCGAGGACACCACGCCGTACCGCCTGGTGACCTCGGAGGGTGTCTCCACCGCCGAGGGGCCGGACGGCCGTACGTTCCTGAAGGTCGAGCCGGAGGCGCTGCGCGCGCTCGCCGCGGAGGCCATCCACGACATCCAGCACTACCTGCGCCCGGCCCACCTCGCGCAGCTGCGCCGCATCGTGGACGACCCGGAGGCGTCGAGCAACGACAAGTTCGTCGCGCTCGACCTGCTGAAGAACGCGAACATCGCGGCGGCCGGTGTGCTCCCGATGTGCCAGGACACGGGCACGGCGATCGTGATGGGCAAGCGCGGCCAGAACGTCCTCACCGAAGGCGAGGACGAGAAGGCGCTCTCCAAGGGCATCTACGACGCGTACAAGAACCTGAACCTGCGGTACTCGCAGATGGCCCCGCTGACCATGTGGGACGAGAAGAACACCGGCTCGAACCTCCCGGCCCAGATCGAGCTGTACGCGACCGACGGCGGCGCCTACAAGTTCCTCTTCATGGCGAAGGGCGGCGGCTCGGCCAACAAGTCGTTCCTGTACCAGGAGACGAAGGCCGTTCTGAACGAGTCCTCCATGATGAAGTTCCTGGAGCAGAAGATCCGTTCGCTGGGCACGGCCGCGTGCCCGCCGTACCACCTGGCGATCGTGGTGGGCGGTACGTCCGCCGAGTACGCGCTGAAGACCGCGAAGTACGCCTCCGCGCACTACTACGACGAGATCCCCTCCGAGGGCTCCGAGCTCGGCCACGGCTTCCGTGACAAGGATCTGGAGGAGAAGGTCTTCGAGCTGACCCAGAAGATCGGGATCGGCGCGCAGTTCGGCGGCAAGTACTTCTGCCACGACGTACGCGTGGTGCGGCTGCCGCGGCACGGCGCGTCCTGCCCGGTGGCCATCGCCGTGTCCTGCTCGGCCGACCGCCAGGCCGTCGCGAAGATCACCGCCGAGGGCGTCTTCCTTGAGCAGCTGGAGAGGGACCCGGCGCGCTTCCTCCCCGAGACCACCGACGAGCACCTCGATGAGGCCGGCGACGTCGTGAACATCGACCTCAACCAGCCGATGGACGTGATCCTCGCCGAGCTCACCAAGTACCCGGTGAAGACCCGCCTCTCGCTGACCGGCCCGCTGGTCGTGGCCCGCGACATCGCGCACGCCAAGATCAAGGAGCGGCTCGACGCGGGCGAGGAGATGCCGCAGTACCTGAAAAACCACCCGGTGTACTACGCCGGTCCGGCCAAGACGCCGGAGGGGTACGCGTCGGGCTCGTTCGGCCCGACGACGGCCGGCCGCATGGACTCCTACGTCGAGCAGTTCCAGGCCGCGGGCGGCTCCAAGGTGATGCTCGCCAAGGGCAACCGCTCGCAGCAGGTCACCGACGCCTGTGACGCGCACGGCGGCTTCTACCTCGGCTCCATCGGCGGCCCGGCCGCGCGCCTCGCCCAGGACTGCATCAAGAAGGTCGAGGTCGTCGAGTACGAGGAGCTCGGCATGGAGGCCGTCTGGAAGATCGAGGTCGAGAACTTCCCGGCGTTCGTCGTCGTCGACGACAAGGGCAACGACTTCTTCCAGAACCCGGCGCCCGAGCCGACGTTCACGCACATCCCCGTGCGCGGCCCCGGCCTGCAGTAGCCGTACCCGCCGGACGGGCTGAATCTCTCGGCCCGTCCGGCGTTTCTCCGGGAACACCCTCGCGCTCCCCCGTGCTGTACGGGGTATGAGCGACTACCGGATCGAACACGACTCCATGGGCGAGGTGCGGGTGCCCGCCGACGCCAAGTGGCGGGCCCAGACGCAGCGCGCGGTGGAGAACTTCCCCGTCTCCGGGCAGCGCCTCGAGCGCGCCCACATCGAGGCGCTCGCCCGTATCAAGGCGGCGGCCGCCCATGTCAACGCGGACCTTGGCGTCCTCGACAAGGACATCGCCCGGGCGATCGCCGACGCGGCCGCCGAGGTCGCCGAGGGCCGCTGGGACGAGCAGTTCCCGGTAGACGTTTTTCAGACAGGATCCGGCACCTCCTCCAACATGAACGCCAACGAGGTGCTCGCCACCCTCGCCACCGAGCGCCTCGGCCGGTCCGTCCACCCGAACGACCACGTCAACGCCTCGCAGTCGTCGAACGACGTCTTCCCTTCGTCGATCCACATCGCGGCCACGGCCGCCGTGACCCACGATCTGATCCCCGCCCTGGAGCATCTCGCGGCGTCCCTGGAGCGCAAGTCGGCCGAGTTCTCCGATGTCGTGAAGTCCGGGCGCACGCACCTGATGGACGCGACGCCGGTGACTCTCGGCCAGGAGTTCGGGGGCTATGCGGCGCAGGTCCGCTACGGCGTGGAGCGGCTCACCGCCTCGCTGCCCCGGCTGGCCGAACTCCCGCTGGGCGGCACGGCGGTCGGCACCGGGATCAACACCCCCGCGGGCTTCTCGGCCGCCGTCATCGCCGAGGTCGCACGGGCCACGGGGCTGCCGCTGACCGAGGCCCGCGACCACTTCGAGGCGCAGGGCGCGCGCGACGGGATCGTGGAGACCAGCGGGCAGCTGCGGACCATCGCGGTCGGCCTGACCAAGATCTCCAACGATCTGCGCTGGGCGGCGTCGGGTCCGCGCACGGGACTGGCCGAGATCAACCTGCCTGACCTGCAGCCCGGCTCGTCGATCATGCCGGGCAAGGTGAACCCGGTGATCCCCGAGGCCACCCTGATGGCCGCGGCGCAGGTCATCGGCAACGACGCGACGGTGGCCACGGCGGGCGCGGCGGGCAACTTCGAGCTTAACGTGATGCTGCCGGTCATCGCCAAGAACGTCCTGGAGTCGATCCGGCTGCTCTCCAACGTGTCCCGGCTGCTGGCCGACCGCACGGTCGACGGCATCACCGCCAACCGCGAGCGGGCCCGCGAGTACGCCGAGTCCTCCCCGTCCGTCGTCACACCGCTGAATAAGTACATCGGCTACGAGGAGGCCGCCAAGGTCGCCAAGAAGTCGCTCGCGGAACGCCGGACGATCCGTGAAGTCGTACTCGAGGGCGGCTATGTGGAGCGCGGCGATCTGACGGAGGAACAGCTCGACGAGGCGCTAAATGTCCTGCGGATGACCCGCCCCTGACAAGACATGGCCGGATGACGTATTCACGCCCCGTACCGCAGCGTCGTATGCCACTGGCACCTAATATCTGCGCATGACAGACGACGGCCGGACCGACGGCGGGAGTGGCGGGCGATGGATGCCCGGGGAGCCGATCCTGTGGCGCTATCGCGCCAACGGGAGCGAAGGCTTTCACATCTGTCGTCCCGTCACCGTCGTCCAGGACACGGCCGAGCTGCTCGCCGTGTGGATGGCGCCGGGCACCGAGTGCGTGAAACCGGTCATCGCGGACGGCACCCCGGTGCACCGCGAGCCACTCGCCACCCGCTACACCAAACCGCGCGCCCTGCGCCGCGACCGCTGGACCGGCGCGGGCGTGCTGAAGCTGGCGCGGCCGGGCGAGCCCTGGTCGGTGTGGCTGTTCTGGGAGCCGGACTGGTCGTTCCGCAACTGGTACGTGAACCTGGAGGAGCCCCGCGCGCGGTGGTCCGGGGGCGTCGACTCCGAGGACCACTTCCTGGACCTGTCGGTGTACCAGGACCGCAGCTGGCGCTGGCACGACGAGGACGAGTTCGCCCAGGCGCAGGCCGCGGGCCTGATGAGCGCCGCGCGGGCGGCCGGGGTGCGGGCCGCCGGACGCCGGGCGGTCGAGGTCATCGAGGAGTGGGGGCAGCCGTTCTCGGACGGCTGGGAGCACTGGCGGCCCGACCCGGCGTGGCCGGTCCCGGAGCTGCCCGCGGACTGGGACCGTACGCCCGCGCACGTGTCGTCATGAGACCCTTGATGCGCCCCCGGGGGGAAAACGTAGGATCGTCCTCCGCAACAGCGCACAGTGACGCGAAGAGACGTACAAAAACCTTCTTCAACTGCAACTCTTCGCGTACTCAATAGGTCTGACACGATGTCAACGTGGTCATTGAGGGGCGGCGGGACCGTGAACGTGGGTGGAGCGCAGGCAACGAGCGGGTCGGACGTGTCCGGTCCCGGGCGTGCTGCGGCTGCCGCGCTCACCGCCGTGACTTGGTGGCTGGTTGGCGCTGTCCATGGTCGGGGCCGGACCGGCCGACGCGGAAATTCCGTTCCCGGGGCACACAATCCGGGTATCGGGTTTTCTGCGGGACGAACTGCGCCAGGTCACGCGCGACGCGGACTTCGAGATCACCGGGGAGGAGACGGAGGCGTACGCTCCCGCGAGCGCCGACGCCCCACCCGAGTACCAGCTGTTCCTCAACTGCCGACGCACTGGCCAGTGACACGGCGCGCAGCCCCGGACGGACGGATTCGACACGCGTGACGGAGCACCCGACCTCCCACGAAGGCCGCCACCACGGCACGGCGGCCCGCCCCGCCGATCCCCGCGGGGCTCTCAGGCGTACCCCGCAGGCCTCCGTGGCCCCCGCCGGCGACGGTTTACCGCAGCAGCCGCGCCGCACCCCCGCCCCCACCCCGGCCTCGGCCTCGGCCTCGGCGGACGCGGAGCACTCACAGCCGCAGTCGCCCTCACCCGAGCCGGTGCGCCCTCCGGGTCCGCCGGACGGCGACCGGCGCTCCGGACAGCCGCGTCCGGCCGGACAGCCGACGGCGATGCGCCGCGACGGTGACCGGCTGCGCTTCGTCGGGGCGGCGACCCGGCGGATCGCGCGCGGTATCGACCTCGACGAGATCGTGATGGGGCTGTGCCGGGCGACGGTGCCGACGTTCTCGGACGCGATACTGGTCTATCTGCGCGAGCCCCTTCCGGTCGGTGACGAGCGCCCGGCCGGTCCGATGGTGCTGCGGCTGCGCCGCAGCGACCGGATCCCCGACGCCGTCGACGATCCGGAGTCGGACGCCGTCCCCGCGGCGACCGTCATCATCCCGCCGATCGAACTGGCTCCGGACAGCATCGAGTTGTGCGAGGTACGGGCCGGTGGCGCGCTCGCCGAGGTGCTGCGCGGGGTACGGCCCGTCTTCGCGGACTCGCCCGCGGCCCAGGCCGCGCTGCCCGAACTGCTCGGCGGCGACCGGGCGGTGCCGACCGGGCGCCGCGCGATCCTGGCGCCGCTGCGGGGACGCCGCCGGGTGATCGGCGCGGCGGTCTTCCTGCGGCACGCGAACCGGGCGGCGTTCGACGGGGACGATCTGCTGGTCGCCGGACAGCTCGCCACGCACAGCGCGCTGGGCATCGACAAGGCGGTGCTGTACGGGCGCGAGGCGTACATCGCGGACGAGTTGCAGCGCACGATGCTCCCCGAGACGCTGCCGCGCCCGACCGGGGTGCGGCTCGCCTCGCGCTATCTGCCGGCGGCGGAGACGGCGCGGGTCGGCGGCGACTGGTACGACGCGATCCCGCTGCCGGGCAGCCGGGTCGCCCTCGTCGTCGGCGATGTCATGGGGCACTCGATGACCTCGGCCGCGATCATGGGCCAGCTGCGTACGACCGCGCAGACGCTGGCCGGCCTCGACCTGCCGCCGCAGGAGGTCCTGCACCACCTCGACGAGCAGGCTCAGCGGCTCGGCACGGACCGGATGGCGACCTGCCTGTACGCCGTGTACGACCCGGTCGCGCATCGCATCACCATCGCCAACGCCGGGCATCCGCCGCCCGTTCTGCTGCACCTGGGCGGCCGCGCCGAGGTGCTGCGCGTCCCGCCGGGGGCGCCGATCGGGGTGGGCGGCGTCGACTTCGAGGCGGTCGAGCTGGACGCCCCGGCGGGCGCCACGCTGCTGTTGTACACCGACGGCCTGGTCGAATCGCGGCTGCGTGACGTGTGGACCGGTATAGAGCAGCTGCGGGAGCGGCTCGCCGCGACCGCGCAGCTGACCGGGCCGGACCATTCGCCGCCGCTGGAGGCGCTCTGCGACGACGTGCTCGACATGCTCGGCCCCGGCGACCGGGACGACGACATCGCGCTGCTCGCGGCCCGCTTCGACGGGATCGCGCCGAGCGATGTCGCGTACTGGTTCCTGGACCCGGAGGACGCGGCGCCGGGCCGGGCGCGCCGCCTCGCCCGCAGCGCCCTGTCCCGTTGGGGACTCGAGGAGATGACGGACTCCGTCGAGCTGCTGGTGAGCGAGGTCGTCACCAACGCGGTGCGCTACGCCTCCAAGCCGGTGACGCTGCGTCTGCTGCGCACCGATGTGCTGCGCTGCGAGGTCGGCGACGACGTGCCGCAGTTGCCGCGCCAGCGCCAGGCCCGGGCCACCGACGAGGGCGGGCGCGGCCTGTTCCTGGTGAACCGGCTGGCCCGGCGGTGGGGAGCGACACGGCTCTCGACCGGCAAGGTCGTCTGGTTCGAACTGGCCCGGCCCGCGGGCTAGCCGCAGAGGCGGAACGTACGCGTGAGGGGCGCCGGGAACCT
>NZ_BAAATS010000018.1:381532-438836 GCF_039533535.1 Streptomyces kunmingensis
TCCCCGGCGCCCCTCACGCGTGTGCGGTCAGCCGTCGTCGCCTCTGCCGTTGGCGATGCCGTCCCCCGGATCCTCCGGGATGCCGCCCCAGGGCGGCGAGGTCGGATCGGTGGGTGTGGTCTCGGGGTCCGACGGCTCGCTCGGCGGCGTCGTGGTGCTCGGCGGCGCGGTCGGCGTCGTCGGGGTCGACGGCGGGGGCGTCGACGAGGACGGCGGGGCGGTCGGCGTCGACGGGGACGAGGGCGGCGTCGTCGGCGTGGCCGGGGCCGTCGTCGTCGGTGCGACGCCCGCACCCATGTCGGTGTCGAGATCGAACTTGGCGGAGGTGCTGGAGGAGTTGAAGGTGTACTGGGCCCAGATCTGGGCCGGGAAGCCACCGCCGTTGACCCGGCCGCCACCGCCCGCGCCCGACAGCGAGACGTGACCGCCCTTCTTGACCTGCACCGGCTCGTCGGTCCCGCACCGGGTGGTGCCCGATTCGGCCGCCTCACCGAACAGGCCCACCGACGTGACGAGGTCCGGGGTGTAACCGGTGAACCAGGCCGACCTGTTGCAGTCGGACGTACCCGTCTTGCCCGCGACCTTCTGGCCGTCGCGCGCCGTGTTGTTGCGTACCGACTCGCGCGCCGTACCGTCGTCGACCACACCGGTCAGCACCGAGGTGACCGAGTCGGCGGCGCCGCGGCTGAGCACCTGTTCCCCGATCGCGTCGTCCAGCTGGAGCTCCTCGCCCTGCTTGGACACCGACTTCACGATCTGCGGGGTGACCTGCCTGCCGTGGTTGTCGAGGGTCGCGTAGACGCCGGCCATCTCCAGCGGGCTCGCGCCCATGGTGCCGAGGGTCTGCGCCGCGTACGGCTTGAGGTCGGCTCCGTCCATGCCGAGCTTCTTGGCCGTCGCCATGACCTGGTCCATGCCGACGTCGGCGCCCATCTGCGCGAAGACGGAGTTGACGGACTTGTTCATGGCGGTCTGCACGGTGACCGGGCCGTAGCTCTCGTCGTCCTCGTTCGGCGGTGCGAAGCCGACCTTCTTGCCGTCGTCCACGACCGGGCGCTTGTTGGTGCCGTCGTAGATCGTGTTCGCGTTGATGGACTGGCCGCGCTGGGTCTCTGCGTTGTTCTCCAGGGCGGCCGCGAGGATGATCGGCTTGAAGGTGGACGCCGGCTGGTAGTCGGTACGCGTGGCGTTGTTGACCCAGTGCTCGCTGATACTGCTGCCGCCGTACATGGCGAGGATCTTGCCGGTCTTCGGATCGACCGAGACGGCGCCGGCCTGCACGTCCGCGTCGGTCTTGTCGCTCTTCGGGTGCAGCTTTCCGGTCAGCTGCTGCTTGACCGACTTCTCCAGCTGCTTCTGCTTCTTGCGGTCGATGTTGAGGGTGACCGTGTAGCCGCCCGCGTCGAACTGCGCCTCGGTGATCTTCAGTTCCTTGATCACCTCAGCCTTGGCGGCCGTGTAGAGGTAGCCCTCCTGGCCCTGGAGCCCGGCGGCGGCCTTCGGCTCCTTCGGCACGGGGAACTTCATGCCCTGGCGCTCGCTCGCGCTGATCCAGTGCATGTCGACCATGTTGTCCAGGACGTAGTTCCAGCGCTGCTTGGCGAGCGCCTTGCCGGTGTCGGTGGCGATCGCCCAGTCGTACTGGTTCGGGGCCTGGAGGAGCGCCGCGAGATAGGCGCCCTGCTCGACGCTCAGCTTCGAGGCGTCGACGTTGTAGTAGGCCTGCGCCGCGGCCTGGACGCCCCACGCGCTGCGGCCGTAGAAGCTGGTGTTGATGTAACCGGCGAGGATCTCGTCCTTGGACTTCTTGCGGTCGACCTTGAGCGAGATGACCAGTTCCTTCAGCTTGCGCGTGACGGTCTGGTCCTGCGTGAGGTAGTAGTTCTTCACGTACTGCTGGGTGATGGTCGAGCCACCCTGCTTGCCCTTGCCGGTGACCGTGTTGAGGACGCCGCGGGCGGTGCCCTTCAGGTCGACGCCCTTGTCCTTGTAGAACGTCTTGTTCTCGGCCGCGACGAAGGTGTGCTGGACCTCCTTGGGCACCTCGGACAGGTCGACGATCTCCCGGTTGACCTCACCGGTACGGGCCATGGTCGTGCCGTCGCCGTACTTGTAGACGTTGCTCTGCAACTTGGCGTCCGGGTTGCCCTCGGGCACCTCGATCACCATGTACAGCACGACGAACGCGCCCATGATCAGCAGCACGAACCCGAAGAAGGCACCCAGAAGCTTCTTCCACGTGAAGAAGCGGCGTATGCCCGACGGCCGCGCCGCGCGCTTGCGCGCATTTCTCGCATCCGCTCGGCCCATGACCTCAGTTGCTCCGCTTCTCGTTCGTGACTTCGTGACCAGGTCTCGTGCGCAGGCACTTCCGTGCCGAATCAGCTCATGAAGCTAACACCGCGACTTAAGGCAAAACCCTGCCCTTTCGGTCATTTCAGGACGTGACAATCAGCACCTGCCCCATGGGAACCGACGATCCAGGGGTGCGGATGGTTGCCGGGCAAGATAAAGTGATATCACTTTGCTAGACGCGGTTCGGGGCGCATCCGCCACGAACCTCCAGCTCAAAGAGACGGGGACCACCATGTCCGAGACGGACGCCACACCAGACGTACCGGCGATGCCGAAGGCGCGTGTGCGCGAGTTCACGGCGCACAGCATCGGGGGCGGGCTCGCGCTGCTGCTCGGGCTCCTCGGCCTGATCGTCGGCGTGGGCCTGATCATCGTGGGCGCCACGCTCACCTCGACGAGCGGCGCGGTGCAGGCGGTGCTGGTCGTCGCCGGCATCCTCGTCGGCATCGCCTCGCTCTTCGCGATGGGCGGCCTGAACATGGTGGCGCCGGGCGAGGCCCGCGTCGTCCAGCTCTTCGGCCGCTACCGCGGCACGATCCGCGAGGACGGGCTGCGCTGGGTCAACCCGCTGACCTCGCGCACCAAGGTCTCGACGCGCGTACGCAACCACGAGACTGCCGTCCTCAAGGTCAACGACGCGTACGGCAACCCGATCGAGCTCGCCGCGGTCGTCGTCTGGAAGGTCGAGGACACCGCGCAGGCCACGTTCGAGGTCGACGACTTCCTGGAGTTCGTCTCCACGCAGACCGAGGCCGCCGTCCGGCACATCGCCATCGAGTACCCCTACGACGCCCACGACGAGGACGGGCTGTCGCTGCGCGGCAACGCCGAGGAGATCACCGAGAAGCTCGCGGTCGAACTGCACGCGCGCGTGGAGGCCGCGGGCGTGCAGATCATCGAGTCCCGCTTCACGCACCTCGCCTACGCGCCCGAGATCGCCTCGGCGATGCTCCAGCGGCAGCAGGCCGGTGCCGTGGTCGCCGCCCGGCGGCTGATCGTCGACGGCGCCGTGGGCATGGTCGAGGACGCGCTCGCCCGGATCACCGAGCAGGATTTCGTGGCGCTCGACGAGGAGCGCAAGGCCGCGATGGTGTCCAACCTGCTGGTCGTGCTCTGCGGGGACCGTGCCGCGCAGCCCATCGTCAACACGGGGACGCTGTACCAGTGACCCCGCCGCCTCCCCCGTCCCGTAAGCAGGTGCTGCTGCGGCTCGATCCCGCCGTGTACGAGGCGTTGGCCCGGTGGGCCGGGGACGAGCTGCGCTCCGCGAACGCGCAGATCGAGTTCGTCCTGCGCCGGGCCCTCGCCGAGGCGGGCCGGCTCCCCGGTTCGGCCGGGCCCATTCCTGGGCGGGGTCGGCCCAGGTCGGGCCCCTCCGGCGATTGAGGAGCGGGAAGCGACTCCGCGCGCCGTTGCAGTGTGAGGTCCGTCGGCCGGTGCCGCGCCGTCGTGGTCGCTCGCGCAGTTCCCCGCGCCCCTGGAGCATGCGGCATCGCCGCAGCCCTGGGGGCGCTTTCCTTGCGCCCCTGAGATGGCGCACGAAGTGCGCATTCCAGGGGCGCGGGGAACTGCGCGAGAAGCCCCACCGGGCCGCGGCCGACAACGACAGCCCCCGCGAAGCAGCCCAGGCCGCTATACACGCCAGGTATACACACGGTGTACAGTCCTCCGCATGTCCATCGGTCACACCCTCCTCGGGCTCCTGGAGTCCGGCCCCCGCCACGGCTACGACCTCAAGCGCACCTTCGACGAGACATTCGGTCACGACAAGCCGCTGCACTACGGGCAGGTCTACTCGACCATGTCCCGCCTCCTGAAGAACGGCCTCGTCGAGGTCGACGGGATAGAGGCCGGCGGCGGCCCCGAGCGCAAGCGGTACGCGATCACCGAAGCCGGCGTCACGGACGTACGGCAGTGGCTCGCGACCCCGGAGAAGCCGGAGCCGTACCTCCAGTCGACCCTCTACACCAAGGTCGTCCTCGCGCTGCTCACCGAGCGCGACGCCGGCGAGATCCTCGACAGGCAGCGCGCCGAGCACCTGCGTCTGATGCGCATCCTCACGGACCGCAAGCGCAAGGGCGACCTCGCCGACCAGCTGATCTGCGACCACGCCCTGTTCCACCTGGAAGCCGACCTGCGCTGGCTGGAACTGACCGCCGCGCGCCTCGACAAGCTCGCCGCGGAGGTGCGCTCCTCATGACTCCCGCCGGATCCCTTCTCGCCGCCCACGACCTGCACAAGGCGTACGGGCCCACGCCCGCCCTGGACGGTGCCTCGTTCACCATCCACCCGGGCGAGATCGTCGCCGTCATGGGCCCCTCGGGCTCGGGCAAGTCGACGCTGCTGCACTGCCTCGCGGGCATCGTCACCCCGGACTCCGGGACGATCACGTACGACGGCCGCGAGCTGTCCGCCATGCCCGACGCCGAGCGCAGCGCCCTGCGCCGCTCCGAGTTCGGTTTCGTCTTCCAGTTCGGCCAGCTGGTACCCGAGCTGACCTGCGTCGAGAACGTGGCGCTTCCGCTGCGGCTGACCGGCGTCAAGCGCAAGGACGCCGAACGCCGGGCGACCACCTGGCTGGAGCGCCTGGAGGTCGAGTCCCTCGCGGGCAAGCGGCCGGGCGAGATCTCGGGCGGTCAGGGCCAGCGCGTCGCCGTGGCCCGGTCCCTGGTCACGAACCCGCGCGTGCTCTTCGCCGACGAGCCGACCGGCGCCCTGGACTCGCTCAACGGCGAGCGCGTCATGGAGCTGCTCACCGACGCGGCCCGCGGCTCCAACACCGCGGTCGTCCTGGTCACGCACGAGACGCGGGTCGCCGCCTACTCGGACCGCGAGATCGTCGTACGGGACGGCAAGTCGCGGGACATGGAGTTCACCCGATGACGCTCCTCGACGATCACAGAAACGCCGCGGCGGCGCCCGCCACGGCCGGGCCCTCGGGTCCGAAGGGCTGGCTGCGCGATCTCGGCCTCGGTATCCGTTTCGCCGCCTCGGGCGGCCGCGAGGGCTGGGTCCGTACGCTGCTCACCGCGCTCGGCGTCGGCCTCGGCGTGGGCCTGCTGCTCGGCGCCGCGTCCGTGCCGACGCTGATGCACCAGCGCGATGTGCGCGCCGACTCCCGCCAGATCGGCGTCGGGCAGGACGGACAGCTCGAACGCAGCGACCGCACGATGCTCACCGTGGACGCGTCCTCCGACTTCCGGTCCAGCTCGATCGGCGGGTATCTGGTGCGCCCCGAGGGCCGGCACGCGCCGCTGCCGCCCGGCGTCGACAGGATCCCGGGCCCCGGCGAGATGGTGGTCTCGCCCGCCCTGGAGGAGGCGCTCGACGATCCCGGCAACAAGCTCCTCAAGGAGCGCTACCCCTACCGCATCGTGGGCACGATCCACGAGCCGGGCCTCGGCGACCCCTTCGAGCAGTATCTGTACATCGGCAGCGACAGCCTGAGCGTCGACCGGGACGCCTCCCGCATCGACCACTTCGGGATGACGTACCCGAGCCAGCCGCTCGACCCGATCCTCATCGTGCTCATCGTGCTGGCCTGTGTCGTGCTCCTCGTGCCGGTCGCCATCTTCATCGCGACGGCCGTCCGGTTCGGCGGCGAACGGCGCGACCGGCGCCTGGCCGCGCTGCGCCTGGTCGGCGCCGACGCGCGGATGACGCGCCGGATGGCCGCCGGCGAGGCGCTGTTCGGCACCCTGGTCGGCCTCGTGTTCGGCGTCGTCTTCTTCCTGGCCGGACGCCAGCTGCTGGGCATGGTGCGGCTCTGGCGGCTCTCGACGTTCCCCTCGGATCTGACGCCGGTGCCCGCGCTCGCCCTGCTGATCCTGCTGGCAGTACCCCTCGCGGCGGTCGCCGTGACGGTGTTCGCGCTGCGCTCGGTGGCGATCGAGCCGCTGGGCGTCGTGCGCAGCGGCCGCACGCGCAGCAGGCGCCTGTGGTGGCGGCTGCCCGTGCCGGTCTTCGGTGCGCTGCTCCTGCTCACCTCGGGCCCCTCGGACGCGTTGGGCACGTCGGGCGTCGTACAGATCTCGGCGGGCATCACCCTGACGCTGCTCGGTCTGGTCCTGGTGATGCCGTGGATCGTGGAGGCGGTCGTGCACCGGCTGCGCGGCGGTTCGGTGCCGTGGCAACTCGCTGTGCGCAGGCTCCAGTTGACCAGTAACGCGGCGAGCCGTGCGGTCGCCGGCATCACCATCGCGGTGGCGGGCGGCATCGCCCTGCAGATGTTCACCGTCGGCATCAACGACGACTTCAGCAAGACGACGGACCAGGATCCCCAGCGGGCGCAGATCGCCGCGAACACCGGCATCGGCGACGGGGAACTCGCCGAGCGGATGGTGCGGGACTTCGGGACCACCAAGGGGGTCCGGTCGGTGATCGGCACCGTGGACACCTGGGCGGAGGCCGCGGGCGCCAAGCCGGACGAGGACGGCGTCGCGCACGTGGTGTCGGTCTCCGTCGGCTCCTGTGCCACCCTGCGTGAGCTGGCGAAACTGCCGTCCTGCCGGGAGGGCGACGTCTTCCGGGTCACCGGGTCCGACTATCCCGAGGACGACCAGGAACTGGCGAACATCGCCAAGCCCGGCAGCAAGCTCACCCTCGGCGACACGGCGACCAACCGGTGGACGCTGCCCGCCGATGCCCGTCTCGTGCAGTCGCGGCGCGACCCGGGCGGCACCAGCTTCGGGGGCATCCTCGCCACTCCGTCCGCACTGGACGTCACGAAGCTGGAGTCCGCGTCGACGTCCGCCCAGATCCAGATCGACGAGTCGGTGCCGGACGCGTCCGACCACGTACGCAACACCGCGTTCCGGCTCGATCCGGGGATGCACGTGTGGAACTACCGCACGGTGGAGCGCAACAGTGAGTACGCGAGCATCCGGCGGGGGCTGTTCACCGCGGCCGCCCTGACGATGACGCTGATCGCGGCCTCCATGCTGGTCTCACAGATCGAGCAACTGCGTGACCGCAAGCGCCTGTTGTCTGTCCTGGTCGCCTACGGTACGCGGCGTTCGACGCTCGCCTGGTCGGTGCTGTGGCAGACGGCGATCCCGGTCGTCCTCGGACTGGCCGTCGCGATCGGTGGCGGGCTTGTGCTGGGGTGGCTGATGCTGCGTCTTGCCGACAAGCCGGTCACGGACTGGCTGTTGTTCCTGCCCCTGGCGGGGGTTGGCGCCGCGGCTATCGCGGCGGTGACGCTGCTGAGCATGCCGCCGCTCTGGAGGATGATGCGGGCGGATGGTCTGCGTACGGAATAGGCACCCGGCGCTTGTGCGGAGGTCACGGGGCTCTGCCCCGGGCCCCGCTCCTCAAGCGCCGGAGGGGCTTATATTGCCGCCCCGGAGGGGCTTGAGCTGGGGCATATTTTGACCGGGAGTCCCTGTAGCGCGCCCCGTAGCGCCTCTGCCAGTTCCTCGTACTCCGCCGCGCGTGCGGCCCCCGTGCGCATCGCCAGGGCGACCCGGCGTGTGGGGGCGGGGTCGGCGAAGTAACCGGTGAGCAACTGGCTGCTGCGGCTGGTCTCGACCGCGACCGCCGTCCGGGGCAGCAGCGTCACGCCGAGCCCGCCGGCGACGAGCTGGACGAGCGTGGCGAGACCGGCGGCGGTCGTGGTGACGGGCGCGTCACCACGACCCGCCTCCCGGCAGATGTCCAGCGCCTGGTCCCGCAGACAGTGCCCCTCGTCGAGGAGCAGCAGATTCAGCTCGCGCAGCGCCTCGCGCGGAATTCCCTCGCGCCCGCCGAGCCAGTGGTCCAGCGGCGTGACGAGCACGAAGTCCTCGTCGAACAGCGGGAGTTCGGTGACCCCTGGCACGCCGAGCGGCACAGCGAGCAGCAGCAGATCGAGCCGCCCGGCCGTCAGCCCCTCGATCAGCGACGCGGTCTGCTCCTCGTGCACCTGGAGATCCAGCTCCGGATACGCCTCGTGCACGAGCCGCAGCACGGTCGGCAGCAGATAGGGCGCGACGGTCGGGATCACCCCGAGCCGCAGCACGCCGGTGAACGGCGCCCGTACGGCCTCGGCCTCCTCCATCAGCGCGCCGACCTCGTCGAGCACGGCCTTGGCCCGCGCCGCGATCCGCTCCCCGGCCGCCGAGAGCAGCACTCTTCTCGTCGTACGCTCGAGGAGGGTCACCCCGAGCGTCTCTTCCAGGGCGGACACCGCGCCGGACAGGGCGGGCTGGCTCATCCCGATCGCGGCCGCCGCGTCCCTGAAGTGCAGATGTTCCGCGACCGCGGCGAACGCCCGTAGCTGCGCCAGGCTCGGCTGCCTCTTCCGCGCGCCCGCGGGCTTTCCGTTCTGTACGGCCACTGATAGCCACCTCCGATCAACACGACCGAGTCTAGCTATTTCCGTAATCAATGCACTCTGTGCCACGATCTCTCACAGTCCAACCCATGGAAACGTCCTCAAAAGGGATGTTTCTCGCTGCAAGGAGAGCGTGTGCTCACTGTCGGTGACAAGTTCCCCGAGTTCGACCTGACCGCCTGCGTCTCGCTGGAAAAGGGCTCGGAGTTCGAGCAGATCAACCACAAGACGTACGAGGGCAAGTGGAAGATCGTCTTCGCGTGGCCCAAGGACTTCACCTTCGTGTGCCCGACCGAGATCGCCGCGTTCGGCAAGCTGAACGAGGAGTTCGCCGACCGTGACGCCCAGGTCCTCGGCTTCTCCGGTGACTCCGAGTTCGTGCACCACGCCTGGCGCAAGGACCACCCGGACCTGACGGACCTGCCCTTCCCGATGCTGGCCGACTCCAAGCACGAGCTCATGCGTGACCTCGGCATCGAGGGCGAGGACGGCTTCGCCCAGCGCGCCGTCTTCATCGTCGACCAGAACAACGAGATCCAGTTCACGATGGTGACCGCCGGTTCCGTGGGCCGTAACCCCAAGGAGGTCCTCCGGGTCCTCGACGCCCTGCAGACCGACGAGCTGTGCCCCTGCAACTGGAGCAAGGGCGACGAGACCCTCGACCCGGTCGCGCTGCTGTCGGGCGAGTGACGGAAACGGAAGGGTAACGAGCACTGACATGGCTCTCGATGAACTCAAGTCCGCCATACCGGACTACGCCAAGGACCTGAAGCTCAACCTGGGCTCGGTCATCGGCAACTCGGACCTCCCGCAGCAGCAGCTGTGGGGCACGGTCCTGGCGTGCGCCATCGCCTCCCGCTCCCCGCGCGTGCTGCGCGAGCTGGAGCCCGAGGCGAAGGCGAACCTGTCGCCCGAGGCGTACACGGCCGCCAAGTCGGCCGCCGCCATCATGTCGATGAACAACGTGTTCTACCGCACGCGTCACCTGCTCTCGGACTCCGAGTACGGGACGATGCGGGCGGGGCTGCGGATGAACGTCATCGGCAACCCGGGTGTCGACAAGGTCGACTTCGAGCTGTGGTCGTTCGCCGTCTCCGCGATCAATGGGTGCGGGATGTGTCTCGACTCTCACGAGCAGGTGCTTCGCAAGGCGGATGTCTCGCGTGAGGTCGTGCAGGAAGCGTTCAAGATCGCTTCGGTTCTGCAGGCTGTCGGGGTCACCCTCGATGCCGAGGCTGCGCTGGCCTGAGCCTTCTCATGAGTGAGGGGGGCCGGATCCGATCCGGCCCCCCTCACTCATGTCCTGTCACGGGACTCCGCCCCGGACCCCGCTCCTCAATCGCCGGAGGGGCTTGGTTGGGGCTCGGAGGGGCTTGAAGAGGAAGGGCTTGGACTCGTCGGTGGTGCCCGGTGCGTAGCCGCGTTCTGGGACCACGAGCGTAGGTAGACCACCACCGTGTTCGTCACGGCGACGAGCGGTACCGCCACCACCGCTCCGCCGATCCCGGACACCATTCCGCCCGCGGCCACGGACAGGACCACGGCCAGGGGGTGGACCCGCACCGCGCGGCCGAGGATGAACGGCTGGAGGATGTGGCCCTCGATCTGCTGGACGGCGAGGACCACCGCCAGGACCATCACGGCGGTGAACACGCCCTGGGTGACCAGCGCCACGACCACGGCGAGCGCGCCGGAGACGACGGCGCCGACCAGCGGGATGAACGCGAACAGGAAGATGAAGACGGCGAGCGGCACCGCCATCGGCACCCCGAGGAAGAAGATGCCGAGGCCGATGAAGATGGCGTCGATCAGGGCCACTATGACCGTCCCGCGGACGTACGCCGTCAGCGTCCGCCACGCCCTCGGGCCCGCCCCCGCGATCCCGGGCCGCGCCTGCGCCGGGAACAGCTTGAGCGTCCACTCCCAGATGCGCTTGCCGTCGTAGAGCAGGAACAGCGTCGAGAACATCGCGAGCAGGATCCCGGTCATCGCCTCGACGATGACGGTGACGCCCTCGAGGCCCGCCGACGTGATCGACTCCGTGTTCGCGCCGATCGCGTCGCGCAGGGATTTCGCGATGTCGTTGATCTGGTCCTCGGTCACGTGGAACGGGCTGTTGAGGAGCCACTTGCGCAGCTCGTCGATGCCGTCCTGGACCTGGTCGGAGAGCGTGTCGATGTTCTCCTGGACCTGCCAGACCACGAACCAGCCGACGAGCCCCATGATGACGAAGCCGAGGATGGCGGTGAGAGCCGTCGCGAGCCCTCGGGGGACGCCGTGGCGGCGCAGCCGGGCCACCGTCGGCTGGAGCAGCGCGGTGATGAGCAGCGCCGCGACGAACGCGAACACCACCAGCTGCACCGAGCTGATGACCTTGATCAGGACCCAGACCGTGCCGGCGAGCACGAGGAGGCGCCAGGCGGCCTCCGCGGCGACCCGCAGTCCCCACGGCACGGCCACGGCCGGCTCGGGCCGGGCCGACACGGCGGGCGCGTACGCGGGAGGCGCGGGCACCTGCTCGTGCGGCTCCTCTTCGTGCGAGCCCTCGGCGGACGGCTCGTCGGACACCGCCCCGGCCGCCGGACGCCGCGGGGCGGTCCTGGCGGGCGGGCCGGAGAGATCCTCGTCCCGGCTCCGCTCGGCCTCGGCGCGGCGCTCGTCGAGCCGCTCGCCCACTCTGCTGATTCCGGCGCCGACTCTGCCGAGCCAGCTTGGCACGCGCTCCATGATCCGTCCCTTTCCCCCGTGCGCTCTCACCACTCCCCCCGGAGCCTATGGATCAAGACGGTACATCGGGATACGCGGAAGCCCCCCACCGAAAGACGGTGAGGGGCTTCGCGAGGTTGAGAGGTGACCCGCTCAGTACCAGTGGTTGGCCTGCCAGAAGCCCCAGGCCTCGCACGGGCTGCCGTAGCGCACGTTCATGTAGTTGAGGCCCCACTTGATCTGGGTGGCCGGGTTCGTCTGCCAGTCGGCGCCCGCCGAGGAGTACTTGGAGGCGGGCAGTGCCTGGAAGAGACCGTAGGCGCCGGAAGAGGCGTTCGTGGCCGTGTAGTTCCAGCTGGACTCGTGGTTCACGATGTTGCTGAAGCACTGGAACTGACCGGCCGGCACCATCTGGCGCGCCATCGCCTGGATCTGGGCGGTGGAGTACGACGACTGGACCGAGAAGCTGGAGGCGTCGCGCGTGGCGGAACGGCTGGCGGCCTGCTTCTTGGCCTCCTCGCGCTGCTTCGCCTCCTTCTCGGCCTTGTCCTTCGCGGCCTGCGCGTCCTTCTGCTTGGCGATGGCGTCCTCGGCGGCCTGCTTGCGGGCCGTCTCCTCCGCCGTCTTCTGTGCCGCGCTGTCGGCCGCGATGGCCTGCGTCTGCGCCTGCTGAGTCAGGGACGCGGTCTGCACCTGCGCCTGCTGACCCGCGGGTATGTCCGCGAGGAGGGTCGCGTCGCCGGCCGTGGCCTCTGCCTCGTTCGAGGGCTGAGCGGTGCTGCCCGAGGCAACACCCACGACGGCGCCGACAGTGGTGACCGCGGTGGCCGAAGCCACTGCGAATCCCCGGACCGAGATCCGGCTCACACGGTTTCCTTCCAGCATCATCCGCTGGAGTGTGACCCTCGCGGACGCAATCGTGCCCCTGGCACTGGCCTCCCAACTGACGGGTCACGGGAGGCACGGGCCCGGTGGACAACTCCCGCTCGGGGAGCGCCGCGTGGTGCTCGGGCGGCATACGACGATCGCTATGAAGTTCAGGTGCAGCAGGTGCTGCGGTGGGGCTGTACCGCTGGGGGTACGCAAGTGTCGTATGCGGGGCCTGACGGAACCGAGACTCTGCCGTATGCGTACGTCGCAAGGCAATTCTGTGCTGGGTGTGAAAGGTCACACCCCGTTTGCCCCAGGGGTTTCACGGAAACGCACACACGCCGAGGCGCCGCCCGGATAAGCTCTCTGGCTTCTCCGGACGGCGCCAAGTGGGGCCAACTACCCTAGATCTGGCCGTCCTCCAGCATTTCGGTCACGAGCGCCGCGATCTGCGAGCGCTCCGACCGGGTGAGCGTGACGTGTGCGAACAGCGGGTGTCCCTTCAGCTTCTCGACGACCGCGACGACACCGTCGTAGCGGCCGACCCTGAGGTTGTCGCGCTGGGCGACATCGTGGGTGAGGACCACCCGCGAGTTCGCCCCGATACGGGACAGAACGGTCAACAGGACGTTGCGTTCCAGGGATTGGGCCTCGTCCACGATCACGAACGCGTCGTGCAGCGACCGGCCGCGGATGTGGGTGAGCGGCAGCACCTCCAGCATGCCGCGGGACGTGACCTCCTCGATGACCTCGCGCGAGGTGACCGCCGAGAGGGTGTCGAAGACGGCCTGCGCCCACGGCCCCATCTTCTCGGCCTCGGAGCCCGGCAGATAGCCGAGCTCCTGCCCGCCGACCGCGTACAGCGGCCGGAAGACCATCACCTTCTTGTGCTGGCGCCGCTCCAACACGGCTTCCAGGCCCGCGCAGAGGGCGAGCGCGGACTTGCCGGTGCCCGCCCGGCCGCCCATCGAGACGATGCCGATGTCCGGGTCGAGGAGCAGATCGAGGGCGATCCGCTGCTCCGCGCTGCGCCCCTTGAGGCCGAACGCCTCCCGGTCGCCGCGCACGAGCCGCACATTGCCCTCGGGCGTGACCCGGCCGAGGGCCTTGCCGCGCTCGGAGTGGATCGTCAGACCCGTGTGCACGGGGATGTCCGCGGCCTCGGGAACGTAGAGGCTGTCCTCCTCGAAGAGAAGGTCGACCTGCTCCGCGGGCAGGGTCAGTTCGGACATTCCGGTCCAGCCGGACTCCGTGATGGCGAGCTCGGCGCGGTACTCCTCGGCGAGGAGGCCGACCGAGGACGCCTTGATCCTGAGCGGCAGGTCCTTCGACACGACCGTGACGTCGAATCCCTCGGCCTGCAAGTTGCGGGCGACCGCGAGGATCCGTGAGTCGTTGTCCCCGAGGCGGTAGCCCGAAGGCAGGACGCTGGGGTCGGAGTGGTTGAGCTCGACGCGGAGCGTGCCGCCCAGTTCCCCAGTGGGGATCGGGGCGTCCAGGCGCCCGAAGCGGATGCGGTAGTCGTCCAGCAGGCGCAGGGCCTGCCGGGCGAAGTACCCCAGCTCCGGATGATGCCGTTTGGCCTCCAACTCCGTGACCACGACGACAGGAAGCACGACTTCGTGTTCGTCGAATCGGGTCATGGCGTTCGGATCGGCCAGCAGGACGCTGGTGTCGAGAACATAGGTGCGCCGGTCTGGCTTGTGGCGCTTGTTGCTGTTCACCACGGAAGGACGTACCCCCTCGGAAGAGGTCGGGGAGCGACGGAGGGAATGCAGGGCCGGAAGGGCGGGCATGAACTGCCGGTCGTCGACCCCCGCGCGCGGGCCGCGAGCCGGCCCTCCAAGTCGTCGCCCGTACTGACCTGCGTACGGTCCACCTGGTGCAAAGGGCCTCCCGGGCGGACGGCCCCGTGCCGTCCGCTGAGAACCGGCGTCCGTGGTTCGGACACCGACCTGGAAGGCTTATTCCCTCGAACACGCGCAGCCATGCCACGGCATAGGGCGGCGCGTACGTTAACTCCTGATGACCCTTTTAGAACCCAGCCCCGCTGTGCGGGAGCTGTGACGAGGGGTCAGCCGCCGAAACGGCGGTGCCGGGCGGCGTAGTCGCGCATCGCGCGCAGGAAGTCGACCTTGCGGAACGCGGGCCAGAAGACGTCACAGAAGTAGTACTCGGAATGCGCCGTCTGCCACAGCATGAATCCGGACAGCCGCTGTTCGCCGCTGGTGCGGATGACGAGGTCGGGGTCGGGCTGGGCGCTGGTGTAGAGGTGCTTGCCGATCAGGTCGATGGTGACGTCGTCGGCGACCTGCTCCAGGGAGCTGCCCCTGTCGGCGGCGTCGAGGAGCATCGAGCGGACGGCGTCGGCGATCTCCTGGCGGCCGCCGTAACCGATCGCCACGTTGACCACTATTCCGTCGCGGTCCGCGGTGGCCTCCTCGGCCTCCTTGAGGGCCGTGCGCATACCGGAGGGCAGGATGTCGGCGGCGCCGACGTGGTGCACGCGCCAGCGGCCGTCGGTGGCGAGCGAGCGGACGACGCCCTCGATGATGGCGAGCAGCGGGACCAGCTCCTCCTGGGGCCGGTCGAAGTTGTCCGTCGAGAGCAGCCACAGGGTGACGACCTCGACGTCCGTCTCGCTGCACCAGCCGAGGAACTCCTCGATCTTGGCGGCGCCCGCCTGGTGGCCCTGAGCTGCGGTGGATCCGGCGGCCTTCGCCCAGCGCCGGTTGCCATCCATGATGACCCCGATGTGCTTGGGCACCTGGGCGTGGTCCAGGTGGCCTTCCACCCGGCGTGCGTACAGCCCGACCAGCAGGCCGCGCAGCCTGTCGCGCAGGTTCACGGTGTTTTCAGCCTCTCCGTGCAGACGGCGGTCCCCGAGGGCGAAAGCCTACCCCTGTGAAAGCACCCTTCCCGCCGTGCCCCCGGGGCGCCTGTGAGCCCGGTCTGTCGGGTACCCGCTAGGGGAGTTCAGCGGACTGACGTAGTTTCGTGTTCATGAACGACACCTCTCCTTACGTCGCTTCCGGCGACCGGTACGAGTCCATGGAGTACCGGCGCACGGGCCGCAGCGGCCTGAAGCTGCCCGCGATCTCGCTGGGCCTGTGGCACAACTTCGGCGACGACCGCACGCTCGGCTCGCAGCGCGCGATCCTGCGCCGCGCCTTCGATCTGGGCGTCACGCACTTCGACCTGGCGAACAACTACGGGCCGCCGGCCGGTTCCGCCGAGCTGAACTTCGGCAAGATGTTCGCGCAGGACTTCGCCCCGTACCGGGACGAGTTGGTCATCTCCACCAAGGCGGGGTACCTCATGCACCCCGGCCCGTACGGCGAGTGGGGCAGCCGCAAGTACCTCATGTCGTCGCTCGACGCGTCGCTGAAGCGGATGGGCCTCGACTACGTCGACATCTTCTACTCGCACCGCTTCGACCCGGACACTCCGCTCGAGGAGACGATGGGAGCGCTCGCATCGGCGGTGCAGCAGGGCAAGGCGCTGTACGTCGGCGTCTCCTCGTACACCAGTGAGCAGACGGCCGAGGCCGCGCGGCTGCTGAAGGAGATGGGCGTGCCGGCCCTCATCCACCAGCCGTCCTACTCGATGATCAACCGCTGGACCGAGGACAACCGGCTGCTCGACACCCTGGAGGCGGCCGGCATGGGCTGCATCTCCTTCGTGCCGCTCGCGCAGGGTCTGCTCACCGGCAAGTACCTCAAGGGCATTCCGGAGGGCTCGCGCGCCACGCAGGGCAAGTCGCTCGACCCGGATCTGCTGAGCGACGAGGTCGTGCGCCGGCTGAACGGTCTGAACGACATCGCGCAGCGGCGTGGCCAGTCCCTCGCGCAGCTCGCGCTGAGCTGGGTGCTGCGGGACGAGCGGATGACGTCGGCGCTGATCGGCGCGTCCAGCGTGAAGCAGCTGGAGGAGAACGTCGCGGCGCTCGCGGGGCCGAAGCTGACGGACGAGGAGCTGACCGAAATCGACTCGTTCGCCGTCTCCACCCCCGGCACCAACATCTGGGCGGGCCGGAGCTGATCCGGCGGGGCGGGCACGGGCCCCGAGCGGGGCTTGTGCCGTCCTGCGCGCGGACAAAAAACGGGCCGGTCCGTGGGGGGGGGATACGGACCGGCCCGAGGGGGGGTTTCCACCATAACCCTTCGTAAGTGCCAACGTGTGCACCGGCGCGCCACCATTACTCTCCGGAATCGACCGGCTGCGCCCCGAGAATCGTTTCCGGCCGCCGCACAGCAGGCCCACAGGCGTCCCTGGCACTGTCTTCACAGGGCGCCACCCGGGATTCGGCATCCCTCTTCCGTGTCATGCGCGTGGTTGACGCGCGAACGGCGACGGGCGAGAGGGCGAACGGCACCGCGCGGCCCCCTCCGCCGCGCGGTACCGGCGCGCAGCTTTGCTCACGCGAACTGCCGTTGGTCTGAACTTACGTGAGGTTTACGTGTGGATCGAGTGCGTATCGGTAACGATGCGGAATCGGTTGCTTCGCTTTGCTGTAGGGCTACGCCGCCGGCCTGCGGGCCTCGATCAGGTGCCGGGTGCTGTGGGCGACGAACGGGGCTTCCTTCCCGATCCGCTCGTGCAGGGCGAGGAGTTGGGGGCGGTAGGCCTCGGCCGTGAAGCCCGGGACCATCCAGATGACCTTGCGCAGGAAGTACACGACGGCCCCGATGTCGAAGAACTCGATGCGCAGCCGCTCCGCGCGCAGATCGACGACGTCCAGGCCCGCGGCCTCGGCCTGCGCCTTCTCCGCGTACGGGTCCCTGGCCCGGCGGCTCTCCTCGGGCTGCGGGCCCAGGAAGTACTCGACGACCTCGAACACGCTGCTGGGGCCGACGTGCTGGGCGAAGTACGTGCCCCCGGGGCGCAGCACGCGGGCGATCTCGGCGAACGGGGCCCTGACCGGGTGGCGGCTGGTGACCAGGTCGAAGGCGGCGTCGGCGAAGGGCAGCGGGGCGTCCTCGGGCGAGGCGACGAC
Organism: Streptomyces kunmingensis; assembly: GCF_039533535.1. NCBI lineage: Bacteria > Bacillati > Actinomycetota > Actinomycetes > Kitasatosporales > Streptomycetaceae > Streptomyces > Streptomyces kunmingensis. Next base: position 398,773 of record NZ_BAAATS010000018.1, read on the forward strand.
GACCACGCCGCGGGGGCCGAGGCGCCGGGTCGCCTTCTGCACGTTCGGCGGCCAGCCCTCGGTGGCGGCGGTCAGGGCCGGCAGCGCGGGCGCCCGGTCGAGGACCTCGCCGCCGCCGGTCTGCAGGTCGAGGGCGGCCTCGGCGCGGCCCAGGCGCTCCCCCATGGCGCGGGCGTACCCCCACGACGGCCGCTCTTCCGTGGCCCGCCCCTCGAACCAGGAGAAGTCCCAGCCCTCGGTGGGCTCGGCGACGGCCTCCGCGACGAGTTCGTCGAAGGAGCGGTGGCGGTGCGGGGCGTGTGCGTCGTTGGCCATGGCCCCATGATCCCGGGAACCGGGGCCCCGTTCCTCTCCATTTGTCGGCGGCCCCGTTCGCGGCCGCGGTAGGGCTGGCCCCAGGGCAGATCCGGGGGACGGCCCCTCTTCCGTGGGACCCGGTGAACGCACGTACCCTTGGCGGACCCCCGCGCACCGTCAGAACCACGGCCCCCCACGTACCCGTCCATGTACCCGTAGGCCCGTCCGTCCCACCGCAGAGATGCGAGCACATGTCCGTACGTTCCGCGATAGCGACCTGGCTGACCCGCCTCTACTTCTCCCGGCTGCGGAGGAAGGGCGGCAGCCTCGATCTGTCCGTGCTGGCGAAACTGCCTGACGCGGCGCTGCTTCCGCTGCGCCGCCAGGGCCTCGACCCGGTACCCGAGATCGGGGTCCTGCGTGACCGGGAACCGGTCAGCAAACTGCCGATCCCCGGCATGACGGTCTGGCTCGTGTCCGGTTACGACGAGGCGAAGGAAGTCCTCGGCGACGCCAAGGCGTTCAGCAACGACTTCCGCCACCTGGTCGGGGTGGGCGGCGCGGGGGCCGACCAGAACCCGGGCGGTCTCGGCTTCTGCGATCCGCCGGACCACACGCGGCTGCGGCGGCTGCTCACCCCCGAGTTCACGATGCGCCGGCTCTCACGTCTGACGCCCCGCATCCACGCCATCGTCGAGGAGCAGCTGCTCCACCTGGAGAAGGCGGCGCGGGAGTCGGGCGACGGCACGGTCGACTTCGTCGAGCACTTCGCGATGCCGGTACCGGCCCTGGTGATCTGCGAGTTGCTCGGCGTCCCGTACGAGGAACGCGACGCATTCCAGCAGTTCTCGGTCGCCCGGTTCGACGTGCTGGGCGGGGCGGGTGCCTCGTTCGGCGCGGTCTCGCAGTCCCTGGACTACCTGCGCGGCGTCGTCGCCGAGCAGCGGCGCAACCCGGGCGAGGGCCTGCTCGGCATGCTGGTGCGCGAGCACGGCGACTCCATCACCGACGAGGAGCTGACGGGCCTCGCCGACGGCGTCCTGACCGGCGGCCTGGAGACCACCGCGAGCATGATCGCCCTCGGCACGCTGATCATGCTCCAGGACCGGGAGCACTTCGACGCGCTGCGGGACGCCGAGGACCCGGCGACGGTGGCGGCGCCCTTCGTCGACGAACTCCTGCGCCATCTCACGGTCGTGCAGACGGCGTTCCCGCGGTTCGCCCGCGAGTCCACCGAGATCGGCGGGGTCCCCATATCCGGCGGCGACATCGTCATCGTCTCGCTGAGCGCGGCGGACCGGGACCCGCGCCTCGGCGGGCCCGACGACGACATGGACGCCTTCCTGCCCGCGCGCCCGCCGGCCTCCTCGCACCTGGCGTTCGGCTACGGGATCCACCGCTGCATCGGCGCGGAGCTCGGCAAGATGGAGCTACGGGCGGCCTTCCCCCAACTGGTGCGTACGTTCCCGGGGTTGAAGCTGGCGGTGCCCTCGGCGGAGCTGGAGTTCCGCAAGCTGTCGATCGTGTACGGGGTGGACGCCCTGCCGGTCTACCTGGAGGACCGGGACGCCTGACGCGTCTCGCCGCGCAGGCCCATGATCTCGGCGACGGCGTCCAGCCAGCGGGCGGTGAGCGTCTCACCGTCCGCGTCCGCCCCGGTGTGCTGCGCCGCGGTCTCCAGCCAGCCGCGCAGCACCTCGGCCGCGGCCGGGTCGGGCAGCGGCTCGGCGAGTTCGGCGGCGTAGCGGACACCGCCCGCGCGCACGATCTTCGCGATGTACGCGACCGAGCGCGGCAGCACGCCGAGCCGGTCCAGGGTGATGGCCGCGGCGATGGCACCGTCGCCGGACAGGGCCGGACGGAAGGCTTCGCGGGTCTCCGGGTTCAGGCCGTACCTCAGCAGCGACTCGACGTCGGTCGCTTCCAGGAGCTGGTCGTCGGTGCGGGGGGCGGGGCTGGCTGCGGCAGACATGGGGACCTCGGTTCCGGTCAGCTGACCGTGACGGTGAAGACGTAGAAGGCGGCCTTGGTGTCCGGGGTGCCGGTGGCCGTGGGGTACGGGGACAGGGACGCGGAGGGCGACGGGGACGGGCTGCCGGACGCGTCGCTCGTGGCGGTCGTCGTCGGGGTGGGCGTGGGGTACGGGGTGCCCTCGCTGGGCCCGTTGCAGGTGTTCATCGGGCAGTACAGCAGCCGTACCGTCGTCCGGCCCTTCTCGCGGGCCGTGAAGTCGAAGGACTGGGTGCCGTCGGCGCCGCCGTCGAGGGGGCTGCCGTCGGTGTCGCGCCGCTCGCCGCGGTACTTCAGTACGTTCGTGTCCGGGGCGGGGTCGGTGAGGTACCAGGCCTGGTTGAAGGACGGGTTGGCGGGGACGGTGAGGGTGAACGCCTCCCCCTTCGTCACGCTGACGCTCCGGTCCTCGGGCCCGAACGCGGTACCGCCGCCGGAGTCGCCGCAGGCCGTGAGGGCGGTGAGGGAGAGGCCGAGCAGCGCGGCGAGAGCCGTCGCGCGCGCGGTGGGCCTGGTGAGCGAGCGCTGAGTGATCGTGCGTTGGGTGGTCGTGCGGTGGCTGGTCGTGCGCTGGGTGATCTTCATGTCAGGTCAGTCCTGGGGTACGTGGACGCCGTAGGCGTCGGGCAGGCTGTTGCTGCTGGCCTTGGCCATGCCTCCGTTGACGAAGTCGTCCTCGCTGATCCAGGTGGTCGTGCCCCACGGGTTGTAGACCTGGAGCATGTCGCCCTCCTGGCCGACGATCATCACCGCGTGCCCGGAGCGGTCGCCGTCGTCGTAGCCCTCGATACCGATGGGGACCGGCTTGCCGTCGGCCACCGACTTCTCGATGTCCGGCAGGACGTCGCGCCGGTCGTCGGCGCTCTTGACCTCCTTGAACTCGTAGCCGCTGCCGGTGTGCGGGCTGATCTCCTTGTTCACGACCTCGGTCTTGCCGTCGTTGTCCATGCCGTCCGGGACGTCCGTCCAGAAGTGGGTGTGGCCGCCGTCGCCCTCCTCGTGCACCCGGTGCTGCTCGTCGACGAGCCGGTCACGGAAGGCGTCCGCGTCGTCCTCCTGCCCGCTGGGGCCGCCGGTGAGTCCGAGGGCGTAGACCGGGTCGACCATGGCGCGGGCGGTGACGGTGGACGACGCGACGCACGAGCCCTCCTGGCCGTCGCCGCCCTGCGTCCAGCCCTGCCCGTCGAAGGCCTGGGGGTCGGTGTTCGTGTTGGACCCGTTGGCGTTGACGCCCTCGTCGTCCATGCTGTCGCCCCCGGTGGTGATGGGCGAGAGATGCTCCTGCAACCAGGTCGCGTCCTTGCCGTGGATCTTCCCGCCGAACGTCTCGACCTCGTCCACGGAGTACCCGGAGGCGAGGGCCTTCATCAGGTACGCCTTCTCCTGCGGGGTGGAGGCCCCCGCCAGGAGCTTCTCCATACGCGCCTGTTCGGCCGGGGAGAGGTTCTCCATGGCCCGCCCGGAGCGCTCCAGGTCGTTGGCGCTGAGGATCTCGTTCCACTCCGGGTCGCCGCTGACGTTGGCGGCGTCGGCGAGCGCGAGCCGGTCCACGGCGGAGAGGTCGTCGGTGGACAGCTTCCCCGCGCGGGCCTCGGCCGCGTACTTGTTCAGGTCACGGGCCGCGGCGCGGGCCGCGTCGTCGGCGGTGACAGCGGCGGCGTGCAGTTCGTCGACGCCCGTGGAGGCGAGCGAACGGGCCTTCTTGCGCGCCGCCTCCTCCCCGTCGTCCTCGTGCCAGGTGTCGAAGAAGCCGTCCTTGCCGCCGAGCTGGCCGCGGGCGTCGCGCAGTTTGGTGCGGCCCGCACCGTCCTGGGTCTGCGCGGCCTCGATGGCGTCGGAGAGCGTCAGCAGGACGTTGCCGCCTCCGCGCAGGGCGTCGGCCATCTGCTCGGCGGCGCGGGTGGCGGCGTCGACGGCGGCGGAGGCGAGCACCGAGGTGTCCCCGACCCAGATGTCGGGCAGCCCCTTGCGGGACACGGCGTCGGAGCGGTCGTGGACCTTCATGGCGTCGTCGGCCTGGCCGCGGTAGCGCTTGCCGAGCGACTCGATCGTGGCCGGGTCACCCTCCGGCGCGGCGACACCGAGGGCGTCGTCGATCGCGTCGATCAGGTCGTTCTTGCTGTCGGCGGAGGATATGGAGCCGCGCAGCTCGGAGAGGCGCTTGCGACGGTCGGTGGTGGATTCGGTCACGGTGGATCGGCCCCTCGGGGTGGTCGGCGAAGTGACGTCTCGGGTACGGCTCGGACGCCGGTCAGTAATCGGTCAGGGCCGAGGGGCGTTCGCCCTGGACGGGGTTGGTGCCGATGGGTGCGGTGCCGAGGGCGGCGGGCCGGTTCGCGTGGACCGGATTCGTGCCGACGGGGGCGGTGCCGTACGCGGGGTTGGTGCCGTACGCCGGGTTGGTGCCGTACGCCGGGTTGGTGCTGACGGCTTCCCTGACGGAGACGCGCTCCGCGCTGGTGCGCACGAGCCCGTCGGAGCCCTGGTAGGCGCCCTTGGAGGCGCGTACCTTGTCGGCGAGTTCGTGGAGCGCGTCCTCCAGCGTGCGGGCCTCCGCGGTCCAGGCCGTGCTGTACGCGTTGAAGGCGGGGCCGGCGTCCGAGCCGCCGAGCACCTCCTGCGGGTAGCAGGGCGTGGCGCCGATCAACTCCCGTATCGCCCCGGCGTCGTCGCCCGCGTCGTCCAGCGCCTTGGCCTGGCTCTTCATGCCCGCGTGCTTGACCTCGTACCCGTCGTTCGAACCCATGGCGCTCCCCCGAGACTCGTCAACTACCCGCCATGCGGGCAGGTTGCGTTTGCGACGCGCAGGTAATGATCGCCTAAAGGCACCCCGCCGACAACTTCTGTCACACCCTTGGCACAGGCGGACGCCCCCTCCGTCTTGGCGGTCGTTTCGGGCCCGCTTAGGCTGCTGCTCTTGTGTCCGGTCCACCGGTCGACTTTCGGTGGACGCGGGGGCAGGGGGGAGAGGGAGATGAACGGAGCCACAGAGGTGTTCGAGCCGCTGGCGGCGGACGATCCGCGCACGGTGGCCGGTTACCGGCTCGTCGCTCGGCTCGGTGCGGGGGGCATGGGCCGGGTCTATCTCGCGCACACGCGGGGCGGCCGCCCGGTGGCGATCAAGGTCGTACGTCCCGAGCTGGCCGACGACGCCGACTTCCGGCGGCGCTTCCGGCGGGAGATGGAGGCGGCGCGGCGGGTGCGCGGCGCCTACACCGCGGAGTTGATCGACGGCGACGCGGACGGGGCGCCGCCCTGGCTGGCGACGCTGTACGTGCCGGGGCCCTCGCTCGCGGAGGCCGTGGCCCGGCGCGGACCGCTGCCGCTGCCCGCGCTGCTGTGGCTGACGGCCGGGGTGGCCGAGGCGCTCCAGGCGATCCACGCGGCGGGGATCGTGCACCGGGACCTGAAGCCGTCGAACGTGCTGCTGGCCGCCGACGGCCCGCGCGTCATCGACTTCGGTATCTCCACGGCCTTCGACGGCACCTCGTACACCGCGACCGGTGCCACCATCGGCACCCCGCAGTTCATGGCGCCCGAACAGGCCTCCGCCGCCCCGGTCTCGGCGGCGACCGATGTCTTCTCGCTCGCGCAGACGGTGGCGTTCGCGGCGCTGGGCGAGCCGCTGTACGGGAACGGGCCTGCGGTCAGCGTCCTCTACCGCATCGTGCACGACGAGCCCGACCTGTCCGCGCTGCCCCCGGAGCTCCGGCCGCTGCTTGAGCGCTGCCTGGCCGCCGATCCCGCGGACCGGGCCACGCCGGCGGAGGTCGTGGAGTGGTGCCAGGAGCGGCTCGGGCGGGACGCGGATGCGGGGGCGGGGGCGGTGTGGCGGGAGGTGACGGGCCCGGAGATCACCGTGCCGTCACCGCTCCCGGACGCCCCGGACGGACCGGGACCGGTGCCCGCGAACCCCACGCTGGTGCACGCCCGGCCGGAGTCCGTCGGCCCGAACTCGCCCTGGCAGGCGCCGACATGGTCCACCCCGAGGCCGCCCCGCAGCCGGCGCGCGAAGGTGCTCGCCGGGGCGGCGGTGACGGCCGGGGTGCTGGTGCTGTCGGTGCTGGCGTGGACGGTGATGGACGCGACGGGGACGTTCGACAGTGGGCGGGGTGACGGCGGCTCGGCGAAGGGGGCCGGGGCGAGTCCATCGGTGTCGGCGTCCGAACTGGGGGCAGGCACGGGGTCCGGCGCCGACGCCGACTCCGATTCCACATCCGGTTCCGACGACGCCGTCTCCTCTTCCTCCTCCTCGCCGGTGGCCACCCCGTACCCACTGCTATGGCTGGACGAGAAGAACTCGCTGAGCATCAAGGACGGCGCCAACCGCAAGGACCGCAAAGGGGATATCCGCTTCACCTGCGCCAAGGAGACCAGCTGCGCGCTGGAGACCACCACCAGCGTGATCGCCCCGGTGTACGACGGCCCGGGCGCCACCCTCGACACCTGCCGCGCCTACCTCGCCGGCAAGGGCGCCGACACACGTCTGCCGCTCGCCGTCATCACGACCGGCAGCCAGATCTGCTTCGAGCACCCCGACGGCTACATCGGCCTGTTCGTGGTCCAGGCGAAGTCGACGGCGCTCCCGAAGAGCGGCAGCAGCTTCCTGACCGGGGCGTTGACGGTGTGGCGGACGGCCACGTCCTGAGCCGCCCGGGCTATCTCTATGGTGGGGCGTCGCTCTGGAGGCCGGCCACGAAGTGGTCGAACTCGCCTGCCTGGACGCCGAGTACGAAGGCGTCCCACTTCTTGCGGGTGGTGGTGACGACCGTAGCCCGGGCCGATGTTTCGCGCAGATACACCAAGTCGCCCGGGCCGAAGGCGATTTCGATCCAAGGGCCTGGGCCCTCCGCTCCCTCGGGGGCCGCTCGGGTCCAGGTGAGGTCGATGGGGATCCCGGTCACCGGCGGGGGCCCTTGAGGGCTTGGAGGAGGTGGGAGAGAGCGGTGGGTGCCGTGGCTATCTCCGTGGTCGGGTCATCGCTCTCGCGGAGGCGGATGGAGCCGGCGGCCGTGGCCACCTCGACGCAGGTGTTGCCGTCGCCGCCGTCGGAGAAGGTGGACTTCTGCCAGTGCAGGGCCTCACGCATGCTGGTGCCTCACAGTTCCTTGGCCAGGCGGTGGATGAAGTCTCGGGACGCCGACGGGTCCAGCGTCGCCCTCTCCACCTTACGGAGCAACGTGCGCAGGCGCTTCAACTGCGGCTCCGCATCGATGAACGCCGTACCGGTGGGCGCATCACGCAACCCGGTGTCCAACTGGGCCAGCGGCCCGCCCACATACATCATCGACGCTCCCGCGCCGGCGAAACCGTCCTGGTCGACGGGGATGACCCGCACCGTGGCATGCCCGCACTCGATCTGGCCCAGGATCTCGTGGAGTTGGGTGTGGGCGACCTTGCGATCGGCCACCCGGGCCCGTAGTGCGAACTCATGGATGGTCGTCTCGTACGGCGTCCGCGTATCGCCCTCGATCGCGGTACGCCGCCTCATGCGGTGCTCGACCCTCGGTTCCAGCTCACTGGTCGGCAGGCCGGGCGACATGTACGAGTACACCGCCCGCGCGTAGTCGGGGGTCTGCAGGAGTCCCGGGACGTGCGTGATGACCACCTCCCGGAGAGACGTGGCGTGGTGCTCCAACTCTGCGACATCCATGAACACCGCGGGGAGTACGCCTCGATACTCCTCCCACCAGCCACGCGTACGGTCGGTCGCCATGACGACCAGCGCCTGGACCATCCCATCGTCGGTGCAGTCGTAGTGCGACGCGAGTCGGCGCACCCGGGCGGCGCTCACGCCGGCCACCCCCGACTCGATCTGACTGATCTGCACCGCATCCGCTCCCAGAAGCGCAGCGGCCTCCCGCGCCTTCATGCCCGTGGCCTCACGCAGTTTGCGGAGTTCGGCGCCAAGGCGTACGCGACGCGCTGTGAGGTGCCTCTTCGGCGGCATGGACTCCTCCTGGATCAACTACCCGTCAGCTGTGACTCGTTCGAGTTGACAGTACGGGAAAGACTTGCGCGTTCCTAAGCTTAGGAAATACTTTCAGTGATGCACCAGACACCCTACGCAACCGGCCAGGTGGAAGCGCACCGCCCGTACTGCCATGACGCGGCGACAAAGCCACCGCCCGCCAACTCCCCACTCAGCAACGGAGTACAGCCATGCCTCGAACCCCATCCGCTCCCTGGGAGTACATCCTCCACATCCCGCACGACCCGCGGGCCGTCACCGTTGCGCGGCGCACGCTGCGGCTCGTTCTCCATGCGCACGGGCTTGTCGCCCTCACCGACCTGGCGGAGCTGCTGGCGACGGAGCTGGTCTCCAATGCCGTACGCCACACGGAGGGACCTGCCGCGCTGCGGCTCAGCTGGGGTGGCGGGCTGCTGCGGCTGGGGGCCTGGGACGCCGATCCGACTCCGCCGCGGCCTCCGACCCCGCACCTCCTCGAGGCCGAACAGGGCCGAGGGCTCGCTCTCGTAGGGGCCTGTGCCGACGAGTGGGGGTGGCATCCGCACTCGACGTGCGGGGACAGCGGAAAGTACGTGTGGTGCGAGCTCGGGGCCGCGTGATGGTGAGCTCATCGCACGAAGCGATGCACCGGTTCTTCCAGAAGGACACGGTCGCTTTGATCCGCAACTTCGAGCGCCTCTTCCGGGTGCCCTTCCCCGAGCCACGCGACATCGCCGTGCTCAACACCGACCTCACCGAGATCGAGCCCGTGGAGCGCCGCGTGGACAGTCTCGTACGGGTGGACACGGACGAGGGTGATTTCCTGCTCGTCCTCGAATCCCAGGGCAAGAAAGACGAGAGAAAGTGGGGGAGCTGGGCGTACTACCTGGGCTACCTGCGGGAGAAGTATCAATGCCAACCCGTACTCATTGTTCTCTCACAGAGCAGGTCCACCGCCCGCTGGGCCGCACAGCCCATCCGTTTTGGCCTGCCGGGATGGGCGTCGATGACCGTACGGCCGCTCGTGCTCGGGCCGGACAACGTCCCGGTGATCGTTGACGAGGACGAAGCCGTCCAGGACCCGTCACTGGCGGCGCTCTCGGCGATCACGCATGGTAAAGGCGCGCATGCCGCTGCGATACTGAGGACACTTGCGGCGGCGCTGGAACGCGTCGAACCCGAAAGCGCGGCGGTACTGGCGATGCTCGTGGAGGCCGGCCTTGTGGACAGCGAGGCCAGGAAGGTGTGGAGGGAACTGATGTCGCAGATGCACTACTTCTTCCGGCATCCCGTCGCCGAGAAGGTGCGGGAGGAAGGGCGCGAGGAAGGGCGCGTAGAGGATCGGGCCGAGATGACTCTCCGGATTCTTGAGTGGCGCGGGATCGTCGTGCCCGAGGGGGTGCGGGAGCGGGTTCTCGGTTGTTCCGATGCTGCTCAGCTCACCGCCTGGGCCGAGCGCGCCGTCCATGTGACGGAGGCCGACCGGATCTTCCTGGACGCCCCCGCCTGAGGGACACGCCTCAGCCCCCCTTCGGGAACGACACCTCCACCCGGCGGTTCTTCTTGCGGCCCTGTTCCGTGGTGTTGTCCGCGATGGGGTAGTCCTCGCTGTAGCCGCGGACCTGGAACGTGAGGTCCGCGCCCTGCGCGCCGAGTGCTGTGGTCAGTTCGTCGTGGACGGCTTCCGCTCGCTTCTTGGAGAGCGTGAGGCCGTGCGCGTACGAGCCCAGGTTGTCCGTGAAGCCGAACACCCGTACCGCGCCCGCCTTCTGGGTGTTGATCTCGTCGGCGATGGCCTGGATGCGGGAGCGTGCGTTCGGGTTGAGCCTGGCGCTGTCCTTGGGGAACAGGACCTCGGCCTGGAGCGCGAAGGTGACGTTCTCGTTCGTGTCGGAGCGGCGTTCGTCGCCGGAGAGGTCCTCCACGACCGACTTGATGTCCAGCACCCGGGCGGGCGCGAGCGTCGCCCCGTCGGCGAGTTTGAGGCCCGGGCTGTTGGCGTCCACCCGTGGCGGCGGGGAGCTGCTGGCGGAGCCGGGAGGCGCGGACGGTGCGGGGTCGTCGGCGTGGGCCGGGGCTGTCGAGAGGATGACGGCTGTCGCCGCCGTGCACACCGCCGCCGCGGTCAGGCTTCGTCGGTCCATCGTCAGCTGCCCTCGGTGATCTCGACCGGGGCGGGCGGCATCGCGCCGACCTGGAACGAGAGTTTGTCGGTGCCTTCGGGCGGGGCCGGGAACTGGGCGTACCAGGTAGCGGTCTCACCGTTGCGCACGCCGCCGGTGAAGCGGGTGCACAGGCAGCGCCCCTCGGTGTCGCGCAGGATGAGGTACTTCTTCTTGCCCGCCTCGTCCACGAGCGCGGCACCGGCGATGGAGCCGCCGTTCGCCATCAACTCGCGCTCGTCGCCTCGCCAGTTGACCGGCACCCAGGCCTTGCCGGTGCCGTTCAGCACCGTGCCCTGCACCGTGACGAAGCCGCCTCCGTCCCGGGCCGCCGACGACACGGTCAGCGTGATGCCGCCCTCGCCCTTCACCTCGGCGAGGACCTTGTCGGTCGCGGCCGGGGACGCCGAGGGCTCCGCGTCGCCGCTCTTGTCCGTGGCCGCCGTCGACGGCGTCGAGGAGTCCTTCGCGTTGTCGCCGTCACCGTCCCCGCCGGTTCCGCAGCCGGCGACCGTGAGCACCAGCCCCGCGGTGATCGCCGCCACGGTCAGTGACCGACGGGTCGTCGTCGTACGCCGAAGTTTCATGGCTGGGGCTTCCCTCTTTCTCGTCGTTCGCTTCGTCAGTCGGCCAGGTGGACGGAGAACAGGTCGGACGCGTCCGGCAGATCCAGGGGGTCGAAGTCCTCGGGGTCGATGACGACCTCGCCCACCCCGTCGCAGTCGAGCGCGAGGGGCTTCTCGGGGTCGGCTTCCGTGTCGAAGTCGCAGCGGGGTACGAGCACGGCCGTGGCGTGGGCCGTCGCGTGCATGGACTCCGTGCCGGGGATGACCGTGTCGCCGACCGTGGACTGGGTTTCGACCTCGACCTCGTAGCCCGGGTAGCCGTTGACCGTCGTGCCGTTCGGGCCGGCGACCACCGTGGCGTCGTTCTGCGCCGCGAGGTCGCTCGCGGCGGCCCCGGCACCGTCCCCGAGTCCGGCGAGGCCGTCCAGGTCGAGCACGTCCGTCCAGTCGTCGTCGTTCCCCACGGCCTCGCCGAGGTCGAGCAGCAGCTCGTCCCGGGCGGACTGCGCCGCCGCGAGCGCCGCCGCGTCGGCCGCGGACTGTGCTCCGTTGCGCGCCGAGGCCGCCTGGGCGAACGCGAAGAACGCGAGCGCGGCGAAGAAGAGGATCGCCGTCATCCAGATGTAGATGGGCAGCGTCGATCCCCGGTCGCCGCGGAGGCGAAGCGCTGTCCGCCTCTCCGCCAGCGCCGCACGCAGCCGCCGCGTCAGCCGCGCCGCCGTGCGCCGCGTAGCCGGTCGCGTCGCCGTACGCCGCTCAGCCGTACGCCGCGTGGCCGTGCGCCGCTCGGTCAGCCGCCGATGACGTTGCTGATCGCGTCCAGCACCGCGCCGGAGATGAGCCCGTCCAGCCCGAGGCTGTCTATGGCGACGAAGATCCCGGCGATCAGGATCATCAGCCCCGCATACTCCACGAACCCGGCACCCGCGTCCCGCCGCGTCCCCCGAAACCGCTCGGCCAGTGAACTCGTCCACGTCTCCCACGCCCCGAGCACTCGGTCCTTGATCACGGGAACCCCCTTCCGCCACTTCCTCCAAGGCAACCAGAACAACACACGCAACGTACGCGAACTGCGACCGTGCGCACCTGGTTTCGTCAGATAAGAGGCCGGGCTTGACCGGAAGTTGTCTGGGCGTTGCCCGGGGCGTCATCGCGTGTCAGCTCCCCTCGCGGATCCTCTCGTACGGGTTCGCCGAACCCCCTCGGGTCAGGCATTTGCATGAGCCAACCTTTGCTCGCTGCCACTGTAGCCAAATCCGCGGCGACATAGGAGTGTCTCAACGGCCCAATATCGAACCGAAGTTGGAGCCGGAGCCGAGAAACATGCCTGTCGCGATCAGGATCATGGTCGCGGGGAGCATGAAGACCAGCGTCACGACCGTTGCCTTCGGAATTGTTTTCGCCGCCCGGCGGCGGGAGTTCTGCGCGTCGGTGCGGCGCATGTCCGTGGCGAGCTGGATCAGGGTCTCCGCGATGGGCGAACCCAGCTCCTCGCCCTGTTGCAGCGCCGAGACGAACTGGGCGACCTGTTCGGACGCGTTGCGCCGGCGCAGTTCGTCGAAGGCCTGGCGGCGCGGGACGCCCATGTCCATCTGGCGCAGGGTGATGCGGAGTTCGTCGGCCCACGGGCCTTCGTACTTCTCCGCCACGCGGTCGAGCGCCTGGCGGAAGCCGAGGCCCGCCGAGACGACGACCGCGAGGACGTCGAGGAAGTCGGGGAGGGTCCGGTCGATGACTTCCTTGCGTTCGCGTACGGCCTGCCAGATCAGGGCGTCGGCCGCGAGCGCGCCGAAGGCGAGGGTGAGCAGGGCGAGGAACGGCCGGCCGTTGGAGAGGAAGACCAGGGCCATGACGATGCCGAAGAGACCGTAGACCGCCCGGCGCGCGGCGTAACGGTCGATGGTCAGGCCGCCCGGGTTCCCCGCCATGTCGATCTTGCGGCGCTTCGCGTCGACGCGGCGCGGGCCCATCAGGCGCAGGACCAGCGGTGCGAAGCGCATGCCGAGCCGGTCCACCGCCGAGCCCGCCGTGGAGACGCGGGTGGCGCCCACTTCGAGGGCGAGGGCGAGGTCGCTGGGGACCTTGGCCTCGGCGCGGTACAGGCGGATGCCGGTGAAGACGCCGAGGACGGCCGCGCCGGTGAGGAGCGCGAGGAGCAGGCCGACGAGGGTGGGTGACATGGGTCAGACCTCGATCTTTCCGAGGCGGCGGATCACGAAGAACCCGATCCCGTACAGGCCGAGGGAGATCAGGATGAGGGTCTGGCCGAGGGGGGAGCCGGTCACTTTCGCCAGTGCGCCCTCGTTCGAGGAGTTGATCAGCAGCAGCGAGCCGAGGCCGAGGAGCGGGACCGTGAACGCCGTCGCGTTCACCTCGGAGAGCATCGTGCGGATCTCGCGCCGGGTCTCCTTCCTGTCCTCCAGGGTCTGTGTGAGGTTCCGCAGGGAGGAGACGACCGTGCCGCCCGCCTTGTTCGCCAGGACCAGGGTGGTGACGAGGACGATCAGCTCGCGGGAGGGCAGGCGGGCCGCCAGCTCGTCCAGGGCGTCGTCGACCGAGCGGCCGAGCGCCAACTGGTCGGAGACGCGGCTCAGTTCCTCGCCCGCCGGGGCCTCCAGCTCCTCCGCCGCCATCGCCAGCGAGGTGCGCAGGGCCAGGCCGGCGGCGGTGGCGTTGGCCAGGAGCCGGGCGACGTCGGGGAGCTGGTTGATGAAGGCCTCGATGCGCTTCTGGCGCTGCCAGTTCAGGAAGATGACCGCCGCCCAGACGGCCACCGCTCCCGCGATCGGCCCGAAGAACGGGGCCAGGGTCGCCGCCGCCAGCACCCACAGAGCGGCGACGACCGCGGCGACGTAGACGGAGAACTCGCCCGCCGTCAGGTCCAGGCCCGTGGCGGAGAGCCGGAGGTGGACGGCGCGGCCCAGGCGCGTGCGGCGCAGCCGGCGGTCGATCGCGGCGAAACGGCGGGCCCGGCCGCCCGCCGAATCGCCCTGGCCGCCACCCCGGTAGCCGTCCAGACGATCGACGAGGGCTTGGCGCTGGGCGCGCCCGGAGGCGTAGACGTGCACGCCCGCGATGGCGACTACGCAGGTCAGGAGGGTGGCGCCGAGGGCGATGAGGGCGGGGTTCGTCATGTTCCGGCCCCCGTTCCGCGAGCGGCGGGGTTCGTCATCTTCCCGGGCCCTTTCCGGAAGTGTGCGTCCGGGTCATCCCGTGGCCTCTCTCGTCTGGCGTACGTCGATGGACTCGACGACCCCGAACGCCGGCGGGACCGCCTCCCCGGCCACGTACAGCCGGTCCGCGAGGCGGCGTGGCAGCGGCAGGTGTTCGTAGTAGCCGTGGACCCTGCGCCGCTCCTGGTCGGTGGCGCCCGACACGTACGGCTGGGCGACGAAACGGGTCACCGTCGCGATGGTGAACTGTTCGCGGCCGTGCGAGACGAGCAGCGCGATCTCGCTGATCCGGCGGGAGCCGTCGGCGTGCCGGGTGAGCTGGACGAGGACGTCGACGGCCGAGTTGATCTGGTCGCGCAGCGCCTCGAAGGGGACGTCGACCTCGGACATGGAGCCGAGGGTCTGGAGGCGGGTGAGGGCGTCCTCGGCGGTGTTGGCGTGGACGGTGGCGAGGGAGCCGTCGTGACCGGTCGACATGGCTTGCAGCATGTCGAGCGTCTCGCCGCCGCGGACCTCGCCGACGATGATGCGGTCGGGGCGCATGCGCAGGCTGTTGCGGACGAGGTCGCGGATGGTGACCTGGCCCTTGCCCTCGACGTTGGCGGGCCGTGACTCCAGGCGGATCACGTGGTCCTGCTGGAGCTGGAGTTCCGCCGAGTCCTCGATGGTGATGATGCGCTCGTGGGAGGGGATGAGCGCGGAGAGCGCGTTGAGGAGGGTCGTCTTGCCGGAGCCCGTACCGCCGCTGACGATGACGTTGAAACGAGACCGTACGAAGGCGGCGAGGAGCATCAGCATGTGCTCGTCGAGCGAGCCCAGTTCGAGGAGTTCGGTGAGGCTGTACGCGCGCGGGAAGCGCCGGATGGTGAGCGTGGCGCCGGTGAGGGCGAGGGGCGGGAGGATCACGTTGACGCGTTCGCCGGTGGGCAGGCGGGCGTCGACCATGGGGTTGGACTCGTCGACGCGCCGGTTCACCGTGGAGACGATGCGCTCGATGGTCTGCATCAGCTGCTCGGGGGACGCGAAGCGCATGGGGAGCTGTTCCACGCGTCCCGCTCGCTCCACGAAGATCGCGTCCGGCCCGTTGACCATGATCTCGGTGATGGAGGCGTCCGCGAGGAGCGGTTCGAGGATGCCGAGGCCGAGCGCCTCGTCGACGACGCGGCGGATCAGCTGGGTCCGCTCGGTCGAGGAGAGGACCGGGCCCTCGCGGCTGATGATGTGGCCGAGGACGCGCTCCAGGCGGACGCGGCGGTCCGCGGCCTGGAGCGAGGACATCTCGGCGAGGTCGATCTCTTCGAGGAGTTTGGCGCGGTAGACGGCGATGAGGCCTTCGTCGCGGTCCGGGGGCGTGCCGGTGCCCTCCGGGGTGCCGCGGGTGGCGACGACCCGGGATCGTAGGCTCATCGTCAACTCCCGTCGTTTCGTTCGTCGTTGGGCATGGTCGCCTGCCGGGTCAGATCCCAGCCGTCGAAGAGCGGGATGATCGCGTTCACGTGGACGGTGACGGTGGCGGTCACGGTGGAGCCGCTGCCGATCGTCGCGGACGGGTTCAGCCAGCCGCTCGCCGCCGCCGCTGCCGCGCTCTGGCCCGTGCCCGGGTTCAGGGACTCCGCGCGGGCGGCGGCGCGGGCGGCGCTCCCCGCCTGGTTGGCCCCGTATCCGACGAGCCCGAGCTGGATCGCGGCCATCCCGATGACGAGGAGGAAGGGCAGAAACCCGGCGAACTCCAGGATGGAGACGCCACGGTCATCGAACCTGCGCCGTGGCGCATCATCCGGCGGGTCCGCCAAAGACAGCCCCGCTGTCGTACGAGAGGCAGCGGGGTCCGGGGCGGAGCCCCGTGGCGGTGCCGCTGTCACTGGTCCACCTCAGAAGCGGCGCCCGCCTCACCCGTGACCGACCACCCCGGATTGACCCCGGGAAAGAACAACGGCACATCCACCTGCACGGTGGCCCGCATCACCACCCCGTCATCCGCACAGGAGATCGCCGCCCCCTGCCAAGCGGACGGCAGATGCGACTTCCCCGCCGAGTCGCAGGCCCCACCCGCATCCCCACCCCCCGCGGCAGCAGACGTGGCCGCCCTAGCCGCCTCATCCGCCGCATTCCCGGCCAGGGAGTACGTGTACCCGTACAGCACGCACTGCCACATCAACGCCATCACGACCAGCACCAGCGGAAACATCGCGGCGAATTCGAGCGTGACCGCCCCCTTGTCCCCGCGTCGCCGGGACCGGCGGCCACCGGAGTCCGGGGCGGGCGCGGCGACGAGGCCGAGTTCGCCGGCCAGGGACCACAGGGCCTGCTTGACGGTGGAGCGGTTGTCGAGGTCCTGCATACGGCCCGCGTCGACGGCGGCCTGGAGTTCCTTGTACGCGGCGGGGACGGACGTACGTGCCGTCTTCGTGCCGGTGACGCGCTCGACGAGGGCGGGCTGGATCTCGGCGGAGCGCGCCTGCCGGTTGACGACGGTGAGGGTCTCCTCGGCCTTGCGGATCTGGAGCCGGTCCCAGAGCCGGACCATGCGTTTGGCCGCCCGGACCGCGACGACGTCCGGGGTGACGAGCAGGGCCGCCTGGTCGGCGAGTTCGATGGCGGCGGCATTTGCGGCACCCATCTGCGTACCGCAGTCGACGACCACGACCTCGTAGCGGGCGCGCAGGGCGTGCACGACCTGGCGGGCGACGCGGTCGGTGATCTCCTCGCCGCGTTCGCCGTCGGCGGGGGCGAGGAGGAGGTCGATGCCGCTCTCGTGGGTGAAGACGGCGTCCTGGAGGACGCGCGGGGTGATGTCGCGGATCGCGGCGAGGTCGGCGACGGAGCGGCGGAACTGCACGTCGAGGTACGAGGCCACGTCGCCGGACTGGAGGTCGAGGTCGAGGAGGGCGACGGAACGGCCCGACGCGGCTGCCGCCAGCGCGAGGTGGACGGCGGCGAGCGTGGTGCCGACGCCGCCCTTGGCGCCCGTCACGGCGACGACCCGGCCGCCGCCCCCGGCGGGCATCAGCTCAGCGCCGGTGCCCCCCGCGAGGTGCCGGCGCATGCCCGCGGACCAGGAGGCGGCGGCGTGGACGCGCTCGGCGAGGGCGTCGTAGCCGAGCGGGAACGCGACGATGCCGCGCGCTCCGCTGTCCATCGCGGCCGTGAGCAGCGCGGGGCTGGTGTCGGCGGTGGCGAGGACGACGCCGACGGCCGGGAAGCGCAGCACGAGGTCGCGGATCAGGTCCAACGCCGGTACGGGACCGATCCGTTCGTGTACGAGGACGACCTCGGGCAGCTCGTCGAGCGACTCGGCGGCGAGGCGGGCCAGGGTGTCGAGCAGGGCGGTGCTGTCGGCGACGGGTGGGGCGGGTTCGGTGTCGGGGAGCTGGGAGAGGAGGGTGACCAGAGCGCGGGCCGCCTCCGGCTCGCCGGCTGCGGGGAGGATCCTTGTGGTCATCGGTGTACTCCCTTCGAGGGCGCTGGCGTCCGGGCCTCGGGGCTCCGCCCCGGACCCCGCTCCTCAAACGCCGGAGAGGCTTGAATTGCCATCACTTGTCCTCGTCCAACGTGTAGGACCGGTCCCCCGGCGCGATCGTCCCGTCGTCCCCCGGCGCGACCAGCGCGAGCCGTACGTGCGTCGCGAACGACTCCGCGTAGGCGACCCGTTGGGCGTCGGCCGCGCCCAGTGCGAACGTGATCGGCACGGCTTCGCCCTGGCGCCGGGCGCTGCTGCCGGAGCTGTTGTTCGCACCCTGCTGGTCGATCGGGGTCAGTTTGCCCACGTCGATGACCTCGGCGTTCTCGACGATGACCTGGGAGCGGTCGTGCTCCGTGTCGTTCTCGGCCTTGAAAGTGGCGTAGATGTGCACCTTCGCGCCCGGGTCGATCTTTCCGGCGACTCCGGTCTCCGCGTCGATCATGATGGCGATCTCCTGCTGCCCCGCCTTGAGCTGCGGCCGGGCGACGATCATGTCGGTCTGGAGCAGGGAGCCCTTCTTGAGCTGGGTGACGGCGATCTTGCCGCGGACCTGGCGGAGGCTGGTGACGGCGGTGTCCGACAGCCACCGCTCGGGCATCTCCACCTTCTCGAACTGGTCGTCCGTCAGCTCCTTATAGGGAGCGACGTCCTGCTTGAGCCGGTATGCGGCGACCTCCGGGCCCACTTTGGAGTTCACGTCGCGGATCACGGAGAGCACGCCGGCGAAGGCGCCGAGGGCACACAGGGCCGAGACGACCAGGAGAATGACGCCGCGGCGCTGACGTGAATTCATGGACCGGACAACCTCGTTGGTAGGCGGCGGGCGGGCTCGGGGCGGGCTTCTGGGCCTCGGACTCGGGGGCTCGGGGGGCTCGGGGGGCTCGGGGGTGATGGTCGGTGGTCGTCAATGGTGAGGGGCGCGGGGCAGTGCGGCCCGGCCCGACCCGGCGGCGGGGGCGAGTGAGGAACGGGCGGCGCCGCCCGCGCGTTCGGGCGGTGCTTCGGCGGCCAGGGGCGCGGAGCAGAACCCGCAGCGGTCGCCGATGAGTTCGAGCCCGCACCAGTGGCACGCCTCGCGCCGTACGGACGACACGAGCTGGTAGAGGACGGAGATGTCGGGGATGGCGGCGGCGAACTCGACGATCCGGCCGGGGTTCGCGCCCCCGCCCTTGCCCGTCGCCCACCAGCGCGGTGACTCGGCGGGCAGCTGCGCCTCGGTCACGCTCGTCACCCGCCAGGCCGGGGCCAGTACGCCGGTGACCCAGTCGGTGGACTGCTGGCCGGCGGCGTAGAACATCCGCGTACCGAAGGAGGGGCCGCTCGGCGTCTCGGATTCGGCCGCGGTGATGCGCAGGAGCTGCGGCTGCGGTGACGCCACGACCGCGAACTGGGCGCTCGGCGACCACGATTTCGCGTGCGCCTTCAGTGAGACCGGGACGCGGTCGAGCTTGGCGACGGAACCGACGACGGCGCCGGCGTGGACGTAGTGGGCGAGCAGCCGGGCGGCGGAGGCGAGGACGCCCGGGCTGAAGTCGCAGATCGACAGCTGGCGCAGTTGCAGCGCGAGCACGGCGAGCCCGAGCGGCGGAAGATCGGGACGCAGAATGGCTATTCGGTCGCTCTCGAGCACGGACCGGATCGAATGAAGTCGGTGAACGACCGCGTCCGGTACGGACTGCGGACAGAGCACGATCACATATCCATGCTGTTCGATCAGTGCGTGTACGTCGGTGATCGCGCGGTCCAGCGGATACACGTCCGGCGCCCGGCCCACGGGCAGCACGACCGCGGTCGGCGTATGGCGGTCCGGCGACGCGAGCACCAGGTCGGGGTCGGTGACGGCTATGGCGGTCGGCACGCGTGAACCCCCCGTTGGCGCTGCGCTCCTCGGCACTCATCGGCACTGCCGGACACTGCTGCTCAGGCGCCGCAGTGTTCCTGCCTGAGCACCATATCCACGCGAGCGCCCGGCAACACCCCACTTCGCACTGTTCACGATCCGTCGCTGGTTCCGTCGGCGCGAGTTGGCGGGGAAGCATCGGTGCAAACCCTTGACATCGCTATTGGTCTGGACCAGTTTTACGCCCAGCAGCTGCTTCCCCCCTCACCTCTCCTCCCCCACTTCGGTGCGGGGAGCCCTCCCCCCACATGGAGGCTGAAATGAAGCGACTCGGCGTGCTCATAGGCGCGTTCACGGCGGCGACGCTCGCCGCGACCGGGCTGCTCGCGACGACGACGGGCACGGCTTCGGCCTCGGCCCCGGCGGCACCGGCGGCACCGGCGGCACCGGCCCAGGCAGCCGCGGTACCGGCCCACGCGGTGACCGGCTACTGGCAGAACTTCGACAACGGCGCCGCCGTCCAGAAGCTCGCCGACGTCCCGGCCGACTACGACATCATCGCGGTCGCCTTCGCCGACGCGACCACGACGCCGGGCGCGGTGGACTTCCACCTCGACTCGGCGGGGCTCGGCGGTTATACGGAGGACGCGTTCAAGGCGGACATCAAGGCGAAGCAGGCCGCGGGCAAGTCGGTGATCATCTCGATCGGCGGCCAGAACGGCACGGTGGCGGTCAGCGACTCCGCCTCCGCGACGGCCTTCGCGGACTCCGTCTACGCCCTCATGCAGGAGTACGGCTTCGACGGCGTCGACATCGACCTGGAGAACGGGCTCAACTCCACGTACATGTCGCAGGCGTTGAAGTCGCTCGCGGCAAAGGCGGGCGGCGATTTCGTCCTGACGATGGCCCCGCAGACGATCGACATGCAGTCGACGTCGGCGGAGTACTTCAAGACGGCCCTCGCGGTGAAGGACATCCTCACGGTCGTCAACATGCAGTACTACAACAGCGGTTCGATGCTCGGCTGTGACGGCAAGGTCTACAGCCAGGGCTCCGTCGACTTCCTCACGGCGCTCGCCTGCATCCAGCTGGAGGGCGGCCTCGACCCGTCGCAGGTCGGCATCGGCGTCCCCGCGTCGTCCTCCGCGGCGGGCAGCGGCTACGTGGCCCCGTCCGTGGTGAACGACGCGCTCGACTGCCTCACCAAGGGCACGAACTGCGGCTCCTTCAAGCCCTCGAAGACCTACCCCGGTCTGCGCGGCGCGATGGCCTGGTCCACGAACTGGGACGCGACGTCGGACAACGCCTGGTCCTCCTCGGTCGGCGCCCACGTCCACGGCCTCTGACCCCGCCCGGCTTCCCCTACCGGCAGCGCCGCCGCTCCCCCGGCGGCGCTGCCCGCACGCCGCCTGCTTACTCTTCGGATCATGACTTTCGGCCCACCGCCCGCCGGCTTCGACGGCCCCGCCTCGCCGCAGCCGCCCGCCTGGACAGCGCCCTCGCCGGTTGAGCGTGCGCTGTACGAGGCGAAGACGCGGGGTGACTGGGCCGCGTACTACGAGACGCTGGCCTCGGTCGAGCTGTACATGGAGCTGCGCCCCGACAAGGCCGATGTCTTCGAGTCGGTGTACCCGCTGTTCCATCGCGACCCGCGCACGGGCGGCGAGTGGCTCCACCTGTACACGACCGGGATGCTTCCCCCGCCGGCCCCGGACCACCGCTTCGAGTGGGCGGGCCTCAACTGGTTCGCCACCGCGTCCTGGGCCACGCGCCGGAACCCGCCGACCCTGGTCATCAACCCGGGCACACCATGCGAGGCGGTCCTCCCGCCCCTGCCCCCGCACAACGCGGCGTGGACGCAGGCCGCCGCCCGCGCCGGCACGCCCCGCTTCAAGATGTGCCTGCGCGCTCTCCACGTCGGCGGCGCACTGCACGGCCCCGTCGCGCACGGACTGGCTCTCGGCGCGCTGCTCTCGGTCACCAACGGCGAGTACTGGAACACCATGGCCCACCACGGTGAGGGCTACCAGTCCGAGCGCCAACGGCTGGACGAATGGTGGGGCGTGACCAGCCGCCAGGACTGGCTGGAGCGGGTCCACCAACTCCTCGCCACCGAACAGCGCAGCAGCGTATGGGAGTTCGCGCTCGACCTGCGGCACACCATCGCCCGCGACTTCGGCGGCCACGTCGACACGGGCTACTGGAAACAAGCGGTCGCGAAAGTCCTCCGGGCCCGCGCCGAACCCCACACCGTCCTCACCGAGGACGGCGTGACGACCGTCGAACCGCGCCCCGCCGACGAGGTCGCCTCGCAGATCGAGGGCGTCCACCGGCTCATCGGCCGCATCACCCGCTACGAGGCCCGCATGCGCGCCGACGGCCTCCTCGGCGAGGGCCGCTACGTCACCTCGGTCGACGCCTGGGACCTGGGCCGCGCCCCGAACATGGCCCGCTGGGGCCTCGCCGCCCGCTTCGGCAGCCTCGACGAGGCCGAATCCGCGGTCCGCGCGGCAAGCGCCCTGGCCGCCCGCTCCTACCGCTCCTGGCAGGACTTCTCCGCCGCCTACGCCCTCGGCCGCTGCCTGCACTTCGACGACGAGGAGTTCGGCAAGTGGTACGAGGAAATGGTCGCGGCCCACCACATCCTGACCCAGGACCCGGGCAGCCCCTGGCGGAACATCCCGTTCAAGGAACCATCGCCCTAGGCGCTCCGCTTCCGCCCGTACGCGGCCCCACTATGTCGCGGCAACACGAGCCACATCCGCGTCCCGCCACCGGCTTCACGGGAGGGCCCGTACCCCCAGTCACCGCCACACGCACGAGCGACGCACGCAAGCAGCCGCAGGGCAGCACGCCGCCGACTGTCACAGGCCGCGACGAGGTGCCTGTTGATGTGGGTGGGGTGATGGTCGTACGTGGTGACGCGCAGGGCGTCGTCCCGGTAGCGCAGGGATACGTAGACGTCGGCGTCGTAGGTGAACTGGCACGCGGTCGCCACGAGTTCAGACACCCCTTGAAGCGCGGGGTCGAGCATCTCGTCCAGATCATGGGCGTACAGGAAGGCGCGGGTCGCCGCTCGGGCGAGTGCGGGTGTGGTCAGCGCGGCCGGCAGCGTGAGGCTGTAGGCGAGTCTGTCGGGGGTCGGGGCCGAGCGGTCGGTGTTCACGGGACAGGCTGGGACAACGCCGAGAGACATGCCGGGCTCCTCGCGGTGCGGGGCGGATGGTCGGCGGCAGCGGGTGGCTCGTCTCCCTGAACACGAGCCCGTCCCTCTCAGGGAGAGAGCTTCCGGGCAGGCTCGCGCGATGCACTGCCAACTGCCGTGTGTAGCGTGTGCGTTACTGAAAGTAGTGCATGGAGTGGTTCAGGTGCCACGCCATCGGCGAAACCAACCCTTACGTGGGTGAGGGTCACCACTGCACGGCAGACTGCTGCCGTACGCGTGAAGGGAAGGGCATGCCACCGAGGACCACGTCCACCGAACGTCAACGACGTCTGGGTAGCGAACTGCGCAAGATGCGGACCGCCGCCGGGATGACTGCGGAGCAGGCCGCCGGGCTGCTCGGCCTGGACCGGGCAAAGATCTCCAACATAGAGACCGGCATCCGGAACATCAGCGCCGAACGTCTGCGCACGCTCGCCTGCAATTGCGACTGCTCGGACAAGGCGTACGTGGAGTCCCTCATCGACATGGTCCGCCCCAACGGGCGCGGCTGGTGGGAGCGTTATCGCGGCTCGCTCTCCTCCGGCCTGCTGGACATCGCCGAACTGGAGTGGCACACGACCCGCATGCGCACCGCCCACACGGCACACATCCCCGGCCTGCTACAGACCAGCGACCACGCTCTGGAACTGTTCCGGGTCGTCCTGCCAGCGCTGCCGCAGCACGAGGTCGCGCTGCGGCTGGCCTACCGAGTGGAGCGCCAGCAGGTTCTGGAGGGCGACAGCCCCACCGAGTACGTCTGCCTGGTCCATGAAGCCGCTCTCCGGATGCAGTTCGGTGGACCACGCGTGGCGCGCCAACAGCTCAAGCACCTCGTCGCGGCCTCCGAGCGCGAGCACGTCATCGTGCGGGTCGTCCCGTTCGCGGCAGGCGCGTTCCCCGGCGCCGGCCAGACGGTGAACTACCTGGAAGGGCCAGTGCCTCAACTGGACACGGTCCAGGTCGACAGTTCGCACGGCCCCGACTTCCTGGGAGAAGAGGCCCAGCTGAACAAGTACCGGACCCACCTCGACTGGATGGAGCGCATTGCTCTGCCGCCCGGAGCATCGCGCGACTTCATCCACGACATTGCCACCCACCTGTAAGGAGACCACGATGCCCGAGATCACCTGGGAAACTCCCTTCTGCGGCGAAGGAGCAAGCTGCTTCCGCCTCGGCACCGACGCGAGCGGCAACGCCTACATCACCGTGTCCGGCGCCGAGGACACCTACATCACCGACTCCCGCGAAGCGCTCCGCACGCTGATCCGGGACATAAAGGCAGGCAAGGCGGACCATCTGCTTTGAGCCAGTTCCCTCGTTCATGACAGGCATGTGACACAACGGGCGTTGCGATGAGCAATGGGCGATTGTGATGATGGAACGCATGTCTGAAAACGGGGGCGGAACCGCGGACCGGCCGGAGATACCCAGGTCACGGCTGGCGGAGTACGCGGAGATGAACGAGGAGCAGCCGACGGCCGGGGACGCAGCCGAGCCGTCTCGGGAGACCGACGACGCCGGAGTCGCCGAACGTCGGCGCGCATTCGCGACGCTCCTGGGCGATTTCCGGCGGACAGCCGTGCTGGTGCCGCTGGAGGAGACCTCCGGCGCGGATGACGGGCGGGGCCTGCTGACGGCGGACCTGAACGGCATCCGCTTCATTCTGGCCTTCTCCGACGAACAGGCCCTGGCCCGTTATGCCCAGATACGCGGCGAGTTCAGCCGCGAGTGGACGTACCGGACGATTCTGGGCGCCAAGCTGCTGGACGTGGCGGTTCCGGCGGCGGGGGTGCCGTGCGGGGTGGCGCTGGACTGTGCGGACGGCCCCGACGGGATGGTGTTCCCGCCGGTGATGGGCATCGTGCCGGACGCGGCGGCGGTCGACCGTGACGAGCGCGAGGGGGACGCGGCATGACCGGCGGGGGCGAAAGCGGGAAGGACTTGCAGGCCGAAGGGCTGGACCTGGTCGCGCGCGGACTGACCGACGCGCTGGGCGAGCTGAAGGAACTCGGCATGGTGGGTGCGGCAGGCGCGGGCCGCGGGTTCAGCGACATAGGCCTGTCCGGCCTCGAACTGGGTCACGAGGGCGTGACCGAGCGGTTCAAGTCGTTCTGCGAGCGGTGGGAATGGGGCGTGCGCTCGCTGATCCACGAGGGCAACGAATTCGCCAAAGGCGTGGGCCTGTCGGCGGGCACCTATTACGAGACCGATCAGTACGTGCAGGGATCGTTCAAGGTCGGCGTGAACTCACTGATGGGCAATCCCTACGCCACCGAGGAGGAGGTCACCCAGAAGGACTGGGGACAGGTCTTCTCCGAGAATCCGATCTCGATGTGGCAGAACCGGGACTACAGCGGGGAGTCCTGGTCCGAGGCCAACGCGAACGTGACGCAGGGCCTCAAGGACACCGGCCGCGACCTCATGACCTCGAAGGGCCTGACCTCGCTGGGTATCAGCCCGAACAATCTGCACGGCGCGGCCGGCATCTCGGACGGCGAGTACGACCAGTGGCTGGACAACACCTTCGGGCCCTCCCCCGAGGAGCGTGCCGAGACCGCCGAGCAGCAGGGCGGCCAGGCCGGGGGTGACCAGTAGTGGGCATCCTCGGAGACCTCGGCGACGGCATCAACGCCGGTCTGAAGGCCGGCGGAGACCTCATCGACTCGGGCAAGAAGAAGCTCGGCGAGGTCGTCGACTACGGCAGCGACAAACTGGGCGACGGCCTCGACTACGTAGGCCTGGACAAGGCCGGAGACGTCGTCCACAACGTCGGCGACCACGTGGCCGCGGGTCTCGGCGCCACCCCCACCGAACAGGGCCTCGGCCACACCGACGACCCCACCCAGCTCGTCCACGGAAACCCCGGCAAGATCCGCGAGTCCGCCAAGCACCTCAAGGACTTCCACAAGGCCTTCGACAGGGTCGGCGACGGCCTGCGGAAGGTCGACGCCTCGGGCTGGAGGGGCGAGGCCAAGGACGCCTTCCACCGCAAGATCGCCATCCACCCCACCAAGTGGGCGCAGGCCGCCGAAGCGTGCGGTACGGCCGCCGAGGCGTTGGACTCCTACGCCGACACGGTCAAGTGGGCGCAGGGCAAGGCGCAGGACGCCATCGACGCCTATAAACGGGGTCAGCACACCAGCGAAACCTCCGCGAAGGCGTACAACTCCAAGGTCGACGCCTACAACGCCAAGGCCGACGCGGGCGAGGACCCTGGCCCCAGACCGGACCCCTGGAAGGATCCCGGCGAGGCCGACCGCACCAAGGCCGAGCACATCCTCGAGGATGCCCGCCGCGCCCGGAACGAGGCCGCCACCAAGGCGGACACCGCCCTGGCCAAGGCCGTGGCCCACGCCCCCGCCGAGCCCCCGCCGCTGACCCAGCTGAGCAACGACCTCGGCGATCTCAGCGACGCGGTCGACACCGAGCTCACGCACGTGGTCGGCGGAGTCGTCAAAGGTGGCGCGGGCCTGGTCAACTTCGCCCGCGGCCTCAACCCCACCGACCCCTACAACCTCACGCACCCGGCCGCGTACTACCAGAACGTCACCTTGACGCTCGCCGGCCTCGCCTCCACCGCTGCCCACCCCGAGCGCATCGTCACCTCGGCCATCGACGGCTTCAAGAACGACCCGTCGGAGTTCGTCGGCCGCCTCATCCCGGAGGCGCTGGGAACGAAGGGGGCGGGGTTCGCCAAGTCCGGGGTGCGGTTGGGACTGCGTACCGGCGAGAAGGCGGCGGTACGCGAAGGCGAGACGGCAGCCCGCAAGGCGGTACGCGAGAAGCCGCAGGAGACGGTGGAGGACCCGAAGCACAAGGTCGAGAAGGACGACACCGACCCGGTCGACCTGGTCACCGGCAAGATGTATCTGCCGCAGACCGACATCGCCCTGCCCGGCAATCTCCCCATGGTCTTCACCCGCCGCGTCGAGTCCGGCTCGCGTCTCGGCCGCTGGTTCGGTCCCCCCTGGACGTCCACGCTCGACCAGCGACTGGAGATCGACACCGAGGGCGTCGTCTTCGTCACTGAGGACGGACTGCTCCTCAGCTACCCCCACCCGGCCCCGGGCGTCCCCACCCTCCCCGTCCACGGCAGCCGCCGCTGGCCGCTGGACCGGGTGGAGGGCGGTTACACGATCACGGACCCGCGCGCCGGGCACACCTGGCACTTCGCCGACCAGGGCGACGACCGTGCGGTCCTGGAGCAGATCGACGACCGCAACGGCAACTGGACCACGTTCGAGTACGACGCGGAGGGCGCCCCGCTCGGCATCGCATCATCCGGCGGCTACCACCTGAAGGTCGCCACCCAGGACGGCCGGATCACCGCCCTGCACCTGGCCGGGGCGGCCCCGGACCGCACCGACCAGGAGATCAAGCGCTACAGCTACTCCCCCGACGGCAACCTGACCCAGGTCATCAACTCCTCTGGCCTTCCTCTCCAGTTCACGTACGACGAGCACGGCCGCGTCACCTCCTGGACCGACACCAACGACCGTTCATACACGTACGAGTACGACGACCAGGACCGCTGCATCGCCGAAGGCGGCACGGCCGGACACATGGCCCTTCGCGTCTCCTACGACGAGATCGACGAGGCCACCGGCCACCAAGTCACCACCACGACCACCGGGGAAGGCCACACCCGGCGTTACCTCATCAACGACGCCGGGCAAGTCGTCACCGAAGTCGATCCCCTGGGCGCTGCCACCCACTTCCGACGGGACCGTCACAACCGCCTGCTGTCCCGCACGGACGCCCTCGGCCACACCACCACGTACCGCTATGACGACTCGGGCTGCCTGATATCGGCCGTACGGCCAGATGGCCGCGAGGCCGTCGCGGAGTACTCGGAGTTCGATCTGCCGACTCGGGTGCGGGGAACCGACGGCAACACCGCCCGATACACCTACGACGAGCACGGCAACCGCACCTCGGTGACGGGCCCCGCCGGCCAGGTCACGACCTTCGCGTACGACGAGGCGGGCCGTCTTGTATCTGTGACGGACCCGCTCGGCCACGTGACATCGGTCCGCTGCGACCGGGCGGGCCTGCCGGTCGAGATCACCGACCCGCTGGGCGCCGTCACGCGCTATGAACGCGACGCCTTCGGCCGCCCGGTGGCCCTCACCGACCCCACCGGCGCGACGACCCGCCTGCGTTGGACGGTCGAGGGCCGACTGGTCCACCGCATCGCGCCGGACGGTTCGACGGAGTCCTGGACCTACGACGGCGAGGGCAACTGCACCAGCCACACCGACCCGCTCGGCGGCGTCACCAGCTTCGAGTACACCCACTTCGACCTGCTCACCGCCCGGGTCACCCCCGACGGAGTGCGCTACGAGTTCGCCCACGACAGTGAGCTGCGCCTTACCCGTGTCACCAACCCACAGAGCCTGACGTGGGATTACGCCTACGACGCGGCCGGGCACCTGTCGTCGGAAACGGACTTCGACGACCGCACGCTCACCTACACGCACGACGCGGCCGACCGACTCGTAGCGCGCACGGACATGCTCGGCCAGAGCACCGTCTTCGAGCGCAACGCACTCGGACAGATCACCCGCAAGGTCGCCGACGGTCGTGTCACGACGTTCGCGTACGACCTCACGGATCAACTCGCCCAGGCCATCGGTCCGGACGGCACGGAGCTGTCGATTCTGCGCGACCAGTACGGCCGGGTCCGATCGGAGACGGTCGACGGCCGGGAGCTGGCGTACACCTACGACGAGCTGGGCCGCCGGACGGGCCGGAGAACCCCCGCCGGGGCCGTAACGACGTGGGGTTATGACGCGGCAGGCCGCCGCACCGATTTGATCGCGTCCGGTCGCTCGATCGACATCACGTACGACGCGGCGGGCCGCGAACTGAGCCGCCACATCGGCGACGCCATCACACTCGCCAACACCTTCGACCCGCTCGGCCGCCTGACCACCCAGACGGTCACAGGCCCCTCGGACGACACCCTCCAGCACCGCGCCTACACCTACCGCGCCGACGGCAACCTCACCGCCATCGACGATCACCTCAATGGCTCCCGCCGCTTCGACCTGGACCCGGTCGGCCGCGTCACCGCGGTCCGCGCGGCGAACTGGACGGAGACCTACACCTACGACGCCGCGGGCAACCAGATCTCGGCGTCCTGGCCCAGCGACCACCCCGGCCAGGAGGCCACCGGCGACCGCGCCTACACCGGCACGCGCCTCGACCGGGCCGGCCGCGTCCGCTACGAACACGACGCCCTCGGCCGCATCATCCTGCGCAGCAAGACCCGGCTCTCCCGCAAGCCGGACACCTGGCGGTACATCTGGGACGCGGAGGACCGCCTCACCCAGGTCACCACGCCTGACGGCACGCTGTGGCGCTACACGTACGACCCGCTCGGCCGCCGGACGGCAAAGCTCCGCTACGCCGCGGACGGGGAGACGATCGTCGAGCGCACGACGTTCACCTGGGACGGCACGCAACTCTGCGAACAGACCACGATGGCACCGGAGTTGCCCCACCCGATCGCCCTCACCTGGGACCACCAGGGCCTGCGCCCCATAGCCCAGACCGAACGCATCCTGACGCCGGACTCCTCCCAGGCCGAGATCGACTCCCGCTTCTTCGCGATCATCACCGACCTCGTCGGCACCCCGAACGAACTCATAGCCGAGACCGGCGAACGCGCCTACCGCACCCGCACCACCCTCTGGGGTACAACGGCTTGGAGCACAAACGCCACGGCCTACACCCCTCTCCGCTTCCCCGGCCAGTACTACGACCCCGAAACGGGCCTTCACTACAACTACTTCCGCCATTACGACCCGGAAACGGCGCGGTACCTGACGCCCGACCCTCTCGGGCTGGCCCCCGCACCCAATCCCGTCACTTACGTCGCAAATCCGCACAGATTTACGGACGCGGCGGGTCTGGCGCCTGACTATCCCAAGGGAGAAAAGGGCAATCCTTTTGACCAACGGGAAGACGCAGAACGAGCTGCGTTCGAGGCGGCTGGCGTCCCCTACGGAACCACGCCGGACGCCGAGTGGATCGTCACTGATGTCAAACAGATGGCACACATGCCTGGCTACTTCTACTCTTCCACCGATTCCCATCTCGGCCGGTTTCGGCAGTTCGAGACAGAGCAAGGGTCAAGGGTCATCGTGGAACACACCTTCGATCGGGCAGGGCCACACTTCCACGCCGGGCAGCCAAAAGCAGACCCAACTAGAAGTGAAGTAAACTTCGGTTGGGACAACTCTCGCGGCGAATTCTATCGATACGTTGACACCTGGGAGCGGTACGACGCTATAAATAAGCCTGGGGGTGATCACCATTTCTTTTTCTCGAATGGATGGGGCTCATGGTAAGTGCGCATGAAAAAACTGCTCAGGGTGAGATCGATTGGGAGTCGACCCTGCGCAAATGTGGCCTTGCATTGTCGGAGAAGCCAGTACCCGAGGGAACCACGGCTCCGATGACCGCGCTCCTCCACGCTACTGGCGGAAATGTCCGCCCAACGATCACCACGGAGAAGAGCAAAGCCGGCCTCAGTTCCTTGGACGAACACTGGCGGGATCTGTTCAGACATATCGCGCCCCAGGGCGATGAGTTCCTGATCATCCTGTGGGGGCCGGGGTCCGCGAGCAAAGGCTGGTTTCGAGTTCGGGACTTGGAGTTTGCCCATACTGGACTGCCCTCCCGAGTTCAAGCCGCCATCGGGAGGCCCGAGTTCTACTGCATTTCTCTCGGCAACACATATTTTGGCGCTGTCACGATCGAAGAAGACGAATACTGGATTGTCTCGCGCGACCTTTCGTAATATCTGGGGTCCGGGACTCGACCTCGCCCGTTCAAATCCTCGTTGGCTGATCCCGTGAGGACAGCGACGTGTTTCAAGGCGGTCAGAAGAACTCCGACCAAGGCTGGTCCCAGACCTGCTTCACGCACAGGACCACGAACAACAACCCCGCCACCACCAGCATCCCGTTGCTCAACCACCCGTTGCGCCAAGCGGTGGGCGTGCGGCCGGAGTTGAGGAGCCAGATCAGGGTCAGGGCCAGGAACGGCATGAAGGCCGCGCCCAGCACCCCGTACAGGATCACCAGGCGGAAAGGCTGGCCCTGGAAGAGGAGGATGATGGGAGGGAACGTGAGCCAGAGCAGGTAGATGCGGAACGGCCAGCCGCGTTCGCGGTCGCCCCGCGCCACCTCCTCCCCCGTGGAGCGAGCGCCGCGATACCGCTCGACGAAGTCCGCGAACATCAGGCTCACCCCGTGCCAGACGCCGATGAGTGACGTGAAGGACGTGGCGAAGAAGCCGATCAGGAAGAGTTTGGCCGTGGCCGTCCCGTACTCGGATTCGAGGATCTTCGTCAGGTCCAGGAGGCCCTTGTCGCCGCTCGCGATCGCCGTGTGGGACGCGTGCAGGAGTTCCGCGCCCACGAAGAGCATGGCGACGACGAAGACGCCCGTCGTGATGTACGCGACCCGGTTGTCGAGCCGCATCACCTTCATCCAGGACGTGTTCGTCCAGCCCTTGGCGTTGATCCAATAGCCGTACGCGGCAAGCGTGATGGTGCCGCCGACGCCGCCGATCAGCCCCAGCGTGTTGAGGACCGAGTCCTTCTCGTCGGGCAGGACCGGGAGCAGGCCCGCGAAGGCGTCGCCGAGGTTCGGGGTGACGCGGACGGCCAGGTAGACCGTGACGACGAACATGACGCCGACCAGGACCGTCATGACCTTTTCGAAGACGTCGTATTTGTTGAACCAGACGAACGCCAGGCCTACCAGACCGC
The DNA here is from genome assembly GCF_039533535.1 of Streptomyces kunmingensis. Classification (NCBI taxonomy): domain Bacteria; kingdom Bacillati; phylum Actinomycetota; class Actinomycetes; order Kitasatosporales; family Streptomycetaceae; genus Streptomyces; species Streptomyces kunmingensis. The sequence goes on from NZ_BAAATS010000018.1 coordinate 430,221, forward strand.
AGAGGATCGCCCACGGCTTGATCGACCAGTCCGCCGGGAAGACGTCCGGGAAGAGGGCTTGCAAGGGGAGCGCGCTCGATGACATCGCCGCCGCGCCGTAGACGAAGCCCCAGATCACTACGTAGATGACGAAGAAGTACGTCGTCCAGCGGCCCAGGCTCGCCCAGCCGTCGAAGAGCGTACGGCCGGTGGCCAGGTGCCAGCGGCCCGCCGCCTCGGCCAGGCTGATCTTGACGAGGCAGCCGAGGACCGCGGCCCAGAGAAGGGTGTAGCCGAAGTTGCTGCCCGCGACGAGCGTCGCGACGAGGTCACCGGCGCCGACACCGGTCGCGGCGACCACGATGCCGGGGCCGATGTACTTCCAACTGGACTTGCGGGGGTGGTCGGAGTCGAGGGTGCGACCTGAGGTGCCCGTGGTGTCCGCCATGCGTACCAAGGGAGCGTAAAGGGGCCCGGACCGCAAGAGGGCCGACCGGAACCGTTGCCCGGCCGGCCCCGCTGCGCGGGCGGGGGTTGAAAGACGGGCTCTCAGTCCTCGAAGTACGCGTCCAGCGCCTTGTCCAGCTGCTCGGTCCACTCGTTGAGGCGGGACTTGTCCGGGGCCTCGACATCGTTCGGGAACCAGCGGCTGTTGGGCGTGTGGACCGTCACCGTGAGGCGCTTGCGGGAGGTGCCGTACTCGACCGCGCTGATCTCGTCCCAGGTGAAGTCCGCCTCCTGGTCGTCGAGCGTGAACCGGACCCCGGTCGCGTCGACGGTGATGGACCCGCGGCGGTCCTTCGCCTCCAGGACCGGACCGTCCCCACCGCCCTTCACCGGGGCGGGCTTCTCCTCGGCAACGGGCTCGGCGTCCTCAACCGCTTCGTTCTCCGCGGCGGCGACCGCCTCGGGCTCCTCCTGTGTCACCTCCCGCCCCGACTCGTCGGAATCCGTGACCGTGTCCTCGACGTTCTCGGCGACCGCCTCCGGTCCGGGAGACGTCAGGCCGGGGACGTACGCCGGGTCGAAACCGGCACCGGTGACGGGCGTGACCTTCTGACTCTCCATACGCTGCTCCACGGGCGGAAGTATGGCGGACGAGGCTGTGTGGCGCCTCCCCCGGGGCCCTCTGTTCCCTGTCCGCCACGGGCGGTGACTCAACTCACGACTTGACGCGCCCTTTACCGTACGCGGAACGTCCGCCCTGGAACATCGGTCGCAGAAGATCTGTCGCAGAAGATCCGTCGCAGGAGATCCGTATGGTCCGACCCGAACCCGACCGATACCGATGTCCATGATGAAGCGCACCGGCCCGGCGTGAGACAGGCGTACGCGGGGCGCCCGGTCGGCGCCCCGCGTTCGAGGTGAGCCGGCCGCACGAGAGCCGGCTGGACGAAAGCCGGCTACACGAACAGGCTGACCACGGCCGCCACCGCGAACCCGGCGATCGAGAGGACCGACTCCAGGATCGTCCAGGTGCGCAGGGTGTCGCGCTCGGAGATGCCGAAGTACTTGGCGACCATCCAGAAGCCGCCGTCGTTGACGTGCGAGGCGAAGATGGAGCCCGCCGAGATCGCCATGATGACGAGCGCGGTGAACGCCTGCGAGTAGTTGCCCTCGGAGAGCAGCGGGGCCACGATGCCGGCCGTGGTGACGATGGCCACCGTCGCCGAGCCCTGGGCGACGCGGAGCACCAGCGAGATCAGGTACGCGAGGACGATGACGGGCAGGCCGACGTCGTTGAACGTGTCGGACAGGGCCTGCGCGATGCCGCTCGCCTTGAGGACGGCGCCGAAGACCCCGCCCGCGCCGACCACCAGCAGGATGTTGCCGACCGGCTTCAGCGACGCGGTCGAGACCGTCTCCAGGGACTTGCGGGACCAGCCGCGCCGGATGCCGAGCAGGTAGTAGGCGAGGAGCAGCGCGATCGTCAGCGCCACGAAGGGGTGGCCGAAGAACTCGATGACCGAGCGGCCCGTGGACGGGTCGAAGGCGATCGAGGAGAAGGTCGCGAGGAGGATCAGGACGAGCGGCGTGCCGATGATGGCGAAGACGATGCCGAGCGCGACCGGCTTCTCGGTCGGGGTGACACCGGAGGCGCGCTGCTCGGCTTCCAGGGTGGCCTTGGCCTCGTCGGCGGCCTCGACCATGTCCTGCGGTACGGGGACGAAGATCCGCTTGCCGATCCAGGCGGCCCAGCCCCAGGCGGCGAGCACGGCGGGGATGCCGCAGACGATGCCCATGAGGATGACCCAGCCGAGGTCGACGTGGAGCAGACCGGCGGCGGCGACGGGGCCCGGGTGCGGGGGCAGGAACGCGTGCGTCATCGACAGGCCGGCCAGCAGCGGCATGCAGTAGAGGATGATCGACTTGCCGCCGCGCTTGGCGGCCGCGTAGACGATCGGCGCGAGGACGAAGATGCCGACGTCGAAGAAGACGGGGATGCCGAAGATCAGGCCGGTGAGGCCCATCGCGAGGGGTGCGCGCTTCTCACCGAAGAGGTTCAGGAGGCGGGTCGCCAGGACCTCGGCGCCGCCGGAGACCTCGAGGACCGCGCCGAGCATGGTCCCGAGCCCGATGATGATCGCTACGTGGCCGAGGGTGCCGCCCATGCCGGACTCGATCGTGGAGACCGCGTCGGATTTCTGGACGGTGCCGAAGAGTTCGGTGACGGAGAGGCCGGCACCGAGGCCGACGGCTATGGAGACCGCGAGCAGGGCCACGAAGGGCTGGATGCGCGCCTTGATGATCAGGAAGAGCAGCAGCACGATCCCGAGGAAGGCGACGGTCAGCAGACCGGCGGTGCCGTCGATGATCGTGAGGATGCCGCCGGTGTGGGCCGGTGTCTCAGGGGCGGCGGCCGCGAGCGGAGCGAACGGGGACATCTTTGACCTCGTAAGGGCATGGGGCTTTCAGGGCAGGGGGTATCGCGGTGCGGTGCGGCGCCTTGTCGTGCTGCGCCGCACCGCACCGTGATGACGTGCGGGGGGTACTACGAGGGGGAGGTGCTCAGCCGAGGACGGCGAGCGCGTCGATCTCGATGAGCAGGCCGGCCGGGAGACCGACGTAGACCGTGGTGCGGGCCGAGGCGGGGGCCTTGAGGCCCTGCTCCTCGAAGTACTCGTTGTAGATCTTGTTCATCTCGGCGAAGTGGTCGACGTCCGTGAGGTAGACGCGCATCATCATGACGTCGTCCCAGGTGGCGCCGCCCTCTTCGAGGATCGCCTTGACGTTGGCGAACGTCTGGAGGGTCTGCTCGCGCAGGGTCGGGCCCGCGGGGGTGGGGGCCTTGCCCTCCTCGGCGGGGAGGAAGCCGACCTGGCCGGCGACCTGGAGGAGGTTGCCCTTCTTGACGCCGTGCGAGAACTTCGCGGGCGGGGTGGTGTGCGTGCTGGGGGTGAGGGCGATCTTCTCGGTCATGATGAACTGGCTTCCTTCTGAGGGGTGTTACCTGTGTTGCCGGTGTTGCCGGTGTTGCCGGGGCCCGTACCCGAGTAGTCCCGGCTGATGGCTTCCGCCGTGCGGCGCACCAGCGGGAGCAGGGTGAGGAGTTCCTCGGCGGTGACGACGACGTTCGGCGCGGAGACCGACATGGCGGCGACGACGCGGCCGTCGGCGCCGCGGACGGGGGCCCCGACGCAGTTGATGGATTCCTCGTGGCCACCGAGGTCGGTGGCCCAGCCCTGTTCGCCCACCTTCTCCAGCTCCCGCAGGAAAGCGGGGGCGTTGGGGGTCGAACGGGACGTGTACATGGGGTAGTCGAGCTTCTCCGCGACGGCGCGGCGCTCGGCCTCGGACAGGTCGGCGAGCAGCAGTTTCGCCACGGCCGCGACCGTGATGGCGACCGGCTTCCCGATGCGCGAGTACATGCGCACGGGGTAGCGGCTCTCGACCTTGTCGATGTAGAGGACCTCGTGCTCCTCGTAGACGGCGAGGTGGACGGTGTGGCCGCACTTCTCGTTCAGGGCGACGAGGTGGGGGTGGGCGATCTCGCGGACGTCGAGGTTCTCGACGGCTTCCTGGGCGAGCGCGAACAGCCGGGCGCCGAGCCGGTAGCGCTGGTCGGACTGGCGGTGGACGAGCCCGTGCTCGTGCAGGGTGCGCAGGAGACGCAGAGCGGTGCTCTTGTGCACGCCGAGCCGGTCGGCGACCTGCCCCAGGTCGGCGGGTCCCTCGGCGAGCAGCGGCAGGATGCTGAGCGCGCGGTCGACGGTCTGGCTCATGGCGTACGTACCTCCTCGGCGGCCTCGTGCGTGGCGGAGGTCCACCCGGGGCCGAGGTGAAGTCTCCCCCACGCGGCGGCGTCGAGGGCGACCAGCCGGTCGGCGTGGGCGCGGCCGGGGGGCACGGCGAGGTCGCCGGGGACCGTGAGGGCGGCGGCGGCCCACAGATGGCCGTGGCGCAGGCGGGCGGCGGCGGGCAGGCCGCGCAGGGTGGCGGAGAGGAACCCGGCGGCGAAGGCGTCGCCCGCGCCGACGGCGGCGACGACGTCGACGCGCGGGGCGGGTTCGAAGTGCCGGCCGCCGTCGCGGTCGTAGGCGATCGCGCCGTCGGCGCCGCGCTTGACGACGAGCAGGTCCGGTTCGGGCAGCGCGGCGCGGACGGCGTCCGGGCCGCCGGTGATCCCGAACGCGTCCTCGGCCTCGTCCTCGCCGACGAAGACCAGATCGGCCTGGCGGGCGAGGTCGAGCAGGACGCGGGCGTCCTCCGCAGTGCTCCAGAGGCCGGGGCGGTGGTTGACGTCGAAGGAGACGAGCGGCCCGCCCGGGGCGCCGGGCATGAGCGTGCGCAGAAGCGCGAGGCAGTCGTCCGAGAGTGCGGCGGTGATGCCGGACAGGTGCAGGATGCGGCCGGCGCGGAGTGCGTCCGGGTCCATGGTCGCGGGGGACATGGCGGAGGCGGCGGACCCGGCGCGGTAGTAGGCGACCTCGTGGGAGTCGGTGGCCCGGTCGCCCGCGGTCCGGAAGTAGATGCCGGTGGGGCGGGCGGGGTCGCGGCGCACTCCTGAGACGTCGACGCCGTACGCGCCGATGGCCTCCACGAGGTGGTCGCCGAAGCCGTCGGCGCCGACGCGGCTGACCCAGCGGGCGCGGTGGCCGCCGGCGGCGAGGACGCAGGCCAGGTTGGACTCGGCGCCGCCGATGCCGCGCTCGAAGGACGGCACGTCGGCGAGGCGCCCCGGCACGGAGGGGACGAACGTGACCATGGACTCGCCGAGCGCGACGACGTCGGGGACGACGACGTCGGCTGCGCTGTGCGGGGCTGCGGGTCCGGTGACGGTCACGGGGGTCGGTCTCCTCACGGCGTGGGGGCCAACAGCTCCGTTGACCCGGCGTTGGCTCGGATGTTAGACAGCAGTAAGCGACATACGCAATGGCCGTTGCATATTTTGCAACAGCTTGCCTGGAGGAGGCACCGTGACCGCCAAGAACGTTGTCAGCGCCGACGACGCAGCCGCCCGCGGAAAGGGCGGCAAGGCGCGGCTGGGAGACCTGGCGCGCGAGCGCGTGGACTTCCGGTTCAAGGGCCTGCCGCCCCAGGCCGAGGGCCTGACCGTCGCCGAGCTGTCCGAGCGGCGCCTGAACCTCTTCACGGACGGTTTCACCACCCCGGTCCTCGCCCTGTCCGCGGAGCGCCTGGAGCACAACCTCGCGCTGATGGAGACGTACGCCACCCGGCACGGCCTCGCGTTCGCGCCGCACGGCAAGACGTCGATGGCCCCGCAGCTCTTCCAGCGGCAGATCGAGCACGGCGCGTGGGGCATCACCCTCGCCGTGCCCCACCAGGTGCGCGTGGCAAGGGAGTTCGGCATCGACCGGATCTTCCTGGCGAACGAGCTCGTCGACGCGGCCGCGCTGAAGTGGCTCGCGGGCGAGCTGGACTCCGACCCCTCCTTCCGCTTCGTCTGCTACGTCGACTCCGTACGCGGCGTCGAGCTGATGGACGCCGCCCTGCGCGAGGCCGGCGCCTCCCGCCCTGTCGACGTGGTCGTGGAGCTGGGCGCGGGCGAGGGCGCGCGTACGGGTGCTCGCACGGAGGCGGAGTGCGCGGCGATCGCCGACGCCGTGGCCGCCGCCCCGACGCTGCGGCTCGTGGGTGTCGCCGGGTACGAGGGCGAGGTCCCGCAGGCCGACGGCGAGCGGGTCCGCGCCTGGCTGCGCCGCCTCGTCGCGCTCGCCGCCGACCTCGACAAGGGCGGGCGGTTCGCGGGGCTCGACGAGATCGTGGTGAGCGCGGGCGGCTCCGCCTGGTTCGACGCGGTGGCGGACGTGTTCGCGGAGATCCCCGAACTGACCGTCCCGGTACTGAAGTTGCTGCGCTCCGGCGCGTACGTCTCGCACGACGACGGCCACTACCGGCATCTGACCCCGTTCAACCGGGTCCCCGAGGAGGGCGCACTGCACCCCGCCTTCCGGCTGTGGGCGCAGATCGTGTCGCGGCCGACGCCCGAGCAGGCGTTCACCAACGCGGGCAAGCGGGATGCCGCCTATGACATCGACCTGCCCGAGGCCCAGGTCGTACGCGACGCGCGGACGGGCGCGGTGCGCGAGGCGACCGGGGTCGCGGTGACGGGGCTCTCCGACCAGCACGGGTGGGTCCGTACGGAGCCCGGCGCGGAGGTCGAGGTGGGCGACTGGCTCGGCATGGGGCTCTCGCACCCCTGCACGTCGTTCGACAAGTGGCAGCTGATTCCGGTGGTGGAGGCGGACGGCACGGTCGTGGACTACGTGCGGACGTTCTTCTAGGCGCCCGCGCCCAGGGAAGGCATGCGCTGCGCGCAGCCTTCCCTGGGCGAGCGGAGCTCGCTTCAGGGGCGCGGGGAACTGCGCGACCGGCCACGACGAAGCCGCACCCGACAACGAATCAGCAACCCGGCAGACGAGAGGCCCCACCCCCATGGACCTGGTCATCAAGGACACCCGCGTCATCGACGGCACCGGCGGCGCGTCCTACCGCGCCGACGTGGCGGTCACGGACGGCCGCGTCACGACGATTCACCGGGAGGGGGACGCGGGCCCCCGCCCGACAGGGACCCGCACCCTGGACGGCTCGGGCCTCGCCCTGTCCCCCGGGTTCATCGACATGCACGCGCACAGCGACCTCGCACTGCTCCGCGACCCGGACCACAGCGCGAAGGCCGCCCAGGGCGTCACGCTCGAGGTCCTCGGCCAGGACGGCCTGTCGTACGCGCCGGTCGACGACCGCACCCTCGCCGAGGTCCGCAAGGTCATCACCGGCTGGAACGGCGGCGGCCCCGACGACACCTCCGTCGACTTCGACTGGCGCACGGTCGGCGAGTACCTGGACCGCCTCGACCGGGGCATCGCGGTCAACGCCGCCTACCTCATCCCCCAGGGCACGGTCCGCATGTACGCCGTCGGCTGGGACGACCGCGACGCCACCGACGCCGAGCTGGACCACATGCGGCGGCTGGTCGCCGAGGGCATGGAGCAGGGCGCCGTCGGCATGTCGTCGGGGCTCACGTACACCCCGGGCATGTACGCCAAGGACGCCGAACTCACCGAGCTGTGCCGGGTAGTGGCCGGGTACGACGGCTACTACTGCCCGCACCACCGCAGTTACGGGGCCGGCGCCCTGGACGCGTACCGGGAGATGGTCGAGCTGACCCGTACCGCGGGCTGCTCCCTGCATCTCGCGCACGCCACCATGAACTTCGGTGTGAACAAGGGCAAGGGCGTCGACCTGCTCACGCTCCTCGACTCCGCGATCGCGGGCGGCGCGGACATCAGCCTCGACACGTACCCGTACACGCCCGGCGCGACGACGCTCGTGGCGATGCTGCCCAGCTGGGCCAACGAGGGCGGCCCCGACGCCACCCTCGCGCGGCTCCTGGACGACGCGACCGCCGAGCGCATCCGCCACCACGTCGAGGAGATCGGCTCCGACGGCTGTCACGGCGTGCCGATGGAGTGGGACACGATCGAGATCTCGGGCGTCTCCGACCCGGCGCTCGCCGCGTACGTCGGCAAGACGGTCGCCGCGGCGGCCACCGAGCGCGGCGAGGCGGCCTGGGCCACCGCGCGGCGCCTACTCGTCGAGGACAAGCTCGGCTCGACGATCCTCCAGCACGTCGGCCACGAGGACAACGTGCGGGCGATCATGCAGCACCCGGTGCACACCGGCGGCAGCGACGGCATTCTCCAGGGCGCGAAGCCGCACCCGCGCGCGTACGGCACGTTCCCGCACTACCTCGGCCACTACGCCCGGGACCTCGGCGTCATGTCGCTCGAGGAGACGGTCGCGCACCTCACGTCCCGTCCGGCCGCCCGGCTGCGGCTGCCCGACCGCGGTCTGGTCCGCGAGGGGTACCGCGCCGACCTGGTCCTGTTCGACCCGGAGACGGTGGCCGCGGGCTCGTCGTTCGAGGCGCCGCGGACGCTGCCCGTGGGCATCCCGCACGTCCTGATCGACGGCCGCTTCGTGATCGAGGACGGGCGCCGTACGGATGTGCTGGCGGGCCGCTCGGTACGCAGGCCGGCGTAGACGCGGGGCCCGGTCGCGCCGTGGCTCCGCCGGTCCGGCTTCCGAGTGCGGGCCCGGTGGGGCCCGGTCGCGCAGTTCCCCGCGCCCCTGAGATGCGCACTGCGTGCGCCATCTTCCCGATGGGGCTGCGGC
>NZ_BAAATS010000018.1:438923-602554 GCF_039533535.1 Streptomyces kunmingensis
GCGCCCCATGGGGCTGCGGCGAAGCCGCATGCTCCAGGGGCGCGGGGAACTGCGCGAGAAGCCCCACCGGGGCCGCGGACGAACGACGTCTTCGGGGGCGCGGGGAACTGCGCGACCAGCCACAATGCAACCCGCACCCGGCGGACGAGCCCCCCTCACCGCACCCCGTGCGGCCGGAACTGGATGCTGATCCGGGGCCCGGTCGCCCGCGCCGACTTGGGGATCGCGTGTTCCCAGGTCCGCTGGCAGGAGCCGCCCATCACGATGAGGTCGCCGTGCCCGAGCGGCCTGCGCACGGTCGGCGCGCCGCCGCCCAGCGGCCGGAGCAGCAGATCGCGCGGCGCCCCGACCGAGACGATGGCGACCATGGTGTCCTCGCGGTCGCCGCGCCCGATCCGGTCCCCGTGCCAGGCGACGCTGTCGCGCCCGTCGCGGTAGAAGCAGAGCCCGGCCGTCGTGAACGGCTCGCCCAGTTCCTCGGCGTAGTGCGCGGAGAGGGCGTCGCGGGCGGTGCCGAGCACGGGGTGCGGCAGCGGCTCGCCGGCCCCGTAGAACTTCAGCAGCCGCGGCACGTCGACGACCCGCTCGTACATCTGCCGCCGCTCGGCCTTCCACGGGACGCCGGACGCGAGGTGTTCGAACAGTGCGTCGGCGCCGCTCAGCCAGCCCGGCAGTACGTCGATCCAGGCCCCGGCCCCGAGCACGGTGCGCCGCACCCCGGCGAGGGCGCCGAGCGCGGTCTCCTCGGCCTGGTCGAAGAGGGATCCCTGAAGCATGGTTCCAGCGTAGCGAATGAATAGAACAAACGCTCGAACACGGCCTCCCAGCTGCCCATCGTGTCCCATCTCACCCGGCAGAACAGAGGGCGCCGCCCGGGAACCCGGCCGTAAGGTCGGACCATGCAGCTCATCCAGTCGACCAAGCTCGCCAACGTCTGCTACGAGATCCGGGGCCCGGTGCTCGAGGAGGCGATGCGGCTGGAAGCAGCCGGCCACCGGATCCTGAAGCTGAACACGGGCAACCCGGCGGCGTTCGGTTTCGAGTGCCCCCCGGAGATCCTGGAGGACATCCTCCGCAACGTCGGCGACGCGCACGGCTACGGCGACGCCAAGGGCCTGCTCGCCGCCCGCCGCGCGGTGATGATGCACTACCAGACCCTGGGCGTGGAGACCGACGTCGAGCACGTCTTCATCGGCAACGGCGTATCCGAGCTGATCGTGATGGCGATGCAGGGGCTCCTCGACGACGGCGACGAAGTGCTCGTCCCCGCTCCCGACTACCCGCTGTGGACCGCCGCCGTCTCACTCTCCGGCGGCACCGCCGTGCACTACCGCTGCGACGAGCAGGCGGACTGGATGCCGGACCTCGCCGACATCGAGCGCAAGGTGACCGACCGCACCAAGGCGATCGTCATCATCAACCCGAACAACCCGACGGGCGCCGTCTACAGCGACGAGATGCTGCGCGGCCTCACCGACATCGCCCGCCGCCACAACCTCCTCGTCTGCTCCGACGAGATCTACGACAAGATCCTCTACGACGACGCGACGCACACCCCGACCGCCGCCATCGCCCCGGACCTGCTCACCCTCACCTTCAACGGCATGTCGAAGGCGTACCGGGTGGCGGGTTACCGCGTCGGCTGGATGGCGATCTCCGGTCCGCGCGCGCACGCGGAGTCGTACATCGAGGGCCTGACGATCCTCGCGAACATGCGCCTGTGCGCGAACATGCCGGGTCAGCACGGGGTCGTCGCGGCGCTCAGCGGCCGCCAGACGATCAAGGATCTGGTGCTTCCGGGCGGCCGCCTGAAGGAACAGAGCGATGTCGCCTACGACCTGCTCACGCAGATTCCCGGCGTCACCTGCGTCAAGCCCAAGGGCGCGCTCTACCTCTTCCCGCGCCTCGACCCCAAGGTCTTCAAGATCAAGGACGACCGGCAGATGGTGCTCGATCTGCTGCGCGCCGAGAAGATCATGGTGGTGCAGGGCACCGGGTTCAACTGGCCGGAGCCGGACCACTTCCGCGTCGTGACCCTGCCTTCGACGCGGCAGCTGACCGAGGCGGTGACCCGGATCGGGAACTTCCTGGACGGGTACGGGCAGCGGTGACCACCCCTCCCTCACCGCCGCGCCCCGGCCCCACCCCCCGCGCCGCTTCTTTGGACAGGTTCTAAATTAGACAGGATCTAAGGTACGATGGAGGCCAAGTAACTACCTGTCCGTTGCCTGGAGGCCTTCCATGTACGAGCCGATCCGCACCAAGTCGGTCCACACGATGGCGGCCGACAGCGACTTCCCGCACCGCTCCCGCGAGGAGGAGCTGGACATCCAGCTCGCCGGACACCTGTCGGCGCTGCTCGCCCTGACCGACGAGCTCCGGCTCGCCGCCGGGGACCCGGAGCTGGACGCCGCCGCGGGTGAGCTGGCCGCTCAGATCAGCCGGCTTCGGGGCGGGCACCCGCCGGTCCGCTCGACCGTGGCCGCCGCCGTGCACGAGCCGCATGTCGCCGCTCTCCACCAGCGGGCGCATGCGCTTGCCGGGCGGGCGCTGGTCGTTGCGGCATCCCGGGCGGATACAGCGGCCGCGATCCTGGCCGCCCGCCGCATGGAGTACCACGCCAACGCCGGCCGCTTGATAGCCGCCTAGGGCGCGGGGCTGTGTCGATATGCGGCTCCGCCGCAGAGCCGCATAGGGGCGCGGGGCTGTATCGATATGCGGCTCCCCCGCGTGGGCGCGAGCAACCCACGAAAAGCCGCGGACGCAACTGCTCATGTACGAGCAGTCGCGTCTGCGGCCTTTTCGTGGCTGAGCGCGCAGTTCCCCGCGCCTTTTAAGGGCGCGAATCGCCCCCCGCACGCCATTGTGCGGGGGCCCGATTCAGGTCCGGCCTAGCCGAGTCGCTGCACAAGCTTCCGGTACTCGTCCCACAACTCCACCGGCGTGTGAGCGCCGAAGGTGTTGAGATGCTCGGGTACCAGCGCAGCCTCCTCGCGCCAGACCTCCTTGTCGACGGTGAGCAAGAACTCCAGGTCGTCCTCGGCAAGATCGAGGCCGTTCGTGTCCAGGGAGCCCTTGGCCGGAAGGATGCCGATCGGGGTCTCGACACCCTCCGCCCGTCCGTCGAGGCGGTCCACGATCCACTTCAGGACGCGGCTGTTCTCACCGAACCCGGGCCACACGAAGCGGCCCTTCGCGTCCTTGCGGAACCAGTTGACGTAGTAGATCTTCGGGAGCTCGGCGGCGTCCTTGCCCTCCGCCACCTTCACCCAGTGGGCCATGTAGTCGCCCATGTTGTAGCCGCAGAAGGGCAGCATCGCGAACGGGTCGCGGCGCAGCTCGCCGACCTTGCCCTCGGCGGCGGCGGTCTTCTCCGAGGCCACGTTGGCGCCGAGGAAGACGCCGTGGTTCCAGTCGAAGGACTCGGTCACCAGCGGGACCGCGGACGCGCGCCGGCCGCCGAACAGGATCGCCGAGATCGGTACGCCCTTCGGGTCCTCCCACTCGGGCGCGATGATCGGGCACTGCGCGGCCGGGGTGGTGAAGCGGGCGTTGGGGTGGGCCGCGGGGACGCCCGACTCGGGCGTCCAGTCGTTGCCCTTCCAGTCGGTGAGGTGGGCCGGGGTCTCCTCCGTCATGCCCTCCCACCAGACGTCGTTGTCGTCGGTGAGCGCGACGTTCGTGAAGACGGAGTTGCCCCAGAGCGTCTTCATCGCGTTGGCGTTGGTGTGCTCACCCGTGCCGGGCGCGACGCCGAAGAAACCGGCCTCGGGGTTGATCGCGTAGAGCCTGCCGTCCTCGCCGAACCGCATCCAGGCGATGTCGTCGCCGATCGTCTCGACGGTCCAGCCGGAGATCGTGGGCTCCAGCATGGCGAGGTTGGTCTTGCCGCACGCGGAGGGGAACGCGGCGGCGACGTACTTCGACTCCCCCTGCGGCGGCGTCAGCTTGAGGATCAGCATGTGCTCGGCGAGCCAGCCCTCGTCGCGGGCCATGACGGAGGCGATGCGCAGGGCGTAGCACTTCTTGCCGAGCAGGGCGTTGCCGCCGTAGCCGGAGCCGTAGGACCAGATCTCACGGTCCTCGGGGAAGTGCGAGATGTACTTCGTGGAGTTGCACGGCCACGCCACGTCCGCCTCGCCCTCGGCGAGCGGGGCGCCCAGCGTGTGCACGGCCTTCACGAAGAAGCCGTCGGTGCCGAGCTCGTCCAGGACGGGCCGGCCCATCCGGGTCATCGTGCGCATGGAGACGGCGACGTAGGCCGAATCGGTGATCTCGACGCCGATCGCGGACAGCGGCGAGCCGAGCGGGCCCATGCAGAAGGGGACGACGTACATCGTCCGGCCTTTCATGGAGCCGCGGAAGATCCCCCCGTTCCCCTCGTTGCCCCGGAAGATCTCCCGCATCTCGGCGGGGGCCTTCCAGTGGTTCGTGGGGCCCGCGTCCGCCTCCTTCTCGGAGCAGATGAACGTCCGGTCCTCGACCCGCGCGACATCGGTCGGGTCGGAGGCGGCGTAGTAGGAGTTCGGGCGCTTGATGGGGTCGAGCTTCTTGAAGGTCCCCTTGGTGACGAGTTCCTCCGCAAGCCGCTCGTACTCGGCCTCGGAGCCGTCGCACCAGACCACACGGTCCGGCTGGGTCAGTTCGGCGATCTCGTTGACCCACGAGATCAGTTCCTGGTGCTCGGTCGGGAGGTTCTCGGTGGGGAGGTGGTCGCTCGGGAGGGTGAGAACCGGGGCTGTATCGGTCCGGGAGGGGGGAGCCGCGATGTCGCGCGCCACGATCGCTCCTAAATGAGGGTGTTGTGTTGGTTGCCCCGTGGGGGCTGCGACCCGGACGCTGCGCCTCCCGTCCACTGGATCCCAGCGAGCGCTCATCCGGTGCCGACCGCACTCATATGATCATCGATCCGTTTCGCCCATCTGTCCAGGGGGCCTCACACTTGAGCGACGTGAGCATCGCCACTCGGCCGCGGGGGCTTATCGATCAGGACTTCGGGTTAACCCCCGGTGAGAACTGACACTGCCCATATCCACCGCCTACGGTCCCGTAGGTACGATGAAGGCCATGAGCGTCGCCGCGGAGCAGCCCGAAATCCCCATCCCAGAACCCTCTTCGCTGAAGCCGAAACTGCGCGGCTGGCTGCACGCGGGCATGTTCCCGGCCGTGCTCGTCGCCGGCATTTTCCTCACCGCCCTGGCCGACTCCACGCGCGGGCGCGTGGCCTGCGGCATCTTCGTCCTGACGGCCTGCCTGCTGTTCGGTGTGAGCGCGCTCTACCACCGGGGGAACTGGGGGCCGCGTGCGGACGGTGTCCTGCGCCGGCTCGACCACGCGAACATCTTCCTGATCATCGCGGGCACGTACACGCCGCTGACCATGCTGCTGCTGCCCGGCTCCAAGGGCGAGACGCTGCTGTGGGGCATCTGGGTAGCCGCTGCGGCGGGCATCGCCTTCCGGGTCTTCTGGGTCGGCGCCCCGCGCTGGCTCTACACCCCCTGCTACATCGCGATGGGCTGGGCGGCGGTCTTCTTCCTGCCGGACTTCATGCGGGAAGGCGGCGTCGCGGTGCTCGTCCTGGTGATCGTGGGCGGGCTCCTCTACAGCGCGGGCGGTGTCATCTACGGCATCAAGCGGCCGAACCCCTCGCCGCGCTGGTTCGGCTTCCACGAGGTCTTCCACTCGCTCACCCTCGCGGCGTTCGCCGTGCACTACGTCGGCATCTCCCTGGTGGCCTACCAGCACTCCTGACGCCCCCACTCCCCCTCCACGCAGGGCCGCGGCTCCCCAGCCGCGGCCCTTTTTCGCGCCCACTCACACGTGAGAGTGAATGTATATTGACAGTCGCCATGAAGTGACAGCTACTATCAATTCATGGTTACCGTCACTCAGCAGGTTGAGCTGCGCCTGGATCCCCGGCGCTGGTGGGCCCTCGGGGCCCTGGTCGCGAGCATGCTCGTGCTCGGTTTCGACATGACGATCCTGAACGTGGCGCTCCCCACGATCACCGAGCGGCTGGGCGCCACCACCGGCCAGCAGCAGTGGATGGCGGACGCCTACGTGGTGGTGTTCGCGGCGCTGATGCTCCCGGCCGGACTGCTCGGCGACCGCTTCGGGCGGCGCCGCATACTCATCGGCGGACTCGGCGTCTTCCTCGCGGCGTCCGTCGTGGGCGCCCTCGCCACCGACGTGCCCTGGGTGATCGTGGCCCGCGCCCTGATGGGCGTCGGCGGCGCCTTCGTGATGCCGCTCGCCTTCTCCGTACTGCCCTCGCTCTTCCCGCGCGACGAGCAGACCAAGGCCCTCGGCATGATCTCCGCGGCGTCCGCGCTCGGCATGCCGCTGGGACCGATCCTCGGCGGCTGGCTGCTGAACCACTTCTGGTGGGGCTCCGTCTTCGTGATCAACGTGCCGATGGTCGCCCTCGGCATCACCGCCTGCCTGCTCCTGCTGCCGGAGACGAAGGACCCGGCGGCGCCCAAGGTCGACATCGTCTCGACGGTGTTCACCGCGCTCGGCCTCGGCGCCCTGATCTACGGGATCATCGAGGGCCCCGCGAAGGGCTGGACCGACCCGGTCGTGCTCGGCGCCTTCGCGGCGGCCGTCCTGCTGCTCGGCGCGCTCGTCCTGCGCGAGCGGCGCAGCTCGCGTCCCATGCTCGACCTCACGCTCCTCGCCCACCGTGGCTTCCTCACCCACACGCTCGTCGCGACGCTCGGCATGTTCGTGCTCGCCGGCCTGATGTTCGTGCTGCCGCAGTACCTCCAGGCCGTGCTCGGCACCGACTCGCTCGGCACCGGGCTGCGGATGATCCCGCTGCTGGCCGGGATGCTGGCCGCCGCGAAGCTCGCGCAGCCGCTCGTCGTGAAGTTCGGGGCGCGGTCGGTGATCTGCGTGGCGCTGGTCGTCCTCGCGTTCGCCGGGTTCCTCGGGGCGCGTACCACCGTCGGCTCCGGATACGGGTTCACGGCCCTGTGGCTGACGATCGCCGGGGTCGGGTTCGCCTTCGCCATGATTCCCGCGATGGGCGGCGCCCTCGCGACACTGCCCAAGGACCAGGCGGGCCGCGGCTCCGGTCTGCTGAGCACGGTGCGCCAGACCGGCAGCGCACTCGGCGTCGCGTTGCTCGGCGCTCTCATAGCGGGCGCGTACACGGCCCGGCTGAGCACGGCCGGTGTGTCCGGCGCGGCGGCGGACGCGGCACGGGACTCGGTGATCGGCGCCCATGTGGTCGCGGACCGGCTCGGCGACCGGGCTCTCGCGGCCTCCGCCGACGCCGCGTATCTGCACGGCATGAACCTGGCCCTGGTCGTCATCGGCATCACGGCGCTGGTCGCCGCGGTCCTGACGGCGGCCCTGATGCCCGGCCCCGCACTCCCTGGGCCGAGCGCCATGTCCGGTACGGAGGTGGCCCCCGTCAGCGCGGATGCCGGACAATGACGGTCATGGCCGCCTCAGCACAGACCCCGGAAGCCGGACTCGGACTCCGGGAACGCAAGAAGCTCAAGACCCGCATGACGATCCGCGAGGCGACGTACCGCCTGATCATGGACCAGGGGTACGACGCGACGACCGTCGAGCAGATCGCCGAAGCCGCCGAGGTCTCGCCGTCCACCGTGTTCCGCTACTTCCCGACCAAGGAAGACATCGTCCTCACCGACGAGTTCGACCCGATCCTCGAGCGGGAGCTGCGGGCACGGCCCACCGACGAGTCGATCATCGACTCCCTGCGGCACGTCATCGACCGCAGCCTGGACCTCGCGCTGGGCAGCGACGACCCCGAGGTGTCCCGGCTGCGCACCCGGCTCCAGGTGGAGGTGCCGGCGGTACGCAGCCGGATGATGGAGTCGATGTCGGTCACCGGACAGATGGTGTGCCGCGTCCTCGCCGAGCGCACCGGCCGCCAGGCCGACGACCTGGAGGTCCGGGTCTACGCGATGTCGGTGGTCGGCGCCCTCATGGAGGCCACGATGTACTGGGCCGAGCACGACCACGAGGGTGACCTGCGTGAGCTGGCGGTACGGGCCCTGGACACCCTGCGCGGCGGGCTGTAGGAGCGGGGACGCCCCCTCGCAGCGGGTCGCTGAACAGCCCTCATCTGTCTCCCTTTCCGCAGGCGAGGCCGTCCTTGTCCGGGTCGAGCCGGGCCGGGTCGTCCCGGCCGTTCACCTTCAGCCGGCCGTACTCCTGCTGTGACAGCCAGGCGCACCGCGCGGCCGTGGTCCGTTTCACCTGGGCGGGGAAGACCGTCGGCACGCACACGTTGACGGAGCCGTAGTGCCGGTCGCAACCAGAGACCGCCGGGCTGACGGGGGCCGAGTCGCGTGTGGCGCGCTTCGTCTTCGGCTCCGCCGTCAGGTCGGAGGCGAAGTCGTGGACGTGGGCGTCGGCGGAGGTCGCGGCCGGTGACGTCGGGCCGGTGAGGTGCACCCATTGGGCCACCGACGGCACCCCGTTCGCGTCGACGCCGAAGAGCATGTACCAGCCGGGCGGCGCCAAGTTCGGGTTCGACGTGACGTTCAGGTCGACGTTGTTGCCGTCCACCGAGAGCGGCAGGTCCACGTAGCGCTGGTTCGGGTCGGAGGAGTGCGTGACCGCGGCCGGGCGGATCAGCTCGGCCTTGGCGATCGGCCGGTCGACGGAGATGCGCTGCGTGTCCCCGTACTTCCACTCCTTGTCGATGACGGAGGTGATCGACGGGCGCTCGCCCTTGAGCAGGTACGGAGGCGTGTAGATGGACACGTTGTGGTTCCAGCTGCCGTTGCCCGGGTTGTCGCCGGTCGTCATGACGCGCCCGTCGGGGAGGAGGAACGCGGACGAGTGGTAGCCGCGGGCCTCGGGGTCCGGGGCGACGGGGTCGAACGTCGTGGTCGCCGGGTCGAAGATCGAGGACTCGTAGACCGGGTTCGCCCGGTTGTGGAGGGCGCCGCCGGTCTCCAGGACCTTGCCGTCGGGGAGCAGGACCGCGGACAGGTACATCTTGCCCTGGTTGCCGGTCTGGGCCTGCGGGCCGGCGCCCAAGTCGACCGTCCCTTGCGGGAGTTGGGGCCCGGCGACGTACTTCGGTGCCGCTTCCTTCAGGTCGATGATGTCGACGAGACGGCCGGCTTCCGGGTTGGAGTCGATGTTGCCGCCGCCCATCGTGAGGACCTTCTGGTCCTGCGCCGGAGGCAGCAGCACGCTCGCCGACTGGTCGCGCTCGTCCTTGCTCCGCAACCCCGGCACGTCGGTGATCGTGTTCTTGTCGTAGTCGTAGACCGAGGAGCCGGTGCCGGGTGTGCCGTTGCCGAAGACATGGCTGCCGGAGTAGAAGAGGCGGCCGTCCTGCATCAGGATCATCGACGGGTACAGGCCCCAGTACGACCAGGTCTGGTTGACCTTCCAGTTGGGCAGCCACTGCTCGGTCGCGGCGTCCCAGCGCTCCGCGGTGACGGACCCCGTGGAGTCCTCGCGCAGCCCGCCGAACGACATCACGTCCCCGTTGCCCATGACGGTCGCCGACGGGTACCAGTGGCCGTCGGCCATGTCGTTGGTCTTGCTGTACGTCTCGGTCGCCGGGTCGAAGAGGTACGAGTCCTTGTAGCCCTCGTAGCCGTGGGAGCCGTCCTTCGCCGGGTACGCCTTGTTGCCGCTCATCACCAGGACGCGGCCGTCGGCGAGCTGCACATGGCCCGCGCAGAACATGTCCTTGGGCGTCGGGATCTGCTTGTACGTGCCCTTCTCGGGGTCGTAGACCGCCGAGGTGAACGTGCCCGCCTCGAACATCTCCTCGCTGTTGCCGGAGCCCGCTATCAGCAGGATCTTGCCGTTGTGCAGGACGACCGAGTGCATGGAGCGGACCGGGTTCTGCGTGGGCAGCACGTCCTATCTGCCGTTCGCGCACTCCTCGGCGGTGCCGGTGCACCCGGCGGGCGGTACCGGGTCCGTGACCTGTTCCATCGTGTAGTCGTCGGTGGTCGCCGAGCCGGTGCCGTAGACGGAGACGCCCCAGCTGATCCGGTCGGTGCCGGCCGGCACCTCCGGCGTCCGCACACTCGCCTGCGCCCAACCCGCGCTCATATCCAGCGTCTTGAGGTCGGTCCAGTACTGCCAGCCGGCCGTCTTGTCGTGCCGGAACAGGGTGAGCGAGGCGTCCGGTGTCGTCGTCCGGTACCAGAGCCCCAGGTCGTACTGCTTGCCGACGGTGACGGGCGGCGCGCACTCGTCCGACTCGGTGATGAGCGCCTTGCGGTCGCCGTCGACGCGGCGGGTCAGCTCCACCTTCATGGCTTTGCCGCCGCTGTGCGCGTCGCCGGTCGTCGTGAACGTGAAGTCGTTGTCGCCCCAGCCGGACTGCTCCCAGCACGCCGGCATGACGCCCGTGCCGGCCGTCTCGAAGCCGGCGTTCTTGATGAGGTTGGCGGCGGACGCGGGCTGCGGCACGGCCATCAGGAGCGAGGCGGCCAGCGCCGTCACCCCCGCGAGCGCCGTCCTTCGGGTCAGTCTCATGCGGCGGCTCTCCTTGCGTAAACCAGCGCCTCGGTCCCCGCGAAGCGCAGCACGAACGTGGTGACGAGGGCGAGGGCCGTCGCGGGCAGCGCCGCGAGCCCCCACTCCTGTACGAACAGGGCGATCAGCGGGATCCGCAGCACCAGATCCGCGTTGGCGAGCAGCGCGAAGCGGGCCGTGCGGTCGGCCCAGTGCCGGTGGCGGCGCCGGTCGCGGAAGAGGAGACCCTCGATGAGCAGGAAGTTCCAGACGACGCCCGCCTGGTTGGCGAGGACCTCGGCGGGCAGGTAGTGCAGGCCCGCGCCGGTGAGGGCGGACAGGGCAAGGAGGTTGGGGACGAAGCCGGTCAGGCCGATGAGGCCGAAGACCACCATGCGGGCCATGGCCGACGCCGTACGCAGCTCGACCAGATGGCGCAGATACCGCAGGCCTTCTCTGAGGCTCGACTTGGACTCGCCCGCGAACCGCTCCTGGAACACGAAGGGCGTCTCGGCGACCCTCAACCGGCCGTCTCGCAGCGCCAGTTCGAGCAGGATCTTGTAGCCGTCGGGCCTGAGCCCCTCCGTCCGTACGGCCGCGCGGCGGATCGCGAAGAAGCCGCTCATCGGGTCGCTGACGCCGCTCAGCCCGCGCGGGAAGAGCCCTTTGGCGAGCCAGGTCGAGGCGCGTGAGACGGCGACCCGGTAGCCGCCGGACAGACCGGCGCGGCTGCCGCCCTTCACGTACCGGCTGGCGACGACGAGCTGGGCGCCGTCGGCCTCGCCGCGCGCCACCAGCTCCGGTATGAGGGACGGCGGATGCTGGAGGTCCCCGTCCATCACCACGACCCAGTCGGAGGTGGCGGCCTTGATGCCCTCGACGACGGCGCCGCCGAGGCCGCCGGCCGGTTCGTCGCGGTGCAGGACCGACACCGGGAACGGGCAGTCCTGGGCGAGCTCCCGGATCACGCGGGGCGTGGAGTCGGTGGAGTCGTCGACGAAGACGACCTCGCAGGGCAGCCGGCCCGGCACCGCCTCCGTGATGCGACGCAGCAGCTCCGCGACGTTGTCCTGTTCGTTGAAGGTCGGCACGACGACGGTGACGGCGCCGGGTTCGGCGACCCCCGCGCCTTCGAGGCGTGCCCCGGCCTCGGTGCCGTACTCGGGGAGGGTCATCGTGTCCCGCCTTCCTGGATGCGGCGGATCTCGATGCGGTCCTCGCCGGTGCCGAACGTGGCGACCGGCTCCGAGTGCCGCAGCGCGGCCCTGACGCCCGGCAGCTCGGCGGCGTCCCGGCGCACGGTCGGCGAGGCGACGACGTAGTCGAGGTCGCGCCAGCCGTGCGGCATCGTCCTGGTGACGGCCGGGTCGAGGTCCGCCTTGTAGAACCAGATGGCGCCGAGCCCCGGCTCGTACCCCGCGTGCACGAGGTCGAGCCAGAGCGCGTCGTCGACGAGGACCCGGGTGGACGCCGGGTCCGCCACCTCCTTCGCCATCCAGGCGGCGGCACCGCGGTAGGGCGCGTTGGCGTCGGTGGTCATGGCGGTGCGGTCCCCCTCGTACCAGCGGGGCACGACGAACCCGGCGGCGCAGGCGGCGAGGACGGCGACCGCCGTGAGGCGGACCCCGGCCGGCACCCTGGCAGGCCCTCGCAGCACCAGCGCGTGGACCACGCTCGCCGCCGCCCCCGCGATCACGAGCGCCAGGAAGGGCAGGGCCTGCACGATGTACATCGCGGGCAGATAGCCGGAGGGCCGCAGCGCGACCAGGGCGAGGACGGCGACCGCCAGGGCCGGGCCGGCCAGCGCCCGCGCCGAGACCGACCAGCGCAGCACGGCCAGCAGGAACAGGGCGCCCGCGAGCCCGCCGACCACCAGCACCTTGTCGTAGTACAGCCAGGAGTGCAGCACACCGTACGAGCCGGTGTCCGTGTCGAGGATGAAACCGGACCCCGGCCGGCTCATCTGGTACGCGATGCCGTCCCACAGGGAGACATGCCCGTCGCCGGGGAACAGCTCGCCCTTCAGCAGGGCGAACAGCGGATAGGAGAAGCCGACCAGCGCGCACGCCGTGATCGCGCCGGTCAGCGCGAACTTGCGGGTCGCCGGGTGCCCGTGCCGCCACATCGTGACCAGCAGCGCGGGCAGCAGGACGAGCATCGTCTCCTTGCTGAGCACGCCCGTCGCCGCCGCGAGCCCGGCCGCGAAGTGGTGCCACAGATGCCGGCTCGGGGACGCCGCCAGGCAGAACGCGAGCAGCAGCCACATCACGGCGATGTTGTCGAGGAAGATCTCCCGCTGGAGCACCACCGACAGCGGCGAGAGCCCGAACAGCGCCATCGCCAGCCCTGCCGCCCACATCGGCAGCCGCAGCCGCCGCGCGAACACGTACAGCAGGACCGCGCTCACGGCGCTGACGCCGAGCATGACCAGGCGCATCGTGCCGACCGTCATCGCCGACGGGTCGACGAGCGACGGGATCCAGCTGACGGCGGCCAACTGGAACCAGCCGAGCGGCGGATGGTCGTACCAGTACGTGTAGTGCGCCAGGCCCTCGCCCTGCTGCACGGCCCAGGCCTGGGCGAGGTAGGTGCCCTCGTCGTCGCTGAAGTTCGGGTAGCCGGCGATGTTCCAGCCCTGCACGAGGACGATGGCCGCGAGCAGCACCCCGCACAGGGCCAGATCGGCCGGGGAGCTGCGGAACCGGACAGCGCGTTGCGGGGTCCGCAGGCGGGCGGGGACACGGGTGGGCCGCGCGGCGGCGTGCTTGGCACGCGCCGCGGGAAGCGTCGCGGTCACGCGGGAACGTCCTCTCGGTCCGGTGCGCTCGCGCGGACCTCTTCGAGGTGGGCGCCCGTGTGACTGGTCAGCTCCCAGTCGCCGTGCCCGCGCTGCTCGCGCCAGACGGCACGGATCGCGGCCCCGGCGAGGAGCACCTGGTAGAACGGCCCGCCCACGATGAGCTTCAGATAGTGCGTGAGGCGCACCCTGAGCCCGTACTGCTTGCCGAAGTCGTGCAGTCCGACGACCTCGAAGACGAAGGTCACGAAGGCGGTGACGGCGGGCAGGAAGGTGATGAAGGCGATGCCGACGGGCACGTCCATGAGGAGCGCAACGGCCGCGTTCAGCGGAATGATCAGGCCGGTGAACGCCTGCAGGAACGGCGTCATCAGCGTGTACCGGGCGAGCAGCCGCTGCCGGGCGGTGGGCAGCTGCTTCCAGTCCTTCTTGCGGTAGACCTGGAGGAAGCCCTGGTTCCAGCGGGTGCGCTGCTTCAGCAGGGACATGAGCGTGCCGGGGGTCTCCTCCCGGGTCACCATGTCCGAGTCGTAGGCGACGACGACCTTCTTGCCGACGCTGGACAGGCGCACGCCCAGATCACAGTCCTCGGCGAGGCAGTTCGGATCCCAGCCACCCGCCTCCCTGAGCACCCCGGTGCGGACGAAGACGGTGTTGCCGCCGAGCGGGATGAACCCCTTCTGGGCGTGCAGGTGCAGGCGCGAGCGGAACCAGAAGAAGTACTCCAGGCAGTTGCGCAGGCTGTACCAGCTGGAGTGGAAGTTGATCAGCTGGACGCCGCCCTGCACGACGTCCGCGCCGGTGGCCCGGAAGGCGTGGTCGACGTGGGTGAGCAGGTCGTGGTGGACCTGGTCCTCGGCGTCGAAGACCCCGACGACGTCGCCGCGGCAGTACGGCAGCGCGGTGTTGAGCGCCTTCGGTTTGTTCTTCTTCGCGTGCGTGTCGACGACGACGCGTACCCGCGGGTCGCGCGCCGCGGCCTTCTCGGCGACGTCCGCGGTCTCCGGGTCGTCATGGCCGACGACGACGATGATCTCGAAGGCGCGGTGGCCCGATTCGAGCAGCCGCTGGATGGTGTGGTCGAGCACGGCCTGCTCGTGCCGCGCGGGCAGCAGCAGCGAGAAGGACAGCCCGCCGTGGTCGTCCGGGCTGTCGAAACGGGTGGAGGCCAGCACTTCCGGCGTGCGCCAGGCGTGCATCTGCCACCACAGGGTGAAGGCGGCCATCCAGAACAGGGCCAGTGATATGGCCGCTACGAGAGCAGCGCTGAGCACAGCGCCGGTATCGGTCGCTAGCAAAACAGATCCCCCCAGATCCCCCAGGCGCGGCAAGCAGCCACGCCCGCCCCACCGATGCAGCGAGGATATGGGGAATCTGTGAAAGTGGGGAGACCGTTGCATCAACTCCCTTGTTCAGTCTGTTAATGCTGCGTTTCGGACAAGATCCGGCTCAGCCGGTCGGCGTCCGTCTCGGGCGTGTCGCACACGAAGTGCCGGCACACGTACGCGGTCTCCTCGCCCCCGACACGCGGCCGGTCGGCGAGCAGCGGAAGTTCGCCACTGCCCTCCGGGCCCGCCGCGACGACGGCGCCGGGCGCGGTCCCGGTGAGCGCGGTGTGGTGCATCCGCCCGCCCACCTCGCCGACCACGGCGATCTCGCGGGGTCCGTCGAGCAGCGCCTCCGCGACCGCGAGCCCGTTCCCGATGAACCGCGGCGCGCGCGGGCCCAGCGCCTTCACGACGCCCAGCGCCCGCTCCGCCGCCGTACGGTGCGGCTCGGACCCGGTGTGCGCGGCGTACGAGAGCAGGGCCCCGGCCGCGGCGGTCCAGCCGGACGGAGTGGCGTTGTCGGTCGGGTCCTGCGGCCGCCGGATCAACTGCTCGGCATCCACGGCCGTGTCGTACAGGGCGCCGCTCTCCCGGTCCACGAACCGGTCGAGGACGTGGTCGAGCAGGAACCCGGCGAACTCCAGCCACACGCCCTCACCGGTCACGGAAGCGAGCGCGAGGAACCCCTCGGCGACATCGGCGTAGTCCTCCAACACTCCACTGTTACCGCCGACCTGCCCGTCCTTACTGGTACGCGAGATCCGCGCCAGCGGATCCATGTGCAGCCGCACCAGCAGATCGCCCGCGGCCACGGCGGCGTCCACGAGGTCCTGCCGCCCGAAGTACGCGCCGGTCTCGGCGAGTGCCGCGATGGCGAGGCCGTTCCACGCGGCGACCACCTTGTCGTCCCGGCCGGGGGCGGGCCTCTCCGCGCGCGCGGCCAGCAGCCGCTGCCGGATCCGCTCGATCTGCTCCCCGTCGAACACCTCGTCCGCCTGCGGCAGTTGCAGCACCGAGGCGCCCTCCTCGAAGGTCCCCTCCTCGGTGACACCGAAGTACCGGGCGGCGACAGCACCGTCCTGCGCGCCGAGCACCTCCTCCAACTGCCGCGGCGTCCACACGTAGAAGGCACCCTCGACGTGCTTGCCGCTCGCCGGGTCCTCACTGTCCGCGTCCAGCGCGGACGCGAACCCGCCCTCGTTCGTACGCAGTTCACGCACCATGAAGTCGGCCGTCTCCAGGGCCACGCGCTTGGCGAGCTCCGAGCCCGTCGATCGCCACAGATGCGCGTAGGCGCGGCACAGCAGCGCGTTGTCGTAGAGCATCTTCTCGAAGTGCGGCACCTTGAACTCGCGGTCCACGGAGTACCGCGCGAACCCGCCCCCGAGCTGGTCGTAGATCCCGCCGCGCGCCATCCGCTCGCACGTGTCGAGCGCCATCTGCAACGCGCCCTCGGCACCGGTCCGCGCATGGTGCCGCAGCAGGAACTCGATCACCATCGACGGCGGGAACTTGGGCGCGCCCCCGAACCCGCCGTACGTCGCGTCGTACTCCCGCGTCAGCCCGAGCAGCGCCTGCGCCAGCTCCTCCTCGCCGGGGACCTGGGCGTCCCCGAAGGACAGCTCCCGCCCCGCGAGATCCGCGGTGATCTTCGCGGCGACCTCGGCGACCTCGTCCCGCCGACCCGTCCACGCGTCGCGGACGCCGCCAAGGACCTGGGTGAAGGACGGCATGCCGTGCCGGGGCTCCGGCGGGAAGTACGTACCGAAGTAGAACGGCTCGGCGTCCGGCGTGAGAAACACGGTCATGGGCCAGCCGCCCTGCCCGGTGGCGGCCTGAACGGCCTCCATGTAGACGGCGTCGACGTCGGGGCGCTCTTCGCGGTCGACCTTGACGCTCACGAAGTTGTCGTTGATGACGGCGGCGGTGGCGTCGTCCTCGAAGGACTCGTGCGCCATGACATGGCACCAGTGGCAGCTCGAATACCCGACGCTGAGCAGCACCGGCACCCCCCGGCGCCGCGCCTCCGCGAAGGCCTCGGCCGACCAGGGCCACCAGTCCACCGGGTTCTCGGCGTGCTGGAGGAGGTAGGGGGACGTCTCATGGGCCAGTCGGTTCGGCATGTCTCCATCCTCACCCATGCCCGCCACGGTCGTGTCTTTGATCGCCGGGCCCCTCGCGCCTTCACCCCATACGCAGGACACTTGACCCGAAACTGTCGCCACCGGAGGGGGACCGAAGATGCGGGACAGCCATCGGGCCGAGGCCGAGAGGCTGTTGGCCCGGGCCGTCGAGGAAGAGGTCAGGCGTTCGGGCGGGCGGACGGACGGGAGCGTGCTGCTGTCGCGGGCGAAGGGCGCGCTCGACGCCATGGAGCAGACCGCCGCCGAGGAGTACGCGGCGTACACGCGGGCCCTGGACGAGTCCGCGGCGGGGCAGATGACGTTCGGGGAGCGGTTCGCCAAGGAGGGCGGGTCGACGCCGCTGATGGTGGCCGGGGTCGGGGCCGTCACCGCGGTCGTGGCCGATCTGGCGTTCGGGGCGGGCGCCGGAGTCGCCGTGGGCACCGGGGTGGCGGTGGCCGTGATCGGGGCCGCCGCCACCGTCGCCAAGGTGACCGCGTCGCATCTGCCGGCGGCGAGCCGCAGCGCGGGTGCGCTGAACCAGCCGGGCGGGCCCGAGCAGTTGCGGCTCCAGTGGCTGACGGCACTCGAGGTGCGGGGCATCCGGCCGTTCCTGGACCAGCAGCGGGTGCTCGCGGCCAGTACCGGTACGACGAAGAAGACGGCGGGGCCGGGAGCGCGGCGGACCGACAAGAGCGCGGCGGCGCGGCGGCGGAGCGTGCTCGAGCAGTCGTTCGGTCAGCTGCCGGTGCCGGAAGGGCCGTTCGCGGGGCGGCGGGTGGCCATGGCGCGGATCGCGCAGTGGGTGCACGCGGCGCGGGCCAGTACGGAGACGCGGCCGACGGTGGTGGTGCTGCACGGGGCGCCGGGTTCGGGACGTACGACGCTGGCGGTGCGGGCGGCGCACGAGCTGCGGGACCAGTTCCGCGGGGCCTGCGTCGTGGACCTGCGCGGGGACCGGGCGGACGCGGCGCCGCTGTCGACGCGGGACGCGCTGCTGCATCTGCTGAACCGGCTGGGCGCGCCGCGCGAGCAGTTGCTGTTCCGGGAGCGTTCGTCGCCGGACCAGCAGGCCAGGCGGTTGAGCGAGCTGTACCACCAGCATCTGACCGGGCTGCCGGTGACGATCGTCCTGGACGACGCCGACGACGCCGAGCAGGTGCGCACGCTGATCCCCGAGCGCTCGGACAGCCTCGTCGTGGTCACCGCGCGCAAACCGCTCGAACTCGCCGAGTCGACCCCGGCCTGGGTCCACCAGCTGCCGGTCGAGGCGCTGGACGCGGCGGGCTCGGAGGAGCTGCTGCGGGATGCCGCGGAGGACGCGAGCGGCCCCTACGACGCCGAATCGGCCGACGAGGTACGGGAGTTGTGCGGCGGGCTCCCGCTGGCGCTGCGCATCGCGGGTTCGGCGATCGGCCCGCGCACGACCCGGCAGCTGGCGGCGGATCTGAGTGCGTACGGGCCCGTGGAGCCGGTGGAGCGTGTCCTGTGGCTGCGCTACACCGACCAGTCGGACGCGGCCCGCAAACTGCTGCGCCGGCTCGCGCTCGCCGGGCGGGCCTCGCTCGGCGCGGCGGCCGCGGCGGCGCTGCTCGCCACGGGCGAGCCGGAGGCAGGCCGGCATCTGACGGCCCTGTCGCGCGCGGGTCTCATCGACCATGTCCGCGGCAGCCGCTACCGGCTGCACGACCTGGTCCGCTCCTTCGCGCAGGCGCGTCTCGCGGACGAGGAGGAGCCGGCCGAGCGCGCGGCGGCGCAGGAGCGCCTCATCCAGAACTACGCGGAGCTCGCCGACTCGGTGATCCGCCTGGTCGACGGCAACATGTCGACGCGGGCCGGGCAGCCGGGCCCGCACGGTTTCACATCGCTGGATGCGGCGCTGCGCTGGCTGGACGACGAGTCGAGCTTCATCACGGCGGCGCTGCGGCACGCGGAGGGTGTCAACCAGGACGCGGTCCTCGGTCTGCTGGGCGCGCTCTGCGACTACTGCCTGCTGCGCGGCGACCTCTACCGCCTCGGTGAGATCAGCGAGTTGACGCAGGCCATCGACCAGGGGCTGCTCGTGCGCTCGGTCCAGTGGCGCACGGGTATCGCGGCCCGCCAGCTCGGCGAGCTCGACAAGGCGCGGACGACGCTGTCCTCGGTGGTCGATCTGTACCGCGAGGCCCACCACCGGGCGGGCGAGGCCCGTGCCCTGTGCTCGCTCGGCATCACCCTGCACCACCAGGGTCAGCTCGGCGAGGCGACCGCCAAGCTGCGGGAGGCGCTGGATCTCCAGACGACGCCGGAGACGCGGGGTGACCGCGGCTGGACGCTGCACGCGCTGGCGGCCGTAGAGCGCGACCGCGCCCATGTCCGCGAGTCCCTGGCCCTGCTCACGGACGCGCTCGCGCTGCACCGGGAGAACGAGTCGCTGCACGGCGAGGCGTGGGCCCATTTCCAGCTCGGGCAGCTGCGTCTGCGCATGGGCGACCTGCCGCGGGCCGACGCCGAGCTCCGTTCGGCCCTCGATCTGTACGGCCGTACGCGGGACGGCCGCGGTGAGGCGTGGGCGCTGACCCAGCTCGCGCGGACCCGCCTCGTCGACGGCGACGCGTCGGCGGCGGTCGACGGCCTGCGCCAGGCGGTGTCCCGGCACCGCGACAACGAGGACGCGCGCGGGGAGGCCTGGACGTACTACTACCTGGGCCAGGCCCTGGAGGAGACGGGCAACCTCGACCAGGCGGTCCGCGAGCTGGAACGTTCACGCACGATGTTCTCCCGGATGCGGGACGTCTACGGGCTCGCGTGCGCCCGCCACCACTCGGCGCGGGTCACCCGGGACCAGCGGGCGGCGCAGACGGGTTCGCTGCGCAACTCGGGGTTCGCCCGTCAGCTGCTGGTGGACGCGCGCGCCGACTTCCAGCGCATCGGCGTCGCGCACGGTGAGGCGTGGACGTGCCTGGAGCTGGCGGTCGTCGACGCGGGCAACGCCCGCCTCCAGCAGGCGATGACGCTGTGCGAGGAGGCGGCCGTCCTCTTCGCGTCCTACGGCGACCGCCGGGGTGAGGACTGGGCCACGTTCCTGCGCTGCACGCTGCTCCCCTACGCCTCGCCGGGCGGCTCGGAGGTCGGCGCGGCGGTCGCGCAGGAGGAGTTGTCCCAGCTCGGCCGCACCGCCCACCCCACCCGCGACGGCAAGCTCGAGGACTACATCGGCGCGTACGGGCTGCTGCTCGAACGCGGGGTGGAGCTGGACGCGGGCTGGCAGGCCTGGCGCTTGGGCATGGTGCCGAACCGGCATGCGCGGGATGTGATGGGGGTGGTCGAGCCGACGGCGCAGTGAGTCACGCCTTGCGTACCCGGTACTGGAGGTGCAGCACCCGGTCGCCCTGGATGACCACGTGCGGGTCCTCCAGGAGCCGCTGTCCGTCCGCCGCGCCGAAGTAGCGCCGGCCCGACCCGAAGAAGACGGGGGCGACGTCCATGGCCACGATGTCGACGAGGCCGAGCGCGAAGGCCTGGCCGCCGATGGAGCCCGCGGTGATCGCCACGGACCGTTCGCCCGCGAGTTCCCTGGCGCGGGCGACGGCTTCGGGCACGTCGTCGGCGAAGTGGTAGTGCGACGCCTCGGGGTGCCAGTCGGCGGGGCGGGGCCGGTGCGAGACCACGACGACGTGCTCGCCGGCCGGCGGTTTCGCGTCCCAGCCGTTGGTGAGGTCGAACAGGCGCCGGCCCATGATCGTCACGCCGAGGCTGTCCCACATGGGCCGGGTGTAGTCGGCGGACGTCTTGGAGATCCGGAAACCGCCGCCGTCGCCGAGCGGCGTGTCCCCGTTGCCGTACCAGTCGAACAGCGGTCCGACCTGGTCCTCGGCGTCGGCGATGAAACCGTCCACGGAGACGACCGCGTGCATCAGTACAGGGCTCATACCTGTACGACCCGGCGCGCCCGCGAAACTCATCGCGAGCGCGCCCGGGGATTGCCGGGCGGGTCGGGGACCGCTAGGTCGGGGACCGCTAGGAGCGGTCGGACGCCTTGGCGGAGTCGGTCGCGGCGACCGGCTCGGCGCCGGCGCCCGCCTTCTCCTTGAAGTCGACCTTGCCCATGTGCCGGTTCATCGACTTCATCAGGCCCCAGACGGCGAGAGCCATCACCGCGAAGACGATGAAGCCGAGCACACCCGGAGTCACCTTGTTCTCGTCGACCTCCTGCGCGGCAAGGGGGACGAGATGGGTCATTGCCAGATTCGATGTCACATCAGGCATTGTGACGGACGCCCGCGAAGAGGTCGTCCTCGGGGAGGGAGGTATCGACGAGCGACTTCGCCAGTTCGTACTCCTCGGTGGGCCAGACCTCCTTCTGGATCTCCATCGGGACGCGGAACCAGCCGCCGTCCGGATCGATCTGCGTGGCGTGCGCGACCAGCGCCTTGTCGCGGATCTCGAAGAACTCGGCGCACGGCACGTGCGTGGTCAGCGTGCGCTCGACCCGGTCGAACTCGTCGAAACGCTTCAGCCAGTCCGCGTAGGGCGACTCCAGGCCCCGCTCGATCATGGCGTAATGCAGCGCTTCGGTGCGCGGCCGGTTGAAGCCCTGGTTGTAGTAGAGCTTGCTCGGCTGGAAGACCGGGCCGAATTCGTCCTCGGGGTACTTCTCCGCGTCGGCCGCTCCGTCGAAGGCCACCATCGAGATCTTGTGGGTCATGATGTGGTCGGGGTGCGGATACCCGCCGTTCTCGTCGTACGTCGTGATGACCTGCGGACGGAAGGAGCGGATCTGGCGCACCAGGGCGCCCGCCGCGTGATCGACGTCCTCCAGGGCGAAGCAGCCCTCGGGCAGCGGCGGCAGCGGGTCGCCCTCGGGCAGCCCGGAGTCGACGAAGCCCAGCCAGTCCTGCTTGACGCCGAGGATCTCGCGGGCCTCCTCCATCTCCTTGCGGCGTACTTCGTGGATGTGCTCCTCGATGTACTTGTCGCCCTGGAGCTTCGGGTTGAGGATGGAGCCGCGCTCGCCTCCCGTGCAGGTCACGACGTGCACGTCCACCCCCTCGGACACGTACTTGGCCATGGTGGCCGCGCCCTTGGACGACTCGTCGTCGGGGTGGGCGTGAACGGCCATCAGTCGCAGCTGCTCAGTCAAGACAAGATCCTCGGTGAATTAAGGCGCCCTGGTGTTATTCGGCGCAATGGGCGCTTCTATAGTGACCGAACCGGGGGGGCGGAAAATTCCGGCGCCCGGATGTTGGCGGGCGAGGCGAGAGGAACTGGCTGATGAGCGCCGTGCAGCAGCTGCCCGAGGGCCGCTACGGGTCGTCGCGCTCGGCCGACGCCCGCGCGGACCGGAAGCTGAAGATCGCCGCGATCGTCCTGGGGGCGCTGTTCGCCGCGATGATGTGCTGGTTCGGCTGGTACTACGTCGTGGGCAACAAGTTCAGCGGTGAGGTCATCGCTTTCAAGACGCGGGCCGACAGCGTCCAGGTGCATCTGGAGATCCGCAAGGACGCCGGTGCGAGCGGCTACTGCACGGTCCGCTCGCAGAGCGCGGACGGTGCCGAGGTGGGCCGCGCCGACTTCCGCTTCACGCAGCACGAGGAGCGGATCGACAAGGTCGTCACGCTGCGCACGACGGGCCAGGGCACGACCGCGGAGCTTCTCGGCTGTCACGCCGAGTGACTCGCGCCCCTTCAGCCCCAGAACCTCGGCGCTGACCTGCGTCGACGGAAATCTGGTGCCATATGTCCTCCCCCTTCGACCGCTGAATTGTTAGGCTCGTGGTTTCGCCCACCCGTGAGGGAACATCCTTCTGGGTAGGGCGATGCTTTGTATTCCCAGTACCTACGAGGAGCGACCTGTGACCCAGACCAGCGAAGACGTCACCTGGCTGACGCAGGAGGCGTACACCAAGCTCAAGGACGAGCTGGCGTACCTGTCTGGTCCCGCGCGCGAGGAAGTCACGCAGAAGATCGCGGCTGCGCGCGAGGAGGGGGACCTGCGCGAGAACGGCGGGTACCACGCGGCCAAGGAGGAGCAGGGCAAGCAGGAGCTCCGCATCCGCCAGCTGACCCAGCTCCTGGAGAAGGCGAAGGTCGGTGAGGCGCCCGCCGCGAGTGGGGTCGTCGCGCCCGGCATGGTCGTCACGATCGCTTTCGACGGCGACGAGGACGACACCATGAGCTTCCTGCTCGCCTCCCGCGAGTACGCGAGCTCCGACATCGAGACGTACTCGCCGCAGTCGCCGCTGGGCACGGGCGTGAACGGCAAGAAGGTCGGCGAGGACGCCCAGTACGAACTGCCGAACGGCAAGCTCGCGTCGGTCAAGGTCCTGACGGCGGAGCCGTACAACGGCTGACGTCTTCGGTGACACACGACGAGGCCCCGGAGCGGATCCGCTCCGGGGCCTCGTCGTGTCCGGCGGGGGCGGCGGGCCCGGGTCAGGACGCCGCGTTGCGGTACTTGCGGACCGCGAGGGTGCGGAAGACGACGATGATCAGGACGGACCAGAGCAGTGACGCCCATACGGGGTGCTGCATGGGCCACGCCGAGGACTCCGAGACGCCCGGGTTGCCGAAGAGCACCCGGCACGCCTGCACGGTCGCGCTGAAGGGGTTCCAGTCGGCGACGTGGCGGAGCCAGGGGGTCATCATGCCGGTGTCCACGAACGCGTTCGAGATGAACGTCACCGGGAACAGCCAGATGATGCCGCCCGAGGTCGCCGCCTCCGGGGTCCGTACGGACAGGCCGATCAGTGCGCCGATCCAGGTGAACGCGTACCCGAGAAGCAGCAGGAGCGCGAAGCCGCCGAGGATCCTTGCGGCGTTGGTCGGGTCCGGTGTGCCGGTGCGCCAGCCGACGAGCAGGGCGACGATCGCGAGGACGAGCAGCGTGATGGACGTCTGCACGAGGTCGGCGACGGTGCGGCCGGTGAGGACCGCGCCGCGGGCCATGGGGAGCGACCGGAAGCGGTCGACGAGCCCCTTCTGCATGTCGTCGGCGATCCCCGCGGCGGAGCCCGCCGTGGCGAACGTGACGGTCTGGGCGAAGATGCCCGCCATCAGGAAGTTCTTGTAGATGTCGGGGTCGGTGGAACCGCCGACGCTCATGGAGCCGCCGAAGACGTAGGTGAAGAGGACCACGAACATCACCGGCTGGATGACGCCGAAGAGCAGCATCTCGGGGATCCGCGTCATCCGGATCAGGTTGCGCTTGGCGACGACCAGGGAGTCCCGGACGGACTGCCCGATGCCGCCCGCTGCGCGCGGGGCGCGCACGGAGTGGGTGACGGCGCTCATTTCCGGGCCTCCTCGGCCTGCTCCGGCTCGGCGGAGTCTTCCGTCGTCTCCTCGGCCAGGTGACCGGTGAGGGAGATGAACACGTCGTCCAGGGTGGGGCGGCGCAGGCCGATGTCGTCGATCTCGATGCCGCGGGCGTCGAGCTCGCGGATCACCTCGGCGAGCAGCTTGGCGCCGCCGGTGACCGGGACGGTCAGCTTGCGGGTGTGCTGCTCGACGGTGGCCTCGCCCTTGCCGAAGCCGGCCAGGACCTGGCGGGCGGTGTCGATGTGCTCCCGCTCGTGCACGACGACCTCGACGCGCTCGCCGCCGGTCTGTGCCTTGAGCTGGTCGGAGGTGCCGCGGGCGATGACGCGGCCGTGGTCGACGACGCAGATGTCGTGCGCCAGGTGGTCGGCCTCTTCCAGGTACTGCGTGGTGAGCAGCAGCGTCGTGCCGCCGGCCACCAACTCCTGGATCACTTCCCACAGTTGCTGCCGGTTGCGCGGGTCGAGGCCGGTGGTCGGCTCGTCCATGAACATGACGGGCGGCGAGACGACGAGCGCTGCCGCGAGGTCGAGGCGGCGGCGCATGCCGCCGGAGTAGGTCTTGGAGGGGCGGTCGGCGGCGTCCGCGAGGTTGAACCGGTCGAGCAGTTCGACCGCCCGGGCCTTCGCCTCCTTGGCCTTCATCTGGTAGAGCTGGCCGACCATCTGCAGGTTCTCGCGGCCTGTCAGATATTCGTCGACCGCGGCGAACTGGCCGGACAGGCCGATCGAGCGCCGTACCTCGTTCGGATGTTTCAGTACGTCGATACCCGCGACGACAGCTTTGCCGCTGTCCGGCGTGAGCAGCGTCGTCAGGCAGCGGACCGCCGTGGTCTTGCCCGCTCCGTTCGGTCCGAGCAGGCCCAGGACGGTGCCTTCTGGTACGTCGAGATCGACGCCGTCCAGAGCCCTTACGTCGCCGAAGGTCTTGACCAGACCTTCGGCGTAGATGGCGCCTGGCATTGGTTCCCCCATGGGTGATGAGTGACCGGTCTACCGAGGTGGTGCCTAGCTGTGCGGCTGCGCGTGGAGTGCTTTATGTGGAGAAAGTCTAGATTTTTTGGGAGGGTGATGCCCGGCGACCCGGAAGATGGCGCCCGGCGAGCTGTGAGGCGGCCCACACGGTATCGCGATGTATCGCGTTTCCTCAACCGGTTTTCCGCAGTCCGGCCGTAGCGGGTCCGCGTCAGCCGTGAACGGGTCCGCGTCAGCCTTGAGCGGTGTCCGCGCGTCAGTCGATGACCGTGTAGCCGGCCTCGCGCAGCGCGGTCCTGACCTCGGTGCAGTGCGCGGGACCCTTGGTCTCCAGGTGCAGCTCCACCTCCGCCTCCGTGAGCCCCAGTCGCGGATCGGTCCGCACGTGGCTCACGTCGAGCACGTTAGCGTCCGCCACTGACAACACCCCGAGGATCGAGGCCAGGGCGCCGGGACGGTCGGTCAGCCGCAGGCGCAGCGAGAGATAGCGGCCCGCGGCGGCCATGCCGTGGGTGAGGACGCGCTGCATCAGGAGCGGGTCCACGTTGCCCCCGGAGAGCAGCGCGACGACCGGGCCCTCGAAGCTCTCCGGCTCGCTCAGCAGCGCCGCCACCGGGCTCGCCCCCGCCGGTTCGACGACCATCTTGGCGCGCTCCAGGCAGAGCAGCAGCGCGCCGGCCAGGGCGTCCTCCGAGACCGTACGCACGTCGTCGACCAGGTTCCGCACGAGTGCGAAGGGGACGTCGCCGGGCCGGCCCACCTTGATGCCGTCGGCCATGGTCGCCGGCTGCGGGAAGGAGACGGGCCGGCCGGCCTTCAGCGAGGGCGGGTACGCGGCCGCGCCCTCCGCCTGGACGCCGATCACCCGCACGTCGGGGCGTACGGCCTTCACCGCGACGGCGATCCCGGCCGCGAGTCCGCCGCCGCCGACGCCCACGACGATGGTGCGCACCTCCGGGCACTGCTCCAGGATCTCCAGGCCGAGCGTGCCCTGACCGGCGACGATGTCCGGGTGGTCGAAGGGGTGGATGAAGACGGCGCCGGTCTCGCGCGCGTACTCCTGCGCGGCGGCGAGCGTCTCGTCGACCACCTGGCCGTGCAGCCGCACCTCGGCGCCGTAGTCCCGGGTCGCGGCGACCTTCGGCAGGGGCGCGCCGACGGGCATGAACACCGTGGAGCGCACGCCCAGGAGTGAGGAGGCGAGGGCCACGCCCTGCGCGTGGTTGCCCGCGCTCGCGGCGACCACTCCGGCGGCCCGCTCCTCCGGCAGCAGCCCCGCGATGCGCACGTAGGCGCCCCGCAGCTTGAAGGATCCGGTCCGCTGGAGGTTCTCGCACTTGAGGTGGACCGGCGTGCCGACCAGCTGGGACAGGTGGTGACTGTGGGCCATGGACGTCATCCGCGCCACACCGGACAGCATCTTCTGGGCGCCGCGTACGTCGTCGAGGGTCACGGCGGGCAGAGGGCGCGGCAAGGAGTCAGACGCGTTGTAGCTCATGACCGAAGTCTCGCAGCTCACGGCGTACGTCTCTCGGGATGTTCACGCTCCGAGACCGGATTGCGCAGCGCAGGTACGGCCAGCGCTTTCGCCGCGTACCCTGTGCCCCAATCCAGTGCAATCCACCATCCACGCATGAAGTGAGCCCCCGGCCATGCCCACACCACAGGAAACGATGGACATGACGACCGCAGGCGACCCCGGACTCCTCGAAACGCTCCAGCACGAGGTGGCGGTCTTCGCCCGTCGCGCCGAACAGACCCGGCTCGGCGGGGTCGGACAGGTGCGCAATTCGATGGACCGTGCCGCGTATCTGCTGCTCAACCGCCTCGACAAGGAAGGCCCGATGGGCGTCAAGGCGCTCGCGTCGAGCATGGGGATCGACTCCTCGACGGTGACCCGGCAGGTCGCCCCGCTCGTCGACACGGGTCTCGTCAAGCGCACCTCGCACCCCGAGGACGGCCGTGCAGTCGTGCTCCAGCTGTCGCCTCGCGGTCTGTCCCGCCTCGACGAGGTGCGCTCATCCCGGCGGGAACTGATGGCGCAGTTGACGGAGGAGTGGGAGCCGCAGGAGCGCGAGCAGTTCTGTGCGCTCCTCACGCGCTTCAACAGTGCCCTGTCCGCACGCCAGTCGGGCCAGCCGGCCCCCGCCTCCGACTCCTGAGGCTCCCGGGGCCTGCCGCGCACCGCCACGGCTCCCGCCTCTTGACCAGGGGGCCGCGGCAGGCCTCATATGAAGCGTGCGCGAACGGCAGGCGTCCAGGAACGCCCGCCGGGCCCGGGAGTTCGAGGCGTTCGTCGCGGGCGCGGCAGGGCGGCTGCTGCATGCCGCGACCTTGCTCACGGCGGAGCCGCACGACGACAACCCGCGCGCGCGAAAGCTCCTCACGGCCGCTCTCGCCCGTACGTATGCCTCCTGGGACCGTCTTCGGGGTGAGGATCCCTACGACTGCGCCCGTAAGGAACTAGGCGTCCGCTTCGCGCGCGGGGTGTGGCACCGGCACCGCGGGGGCGGCGGAGTGCTGGGGCATCTGACGCCGCAGGAGCGGCTGGTCCTGGTGCTGCGGCTGTTCGAAGGTGTCGGCGAGGAGCAGGTGGCGGCGCTGCTCGGGCTGCCCCTGGAGCGCGTACGGACGTTGCACGCGCGCGCGATGGCCCTCGTCCTGCATCCGCCGCGCGGCCCGGCGCCCGCGGCGGCACCGGCATGAGCCTTCAGCAGCGGCAGGAGGCGACGGTCCGTGCGGTGCTCGATGCCGCGCCGCCGCCGGCGGTGCCTGCCGAGCTGTGCGCGGACGCGATGCGCAGGGGCGGCCGTGCGCTGCGGCGCCGGCGGATCGCGTCGCGTGTGGTGTGGCTCGTCCTGTGCGCGGCGGTGGTGGCGTTCACGGTGTGGGCGACGATGGCGCGGCCGTGGGTGGAGCCGCCCGACACGACGACTCCCCCACTGACCGGCTGGTGAACTCCCTTACTTAAGCGGGGAGTTACTTGTTGTCGAGCGCCTGCTGGAGGTCGGCCAGCAGATCGTCGATCGACTCGATGCCCACGGAGATACGGACGAGGTCGGCGGGGACTTCGAGGAGCGAGCCCGCGACGGAGGCGTGTGTCATGCGGCCCGGGTGCTCGATGAGGGACTCGACGCCGCCCAGGGACTCGCCGAGCGTGAACAGCTTGGCGCGGTTGCAGACCTCGACCGCCGCCTCCTCGCCACCCTCGACCTGGAACGACACCATGCCGCCGAACGCCTTCATCTGCTTGGCGGCGATCTCGTGGCCCGGGTGCTCGGGCAGGCCCGGGTAGAGGACCTTGGTGACGCGCGGGTGGCGGCCGAGTATCTCGGCGACGCGGGTGGCGTTCTCGCTGTGCCGGTCCATGCGTACGGGCAGCGTCTTGATGCCGCGCAGGACGAGCCAGGCGTCGAACGGGCCGCACACCGCGCCCATCGCGTTCTGGTGGTACGCCAGTTCGTCGCCGAGGGCCTGGTCGTTGACGACGAGGGCGCCGCCGACCACGTCCGAGTGGCCGCCCATGTACTTCGTCATCGAGTGCACGACGATGTCCGCGCCGAGCGCGAGGGGCTGCTGGAGGTAGGGGCTGGCGAAGGTGTTGTCGACGACGAGGCGGGCGCCGGCCTCGCGGGCGACCTGGGCGACGGCGGCGATGTCGGTGATGCCGAGCAGCGGGTTCGAGGGCGTCTCGACCCAGACGGCCTTCGTCTTCGGGGTGATCGCGGCGCGCACGGACTCGACATCACTCGTATCCGCGACGGACCACTCCACGCCCCAGCGCGAGACGACCTTGTCGAAGAGGCGGAACGTACCGCCGTACGCGTCGTTCGGGATGACCACGTGGTCGCCGGGGCTCAGCAGCGCGCGCAGCAGGCAGTCCTCGGCGGCGAGGCCCGAGGCGAAGGCGAGGCCGCGTCGGCCGCCTTCGAGCGCGGCCAGGTTCTCCTCCAGGGCGGTGCGGGTCGGGTTGGCGCTGCGGCTGTACTCGTAGCCGCCGCGCAGGCCGCCGACGCCGTCCTGCTTGTACGTGGAGACCTGGTAGATCGGCGGGACGACGGCGCCGGTGACGGGGTCGGCCGTGTTCCCGGCGTGGATGGCGGTCGTCTCGAACCCGCGGGGGGCGCCGTTGTGGCTGTGGGTGTCGCTCATGTGCCC
Organism: Streptomyces kunmingensis; assembly: GCF_039533535.1. Classification (NCBI taxonomy): domain Bacteria; kingdom Bacillati; phylum Actinomycetota; class Actinomycetes; order Kitasatosporales; family Streptomycetaceae; genus Streptomyces; species Streptomyces kunmingensis. Next base: position 468,069 of record NZ_BAAATS010000018.1, read on the forward strand.
CGAGAGTAGTGCCGCCGCGGCGTCCCGGCCGCCTCGGTTAACTTTGAAGGCATGGGAATTCTCTGGGTCCTGATGGCCGTGCTGATGATCGCCTGGGTGGTGATGCTGCGTCGGCGCGGCGGCGGGGGCGGGATCCGTCAGGTCGCCCCGGGGTCGCCGGACGCCGCGGACCCGGCGAACTACGGCTTCGTCCGTCAGGAGGAGCTGGATGTCCGCCTTCCGGGCCCCGACCAGGACCTCTTGAACGTGATGGCCGTCGTCCAGCGCAATCAGGATTTCACGGCCGCTTCGCAGTTGCTGGCCGGGACCGGCAAAGAGACCGAGACCCGGTGGGAGCGCGTCCAGGCGATCGCCGGGGCCGCCGCCATCGAGCTGGCGCAGACGCCGCGCCTCGGCGCCGGGTGGCTGCACGCGTGGCGGTCGCAGCAGCCCAAGGACGCGGGCGGGGCGCAGGTCTTCGCCGAGTTCCTGGTGCAGCAGGCCTGGCGCAGCGGGGGGACGCCGGACGAGCAGCGGATCATCCTGGAGGAGGCGCGGGCCGCGTGCGAACAGGCGGCTCTCCTCGCCCCCGGCGACCCGGTCCCCCACATCACGCACCTCGCGGTCGCGCGCGGCCTCGGTTACTCCCAGTCCGAGTTCGAGCAGCTGTGGCTGAAGATCCTCGACACGGCCCCCGGTCATATGGGCGCGCACCTCGCGGGTCTGCGCTACTGGACGGAGAAGTGGCACGGCTCGCGCGACGAGGCCTTCGCCTTCGCCGAGGCGGCCGCCGCACGCGCCCCGCGCGGTTCCCTGCTCGCCGCGCTCCCCCTCTTCGCGCTGTACGAGCACATGCCCGACCTGAATCTCGTGCGCGGCTTCTACGAGAGCGAGGTCGTCTCCAAGGCCTTGCACGGCGCCCTCTTCGCGGTCTCCGCCGCCCGCCCCGACGACCCGATGCTCGCCCACGTACGTCATTTGCTGGTCTTCTTCCTGGTCCGCGGCGAGCGGTGGTCCGAGGCGATGCAGCAGCTGGTCCGCGTGGACGGGCATGTCGGGGCGATCCCGTGGACGTCGGAGGAGGATCCGGCGGCGTCTTATGCGGTGTACCGGGCGCTGGCGGTTGCGGGGTACGAGGCGAACGGGGGGAGCCCGGCTACGTTGCGGCACTGAGCCTGCGGCGGCCCGGGGCTCCTCCGGACACACGACGACCCCCGGATTTCACACCGGGGGTCGATCTTCTTCCGGGGTCAGCCGAGGACGAGGGATTCGTCTCCGAAGCCGGCAACGAGCTTGAGGCGCCCACCTAGGGCGGTCACATAGGCGGCGAGGGTCTCGACCTCGGCGCGTTCCAATCCGCCGTTCTCGATCTGCGAAATACGCCCCCGCGTGACGCCGATGAGCTTGGCGAGATGGACCTGCGTGACGTGCTGGCGCTTACGGATGTCGGTGAGGCGGTGGGCGCGGACCTCGGCGGCCTGTGTACGCGGGTTAATCGGTGGCGGCCCCTCCTCCTTGGCACGCACCCTGTCAGCCATGACAGCAACGCCCCGCCACGAGATCCGCGCCCGGTTCACGGACTCCACCGTCACCGTCTACCAGGCGTACCGGCCCGAGATCGGGCTGCCGGCCGCGCGGGACGGGCGCTTCCCCGCCGTCTGGAAGCGCGGCCGGATGACGTGGATCAAGCCCTCCTTCCTGTGGATGATGTACCGCTGCGGCTGGGGTACGAAGGAGGGGCAGGAGGTCGTGCTTGCCCTGGAGATCGACCGCGGCGGCTTCGAATGGGCGGTGCGCCATGCGTGCCTGTCGAGTTACACGCGCGGGGTGCATGCCGATCAGGCCGCCTGGAAGCGGGAGTTGAGACAGGCGCCGGCTCGTGTGCAGTGGGACCCCGAACGCGATCTGCGGCTGCAGCCCCTCCCCCACCGGTCACTCCAACTCGGGCTGTCCGGGGAGGCCGTGCGGCTGTACGCGGAGGAGTGGCTGGTCTCCGTCACGGATGTCACGCCGCTTGCGCGTGAGGTGCGGGGGCTGGTCGCGGCGGGGGACGGTGACTCTGCGGCCCAGCTTCTTCCGGCGGAGCGGGTGTATCCGGGGCACGAGCGGCTGACGGCGCATTTGGTCTCGTCGGCTGGCTGATGGCCCCGGGATGCTCGATACGTGCCGCTCAGCGCGCGCTCACCTCTGCGATGAACGCGGACCAGGCTGTCCCGGCGATCACGATGACGGGGCCGGTGGGGTTCTTGCTGTCCCGGACCGGGACGATGCCGGGGGTGCCGTCGGCGACCTCTACGCAGTCGCCGCCGTCGCCGTTGCTGTGGCTGGACTTGCGCCAACCGGCGGCGCCGGGGAAGTTGCGGGCGACCTCTACGCATTCGCCGCCGTCGCCGTTGCTGTAGCTGCTCTTAAACCAGAGCGCGTCACTCAAGTCGATTCGGCTGCTTGCCATTTCGGTATTCCTCTGCCGCTGCCTCGATCATGACCAAGGACACGTCCGGTGCCTGCGCGACGGCCCTGAGCCGATCGTATGCCTTTCGATACTGCTTCACGAGGGCCGGATCGTCCGTGGTGTTGCCGCTGTACGAAGCCTCCGTGTAGACGAGCGGCGGCGCGTCGACGAAGGCCATGAGCATGATGGACGCGGCCATGAGGGGGTACGGCCCACTCTTCCGCAAGACAATTTGCGGAACGATCCGGCGGCGGCGGGCCAACTCCGCGATGTGATCGAGCTGTGCGGCCATTTCAGTCGGCGGGACAACCGGGTCAGCAAGCAGCGATTCGTGCAGGACCGCCCAGTACTCGGGGGCGCCGTGGTCGGCATCGAGGAGACGGGCCCGGGCCAGGCGGGCCGAGACCTTCTCCTCGATCCAGGCGTCGTCTGCCATGGGGTGGGCTGCGAGCACCAAGGCCCGCGCATACGGCGCCAACTGAAGCAACCCCGGGAGGGTGCTTGCAGACCACAGCTCGATGACCTCCGCGTGCTGCTCCGCGTCCAATGCCTGCTGGAAGTACGCCGCATGCGGCCCCCTTCGCGCCTTGCCCACATCCTCACAACACCGCGCGAAGAACCCATCCGTATCCAGGACTTGATCCACATGCTGGGCCAGTTCCAGCGGCATGCGTCGCTCCCCGCGCTCGATGTCGCTGAGGTGCGACTTTCCGTAGAAGCTGCCCTCGACCAGCTCCTCCAGGGAGAGCCCTGCCGCCTCCCTCTTCCACCTCAGCTCCTTGCCGTAGAAGGTCGGGACGCTCATCGAGCCGTCGATGTCCTTGCGTCGTGCCATCGCTCACCGCCATGTGGGGGGCTTCCGCAGTTCGTGCTGCGTACTTGAAACCCTGTTCACGGTACGGAGCGTGACGTCACAGTGTGAGCGATTCGTCACAGAGCGCTCAAGAAGGTGACCCGTTCATGCCTGCCCACCCCACCGCCCTCGCTCTCGATCTGCTCGCAACCCCCGCATCCGTACCCGAAGTCCGCCGACACCTCCACGCCCACAGATACGAAGTACGCCTCTGCGCGACGGAGTTGCTGACCAACGTCCTCGACCACCTAGGTGACGGGACGCCCGTATCCGTACGCGTGCATGCCACCGCCGACGGCACCACCCGCGTCGAGGTCACCGACCCCGATCCGCGCGCCCTGCCCGTACTTCTGCACGCCTCGTTGACCGACGAGTGCGGCCGTGGGCTGACGCTTGTCGGGGCGCTCGCGCTGAGATGGGGCGTGGAGCAGGGAGTACGCGGCAAGACGGTGTGGTGCGAGCTGGCCGCGGAGGGATCGCCATGACGGGCCTCCTCGCGTCGGCTGCCGCGGCCGTCCTCGCGCTGCTTCTGCCGGGCACCGGCACGCGCCGCAAGCCTCGCGGACGCCACGCAGCCCCGCGCGCCGCGGAGACGCCGCCTCCCGAACCGGCACAACGACGCCGACCTCGCAGCCCGTACGCCCGCGAAGCCGCGGAGGCCCGCACCGTGGACGTAAGCCACCTCCCCCCCACCCGTCCCTACTACCGCCGCGCCATCGAGACAGCCGAGTCAGGTCCCGTACCTGCCGATTCGCCCACCAATGACGTTCGACATGCCGACCACCCTTCGAGTTTTCGGACCGATCTGTGTTCAAGTTCTTGACCCGGGTCGTCCCGGACTTCTTCACTCCACCCATGCCCCGTAACGGAATATCCCGTCCGTCTGCCGCCGCCCTGTCCCGGCGGCACCTTCTTGTCGCCGGAGCGTTCACGCTGGGAGCCTCCGCCCTGGCCTCCCCGGCGCACGCCACCACGATGAAGGCCGAGAACGCCGCCTACGACGGATACCTCTTCGTCTACTTCACCGGCGAGGGCACCGCCGACGGTGAGCAGATCCATCTGGCGCTCAGCAAGGGCAACGACCCCCTGCACTGGCGGGAGTTGAACGGCGGGCGGCCCGTCCTCACCTCCTCCCTCGGCGACAAGGGCGTACGCGATCCTTTTGTGATCCGGTCGCCCGAGGGGGACAGGTTCTTCCTCATCGCCACCGACCTGAAGATCAACGGCGGGGCCGGCTGGGACTACGTCCAGCGGCACGGCAGCCGGTCGATCATCGTGTGGGAGTCGGACGACCTGGTGCGGTGGTCCGAGCCGCGATCGGTCCAGGTGTCACCGGAGACCGCCGGCAACACCTGGGCGCCGGAGGCCTGTTGGAGTACGGAGCTGAAGGCGTACGTCGTCTTCTGGGCGTCCAAGGTGTACGCCGCGAACGACCCGGAGCACACCGGGAACACGTACAACCGCATGCTGTACGCGACGACCACGGACTTCGTGACGTTCAGCGAGGCCCAAGTGTGGAACGACCCCGGGTACTCCGTCATCGACTCCACCGTCATCGCGCACGACGGGACGTACTACCGGTTCACCAAGGACGAGCGGTCGGCGTCCCAGTCGGCGTGCGGGAAGTTCATCCTCCAGGAGCGGGCGACCGACCTGCTGGACACGGACTGGGAGATGGTCTCCGAGTGCATCGGCAGCGGCGCCATGGCGCAGGGCGAGGGGCCGCTCGTCTTCAAGTCCAACAGTGAAGAGAAGTGGTTTCTGTTCGTCGACGACTACACCGGGGGCGGCTACATCCCCTTTGAGAGCCGTGACTTGGTTGGCGGCGTCTGGACCGAAGCCGCCGAGTACCGGCTGCCGTCAGCGCCCCGGCACGGCACCGTCCTCCCCGTCACCCGTGACGAGTACGCGCGGATCGAGGCGAAGTGGGGCCTCGCGCCCGTGCTCGCCGACGCGAACGGGCTCGTCGCGCACTGGCCCCTGACAGCGAACGCCGAGGACGTCTCCGGGCACGGCTACCACGGCACCGCCACCGGTGACGCGCGCTGGGCCGACGGCGCACTCGTGCTCTGCGGGGCCGGCGGGCACATCGCGCTGCCCGAGAACATGCTGGCCGGGGTGGACGCCGTGACCGTGGCCGCCGATGTGTGGGTGGAGGCGGACCAGCAGACGCCGTACTTCCTGTACGGGTTCGGCAACACCGACTCGTCCACGGGCCACGGCGACGGGTACCTCTTCGCGACCGGCGGCAGCGCCGACGACGGCTTCCGTGCCGCACTGTCGGACGGAAACTGGAGCAAGGAGCAGGGCGTCAACGCCAACAGCGGGCTTCCGCGCGGGCGTTGGGTCAACGTCACGTACACCGTCGACGGCGCCACCGCCCTCCTCCACCTCGACGGTGCCGTCGTCGCGCGCAACACCGCCGTCACCCTGCTGCCCTCGGACATCGGCGGCGGCCGCACCACCGCCAACTACCTGGGCCGATCCCAGTACACCTCGGACCGCACGCTGAAGGGCCGGCTGCGGGACGTCCGCCTGTACAACAGGGCACTGTCGGCCGACGAGATCGCCGCGCTGCCCGCCAACGCGACGCGCATCCGGGACGTGGAGGTGCGGGGGCTCGCCGTTCCGGCCGTCGTGGAGGGGGTCGGCGGGACGGTCGTCCTGCCGGTCGAGCCCGGCACCGATCTCCGGCGCCTGCGACCGGAGTTCACGCTCGCGCCCGGCGCACGGATCAGCCCGGCGAGCGGACGGCGGACCGACCTGCGCATTGCGGTGACGTACACGGTCACCTCGGCGGACGGCGCGAAGAGGCGATGGAAGGTGTCGGCCGCCGAGCTGCGTACGCCCGTGCTGCCCGGATTCCACGCCGACCCCAACATCGTTGCCTTCGGCGGCACCTACTACCTCTACAGCACCACGGACGGGTTCGACGGCTGGAGCGGCACCCGCTTCAGCGTCTGGTCGTCGAAGAATCTGGTCGACTGGACCGACCGCGGTGTCATCCTCGACCTCGGCAAGGACGTGAGCTGGGCGGAGTCCCGCGCCTGGGCGCCCACCATCGCCGAGCGCGACGGCCGGTACTTCTTCTACTACTGCGCCGAGGCGAAGATCGGCGTCGCGACCGCCACCTCCCCCACCGGCCCGTTCACCGACAGCGGCAAGGTCCTGATCGCGGCCAACCCGGACGGCCAGGGGCAGGCCATCGACCCGGCCGTCTTCACCGACGACGACGGACAGGCGTACCTCTACTGGGGCAACGGCTCGGCATGGGTGGCCCCGCTCAACGACGACATGGTGTCCTACGAGCCCTCGGCCGCCCGTCGGATCACGGGACTCGACGATTTCCGCGAGGGGCTCTTCATGGTCCGGCGCAAGGGCCTCTACCACCTGACGTACTCGATCGACGACACCCGCAGCGAGAACTACCGGGTCGGCTACGCCACGTCCACCACGCCGTACGGGCCGTTCACCTACCGCGGGATCATCCTCAGCAAGGATCCGTCCCGGGGGATCGTCGGCACCGGGCACAACTCGGTCCTGCGGGTGCCCGGCACCGACGACTGGTACATCTGCTACCACCGGTTCGCCCTCCCCGACGGTGACGGCACGCATCGCGAGACCACCATCGACCGGGTGACGTTCGGGAAGGACGGGCTGATGCGGCCGGTCGTGCCGACGCTGGAAGGGGTACGGCCGCGGCGAATTCCCTGACGGGTCCTACGAGGACGGGTCCTACGAGGACCGGTCCTACGAGGCGGCGGAGCGCATCGCCGCCGCCGTCCGCCCCGCGTCGTAGTCGCCCGGCACGCCCTCCAGGAAGATCATCTCCCCGGGGATGTGCTCGGTGCGCAGCGGCAGGATCTCCTGGTAGGCGGGGGACGCGTACCACTCGTGGGCGTGGGCCAGGCCGGGGAACTCGACCATGACCAGATCGCCGAGCCACTCCCCTTCCACGTACTCGCTTCTCTTTCCGTGGGAGAGGAAGCGGCCGCCGTACGGCGCGAAGGTGCCCTGTACGCGTTCGATGTACTCCAGGACGTCGGGGTGCGGCGGGGCGGCGTTCGGGCGCAGTACGGCTATCGCGTAGGCGGTCATGACGAAGCCCTCCTCGGGTCCGGCGGGTGTGACTGCACAAGTCACCTTGCCGGAGCCCGAGGAGGGCGTCGATTACCAGCCGGGTAATACCGGGAGGGTCAGATACCTACCGGGTAAGACCCAGAGGGTCAGATCGTCGCCGCGTCGATCACGAAGCGGTACCGCACGTCCGAGTTCAGGACGCGCTCGTACGCCTCGTTGACCTGGCTGGCCTCGATCAGCTCGATCTCGGCGCCCATGCCGTGCTCGGCGCAGAAGTCGAGCATCTCCTGGGTCTCGGCGATGCCGCCGATCATCGAACCGGCGAGGGTCTTGTTGCCGCCGATGAGGGAGAACAGGTTCAGGGAGATCGGCTCCTCGGGGGCGCCGACGTTCACCAGGGCGCCGCCCGTCTTGAGCAGGCTCAGGTACGCGCCGAAGTCCACCTGCGCCGACACCGTGGAGAGGATGACGTCGAAGGTGCCCGCCAGGTCCTTGAAGGTCTGGTCGTCGCTGGTGGCGTAGTAGTGGTCCGCGCCCAGCTTCAGGCCGTCGTCCTTCTTGCGCAGCGACTGCGACAGGACGGTGACCTCCGCGCCGAGGGCGTGCGCGATCTTGACACCCATGTGGCCGAGGCCGCCGAGACCGACCACGGCGACCTTCTTGCCGGGGCCCGCACCCCAGTGCTTGAGCGGGGAGTACGTGGTGATGCCGGCGCAGAGCAGCGGGGCCGCCACGTCGAGGGAGATGCCCTCGGGGATGTGGAGAGTGAACGCCTCGTCGATGACGACCTTCTGCGAGTAGCCGCCGTAGGTGGGCTCGCCGTCCTTGCCGACGGAGTTGTACGTGCCGACGTTCCCGCGGACGCAGTGCTGCTCCTGGCCGCTGCGGCAGGGCTCGCACTCGCCGCAGGAGTCGACCATGCAGCCGACGCCCACGCGGTCGCCGACCTTGAACTTCGTCACACCGGAGCCGACCTCGGAGACGACACCGGCGATCTCGTGGCCGGGCACCATCGGGAAGATGGCCTCGCCCCAGCCCTCACGGGCCTGGTGAATGTCGGAGTGGCAGATTCCGGCGAACTTGATATCGATCAGTACGTCGTGCTCGCCGACCGTGCGGCGCTCGATGGTGGTGCGCTCCAGCGGAGCCTTGGCGCTGGGCGCGGCGTATGCGGCAACAGTCGTGGTCATGCAATCCAGCGTGCCTGCTACGAAGGTATTCGCCCAGGTCACCGCTTTGCGTACGTCCAGCGGTCCTACCACTGACGGGGTCAGGCTGCGGGGCGTAGGAACGGGAATACTGGCAAGCATGGACGACAACCCGGACAACCCCGACGGCCGCGCCCCGTCCGACGGCCCCGCCCCGTCCGACGGTCTCGACCAGCGGGCCGAGCTGAGTGAGTTCCTGCGCACCCGGCGGGCCCGTCTCCAGCCCGAGGACGTGGGGATCGCCTCGATGGGGCGCCACCGGCGGGTGCCGGGGCTGCGGCGCGAGGAGCTGGCGCAGCTGGCCGGGGTCTCCGTGGCGTACTACACACGCCTGGAGCAGGGCAACGGGCGCAATGTGTCGGCGGAGGTGCTCGACGCGATCGCGCGCGCCCTGCGCCTCAGCGAGACGGAGCACGCGCATCTGACCCACCTCGCCAAGCCGAAGCAGCAGCGCAAGCGGCACCGGGCGCCCCGGCGGCAGCAGGCGCGGGTGGCGCTCCAGCAGCTCGTCGACTCGATGGAGGGCGTGCCCGCCTACATCGGCGGGCCGCGCTCGGACATCCTCGCCTGGAACCGGATGGCGGCGGCCCTCTTCGGGGACTGGGGCGCGATGCCGGCCGGCGAGCGCAACTGGGCGCGGCTGACGTTCCTGAACCCGGACTACCGGGAGCTGTTCCGGGACTGGGAGCAGAAGGCGTCCGACATGGTCAGCTACCTGCGGCTGTACGCGGGGCAGCACCCGGACGACCCCGAGCTGTCGGCGCTCGTGGGGGAACTCTCCGTCAAGAGCGAGGAGTTCAGGAAGCTGTGGGCCACGCACGACGTGAAGGAGAAGGGCCACGGCGTGAAGCGGATGCGGCATCCGCTGGTCGGTGAGCTGACGCTCGCGTACGAGACGTTGCACTTGCCGGATGACGATGGGCAGTTTCTGTCGGTGTACCACGCGGAGCCGGGGTCGCCGTCGGCGGAGGCGTTGCGGTTGCTGGCCAGTTGGGGGGCGGACGCCATCCGGGCGGGGAGCGAAGCGCCCCGCTGAGGGGCGCGGGGAACTGCGCGACCAGCCACGACGGTGGCGCACCCGCCCATGACACCTCGGCCGGGTCGGCGCGAAGGCCACGGGGCTCCGCCCCGGACCCCGCTGCCTCTCGTCCGCAAGGCGGGGCTTGAGGTGCCCCGGACGGAGCTCGAGAAGCGCCACAGACGCTCAAAAGACGGAACGGCCCGCCCGGGCCAACCTCAGCCAGGACGGGCCGCCCGCTACGTCAGCGCGTAGCGTGAGGCGCCGGCTTGGGCCCCTTGCCGTAGTACGCGTCGTAGATCGAGATCGACGACGTGTTGTTCTTCTTGTCGGTGATGTTGGCCCGGAACGAGATCGACTTGCCCGCGGACGGGTTCTTGACGGTGATCTTGCCCTTCTTCACGTCGACCTTCCGCCAGTTCTTGCCGCTGTCGTAGGAGACGTACACGGCAAGGGACTTGAGGTTGCTGCCCGCGGCCGCGCCCTGGACCGTGACCGGGAAGGTCTGCAGCCAGTGCGCGGGGACCTTGCTGTCGAGGTCGACGGCCGCGGCGAACCGGGCGCCGGACGCCGGGAGCTGCACGAGATCGGCCGGCTTCTTGGAGCGGAACGTCCAGGTCGCGTCGATCCGGCTGGAGGCGCCCGCCACCTTCGCGTCACGCTTGACCGACGTCGTCAGCTTGTACGCGGCGTCGGCGGCCGGGACCTGGTAGCTCTGGTCCCCGAACAGCGCGTCGGCACCCGAGCCGATCTTGGTGCCGTTGCGGTAGAGCGTCGTGGCCGCCGAGGTGAAGTCCGACGAGCCCGCGTGCGTCTGGCCGTCGGCGAACAGCGGCAGGTACCCGTACAGGTCGTTGCCCTCGCGGAACAGGCCGTACTCGCCGCCGACGCGCGGCCCGAACACGGCCGTGTTGAACGTCTTCGCGTAGCTCTTGCCCGCCGTGAACGTCTGCGGGTTGCCGAGCGTGTAGTAGGCGTCGGAGACCGGGAAGCCTTCCGCGTCCTTGCCCGAGTACTGCGTGAAGTCCAGACCCCACTGGACCCGGTCGCCGGTCGACAGGTGCAGCGTGCGGGTGCCGGGCAGCTTCTGCTCGACGGGCAGCCCGAACAGGCCGTCCTCCGGCAGCAGCCCGCTGACGCCGATCGCGCCGGTCTTGCCGGCGGCCGGGGCGCCCAGCTTGTTGGTGACCGTGGCCAGTTCGGACGCCTTGAAGTGCTTCACCTTGGCGCCCTGGACCTGCTTGACCTGGGCGCTGGTCACCACGTCGTACTCGGCGGCATCGCCCTTGGTCCACTGCCCGAACCAGTTCTGCGTCAGACCGCTGCTCACGGCACCGCCGAGCGGCGCCATGCGGATGTTCGCGAACGAGTCGGACATGACGCCGAGGCCGACCAGGGCCGGGTCGTAGGCGTAGTCGACCATCGCGCTGCGCGGCTTCGCTGCGGCGTCCGGCACCGTGATGTCGGCGGCCTTCGTCTTCCGGGCGTCCAGCGTCAGCGTCAGGTTCTTGGTGACGTCGAGCTTGGGCTGCACGATCCAGTCGACGCCGCCCTTGAACTCCTCCAGGTCCTTGGCCAGCAGCCCGTCCACGACGTAGGTGCCCTTGGGCACCCGCAGCTTCACCGTGCCGGAGGCGGTCTGCGGCGCGGAGAACACCTCGTTCTCGGCCGCGCCCGTGTACCCGAACAGGTCGGTCAGGTACGTCGACTGGGGCTGCCCGTCACGCCCGATGTGCTGGAGCGTGACGTCGTAGGACTCCCTCTCGCGCTCCACCGCGGCCGCCGTGCGCACGGACTGCCCGCCGCCGCTCGCCACGATGTACGCGGAGTACGCGCCGTCGACGGTGCCGCCGAGCTTGGTGTCGGCCGTCAGGGAGACGTCGGCGGTGCCGCCCGCGGGGACGGTCACCTTCGTGGCGCCCAGCTTGAAGAAGCCCGCCGGGGCGGCCTGCCCCTTGGGGTCGGTGGCGGACACCTTGAGGTCGAGGGAGACGGCCTCGGTGCCGGTGTTGCGGTACGTCACCTTCTTGGTGATCGCCTTGTCATCGGTGTGCGGCCACTGCGCGACGCCGAAGCTCACCGACACGTTCTGCGCGAAGACGGACTGCGTGATGGCCTTGTCGACCTGGATGCGGCCGCTGCCCTGCTCGAACGGCGTGTACGCGCCGCCCTTCGTCGAGCCGACGAGCGCGCCCTTCAGCTCCTGGTACGTCCAGTCCGGGTGCTCCTGCTTGAGGATCGCCGCGGCGCCCGCGACGTGCGGTGTCGCCATCGACGTACCCGAGATCGTGAGGTACCCGGCGGGGTTCTCGCCGACCTCCTTGGCGATGACGCTGCCCGGGGCCGCGGCAGCCGTGATGTCGACGCCCGGCGCGGTCACGTCCGGCTTGATCGCGCCGTCGCCGACGCGCGGCCCGGTGGACGAGAAGTCGGCGAGCTTGTCCTGGTCGTCGACGGCGCCGACGGTGAGCGCCGCGTCGGCGCTGCCGGGCGAACCGACGGACTGCGGCCCCTCGTTGCCCGCGGCGATGGCGAAGAGGACGCCCTTCTCCGCCGACAACTTGTTGACCTGGGCTTCCAGCGGGTCGATCTCCGGGGTGTCGCCGCCGCCGAGGCTGAGGTTGATGACGTCGGCGCCCTGCGCGGCCGCCCACTCCATACCGGCGAGGATGCCGGAGTCCTCACCGAAACCGTCGTCGTCGAGGACCTTGCCGCTCAGCAGCTTGGCGCCCGGCGCGACACCCTTGTACTTGCCGCCCGACTGGGCGCCCGTACCGGCCGCGATGGACGCGACGTGCGTGCCGTGACCGTAGTGGTCGGTGGCGTCGGCGGCCGTCGAGAAGTTCTTCTCCTCGACGACCTGACCCTTCAGGTCGGGGTGCGTGGCGGTTACGCCCGTGTCCAGGACGGCGATCTTGACGCCCTTGCCGTCGTACCCGGCGGCCCACGCCTTGGGCGCGCCGATCTGCGGCACGGACTTGTCCAGGCTCGCCCGGCGCAGGCCGTCGAGCCAGATGCGGCTGACTCCGGCGGCGGTGGCGCCCTTGCCGTTCGTCACCGCGTCCCACAGCTTGCCCGCGTCGTCCTTGGGCGTGCTGAGCGCGTCGGCGTTGAGCGTCTTGAGGCTGCGCCGCACCGTGGTGTCCCCGGCGTCGCGCACCTCGGCCCTGGCCGTCTTGGCCGCGCCCTGATAGCCGACGATGACCTTGAGGCCGGTGCGCTGCGCCTTGGTGTACGAGGCCTTGGACAGCTCGGTGACGTCGAAGAGCCGCCGGTCGAGCTTGCCGTCGGAGACGAGCCGCTGCGCGTCGGCCGGCACCACGTACGTGTGACCGGCGATCTTGCGTATCTGTACGGGTATGTGCGCACGCCCCTCGGCGCGCTGGAGCCCGACCGGCTTGCCCTTCGCGTCGAGCGCGACGCGGTCGCCGGTGATGAGTGTGACGTGCGTCCTCGGCTTCAGGTTCTGGCCGGGGTGCGCGGCGGCGGCCGTGGGCGCGGCGGCCGCCGGGACGGTCAGTCCTGCGACCAGCGCGACGACGGCGGCCGCGGAGACGACCGCCGCGACGCGATGCGTACGGTTCTGTCCCTGTCTGAGCAACTTTCCCCCAGGTGACGGTGGTTCACCGATCGGGGACCGCGATCGGCCCCCCTGCGTAAGAGAGCACACAGAGGGGCCACAGGTTGCGCGGAGGCGCGGGTTGCGTCAGCGGGCGGTGCTGTTCTCGGTCACCTTGATCCGACCCTTGCGGATCGTGGCGAGTCGCGGCGCCTTCCGTGCTATCGCCGAGTCGTGGGTGACCATGATGAACGTCAGCCCGTGCTCCTTCCACCGGTCTTCGAGTACGTCCATGATCTCGTCCCGCATGGACTCGTCGAGGTTGCCGGTCGGTTCGTCGGCGAGCAGCACCTTCGGGTTCTTCACCAGGGCCCGCGCGATGGCGACGCGCTGCTGCTGACCACCGGACATCTCCGAGGGCAGATGCGAGAGCCGCTCCCCGAGACCGACCGACTTGAGCGCCTCGGCGGCCCGCTCGCGCCGGTCGGCGCCCTTGAGGCCGAGCGGCACGAGCGCGGTCTCGACGTTCTCCTGCGCGGTCAGGGTGGGGATCAGGTTGAAGGACTGGAACACGAACCCGATGGATTCGGCGCGGACCTTGGTGAGCCGGGCCTCGGGAAGCTTGGCCAGATCGGTGCCGTCGAGTTCGACGCTGCCCGCGGTGGGCCGGTCGAGGCCGCCGAGCATCTGGAGCAGCGTCGACTTGCCGCCGCCGGTGGGGCCCTGGATGACGAGCCGGTCGCCGTCGCCGATGGTCAGGTCGATACCGGCGAGCGCGTCGACGGTGTCCTTGCCCCGCCGGTACTGCTTGGTGACGTCTCTGAGCTGGTACATGGTGCAACTCCTGCGATACGAAGGGGGGTTGGGTGCCGGTGCAGGGCTGCTGCTACTCGACGCGGCGCAGCGCGTCCGCGGGGCGCAGCCGCGAGGCCCGCCAGCCGCCGAACGCGCCGGCGATCAGCCCGCCCGCGACGGCCAGGCCGACCGCGAGGGCGATGGTGGTCGCGGAGACCGGGGCGCTGAGCGCGATGTCGAGGGTCTTGCCACTGGCGGCCTGGCGCATCATGCCGCCTCCGCCGCCGGGGCCGCCGTCCATGCCCCCGCCGCCTCCGCTGCCGCCGAGCTGCGCGGAGAGGGTCGGGCTGATGGCGGTGACGGCGTAGGCGCCCGCGAGGCCGACGGCGATACCGAGGACGCCACCGATCAGCCCGTTGACGACGGCCTCACCGATGACCTGGCGCGTCACCCGGCCCGACTTCCAGCCGAGCGCCTTGAGCGTGCCGAACTCCCGCACGCGCCGCGACACGGCCGACGACGTGAGCAGACCCGCCACGAGGAACGCGGCGACGAGGACCGCGATCGACAGCCACTTGCCGACGTTCGAGGCGAGGTTCGAGGCGGTGGACAGAGAACCCGAGACGGTGTCGGCGAGATCGGCGGACGTGGTGACGGTGGTGCCGCTGATGTTCTTCTGGATCGTCGACTTGACCGCGTCGATCTGCTGCGAGTCCGCCGCCTTCACATACACCGTCGTCACCTTGTCCGCGGTGTCGGCGAGCGTCTGGGCCTGCTTCAGCGGCAGATACAGATTGGCCGCGGCGTCCCCGCTGTCGGGCGTCGCGATACCGATGACCTTGTACTTCGTGCCCTTGACGGTGACGTTGTCATCGAGGGCGAGCTTCTTCTCCTTGGCGTACGAGGCATCGGCGACGACGACCTTGGCGTCCGTCTCGGAGGTCTTGAAGGCCCGCCCCTTGGTGATCTTCGAGGAGGTCAGCGGCCCGAGGTTCTGCTTCGTGACGTCGGTGCCGAAGACCGAGTACGAGTTGACGTCGAAGTTGGCACCGCCCCCCCTCGACCCGGCCCTGCGGCTGCCCGGAGCCGCCACCCTGACCGCCGCCGGGCCCGCCCTGCCCCTGCTGGCTCTGCTGCTGGTCCTGCTTGAACTGGCCGCGCGTGAACTGCCCGCTGACCTTCATCACCTGAAGGCTCAGACCGCCCACGGTGTCGTCGACGCCCTGCTGCCGCGCGACCTTCGTGACGGTGGAGGAGGCGAGGGTCTGGAACCCCTGCACCATCACGCGGTCGGTGCTCTGCTCCGTGTCGTCCGAGTCGCTGTCCTTCGCGTCGAAGTTGAAGCGCGGCCGCCCGGTCTCACCCTCCTTCGGCGCGGCGGCGGCCTTCGTGACGGTCATGTCCGTACCCAGCCCGTACAGGGACTGCAGGACCTTGTCCTGGGCCTGACTCATGCCGGACGACACGGAGTTGACCACGATGACGAGCGCGATTCCGAGAGCGAGCCCGGAGGCGACGACGAGCGCCGCCTTTCTGCGCCGGCGCAGCTCACGCCTGAGATAGGTGAAGAACATCGAAGCCTCGCGGGTGACGGCCCCGACCTGGGGCACTGACAGGACCAGCGAAACGTATGGGGGCGCTGTAAGGGTTGCGTGAGGCCCGGATGAGAACAGGATGAGACCCGCAATCCCATGCCCTTACGGGACCACCAGCCGGTCCGGGAAAATCAAGCCCCTCCGGCGCTTGAGGAGCGGGGTCCGGGGCAGAGCCCCGAAACCCGCGCACCAGCGCCCTCCGGAATGTGTCAGGCCACGGCCTTCTCCGCCACAGAGATCAGCCCCTTACGAAGGGTCGCCACCCGAGGCGCCTGCCTGGCCAACGCAGAGTCATGCGTGACCATGATGAACATCAGCCCATGCTCCCGCCACAACCCTTCAAGCACATCCATGATCTCGTCCCGGGTCGACTCGTCAAGGTTCCCCGTCGGCTCATCGGCAAGCAGCACCTTCGGGTTCTTCACCAACGCCCGCGCGATGGCCGTACGTTGCTGCTGGCCTCCGGACATCTCCGACGGCAGATGCGAGAGCCGCTCCCCCAGCCCGACCGACTTCAACGCCTCCGCGGCCCGCTCACGCCGCTCGGCGACCTTCAGGCCGAGCGGCACGAGAGCCGTCTCCACGTTCTCCTGCGCGGTCAGCGTCGGGATGAGGTTGAAGGACTGGAAGATGATGCCGATCTTGTCGCTGCGCACCCGGGTCAGCCTGGCCTCGGTCAGCGTCGCGAGGTCGACCCCGTCGAGGACGACGCTGCCCGCGGTGGGCCGGTCGAGGCCGCCGAGCATCTGGAGCAGCGTCGACTTGCCGCCGCCCGTGGGGCCCTGGATGACGAGCCGGCCCCCGTCGGCCACCGTCAGGTCGATGCCGCGCAGGGCGTCGACGGTCTCCTTGCCGCGCCGGTACTGCTTGGTCACGCCGCGCAACTCGTACATGGGGAACTCCTTTTTGAAAAGTCGGGGTTATTCGACGCGGCGCAGCGCATCCGCCGGCCGCAGCCGCGAGGCCCGCCAGCCGCCGTACGCGCCGGCGATCAGACCGCCGCCGATGGCGAGCACCGCGGCGAGCGCGAGGGTGGAGAGGCTGACCGGCGCGGACAGGGCGACATCGACGGTGCTCGCGGCGGCCTGGCCACCCCCACCGGGCCCGCCGCCCATACCGCCACCGCCGCCACCGGGCCCGCCGCCCGACTGCCCGCCGCCGGAGCCGAGTTGCGCGGTGAGGGTCGGGCTGAAGGCCGTGACGGCGTACGCGGCGAGGAGGCCGAGCGCGATGCCGAGGGCGCCGCCGATGAGCCCGTTGACGATGGCCTCACCGGCGACCTGCCGGGTGACGCGGCCCGACTTCCAGCCGAGCGCCTTGAGCGTGCCGAACTCCCGCACGCGCCGCGACACGGCCGACGACGTGAGCAGCGCGGCGACCAGGACGGCCGCGGCGAGGACCACGACCGACAACCACTTGCCGACGCTGGACGCCAGGTCGGAGGCGGTCGACAGGGAACCGGAGACCGAGTCGGCGAGGTCCGAGGACGTGGTGACGGTGGTCCCCGAGATGTTCTTGGTGATGGTCGCCTTGACGGTGTCGATCTGCTTCGAGTCGGTCGCCTTCACGTAGATCGTGGAGACCTTGTTCTCGGCGTCGGCGAGCGTCTGGGCCTGTTTCAGCGGCAGATAGACGTCACCGGTCGAGTCGCTGCTGCTCGCCTGGGCGATGCCGACGACCTCGTACTTCACCTTGTTGATGGTGAGCGTGGAGCCGACGGTCTTGGAGTTCTCCTTGGCGTAGGACTTCGAGAGGACGGCGACCTTGGTGTTCGTCTCGGACGCCTTGAAGGTCCGGCCCTTGGTGATCTCCATGGTGGAGAGCGGTCCGAGGCCCTGGTGCGCGACGTCGATGCCGTAGACGGAGTACGAGTTGACGTCGAAGTCGGCGCCACCGCCCTGCACACCGCCCTGACCGCCCCCGCCGCCGCCCTGACCGCCCGGCTGACCGCCCTCGGCAGAACCGGAGCCAGAACCGGAGCCGGTGGTCGCCTTGCCCTGGGTGAAGGAGCCGGAGACCTTCATGACGCCGAGCTGGAGCGCACCGGTCGCCGAGCCGACGCCCTGCTGCCCGGCGACCTCGCTGACCAGCGACGACTTGAGGGTCTGGCCGCCGGCCGTCATGACGCGGTCGGTCGACTGCTCCGTATCGCCGTCGTCACTGTCGTCGTCGCCCTTGGCGTCGAACGTGAAGTTGGGCCGGTCGCCGGAGCCGCTCTTCGACGGCGCCTCGGCCGCCTTGGTGACGGTCATGTCGGTGCCCAGGCCGTAGAGCGATTCGAGGACCTTGCTCTGGGCCTGCTTCATCCCGGCGGAGACCGAGGTGACCGTGATGACAAGCGCGATGCCGAGCGCGAGCCCGGAGGCGACGACGAGGGCGGCCTTCCGGCGCCGTCTCAATTCACGCCTGAGGTAGGTGAAGAACATGAGGCGGACAGTAAGGACGCAGCTTGGCACTGAGCTGTGAGTTGCATGCGGTCTTCATAAGTAACCCCCGGTACGCACCGCGTACCGGGGGTTGCTTAAGAAACGAGGGGGAGGGATCAGGCGGCCGAACCGGCCTTCCAGTCCGCCCAGCTCAGGTTCCAGCCGTTGAGGCCGTTGTCCGGAGCGACGGTCTTGTCACCGGTGTTCTTCACGACGACGACGTCGCCGATCATCGAATTGTTGTAGAACCAGGCGCCGGGCGTGCTGGAGTCGTTCGCGCCCTTGGCGTCGGCCAGGCCGACACAGCCGTGGCTGGTGTTGGCGGAGCCGAAGATGGACTTGGCGCCCCAGTAGTTGCCGTGGATGAACGTGCCGGAGTTCGACAGACGCATCGCGTGCGGCACGTCCTTGATGTCGTACTCGCCCTTGCCGTCGTCGTCGGTGAAGCCGACCGACGCGCCGTTCATCCGGGTCTCCTTGAACTTCTCGGAGATCACCATCTGCCCCTGGTACGTCTTGTTCTCGGGCGAACCGGCGGAGATCGGGATGGTCTTGACCGTCTTGCCGTCGCGGGTGACGGTCATCGTCTTGGTCTTCGCGTCGACCGTGGAGACCTGGTTGCGCCCGACCTTGAAGGTGACGGTCTTCTGCTGGACTCCGGTCACGCCGCTCGCGCCCTCGACGCCGTCGAGGTCGAGCTTGAGGGTGACAGTGGAGCCGCCCTGCCAGTAGTCCTCGGGGCGGAAGTCGAGCCGGTTGCCGTTGAACCAGTGGCCGACGACCTCCTGGCCGCTGCTCGACGAGACCTTGATGTGGGACTGCACGTCCGACTTGTTCGTGATCGCCTTGTCGAAGTTGATCGACACGGGCATCCCGACGCCAACGGTCGAGCCGTCCTCGGGCGTGAAGTTGCCGATGAAGCTGTTGGTCGGGGAGACCGTGGTGAACGACGCGTTCTCGTGCGCCACGCGGTTCTCCGAGTCGCTCGCCGTGGCGGCGATCTTGTACGTCGTCGCCCGGTCGAGCTGGTTCGTGGGCTTCCAGCTCTTCTTGTCGGCGGATATCTGCCCGGCGACCGCGGTGCCGTCGGCCGTGGTCATCGTGACCTCGGTGAGCGTGCCCTTGCTCACCGTGACCTTCGCCGCGTTGTTGATGCTCGCGTTGTCGGAGCCGTCCTTCGGGGCGATCTCGATCTCGGCCTGCGAGGTCTTCTTCGCCGCGGCCTCGTCCGCCTGCGCCTGGGACGAGTCCTTCTTGCCACTCGACGAGCCGGCCGAGTCGTCGCCCCCGCCGCACGCAGAGAGCACCAGCACACCGCCGAGCACAGCGGACGCGGCCATCAGACCCTTGCGCCGCTTACCGTCCGTCATCACACGCTTCTCCATAGTCGCCGAATTCCGACTTCCCCGACTGCCCCGAGACCGGTCATGAGGGAACACAGGAGTTCCCCTCAATCATCAATAACGCAGTGAGTGGTTGAACCCGTTCCCAAAAGGCCCCGATGTGGGGGATGCCACGTCCGAGGAGGCGGTGACCACAGGCGCACCGGTGGTAACGGCCCCCTCGTGGGCCGCCCGCCCCACTTGCGTATCTCCCCCTGCTGGACGACAAAACCCCGGGCAGCGGTTGCCGCCCGGGGTGTCCCGATCCGTCAGCCGCTACGCGCGCTCCTCGCCGTCCTCCCCGGCATCATCCTCGTCGAGGTCCCAGTCCGGCGAATCGGGGTCGTAGTCGACCTGCTCGCTGGACCACGAGGCCTGCACGAGTTCGGCCCCCGGCACGTCGCCGACCAGGTCGAACGGGTCCACGAGGTACGCGACGGCCTCCGCCTCGTCCTCCTGCACGGCGTGCTCTGCGTGCGCGCGCTCCTCGCCGGGCATCGCCTCGTCCTCGGCGACGCGCTGGAGCGCGGCCCCGGTCAGCGCCTCCCCGTCGGCGATCTCCAGGACCAATTCCACCTTCAGGCGAACAAAACGTGACGTCTCATCAGTGCTCATACGCCGGAGCGTACGACCCGTTGCACCTGTGACTTTCCGTGACCCGCCCCTTTCACTAACATCGGCACACACGGCCAATTCGCCAGCGCCACAAGGGGGATCGCTTCCGTGTCCGCCGCACGTCGATCGTTGTTCACCGCCACCGCCGCCGGGACCCTCCTGGCCGCCCTGTGGTTCGTCCCCAATGCCACCGCTACCCCCGAGCACACCAGCGACACCACCAGCACCGTCAGCACGACCAGTACCGACCGCAGCCAGGTGTCCACCGCGGTGGACACCCAGTCCGAGCAGCAGCTCAGACTGGCCGACACGGGGACGTTCGACACGACGCCCTACGTGGTCGGCGGCTCGGCGTTCCTGGGACTCGGTGTCGGCTTCGTGGCGTACTCGGTCCGCCGGGGCCGCTCCCTGGAGGCGCCCATCTGACGCGCGTGGGGTACGGCGCCACCCGGACCGGGAGACGCCGCACCCCACGGTGCACCACCGAACCGCACGCGCACGATCCGAGTGCGCCCGCTCCACCGATCTTTGACCTACGCGAGCGGCCCCGTCACCGTCTCGACGGCCTCGACCAGGGCCCCGCTGCGTACGAACGCGTCCGCCGCGGCGAGATCCGGCGCCAGGAACCGGTCGGGTCCCGGCCCCTCGACCCCGGCCTTGCGCGCGGCGGCGACGACCGCCCGCGACGCCGGCGCGGCCTCCAGGCCCTCCCGCAGCTCGATCGCCCGAGTGGCGGCGTACAGCTCCACGGCGATGATCCGCGTGAGGTTGTCGACGGCCGTCCGCAGCTTCCGCGCGGCCGACCAGCCCATCGAGACGTGGTCCTCCTGCATCGCCGACGACGGGATCGAGTCCGCGGACGCCGGCACGGCGAGCCGCTTCATCTCGCTGACCAGCGCGGCCTGCGTGTACTGGGCGATCATCAGGCCCGAGTCGACCCCGGCGTCCTCCGCGAGGAACGGCGGGAGGCCGTGCGAACGGTTCTTGTCGAGCAGCCGGTCCGTGCGCCGCTCGGCGATCGAACCCAGGTCGGCCGCGGCGATGGCCAGGAAGTCGAGCACGTAGGCGACCGGCGCGCCGTGGAAGTTGCCGTTGGACTCCACGCGCCCGCCGCCGGCGCCGTCGGGCAGCACCACGGGGTTGTCGACGGCCGCCGCCAGCTCCCGCTCGGCGACCAGGCGCGCGTGCGCCATGGTGTCCCGCCCGGCCCCCGCTACCTGCGGGGCGCACCGCACGGAGTACGCGTCCTGCACCCGCGGCGCGTCGTCCTGGTGATGGCCCGTCAGGCCCGAACCGGCGAGTACGGCGAGCATGTTGGCGGCGCTGGCGGCCTGGCCGGGGTGCGGCCGGATGGCGTGCAGTTCGGGCGCGAGGACCTTGTCCGTGCCGAGCAGCGCCTCCAGGGACAGGGCCGCCGTCACGTCCGCGGCCTTATAAAGGTTGTCCAGGTCGTCGAGGGCCATGAAGAGCATGCCGAGCATGCCGTCCGTGCCGTTGAGGAGGGCGAGCCCCTCCTTCTCGCGCAGTTCGACGGGCGCGATGCCGTGCGCGGCGAGCAGTTCCCCGGCGGGCCGCACGACCCCGTCGGGCCCTTCCGCGTCGCCCTCGCCGAGCAGGGTGAGCGCGCAGTGGCTGAGCGGGGCGAGGTCGCCGGAGCAGCCGAGGGACCCGTACTCGTGCACGACCGGTGTGATCCCGGCGTTCAGGACGTCGGCCATGGTCTGCGCGACCTCGGGCCGCACGCCGGTATGCCCGGAGCAGACGGTCTTCAGGCGCAGGAACATCAGCGCGCGCACGACCTCGCGCTCGACGCGCGGGCCCATGCCCGCCGCGTGCGACCGCACGATGTTGCGCTGCAACTGCGCGCGCAGTTCGGGACCGATGTGCCGGGTGGCGAGCGCGCCGAACCCGGTGGAGACGCCGTAGACCGGATCCGGCTTCGCGGCCAGCGCGTCAACGACCCCGCGGGCCGCGGCCAGCGCGCCCACAGCCTCATCGGAGAGTTCGATCCGGGCGCCACGGCGCGCCACGGCGATCACATCGGCAGCGGTGACCCCGGCTGCCCCCACCACCACAGTGTGCATATCCATATTCAGGAACGTACACAGTGAATCCGAAGATGTCACGACCGAGGTCGGGGAGGACCCCTTACTCCCGGAGTTCCCCCGGCGGGCCCGGTTCTCTGCCGCGGATCCGGCGCCGTTCGCCGGGGACCGGCGGCGGCGAGTCGGCGAGCCGTACGACGGGGTCGTCGAGCCCGCCGCCCCGCCCGGCCACCACCGGCTTCGCGGCACGCAGCGCCTTCGCCCGGTACTGCGCGGCGTCCGCGAGCCGGAACAGCCGCCGGGCGCTGCTCACCTCGCCGATGGGGTCGCCGGTCGAGGCGATGCCGCAGGCGACCCCGTTTCCGATCTCCATCTCGGCGGCCCGGGAACACACCTCTTCCCCTACGCGGACGACCTCGTCGGCGGTGGGGCCCACGGCCAGCAGGCAGAACTCGTCCCCGCCGAGCCGCGCCGCGAGGGCCCCCGGCAGCATCGCCCCGCACAGCGAGAGCACCGAACCGAACCGCTCCAGGAGCCGGTCGCCGATGGCGTGCCCGAGGGTGTCGTTGACCCGCTTGAGCCCGTTCAGATCGCAGACGACGAGGCTGACGACGATGCCCTCGGCGGCGTGCCGCTCCACGGCCTCGTCGAGCCGTATGTCGACCAGGCGCCGGTTGGCGAGGCCGGTCAGGGCGTCGGTGAAGGCGAGCCGCCGCGCCTCCTCGAGGCGTTCGGTCTGTGCGATCCCGGCCGCGACCACAGAGGCCAGGACGGTCGCGAAGTCGGCGTCCCCCGGCCCGAACACGGGCGCCCCGGCCGGCCGCGCCACGTACAGCTCGCCCCAGGCCCGGCCGTGCAGCACGATCGGCGCGACGACGCAGCAGCCGCGCTTGCGGCGGCGCAGCGCCGCGACCCGCTGGTGGCAGTACCCGGCGCGCTCGACAGGTCCGTCGGCCGTCTCGACCCAGGCGTCCGGCTCACCGCCGCCGGCCCACCGCTCGTGCAGGAACTCGGTGATCTCCGGGAAGCGGTGCACCGGGTACGCCTCGCCCTCGGGGAACTCCTCCTCCCCATCGGCCCGCTCGCCGACGTTGGCCAGGACCCGCAGCCGGCCGCGCTCGCGCTCCCACACGGACAGGGCGGCGAAACTCCCGGACAGCGCGTGGCATGCGCCGAGGGCTGCCGCCCGCCAGGACTCGCGCGGGCTCTGCGCAGCGGCCATGCCCTGCGCGAGCGTCACCACGGCGCGCAGCCGGACATCGTCTCCCATTAGCCCAGGTTAGGGACTTTACCGACATTACGGTGACTTCAGTTCGGCCGTCCGTATCCAGGGACGGCGACGTCCCGTCAGGGGGCCTGCTGGTGGGTGCGGCTCTCGTCGTGGCTGGTCGCGCAGTTCCCCGCGCCCCTAGGGGCATGCGGCTTCGCCGCAGCCCCGGCCATGAGATGGCGCACGAAGTGCACATCTCAGGGGCGCGGGGAACTGCGCGAGAAGCCCCACCGGCCGGTGGACACAGAACTGCCCAGGGGCGCGGGGAACTGCGCGACCAGCCCCCACCGGCCCGCAGACGACGCACCTCCCAAGGCCCCCGGCCACCAGGAGGCCCCGGGATCACTCACCCGGCCACCGCGGCTCGCGCTTCTCGTTGAACGCGGCAACACCCTCCGCCCGGTCCCCCGAGAACGCCACCGACCGCCAGGCCGCGTCCTCCACCTCGAGACCGGCCCGCAGATCAAGCCCGTGCCCGAGCCGCAGCGCCCGCTTGGCGGCCCGCAGCCCGACCGGGGAGTTGGCACCGATCCGGGCGGCGAGCGCCAACGCTTCGGCACGGTCCTGCCCCGCCGCCACCACCTGGTCCACAAGGCCGAGCCGCCCCGCCTCGGCGGCCTCGACGCGCCGCGCCGAGAAGATCAACTCGGCGGCCCGCGCGGCCCCGACCCGGCGCGGCAGCAGCTGCGTACCGCCACCGCCGGGGATCACCCCCACCGACACCTCGGGCAGGCCCACGACGGCACTCGCGTCGGCCACGATCAGATCGCAGGCGAGCGCGAGTTCGAAACCGCCGCCGAGCGCGAACCCGTGCACGGCGGCGACGGTCGGCATCGGCAGGTCGAGCACGCCCGTGTACGCAGCCCGGGCGACGGGCCGCTGACGCACCAGCTCGGCATCGGAGAAGGAGTTGCGCTCCTTGAGGTCGGCGCCGACGCAGAAGGCGCGCTCGCTGCTGGACGTGAGGACGACGACCCGTACGTCCCGGTCGCCGCCCAGCGCCTCGCACGCGGCGCCGATGGAACGGGCCATGTCGCTGCTGACGGCATTCATGGCCTTGGGCCGGTCGAGCACCACCTCGGCGACGACCCCCTGCTCGTGGCGCCGTACGGCCACGAAGTCCCCGAACCGCTGCTCATCACCCATGGTCCACCCTTCCGGTTAACGCCAGTTAACCGTCAAGATGTCAGGTGCGCCGGGTCAGCGTCCAGGGTTCGACGATGCCGAGGCCGCGGACGGGCCGCTGCCACATCGGCTGGAGCGCGAACCGGTACGAGGGGGGCTCCTCGCCCTGCTCCTTCGCCTTCTCCGCGGCGGCCGCGGCCTCGGCCTCGGAGGCGGGCGCCTCGGTGGTGCGGATCAGCTCCTCGGCGAAGGCGCCGTCGACCAGCACGTTGTCCTTCGGCGCTATCGACGTGAGCCGGCTCGCCAGGTTCACGGTCGTGCCGAACACGTCGCCCATGCGCGTCGTGACGGTCCCGAAGGCCATGCCGACGCGCAGCTCCGGCATCGTCTCGTCATTGCTCATCGTCTCGATGAGCCGCAACGCGATCTCCCCGGCGATGCCCGCGTCGTCGGCGGCGAACAGGACCTCGTCGCCGAGCGTCTTGATGAGCCGTCCGCCGTGCGCGGCGACGAGGTCGGCGGCGGTGGTCTCGAAGGCCTCGACGAGTTCGCCGAGTTCCTCCTCCTCCATGCGGCGGGTCAGCCGCGTGAACCCGACCAGGTCCGCGAAGCCGACCGCGAGCCGCCGGTCCACCATCTCCTCGTCGTCACCGGCCTGCACGACGCGGCCGGTCGCCGCGGCGAGCTGGCGCCGCCACACGTAGACGAGGAACTCCTCCAGCTCGGGCAGCAGAAGCTCTATCAGCGGATACGTGACCTCGGTACGGGTCATGCCGGGCTCCGGGGGCTCGGTCAGGCCCTCCAGGAACGAGTCGATCTGCCACTCGGCGAGCCGAGCGGTGGTCTGCCCCGTCGACCGGGCGACCTGCACCGCCATGGCCTCGCTCAGCAGCCCGGCCTCGACGAGACCGGCCAGTCGCCGCAGCGCCAGTACGTCGGCCTCGGTCAGGGCCTTGGCCTGCCCGATGTCGGCGAAGCCCATGGCCCGCCAGAACCTTGAAGCCAGTTCCATGGAGACGCCGGCGCTGCGGGCCGCCTGGAACGGGGTGTAGCGGCGCTCGGCCCCGAGGATCAGCTGTTCGAGCCGGAGCGCGAGGGGGTCCGCCGCGTCCTGCTCGTCCCCTTCCCCCTCCGGCTTCTCGGGGTCGGGTGGGGTGCCCGTGCCGGAGCCCGAGTCGTCGACGGTCACGCCTGCTGCCCTTCCGATCTGCCACGGTCAGGTATCGACCGGGCTCAACTCTACGGCAGCGTCTGTGCGCCACGTCACTCCGTTCCGGGCGAGTGTTGCGTGAACGCCGCTTGACACGAACCCCGGCCAGTCGCCCGTGCCCCGGGACACCTGTGTGTCCCCGGGCCGCCGAGGGCAGCCCGCGCCCCGGGGAATTTCAACATCCGCAGGCCGGTGGGGCCTGATCGCGCAGTTCCCCGCGCCCCTAGGGAGGTTCGACATCCGCGGGCAGGTGGG
This sequence comes from Streptomyces kunmingensis, assembly GCF_039533535.1. Taxonomy (NCBI): domain Bacteria; kingdom Bacillati; phylum Actinomycetota; class Actinomycetes; order Kitasatosporales; family Streptomycetaceae; genus Streptomyces; species Streptomyces kunmingensis. The sequence goes on from NZ_BAAATS010000018.1 coordinate 493,936, forward strand.
GGCTGGTCGCGCAGTTCCCCGCGCCCCCAAAACGTTCGCCATCCTCCCGCCGGTGGAGCTTCTCGCGCCGTTCCCCGCGCCCCTGGAGCTTGCGGCTTCGCCGCGGCTCCAGGGGGCGCGCGCCCGGTAGATGGCGCACGAAGTGCGCATCTCAGGGGCGCGGGGAACTGCGCGACCAGCCCCCACCGGACCCGCAGACACGACACCTCCCCAGGGGCGCGGGGAACTGCGCGGAAGAACCCCGGGCAACCCGGATCACCCAGAGCCGGCGGCCAGCCCTACGCCGGGCGTAGGTGGACGATGTCACCCGCGGCGACGGACACCCGCTCCCCCTCCGCGGGGGCGATCACGAGCCGCCCGTCCCCGTCGACGGCAACCGCCTCCCCCACAACCTCCCGCGCCCCCGGCAGAATCGCCCGCACAGACCGCCCCAACGTGGCACACCCCGCCGCATACGTCTCCTGGAGCCGGGACAACCCGGGGTCGCCTTCCGCCGCACACCACTCCACGTACCACCGCTCGAAGGACCGAAGGACGGCCCGCAGCACCGGCTCCCGGTCCACCACCTTCGCCCCGGCCAGCGCCAGCGACCCCGCCCCGGGTACGGGCAGCTCGTCCGCCCGCAGCGACACATTGAGCCCGACCCCGATGACGACCCCGCCCCCGCCGGAGGCCTCCGCCAGGATCCCGCCCGCCTTGCGCTCCTCCCCGCCGACGGTGACAAGCAGGTCGTTGGGCCACTTCAGCGCCGTGTCGACACCGGCGGAGGAGGACAGGGCCGTGGCGACGGCGACCCCGGTGAGCAGCGGCAGCCAGCCCCAGCGCTCGACCGGCACCTCGTGCTCGCCGGGCTTGACCAGGACGGAGAAGAAGAGCCCCGAGCGCGGCGGAGCCGACCAGCGGCGGTCCAGGCGTCCGCGCCCCGCGCTCTGCTCCTCGGCGACGAGCACGGCACCCTCCTGCGCGGAACCGGCCGCGGCCCGCTCCACCAGGTCCGTGTTGGTCGACCCCGTACGGGGCACCACCTCCACGGACGACCAGAGTCCCTCGCCCCGGACGAGGGAGCGGCGCAGTCCGGCCGCTCCCAGGGGCGGCCGGTCCAGGTCGGACCAGCGGTTGTCGTGCGCGTCTGAACCATCTCGCGGCGTCATGCAACCCAGCCTAGGTGTGGCAAACACCGCACTGCCGAACGGTATTCGCGCCACTACCCTACGAGTCAGTAGCCCCACTTAGTTTCCCCGTACACCGTCCCCGTGAGCAGCGTCGAGTCAGGCAGGGAGCCGCATCCCGATGTCCGAGTTGGAAGATCCCCAGAAGGCGCCACAGTCCCCGAGCGCCGATATCCACACCACCGCGGGCAAGATCGAGGATCTGCGGCGCAGGATCGACGAGGCGACGCACGCGGGTTCCGCGCGCGCCGTCGAGAAGCAGCACGCCAAGGGCAAGCTGACGGCGCGTGAGCGCATCGCGCTGCTGCTCGACGAGGACTCCTTCGTCGAGCTGGACGAGTTCGCGCGGCACCGCTCCACCGATTTCGGCCTGGACGCCAACAAGCCGTACGGCGACGGCGTGGTGACCGGGTACGGCACGGTCGACGGCCGGCCCGTCGCGGTGTTCTCGCAGGACTTCACCGTCTTCGGCGGTGCGCTCGGCGAGGTCTTCGGGCAGAAGATCATGAAGGTGATGGACTTCGCCCTCAAGACGGGCTGCCCGGTCATCGGCATCAACGACTCGGGCGGCGCCCGGATCCAGGAGGGCGTCATGGCCCTCGGCATGTACGGCGAGATCTTCCGCCGGAACACGCACGCGTCCGGTGTCATCCCGCAGATCTCGCTCGTCGTCGGCCCCTGTGCCGGTGGCGCCGTGTACTCCCCCGCGATCACCGACTTCACCGTCATGGTCGACCAGACCAGCCACATGTTCATCACCGGGCCCGACGTCATCAAGACGGTCACCGGTGAGGACGTCGGCTTCGAGGACCTGGGCGGCGCGCGGACGCACAACGCGCAGTCCGGTGTCGCGCACCACATGGCGGGCGACGAGAAGGACGCGATCGAGTACGTCAAGTCGCTGCTGTCGTACCTGCCGTCGAACAACCTGAGCGAGCCGCCCGCCTTCCCCGACGAGGCGGACCTGACGCAGACGGACGAGGACCGCGAGCTCGACACCATCGTGCCGGACAGCGCGAACCAGCCGTACGACATGCACACGGTGATCGAGCACGTCCTGGACGACGCCGAGTTCTTCGAGACGCAGTCGCTGTTCGCGCCGAACATCCTGACCGGCTTCGGCCGCGTCGAGGGCCACCCGGTCGGCATCGTCGCCAACCAGCCGATGCAGTTCGCCGGCTGCCTGGACATCGACGCGAGCGAGAAGGCCGCCCGGTTCGTCCGCACCTGTGACGCCTTCAACGTGCCAGTCCTGACCTTCGTCGACGTGCCGGGCTTCCTGCCGGGCGTCGAGCAGGAGCACACCGGCATCATCCGGCGCGGCGCGAAGCTGATCTACGCGTACGCCGAGGCGACGGTGCCGCTCATCACGATCATCACGCGCAAGGCGTTCGGCGGCGCGTACGACGTCATGGGCTCCAAGCACCTGGGCGCCGACCTGAACCTGGCGTGGCCGACCGCGCAGATCGCCGTCATGGGCGCGCAGGGCGCGGTGAACATCCTGCACCGCAAGACGCTGGCCGCCGCCGACGACGTAGAGGCGACGCGGGCGCGCCTCATCCAGGAGTACGAGGACGCCCTCCTCAACCCGTACACGGCGGCCGAGCGCGGGTACATCGACGCCGTGGTGCTGCCTTCCGACACCCGGGCGCACGTCGTCAAGGGTCTGCGTCAGCTGCGTACGAAGCGTGAGTCGCTGCCGCCGAAGAAGCACGGCAACATCCCCCTCTAGACCGCCGGGAGCCATCGCCGATGATGATCAAGGTCGTACGGGGCAATCCGACCCCCGAGGAGCTGGCCGCCGCACTGGCGGTGGTCCAGGCCCGCGCCGCGGCCGCGTCCGACGCCCCGGCCGCCGCGGCGGAGCGGGACGCGTGGGCCGATCCCTCCCGTATCGCCCGGCGCCGCCTGCCGACCCCGGGCCCGACGAGCTGGTCCCGCACGTACTGGCCCGCCTGAACCGGTCCCTGTGCACCGGAGCGCCTGAGTACGCGTACTCAGGCGCTCCGCGCGTGTGCGCCGCAGTATCGAAGTGTGCTGTGGTCAGATCCCGAGAACGAGCCGCCGAAGGAGCTCCGCGAAACGCAGGAGATGCTGCGCCGCGCGGGTCTCGTGGTGGCTCTCGCCATGTTCCTGGCGATGGTGATGGTGGGCCTGGGCGTCATGTAGCAGGTGAGTGTTCCGCGAAGGACAGCGTCCCGTGGAACGGAGCGTCCTGCGGGGGCGATCGGTTCGCCTACGCTGGCCGGCATGACAGCCGCGCGCCGCCTCATCCTCGCTTCCCAGTCCCCCGCCCGCCTGGGCCTGCTGCGGCAGTCCGGTTTCGCGCCGGAGGTGATCGTCAGCGGGGTCGACGAGGACGCCGTGACGGCCCCCACCCCGGCCGAGCTCGCGCTCGCCCTCGCGGAGGCCAAGGCGTCCGTCGTCGCCGCGCTGCCCGAGGCGCAGGGCGCCCTCGTCGTGGGCTGCGACTCGGTGCTCGACCTGGACGGCGAGGCGCTCGGCAAGCCGGCCGACGCCGAGGAGGCCACGGCCCGCTGGAAGGCCATGCGCGGCCGTGCGGGCACCTTGCAGACCGGCCACTGCGTGTACGACACCGCGTCCGGCCGCTACGCCTCCGCCACGGCCTCCACGGTCGTCCGGTTCGGCGAGCCGAGCGACGCGGAGATCGCCGCGTACGTGGCGACCGGCGAACCCCTCCACGTCGCGGGTGCGTTCACGCTCGACGGCCGCTCGGCCCCGTTCATCGAGGGCATCGACGGCGACCACGGCAATGTGATCGGTCTCTCGCTGCCCCTGCTGCGCCGTCTCCTCGCCGAACTGGGCGTCGGCATCACGGAGTTGTGGGCTCCGGCGAGCTAGCGGGCGGAACCGGCGGGGCCGCGGCGCCCTTGCCGTCACCGGCCGGGCCGGCGTGGTCCCTGCGGTCGTAGGCCACCAGCGTCAGCACGATCAGCGCGAGGACGACCATCATCAGCACGAAGGCGGGCCAGCCGAGCAGGCCGACGGAGAACGCGCCGAGCAGGCCGTGCACGACGGCCGCGCTGATCAGCAGGATCCGCCCGAAGGTGCCCGGCGACCGGTCGGTGGCCGCGGCGCGCGCGAGCACGAACGCGCACACCGCCAGATAGATCCCGAACACCCCGCCCGCGACCCAGGCGCCCACGGACATCGCCCGGGGGTCGAGCCCGGCGAGCGACATGTCCTGCCGGTCGACGACCGTGCCCAGGAGCCAGTTGACCAACACGATCCCGAGCGCCTCCGCGAGCATCACGATCGCGGCCACCCACGCCACCGGTCTCCGTGCCACCGGGCCCACCCTCTTCCGCCTACGACTTGTTGGTTACCCCGAGTAGGTTCGAGACATCGCGAACGCTACTAACGGGTAAACCTCCGGACAAGGGGTCTGCCGAGGGCAAAGAATCATTGGGCCATTCGTAGGGACTCCACAAAGAATGCCGACCGGCCGCAGCACGGTCTCACAGAGACCTTGCCCACATCACCCGGCTAGGGTTGCTCCGAGGGATCCCGCACAGCCAGGTCGGACAAGGGATTTCCCGGACCGAGCGGGCCTCGAGTGACACTCCGTGTGGGCAAGCTCACCATCGGGGACGGGTCGTAAGCCCGTGTCGGCAGTCCCTAAACTCGGCTTGTTTCAAGGAGGGAGCCATCGTGCGCAAGGTGCTCATCGCCAACCGTGGCGAAATCGCTGTCCGCGTGGCCCGGGCGTGCCGGGACGCAGGGATCGCGAGCGTTGCCGTTTATGCCGATCCGGACCGGGACGCATCGCATGTCCGCGCGGCCGACGAGGCCTTCGCGCTGGGTGGTGACACCCCGGCCACCAGCTATCTGGACATCGCCAAGGTGCTCCAGGCGGCCAAGGACTCCGGTGCGGACGCCATTCACCCCGGCTACGGATTCCTGTCGGAGAACGCGGAGTTCGCCCAGGCCGTGCTGGACGCGGAGCTGATCTGGATCGGCCCGCCGCCGCAGGCCATCCGTGACCTGGGCGACAAGGTCGCCGCCCGGCACATCGCGCAGCGCGCGGGTGCCCCGCTGGTCGCCGGTACGCCGGACCCGGTGTCGGGTTCCGAGGAGGTCGTGGCCTTCGCCGAGGAGCACGGCCTGCCGATCGCGATCAAGGCCGCCTTCGGTGGTGGCGGCCGTGGTCTGAAGGTGGCCCGCACCCTCGAAGAGGTGCCGGAGCTGTACGACTCGGCGGTCCGTGAGGCCGTCGCGGCGTTCGGCCGCGGCGAGTGCTTCGTGGAGCGCTACCTGGACAAGCCGCGGCACGTGGAGACCCAGTGCCTGGCCGACTCCCACGGCAACGTGGTGGTCGTGTCCACCCGCGACTGCTCGCTCCAGCGCCGCCACCAGAAGCTGGTCGAGGAGGCCCCGGCGCCGTTCCTGAGCGACGCCCAGGTCGAGCAGCTGTACTCGGCCTCCAAGGCGATCCTGAAGGAAGCCGGCTACGTCGGCGCGGGCACCGTCGAGTTCCTCGTCGGCGCCGACGGCACGATCTCCTTCCTGGAGGTCAACACCCGTCTCCAGGTCGAGCACCCGGTCACCGAAGAGGTCGCCGGCATCGACCTCGTCCGCGAGATGTTCCGCATCGCCGACGGCGAGGAACTGGGCTACGGCGACCCGGTCCTGCGCGGCCACTCCTTCGAGTTCCGGATCAACGGCGAGGACCCGGGCCGCGGCTTCCTGCCCGCGCCCGGCACCGTGACGACGTTCGACGCGCCGACCGGACCCGGTGTCCGCCTGGACGCGGGCGTCGAGGCCGGCAGCGTGATCGGCCCGGCCTGGGACTCGCTGCTCGCCAAGCTGATCGTCACCGGCCGCACCCGCAAGGAAGCGCTGGAGCGCTCCGCCCGTGCGCTGGCCGAGTTCGACGTCGACGGCATGGCCACCGCCATCCCGTTCCACCGCAAGGTGGTCACCGACCCGGCGTTCGCGCCGGAACTGACCGGCTCGGACGAGCCGTTCACCATCTTCACGCGGTGGATCGAGACCGAGTTCGTCAACGACATCCCGCCGTATCAGCCGGGTGGCGCGGACGCCGAGGAGGAGGACGGCGACCGCGAGACGATCGTCGTCGAGGTCGGCGGCAAGCGCCTGGAGGTCTCCCTCCCGTCGTCGCTGGGCATGTCCCTCGCGCGTACGGGTCTTGCGGCGGGCGCCAAGCCGAAGCGGCGGGCGGCCAAGAAGTCCGGTCCGGCCGCGTCCGGTGACACCCTCGCCTCCCCGATGCAGGGCACCATCGTCAAGGTGGCCGTCGAGGAGGGCCAGGAGGTCCAGGAGGGCGACCTCGTCGTCGTCCTGGAGGCGATGAAGATGGAACAGCCGCTGAACGCGCACAAGTCAGGCACCGTCAAGGGCCTGTCCGCCGAGATCGGCGCGTCCCTCACCTCCGGCGCCGTGATCTGCGAGATCAAGGACTGAGGCAGCACCCGCCCGCACGAAGCGCCCGTCGGACCGGTCTCCGGTCCACGGGCGCTTCGGCGTTCCCCGGCCGTGGGCCCGCCCTCCGCACCGGGTCGGCGACACGATCAGGCATCCTTGAAGACCCCGCGCACGCCCAGGGAGGCCCGATGACATCCGGCACCGAGTACCGCGCCCGCCCCATGCGCGCGGACGCGCGCCGCAACTACGAGCGGCTGCTCGTCCAGGCCCGCAAGGCGTTCGCCGAGCACGGCACGGGGGCGTCCCTGGAGGACGTGGCGCGCGGCGCCGGCGTGGGCATCGGCACGCTGTACCGGCACTTCCCGAACCGGTACGCGCTGGTGAGCGCCGTCTTCGAGGAGGCGGTGAACGATCTGCTGGCCCGCTCCCGGGCGCTGCTCGACGCCCCGCAGCCCTGTTCGGCGCTGGTGGCCTGGCTGCGCGAGATCATCACGCACGCGAGTGAGTACCGGGGGCTTTCCCGGGCCCTCATGTCGGCGTCCCAGGACGAGAGTTCGGCTCTCGCCCGGTGCAGTTCGCCGATGCGGGAAGCGGGGCAGGCGCTGCTGACCCGGGCCCAGGGGGCGGGCGCGGTGCGCCAGGACGTCTCCATCGCGGATCTGCTTCAGCTGACCAATGCGATTGCGCTGGCCGCTGAGGAGACGCCCTCCGACCCGGACTTGGCCGACCGCCTGCTGCGACTGACCCTGCGGGGCATCACAGCGGGCCATTCCTGAGCCCGTCGCCGGGTGCGGCTTTCGTCGCGGCTGGTCGCGCAGTTCCCCGCGCCCCTTACGGGGCACGATTCAAGCCCCTCCGGCGATTGAGGAGCGGGGTCCGGGGCAGCGCCCCGCGGCCCGTCGCCGGGTGACCGGTTCGTCGGGGCTGAGCGCGCAGTTCCCCGCGCCCCTGACGGGGCACGATTCAAGGCCCTCCGAACCCCCGGCGGGACTAGCGGCGGCGGAGGTCTGCCACCCGGGCCGATCGTTCGGGAGCCGCGTCCAAGGCCGCCGCACTCCGCAACGGGTGCCCCCCGCCGGGAAGTTGCTGACGGCGCTGGCCGGGCAGGGGCACATCCCGGCGCGACTGCCGCGCCGGGACGGGATCACCACCCCCGGCGGACGCCGGCCCCGCCCCGGCGACAGCGATCTGCACACCCTGATCGGCCAACGCCTGAAGCTCCGTCGCGGCCCGGTCATCATGCGCAGGCGGCTCATCGGTCACCAGGCGCGTGATCACGTCCGTAGGTACCGTCTGGAACATCGTGTCGGTACCGAGCTTGGAGTGATCGGCGAGCACGACGACCTCCGCCGCGGCCTGCACGAGAGCCCGGTCCACCGATGCCGAAAGCATGTTGGACGTGGAGAGCCCGCGCTCGGCCGTCAGGCCGCTGCCGCTCAGGAAGGCCCGGGAGACTCTCAGCCCCTGAAGGGACTGCTCGGCCCCGCTGCCCACCAGCGCATAGTTGGAACCCCGCAGAGTGCCACCGGTCATGACGACCTCGACGCGATTGGCATGAGCCAGCGCCTGGGCCACCAGAAGGGAATTGGTGACGACGGTCAGGCCCGGCACACGCGCGAGCCGGCGGGCCAGCTCCTGCGTGGTCGTCCCCGCGCCCACCACGATGGCTTCGCCTTCTTCGACGAGACCCACGGCGAGATCGGCGATGGCCGTCTTCTCAGCGGTCGCGAGATGTGATTTCTGCGGAAAGCCGGACTCCCGCGTGAATCCGCCCGGCAATACCGCACCGCCGTGTCGGCGGTCGAGGAGTCCTTCTGCCTCCAGTGCGCGCACGTCCCGCCGTACGGTCACTTCAGAGGTCTGGACGACGCGGGCGAGCTCCCGGAGCGATACCGCTCCATTGGCCCGCACCATTTCGAGGATCAATTGACGACGTTCTGCAGCGAACACGAAACTGACAGTAACCCCAACGACCGTCTGCTTTCAGCTGTTTGCGCCGAATTACAGGTTCTGTTCGCACAACTGCCCTGGGAGTGGTATAGGCACGACCCGGGTGTTTATCCGTCGCGCCTATGCCATCAGCACGGGCCGCAACTCACTGTCACCCGTGGCCAGTTGATCCCCGCAGGGAGCGGGTTCAACCCTCTTCGGCGACCTTCCGCGTGTGCAGTTGCCGCGCCACCTCGGCGATCGAGCCCGAAAGAGACGGGTACACGGTGAACGCGTTCGCGATCTGTTCGACCGTCAGATTGTTGTCGACCGCGATCGAGATGGGGTGGATCAGTTCCGAGGCGCGGGGCGCCACGACCACGCCGCCCACCACGATCCCGGTGCCCGGACGGCAGAAGATCTTGACGAAGCCGTCCCGGATGCCCTGCATCTTGGCCCGCGGGTTGCGCAGCAGCGGCAACTTCACGACACGGGCGTCGATCTTGCCGGCGTCCACGTCGGCCTGGGAGTAACCGACCGTGGCGATCTCCGGGTCGGTGAAGACGTTCGAGGAGACCGTCTTCAGGTTCAGCGGCGTCACCGCGTCGCCCAGGAAGTGGTACATGGCGATCCGGCCCTGCATGGCGGCGACCGACGCGAGGGCGAAGATTCCGGTCACGTCGCCGGCCGCGTACACACCGGGAGCGGTCGTGCGCGAGACCTTGTCGGTCCAGATGTGACCCGAGTCCTTGAGCTTGACCCCGGCGTCCTCCAGGCCCATTCCGCTGCTGTTCGGGATCGCGCCGACCGCCATCAGACAGTGCGTGCCGGAGATGACCCGGCCGTCGGCCAGGGTGACCTCGACGCGGTCGCCCACGCGCTTGGCCGAGGCGGCACGGGAGCGCGCCATGACGTTCATGCCGCGGCGCCGGAACACGTCCTCCAGGACGGCGGCGGCGTCCGGGTCCTCGCCCGGCAGCACGCGGTCGCGGGAGGAGACGAGCGTGACGCGGGAGCCGAGCGCCTGGTAGGCACCGGCGAACTCGGCACCGGTGACACCGGAGCCGACCACGATGAGCTCCTCGGGGAGCTCGTCCAGGTCGTAGACCTGCGTCCAGTTCAGGATCCGCTCGCCGTCCGGCTGCGCGTCGGGCACCTCGCGCGGGTGGCCGCCGGTGGCAATGAGCACGGCGTCGGCGGTGAGGGTCTCCTCGGTGCCGTCGGCGGCGGAGACGATCACCTTGCGGGAGCCGTCCAGGTCCTGCTGCCCGTCGAGCCGGCCCCGGCCGCGCAGCACGCGCGCGCCCGCACGCGTGACGGAGGCGGTGATGTCGTGGGACTGGGCGAGGGCTAGCCGCTTGACGCGCCGGTTGACCTTGCCGAGGTCGACGCCGACGACGCGGGCCGGGCTGTCCGGGTCCGGGGTGTCGTCCTCGACGATGATCCCCAGCTCCTCGTACGAGGAGTCGAAGGTCGTCATCACCTCGGCCGTCGCGATCAAGGTCTTCGACGGCACGCAGTCGGTCAGCACCGACGCACCGCCGAGACCGTCGCAGTCGACGACGGTCACCTCCGCGCCGAGCGACGCGGCCACCAGGGCCGCTTCGTATCCGCCAGGTCCGCCACCGATGATCACGATCCGAGTCACGTACCCCATTGTCCCGCACCGCGTAAGGGGACGCCCGGCCGGGGTGGCACGCACTTCGCTCAGAGCGCGCGGGACAACTGCCGTACCCTCGGACCCATGTCGCTCTACGCCGCGTACGCCGGCAATCTCGACCCGCGGCTCATGACGCGCCGCGCCCCTCACTCGCCGCTGCGCGCGACCGGGTGGCTGCAAGGCTGGCGGCTGACGTTCGGGGGCGAACACATGGGCTGGGAGGGTGCGCTGGCCACGATCGTGGAGGCGCCCCGGTCCCAGGTCTTCGTCGCGCTGTACGACATCGCCCCCATGGACGAGGAGTCGATGGACCGCTGGGAGGGCGTCGGCCTCGACATCTACCGGAGGATGCGGGTGCGCGTGGACACCCTGGAGGGTGAGGAACCCGCCTGGCTGTACGTCCTGAACGGGTACGAGGGCGGTCTCCCCTCCGCGCGGTACCTGGGCGAGATCGCTGACGCGGCGGAATCGGCGGGCGCCCCGCACGATTACGTCATGGAGATGCGCAAGCGCCCCTGCTGACGCTGGACCGGGTCTCGCCCATTTGTCTGCCGGGCCGCGCATTCGTACGCGGCTGACGGCCGGTGGTCCTGCTTCGCGCAGTTCCCCGCGCCCCTGAGATGCGCGCCTTCGGCGCGGCATCTCATTGGGAAAATGCGGCGCGCAGCGCCTGCATTTCAGGGGCGCGGGGAACTGCGCGACCAGCCACGACGGAGCGGCACCCGCCAACGGTCCCACGACCCGCGGCGCGAGGGCGCACCCCGTCCCGCCACCCCCAGCGGAGCGACTTCGTCGGAAACGACAAGACAACGATCGCAATACCGTCGGGCTCGTCATCTACGCGCGTAGGACTTGACCGGCTACCCTCAAGCGCGTGAACGCATCTGTTACTCCGGACATCCTCCAGGGCGACCCCTACGCCGCCGCCGACGCCGCCGCCTCGCGCCTGCGCGAGCTCACCGGCGCCGAGACCCACGACGTCGCCCTCGTGATGGGCTCGGGCTGGGCGCCGGCCGCCGAGGCGCTGGGCGCGCCCGCCGCCGAGTTCCCCTTCACCGAGCTGCCCGGGTTCACCGGTGCCGCCGTGGCGGGCCACGGCGGCAAGGTCCGCTCGTACCAGGTCGGTGAGAAGCGCGCGCTGGTCTTCCTGGGCCGCACGCACTACTACGAGGGCCGCGGGGTCGCGTCCGTCGCGCACGGCGTGCGCACCGCCGCCGCCGCGGGCTGCAAGACCATCGTGCTGACCAACGGCTGCGGCGGCCTGCGCGAGGGCATGCGCCCCGGCCAGCCGGTCCTCATCGCCGACCACATCAACCTGACGGCCACGTCGCCGATCGTCGGCGCCAACTTCGTGGACCTGACCGATCTGTACTCGCCGCGCCTGCGCGCGCTGTGCCAGGAGATCGACCCGACGCTGGAGGAGGGCGTGTACGCCCAGTTCCCCGGCCCGCACTACGAGACGCCCGCCGAGGTCCGGATGGCCGGCGTCCTCGGCGCCGACCTGGTCGGCATGTCCACCGTCCTGGAGGCCATCGCGGCCCGTGAGGCGGGCGTGGAGGTCCTCGGCATCTCCCTGGTCACCAACCTGGCCGCGGGTCTGTCCGGCGAGCCGCTGAACCACGAAGAGGTCCTCCAGGCCGGCCGCGACTCCGCCGCCGGCATGGGCGAGCTGCTGACCAAGGTCCTCGCCAAGATCTGAGCCCCGGGTATCCGTGCACCCGTAGGTACGCCGACGTCTTAAGGAAGCCGACCGTGACCGTACAAGGCAGCGAACTGCTCGACCGGGCGAAGACCTGGCTGGCGGAGGACCCCGACGAGGAGACCCGCGAGGAGCTGGCCGCGCTGATCGACAGCGGGGACGTGGCCGCGCTCGGTGAGCGCTTCGCCGGGACGCTGCAGTTCGGCACGGCCGGTCTGCGCGGCGAGCTGGGCGCGGGCCCGATGCGGATGAACCGCGCGGTGGTCATCCGCGCCGCCGCGGGCCTCGCCGCGTACCTGAAGGCCGAGGGGCAGACCGACGGCGTCGTCGTCATCGGCTACGACGCGCGCCACAAGTCGGCGGACTTCGCGCGCGACACGGCGGCCGTGATGGTGGGCGCCGGGCTGCGCGCGGCCGTACTGCCGCGTCCGCTGCCCACGCCCGTGCTCGCCTTCGCCATACGGCATCTGGGCGCGGTCGCGGGCGTGGAGGTCACGGCCTCCCACAACCCGCCGCGGGACAACGGTTACAAGGTGTACCTCGGCGACGGCTCGCAGATCGTGCCGCCGGCCGACGCGGAGATCGCCGCCGAGATCGACGCGGTGGCCTCGCTGCACGACGTGGCGCGCCCCGAGTCGGGCTGGGAGACCCTCGGGGACGAGGTCCTGGACGCGTATCTGGCGCGTACGGACGCGGTCCTGGCCGCCGGGTCCCCGCGCACGGCCCGCACCGTCTACACGGCGATGCACGGCGTCGGCAAGGAGACGCTCCTCGCCGCCTTCGCGCGCGCGGGCTTCCCCGAGCCGGTGCTCGTGCCCGAACAGGCCGAGCCCGACCCGGACTTCCCGACCGTCGCGTTCCCGAACCCGGAGGAGCCGGGCGCGATGGACCTGTCGTTCGCGACGGCCCGTGCCGCGCGGCCGGATCTGATCATCGCCAACGACCCGGACGCGGACCGCTGCGCCGTCGCCGTCCAGGACGGCGGCGAGTGGCGGATGCTGCGCGGTGACGAGGTGGGCGCGCTGCTCGCGGCGCACCTCGTGAAGCGGGGCGTGCAGGGGGTCCTCGCCGAGTCGATCGTCTCGTCGTCGCTGCTCGGCCGGATCGCCGAGGCGGCCTCCCTCCCGTACGAGGAGACGCTGACGGGCTTCAAGTGGATCGCCCGTGTCGAGGGCCTGCGCTACGGCTACGAGGAGGCGCTGGGCTACTGCGTCGACCCCGAGGGCGTCCGCGACAAGGACGGCATCACGGCCGCGCTGCTCGTGACCGAGCTGGCGAGCGAGCTCAAGGAGCAGGGCCGTACGCTCCTGGACGCGCTCGACGACCTGGCCCTGGCCCACGGGCTGCACGCCACCGACCAGTTGAGCGTGCGCGTGGAGGACCTGTCGGTCATCGCGGACGCCATGCGCCGCCTGCGCGAGCAGCCGCCGACGGCCCTTGCCGGACTCGCGGTGACCCGGGCCGAGGACCTCTCCGCGGGCGCGGGCGGGCTGCCTCCCACGGACGGGCTGCGCTACACGCTGGAGGGCGCGCGCGTCATCGTCCGCCCGTCCGGCACCGAGCCCAAACTGAAGTGCTACCTGGAGGTCGTGGTGCCGGCCGCCGACCGGGCCGGTCTGCCCGCGGCACGGGCGAAGGCCGCCGACCTCCTCGCCTCGATCAAGCGGGACCTCTCGGCGGCGGCGGGCATCTGACCCGCGCCTCCTGAGCAGGGCGGCCGGCAACTCCAGGGCGGGCGCGCACTCGAACGAGTGATCCCTGCCGGGCGGTTGACGGAACACGGAGCGACAGGGGCCGGGGGCGACGGGAACGTTGCCCCCGCAGCCACCCCCGTCCCGCAGGAGCCGCCGACGTGTCCCCGACCGCCGCAACCGAGGCCGCCCTCCTCCTCGAGGCACGCCCCACCCGTCCGGCCCCGGGGCCCGCGACGGACCTGCGCGAGCGGTCCGTCCGTGCCCTGCGGCGAGCGGCGCCCGCCCTGTTCGCGTACGCGGCCGTCCGCACGTTCGTGCTGCTCGTCTTCGGCGTCTGGGCGCACAAGGAGGGGCACGGCATCTGGCCCGCGCTCGCCACGGACTGGGACTCCAAGTGGTACCTGGGCATCGCCGATCACGGCTACGAGCGCGCGCTCGGCACCAAGTACGACGCCAACAACCTCGCGTTCTTCCCGCTCTACCCGTGCCTGGTGAAGGCGCTGGCCGTCGTGACACCCGGCTCGCGCGCCACCGTGGGGCTGATCCTGGCGGCGGTCTGCTCCTTCTTCGCCGCCTGGGGGATCTTCGCGGTCGGGGACCGGCTGTACGGGCGCCGCGTGGGTGTCCTGCTCACCTTCCTCTGGGCGTGCTACCCGGTCGGCATCGTCCAGTGGATGGGCTACACCGAGTCGCTGTTCACCGCGTTCGTGGCGTGGTCCCTGTACGCGGTGCTGACCGGCCGCTGGATCTGGGCGGGCACCCTCGCGGCGCTCTCCGGGCTGACCCGGCCGACCGGCGTCGCACTCGCCGCGGCCGTCGGCCTGTGCGGTCTGCCGGCGCTGCGCCGGCACTTCTTGTGGCGGGTGCTCGCGGGCGCGCTGCTCGCGCCGCTGGGCTGGCTCGGATACGTGGGGTGGGTCGGGCTGCGCCTGGGGCGCTGGGACGGCTACTTCGCCGTACAGCGGCTGTGGCGCAACGAGCTGGACGGCGGACTGGAGACGCTGCGCACCTTCCGGAGCCTGCTCGCGTACGACTCGACGCCCGAGCTCTTCCTGGTGATGGTGACGGTGACGCTGCTCGCGTCCGTCGTCCTGTACGCGCTCTCGCTCGGGGACCGCCAGCCGCTGCCCCTACTGATCTTCACCGGGGTCCTGCTGGCGATCGTGCTCGGCAGCGGCGGCGTCTACTTCTCCCGGGCCCGCTTCCTCGTACCGGCCTTCCCGCTGCTGCTTCCCCTTGCGCTGGTGCTGGCGCGGGCGTCGCGGCGGGTCCTGGTGCTCGGAGTGACGGGCGCGGCGCTCGGGGCGGCGTACTGCGGCGGCTACATGCTTCTGGTCTGGCCGAGCGCGCCCTGAGCCGGCACGCCCTGTGCCCTGAGCCGGCACGCCCTGTGCCCTGAGCCGGTACGCCCTGAGCGAGCGCGGCTTGATGCGAGGCGGTCCTCAGCCCAGCGCGACGAGGATGACGAGCAGGACCGCTCCGGCCGCGGCGGGGGCGATGATCTCGTAGGCCCAGCGGACGCTCGGCTCGCCCTTCGACGTGGTGGCCTTCGCCCGGGCCTCGCACAGCTCACGCAGCTCGTCCATGGACTTGTCGCCGACGGCGCGCCGATCGACCGGTGCCTGCTCCTGCTCCGTGGGCTCCTGGCCGCGACGGCTCGGCCGCTGTCGCGGGAGGCGCTGCGCTTTGCGGCGGGCCCGCATCGAGACGGGGATGGACCAGAGCTGGTACTTGGTCCCCTCCTCGTCGAACACCTCGTTGGAGTACCCGGAGCGGAAGCTCGCCACGGTCGCCCAGGGCAGGGTGATCACGCGGAAGGGGTTGCGCACGCGCAGCCGGTCCTCGTTGCCGAACACGGCCGGGCGGATGGTGAACGCGACGACGAGCGGCACCGCGAAAAGCAGCCCCGCGAGCGCCAGCCACGGCGTGCGGCCCGTACCGCTGATCACGGCGTCGGCGCCGAGCCAGGCCCCGAGAACGAGCAGCACGACACCGCCCGCGATGCCGGCGGGTGACCGGTAGATCCGGTCCGGGGAGGTGACGGGGCGGCTGCTCATGCCCCCGATTGTGCCTGACGCTGCGCTGTGCTTTGCCGGGTGCTCTTGTGCGGGGCCGTGTGTGTGGCCGGGGGATGCACTCCGGATGCCACCGAGCGCGGCCGGGTTGCGCGTTCGTCGCCGGGTGCCGTCCAGCGCGGCCGGGTCGCGTGTTCGTCGCCGGGTACCGTCGAGCGCGGCCGGGTCGCGTGTTCGTCGCCGGGTACCGTCGAGCGCGGCCGGGTCGCGTATTCGTCGCCGGGTGACACGCCCGTCGTGGCCGAGCGCGCAGTTCCCCGCGCCCCTGGCGGTGCCCATGTTCCCCGGCGACGCAGATACCTCGCCCCCTCCGGCGCTATGGGCCAATCAAGCCCCTCCGGCGATTGAGGAGCGGGGGCCGGGGCGGAGCCCCGGGGCCGAGCGCCATCGCCGGGTGCGAAGAACGTCGTGGCCGAACGCACAGCCCCCTGAATGAACCCCGGGACCTATACATCCGCTACGCGCGTAGATATGCTCCCCTCGTGACCATGCCCACTGCACCCGCGACAGCCGACCCCCACGCGCTGACCGACGCCGTCGCCTCCGAGGCCACTCTGCGCCGATTCCTCCAGGGACTGCCTGGCGTCGACGCGGTGGGCCTGGAGGGCCGCGCCGCCGCGCTCGGGACCCGTTCGATCAAGACCACGGCGAAGGCGTACGCCATCGACCTCGCCATCTCGATGATCGACCTGACGACCCTCGAAGGCGCCGACACCCCGGGCAAGGTCCGGGCCCTCGGCGCCAAGGCGGCCCACCCCGACCCCACCGACCGCACCGCCCCCCGCACCGCCGCCGTCTGCGTCTACCCGGACATGGTGGCCACCGCGAAGGAGGCCGTCGCCGGCTCGGGCGTCAAGGTCGCCTCGGTCGCCACCGCCTTCCCGGCCGGCCGCGCCGCCCTCGACGTGAAGCTCGGTGACGTCCGCGAGGCAGTCGCCGCGGGCGCCGACGAGATCGACATGGTCATCGACCGCGGCGCCTTCCTCGCCGGCAAGTACATGAAGGTCTACGAGGAGATCCGCGCCGTGAAAGAGGCCTCCGGCTCCGCCCGGCTCAAGGTCATCTTCGAGACCGGCGAGCTGTCGACGTACGACAACATCCGCCGCGCGAGCTGGATCGGCATGCTGGCCGGCGCCGACTTCATCAAGACCTCGACGGGCAAGGTGGGGGTCAACGCCACCCCCGCCAACACGCTGCTGATGCTGGAGGCGGTCCGCGACTTCCGCGAGGCCACCGGCGTCCAGATCGGCGTGAAGCCCGCCGGCGGCATCCGCACCTCGAAGGACGCCGTCAAGTTCCTCGTGATCGTGAACGAGACCGTGGGCGAGGACTGGCTCGACAACCACTGGTTCCGGTTCGGCGCCTCCAGCCTCCTGAGCGATCTGCTGATGCAGCGCCAGAAGCTGGCCACCGGCCGCTACTCCGGTCCCGACTACGTGACGGTGGACTGATCACCATGACAAAGCCCATGACGAAGCCCGTGACAAAGCCCGTGACAAAGCCCATGACCAGCGCATTCGAGTACGCGCCCGCGCCCGAGTCCCGCTCGGTCGTCGACATCGCCCCGTCCTACGGGCTCTTCATCGACGGCGAGTTCACCGAGGCCGCCGACGGCAAGGTCTTCAAGACCGTCTCGCCGTCCACCGAGGAAGTCCTCGCCGAGGTCGCGCAGGCAGGCGAGGCCGACGTGAACCGCGCGGTGAGCGCCGCCCGCAAGGCGTTCGAGACATGGTCGGCGCTGCCCGGCGCCGAGCGCGGCAAGTACCTCTTCCGTATCGCCCGCATCATCCAGGAGCGCTCGCGCGAGCTGGCCGTCCTGGAGACGCTGGACAACGGAAAGCCCATCAAGGAGACGAGGGACGCGGACCTCCCCCTCGTAGCCGCGCACTTCTTCTACTACGCGGGCTGGGCCGACAAGCTCGACCACGCCGGCTACGGACCGAACCCGAAGGCGCTCGGCGTCGCGGGCCAGGTCATCCCGTGGAACTTCCCGCTGCTCATGCTCGCGTGGAAGATCGCCCCGGCGCTCGCCACCGGCAACACGGTCGTGCTCAAGCCCGCCGAGACGACCCCGCTGTCCGCCCTGTTCTTCGCGGACATCTGCCGCCAGGCGGGCCTGCCCAAGGGCGTCGTCAACATCCTTCCCGGATACGGCGACGCGGGCGCCGCGCTCGTCGCGCACCCCGACGTGAACAAGGTGGCCTTCACCGGCTCCACGGCCGTCGGCAAGCAGATCGCCCGGACCGTCGCCGGTACGGACAAGAAGGTCACGCTCGAACTGGGCGGCAAGGGCGCGAACATCGTCTTCGACGACGCCCCCATCGACCAGGCCGTCGAGGGCATCGTCACCGGCATCTTCTTCAACCAGGGCCAGGTCTGCTGCGCGGGCTCGCGCCTCCTCGTCCAGGAGTCGATCCAGGACGAGCTGCTCGACAGCCTGAAGCGCCGCCTCAGTACCCTGCGTCTCGGTGACCCGCTCGACAAGAACACCGACATCGGCGCGATCAACTCCGCGGAGCAGCTCGCCCGGATCACCGCGCTCACCGAGACCGGTGAGGCCGAGGGCGCCGAGCGCTGGTCGGCGCCGTGCGAACTGCCGTCGTCCGGTTACTGGTTCGCGCCGACGCTGTTCACGAACGTCACGCAGGCGCACACCGTCGCCCGCGACGAGATCTTCGGCCCGGTCCTCTCCGTGCTCTCCTTCCGCACGCCGGAGGAGGCCGTCGCCAAGGCCAACAACACGCAGTACGGGCTCTCGGCCGGTATCTGGACGGAGAAGGGCTCGCGCATCCTCGCCGTGGCGAACAAGCTGCGGGCCGGGGTCGTCTGGGCCAACACGTTCAACAAGTTCGACCCGACCTCGCCGTTCGGCGGTTACAAGGAGTCCGGCTACGGCCGCGAGGGCGGTCGCCACGGCCTGGAGGCTTACCTCGATGTCTGACAAGTCCGGGAAGACCGAGAAGGCCGAGAAGACCGAGAAGACGATGAACTCCGAGTCGGTGCGACTGTCCGTCCTCAAGACCTACAAGCTGTACGTGGGCGGGAAGTTCCCGCGTTCCGAGAGCGGCCGGGTGTACGAAGTGACCGACGCGAAGAGCGGCAAGTGGCTGGCGAACGCGCCGCTGTCGTCCCGCAAGGACGGCCGTGACGCCGTCGTCGCCGCCCGCAAGGCGTTCGGCGGCTGGTCGGGCGCGACCGCGTACAACCGCGGGCAGATCCTCTACCGCGTCGCCGAGATGCTGGAGGGCCGCCGCGAGCAGTACGTGCGCGAGGTCGCCGAGGCGGAGGGCCTGGGCAGGTCGAAGGCGGCCGCCGTCGTGGACGCGGCGATCGACCGCTGGGTCTGGTACGCGGGCTGGACCGACAAGATCGGCCAGGTCGTGGGCGGCGCCAACCCGGTCGCGGGCCCCTTCTTCAACCTCTCCACGCCGGAGCCGACCGGTGTCGTCGCCGTGATCGCGCCGCAGGAGTCGTCGTTCCTCGGCCTCGTCTCGGTGATCGCCCCGGTCATCGCGTCCGGCAACACGGCGGTCGTCATCACGTCCGAGAAGGCGCCGCTCCCGGCGCTCTCCCTCGGCGAGGTGCTCGCCACCTCCGACCTGCCGGGCGGCGTGGTGAACATCCTGTCCGGCAAGGCCTCGGAGATCGCGCCGTCGCTCGCCGCGCACCAGGACGTGAACGGCATCGACCTCACCGGCGCCGACGTGGCCCTCGCCAAGGAGCTGGAGATCGCCGCCGCGGACAATTTGAAGCGCGTCCGCCGTCCACAGCCTGTGGAGGACTTCGCCGCGGACCCGGGCACGGACCGCCTCACGCAGTTCCTGGAGACCAAGACCGTCTGGCACCCGACGGGTTCGCTGGGCGCGTCCGGCTCCTCGTACTAGCCGCAGCCACGCCCGAGGCCCCGGCCCCACCTCCGTCCAGGAGGGGCCGGGGCCTCCCCCTTGCCCACGCTCAGATCCCGAGGCGCTGCGCGATGCCGTCGAGCACGCAGTCCAGGCCGAACTCGAACTCCCAGGCGGGGTCATCCTTGCGCGTCGCGGAGAGGCCGTACTTCCTGTACGTGGGATAGCGGCCGGTGTCCATCAGGTAGTTCATCTGCGGTGCGAGCGCCCGGCGGGTCTCGTCGCCGCTGTCCCAGCCGTTCTCCCGCTTGTACTCGCGCAGTGCGATCTCCGACTGCGTCGCGCCGTGCACGAACGCGCCGACCGCACGGAACGCGGCCATCATCGAGTCGGTGTCCAGACCGTGGCCGGCCAGTGCCTTCAACTGCCGTTCCGCGACGGCCATCCGGGCCGGGGTGAGCTGGATCAGCGGCGTCGGCACCTGCCCCAGCCATGGGTGCCGCAGCATCATGTCGCGCGTCTGCAGGGCGAAGGACCGCAGCACCTCGCGCCAGTCCCCCACCGCGTCGTCCACGGTGAGCTGGGCCGAGACCCGGTCGAACATGAGCGCCCACAGATCGCCCTTGCCCGAGACGTGCCGGTACGCGGCCATGGGCGCGACCCCGAGCTTCGTGGCGAGGCGGCGCATCGTGACGGCCGCCGCGCCCTCCTCGTCGGCCAGCTCCACGGCCGCCGCGGCGATCCGGTCCAGCGTCAGCGAGGCGCGCTGCGTGGGTGCGGGCCGCTCGAGGCGTTCCCAGAGCGAGGGCTCGACCAGCCGGCTCTCCCCCTTGCCGTCCTCTTCCTTCCGTGCCGCCACGGCCCGACCCCTCTCGCTCGACGTTGTGTACAGCGTATCCCCAGTAGACGCCGTACACATTGATGTGTACGTTGTACGCCAAGAGATACGGCGTACACAACCGTGCGCCGCCACCACTCTCAGGGGGTCCACCGTGTCCAGCAGCACTCCGCTCCGTATCGCCGTCCTCGTCGGCTCCACCCGCGAGGGCCGTTTCGCACCCCTGGTCGTCAAGTGGCTCACCGGTCACCTCGGTCAGCGCGACGATCTGCGCACCGACGTCGTCGACCTCACCGAGACGCCGCTGCCCACCGTCCTGCCCGCGTTCGGCCAGGAGGCTCCGGCAGAGACCCTGGAGGCGCTCGCGCTCGTCTCCCCGCGCCTCGCGGCCGCCGACGCCTTCGTCTTCGTCACGCCCGAGTACAACCACAGCTTCCCGGCCTCCCTGAAGAACGCGATCGACTGGCACAACGAGCAGTGGCACGGCAAGCCGATCGCGTTCGTGTCGTACGGGGGCCTGTCGGGCGGCCTGCGCGCGGTCGAGCAACTCCGCCTCGTCATGGCCGAGTTGAACGCCATGACCATCCGCAACACGGTCAGCTTCCACAACGCCTGGGGCTCGTTCACGGCGGACAGCCGCGTCGACGACCCGGCCGTGGACACCGCGGCGAAGGCCATGCTCGAACAGCTCACCTGGTGGGCCCACGCCCTGCGCGACGCCAAGTCCGTCCGCCCGTACGCCGCCTGACGGCCGGACGCCACGCGCCGAGACAGAGGGGGAAGCATGAGTACTCGTACGGAAAGAACCGAACCCGCGGCCACGCCCGCGCCCGCGCCCGCGCCGGGCGACGCCGCACCGTCCCGCCTTGTCATCCTCGGCCTGCTGCTCGGCATCGTGCTCGGCACGCTCGACGGCACGGTCGTCGGCACGGCGCTGCCCATCATCGTCGGCGATCTCGGGGGCCTCGCCCATCTGTCGTGGGTGGTGACGGCGTATCTGCTGACCGCCGCCGTCTCCACGCCGCTGTGGGGGAAGGTCGGCGACCTCTACGGCCGCAAGGGCAGCTACGTCGCCTCCATCACCGTCTTCCTCGTCGGCTCCGTGCTCTGCGGCATCGCCCAGGACATGGCGCAGCTGATCGCGTTCCGCGCCTTGCAAGGGATCGGGGCGGGCGGCCTGTTCGTCGGGGCGCTCTCGCTCATCGGGACCCTGCTGACCCCGGCGGAGGCGGGCCGCTCGCAGTCGCTCATCGGCGTCCTGCTGCCCGTGGCCATGATCGGCGGCCCGCTGATCGGCGGCTTCCTCACCGACCAGCTGAACTGGCGCTGGGTGTTCTACGTCAACATCCCCGTCGGCCTCCTCGCCCTCGCCATCATCACGACCGGCGTCCGGGTCCGTACGGAACGGATCCGGGCCCGAGTCGACCTCGCGGGCGCCGGACTGCTCACCGCGGCGATCCTCGCCCTGACCCTGCTGGCTAGCTGGGCGGGCACGACGTACGCCTGGACGTCACCGCAGATCCTGGGGCTTGCGCTGCTCTCGGCGGGCACCCTCGCCGCCTTCGTCCGGGCCGAGCGGCGCGCGGCCGAGCCGGTGATCCCGCCCCGCCTCTTCCGCGACCGGAACTTCACGGTCGCGCAGGTCCTGAGCTTCACCTCCGGGGCGGCCATGCTCGCCGCCGCCAGCTACCTCCCGCAGTACATGCAGCTCGTACGCGGTATGTCGGCGACGCAGAGCGGGCTGCTGCTGCTCCCGCTGATGCTGGGCATGATGGCCGTCCAGCTGCTGATCGGGCGCAGGGTGAGCGCGGGCGGGCACTACCGCCTCTATCCGATCGCGGGCGGCGCGCTGGCGACCGTGGGCGCACTGGCCTTGCTCCTGCTCGACACCGGGACCGCGGCGTGGGCCGCTTCCGCCCTCACCCTGATCCTCGGCGCCGGTCTCGGCTGTCTGATGCAGCCCGCGCTGCTGATCACCATGAACAGCGCGGAGCCGCGGGACATCGGGGCGGCCAGCGGCACGCAGACGCTGTTGCGCACGGTCGGCGGGTCCCTCGGGGTGGCCGTGCTCGGCTCGGTGTTCGCGGGCCGGGTGCGGGAGGGGGCCCGGCCGGCGGCGTTCCGGGCGAGTGTCGTCGACGGGCTGCACGGCGTGGCACTCGGCACGGCGGCGCTGTGCGCGCTGGCGTTCGCCGTCGCGTGGGCGGTGCGCGAGGTGCCCCTGCGTACGCGCACCACGCCCACGCCCGCGCCCTCGCCCTCGCCCGAGGACTGACGCCGGATCAGCCGGGCAGGACGCCCGCGACGGTGCCGACGACCGGAAGCTCGGACAGGGAGCTGCCCGTCGCCAGCGGGCCGGTGAGCGCCGCGGTGCTGACCGGCTTGAAGTCCGCGATCTGCGTGCCCACCGCGTTGTCCAGGGGGTCGGCACCGGTGCCGGCCAGCGGGTCGATCTGCAGGTTCTTGACGGGGCCGAGCCCGTGCGTGGTCGCGGCGGTGAGGGCCCCGGTCAGGACCCGGACCGGAGAGCTGGGATCGCCCCCGTCGACCGGCGCGGCGCTCGCGGTGACGGCGCCCGCGGCGACGGCCGCACCGGCGGCGGTCACGGTCAGGCCGACACGCAACAGGGCGCGACGGGTGCCGGAGGTCGGCATCGGGTTCTTGCGGACTGCGTGTCGGGCCATGATCGGTACGCCTGGGCCTCTCGCTTCGGGTAACAACAGAACGTAGGGTAACAACAGAACCACGAAGCGTAGTTGACGTGGTGCGTACCACATCACCACCACGCGGGCTCGGCGCCGGGGCGTCCATGCCGCACACTGGTCTCTCGTGAGTTCGCATCCTCCGATACCGACCCGGGTCGTCCTGCTGGCAGGGCCCTCCGGCTCCGGAAAATCGTCGTTCGCCGCCCGCTCAGGGCTCCCCGTGCTGTGCCTCGACGATTTCTACAAGGAGGCCGACGATCCGACGCTGCCGCTCGTGGCGGGCAGTTCGGACATCGACTGGGACTCGGCCGCGTCCTGGGACACGGAGACGGCGCTCGCCGCGATCGTCGCTCTGTGCGAGACGGGGCGTACGAACGTCCCGGTCTACTCCATCGCCACCAGCTCACGGGTGGGCGAGACGACGCTCGACATCGAGCGCACCCCTCTCTTCATCGCCGAGGGCATCTTCGCGGCCGACATCGTGGAGCGCTGCCGGGAACTCGGCGTGCTGGCCGACGCGCTGTGCCTGCGCGGCCGCCCCTCGACGACGTTCCGCCGCCGCCTGCTGCGCGATCTGAAGGAGGGCCGCAAGTCGGTCCCGTTCCTGCTGCGCCGCGGCTGGCGCCTGATGCGCGAGGAGCGGGGGATCGTGGCCCGCCTGTCAGCACTCGGCGCCCACCCCTGCGGCAAGGAAGAGGCCCTGGGCCGCCTGGCAGCGGCAGCAGCGGGCCGCTGCGTCAAAGCGCGGGCCTGAGACTCAAGGGGGCCCAGGGGCGCGGGGAACTGCGCGACCAGCCACGGACGACCCGGGAGCGCGAACGCGACAGAAGCCCCGCCCCTGTGGGCGCAAAAAGAAGCGGGACCAGAAAGGCCCCCCGGCCTCCTGATCCCGCTTCCTACCCCCCGTAACAGCCCCGCTCCCCCGAACAGGGCCCCCGTTCCCCCCCAGGGGCGCCTCAGGCGACAAGCTCCCCGAAGCACTCCTCCTGGTCCCGGCCGAAGCTCAGGACCTCGTCATCCCGCAGCCGCCGCAGCGACCGCCAGATGCTCGACTTCACCGTGCCGACGCTGATGTCGAGGATCTCGGCGATCTCCGGGTCGGTACGGCCTTCGTAGTAGCGCAGCACAAGCATCGTGCGCTGCAGTTCGGGCAACCGGGCCAGCGCCTGCCACAGCACGGCGCGCAGCTCGGTGCCGCGCATCGCGTCCGTGTCACCGGCCGTCTCCGGCAGCTCCTCGGTCGGGTACTCGTTCAGCTTGCGGCGGCGCCACGCGCTGATGTGCAGGTTCGTCATGGTGCGGCGCAGGTAGCCCCCGACCGCGGCCTTGTCGCTGATCCGGTCCCAGGCGCGGTACGTCGAGAACAGCGCGCTCTGCAACAGGTCCTCGGCCTCGAACCGGTCACCGGTCAGGTGGTAGGCGGTTGCGTACAGGGAGGCGCGTCGTTCCCGCACGTAGGCCGTGAACTCGGCCTCCGACAGGGACGTACGCTGCTCCCCCGATTCCTCCCTGTACGCGGCTCCCCCGTGAGCCACCCCCTCGGCCACCGCCTCGTGCGCGTCAACCACCGTCATGAACACGGTGTGCTGACGCCCGGCGCCGCGAGCGCACCCCCGCCCGCTCACGGCACCGGACTTCTCGTGACGCTCCGTACGGCCCAGGTCGTGCAGGCGCGTGACAACTGCGTTTGATGTGGTGCTGTGCAGCGTGTTCATCTCGCGCCCCCGTCGTGGAGTCCGGTACTTCCGTCATTCGTTCCCTGCGTCATCGCCGTATTTCCCTGCGATGCCCAAAAGCTTGCCGGGGTGACTTCATGACGGTGTCCGTCGACTGTCACAGACCTGTCACAGGGCCTTCTGCTGTGCGGGTCGCGTGTGGGAGCGCTCGCACGGTCGAACTAAAGGCCCCCGATGGGCCAGAATGGCGCTTGTGCCTTCCCTGTTGCTGATCGAGGACGACGACGCCATCCGCACGGCCCTGGAGCTGTCCCTTACCCGCCAGGGTCATCGGGTGGCCACGGCTGCCACCGGCGAGGACGGTCTGAAGCTGTTGCGCGAGCAGCGGCCGGATCTGATCGTCCTCGATGTGATGCTGCCCGGCATCGACGGGTTCGAGGTGTGCCGCCGCATCCGGCGCACGGACCAGCTGCCGATCATCCTGCTCACCGCGCGCAGTGACGACATCGACGTGGTCGTGGGCCTGGAGTCCGGCGCCGACGACTACGTGGTCAAACCCGTGCAGGGCCGGGTCCTGGACGCCCGGATCCGCGCCGTGCTGCGCCGCGGCGAGCGCGAGGCCAACGACGCGGCGTCGTTCGGGTCCCTGGTCATCGACCGCGCCGCGATGACCGTCACCAAGAACGGCGAGGACCTCCAGCTCACCCCCACCGAGCTGCGGCTGCTCCTGGAGCTGAGCCGCCGGCCCGGGCAGGCGCTGTCCCGGCAGCAGTTGCTGCGCCTGGTGTGGGAGCACGACTACCTGGGTGACTCGCGGCTCGTGGACGCCTGCGTACAGCGGCTGCGCGCGAAGGTCGAGGACGTGCCGTCGTCGCCGACGCTGATCCGTACCGTGCGCGGCGTGGGCTACCGGCTGGACTCTCCTCAGTGACCGAGCCGCACGACAAGCACCGTGGCTGGACCGCGGCGAAGCTGGTGATACCGGCCGGTCTGCGCTTCACCAGCCTGCGCCTGCGCCTCGTCGTGGTGTTCGCGCTCGTCGCCCTGACGGCGGCGGTCTCCGCGTCCGGGATCGCGTACTGGCTCAACCGCGAGGCCGTGCTGACGCGGACCCAGGACTCGGCGCTCAGCGACTTCCAGCAGGAGATGCAGAACCGGGCGGCGGTGCTGCCCGAGCACCCCACGCAGGGCGAGTTGCAGCACGCGGCGAACCTGATGGCGGACAGCAGCCAGCACTTCAGCGTGCTGCTCATCGGCACGGACGAGAACGGCCGCGAGGTGGTGGGCAATTCGGATCTCGACGCCTTCACGGTCGCGGACGTGCCGCGCTCGCTGCGGGACGCGGTGACCGAGAAGCAGCCGGTCACCGAGAACAACAAGCACGCCTACCACCTGTACTGGCAGCGGACCACGCAGGACGACACGCCGTACCTGGTGGGCGGTGCGAAGGTGGACGGCGGGCCGACCGGCTACATGCTCAAGTCGCTCGAACCGGAGGCCAAGGACCTCAACTCCCTGGCCTGGTCGCTCGGGATCGCCACCGCGCTCGCGCTGATCGGCTCCGCGCTGCTCGCGCAGGCCGCCGCGACGACCGTCCTCAAGCCGGTGCACCGGCTCGGCGTCGCCGCGCGCCGGCTCGGCGAGGGCAAGCTGGACACGCGGCTGCGCGTCTCGGGGACCGACGAACTCGCCGAGCTGTCACGGACGTTCAACAAGACGGCCGAGAACCTGGAGAAGAAGGTCGCCGACATGACCTCGCGCGACGAGTCCTCGCGCCGGTTCGTCGCGGACATGTCGCACGAGCTCCGTACGCCGCTGACCGCGATCACCGCCGTCACGGAGGTACTGGAGGAGGAGCTGGACGCCGAGACCGGATCCGTCGATCCGATGATCGAGCCCGCGGTGCGGCTCGTCGTCAGCGAGACCCGCCGGCTCAACGACCTCGTCGAGAACCTGATGGAGGTCACCCGCTTCGACGCGGGCACCGCCCGGCTCGTCGTCGACACCGTCGACATCGCCGACCAGATCACCGCCTGCATCGACGCCCGCGCCTGGCTGGACGCCGTCGAGCTCGACGCCGAGCGCGGCAACCTGGTCCGCCTCGACCCGCGCCGCCTCGACGTGATCCTCGCCAACCTCATCGGCAACGCCCTCAAGCACGGTGGTTCCCCGGTGCGCGTCTCCGTGACGACGACGGAGCCGCACGAGGGCGCCGAGCTGGTCATCGCCGTACGGGACCACGGTCCCGGCATCCCCGAGGACGTCCTGCCGCACGTCTTCGACCGGTTCTACAAGGCGAGCGCCTCGCGGCCGCGGTCGGAGGGCAGCGGCCTGGGCCTGTCCATCGCGCTGGAGAACGCGCACGTCCACGGCGGCGAGATCACCGCCGCGAACTCGCCGGACGGCGGCGCCGTGTTCACGCTGCGGCTGCCGGTGGACGCCGCACCGCTGCCCGGGTCCGGTGACGGCGAGGGCGACGACGACGCCCCCGGCGCCGCCACCGACGCCAAGGACTCCCAGGAAGGCGGTGTCGCCAAGTGAACTTGCGTGGACGGCTGTGCGGGCTGCTCGGGCTCACGGCGGTGCTGCTGTCCGGGTGCGGGATCCGCTCCACGGAGGTGCCCACGGAGTTCGGCGCGGCGCCCACGCGCGTGGGCTGCGCCCTGTCGGGCGCGGACGGGGTGGAGGCCCGTGCGGCCGGTGAGTTCGGCGTGCAGGTGTTCCTGGTCTGTACGTCGCAGCTGGTCACGGTCGACCGGACCGTCACCGTGCGGCGCGACCGGACCTCCGACCGGGTCGACGTCGCCCAGCAGCTCATCGCGCAGCTGGCCGAGCCGCTGACGGCCAAGGAGAAGGATGCCGGGTACACCACGGACGTCACCGCCGGCACGAAGGTCTCGGGCCCGCGCGACGGAGAACCGGCGGACGCCCTGCGCCTGAACACGCCGCCGGACGACCTGTCGCCGTACGCCCTGGCCCAGATCGTCTGCACATTCGCGAACAGCAAGATGATGACGGACAGCGGCGACCGGGTGGTCCTCGGCGGCCCGGACGACGACCCGCTGCGCGGGTACGAGTGCTCGGACGCGGTGAAGGCCAGGCCCGGCATAGCACCGGCCCCCGCCGAGACGGTGAGCTGACCGTGGGGTCGCCCGGAGTGACCCACCTCATCCCGGGCCCCCCGGAACCGTTCCTCCCACCCCGGGCGTCTAGGGGGTCGTGCAGCGTCACAGCTCGGACGGCCACGGGGCCGTCATCCGCTTCCGTACGGCAGGACTCGTCTTCCTGGCCGTGCATCTTCTGCTCGTCGCCTGGGTGGCGCTGCGTCCTCTGGACGTGCCCTGGGTCAGCGCCGCGAACCTGCATCCGCTGGCCGGCATCCGGGCCGATCTGGCGCTCGGCTGGCGGCAGGGCGCCGAGCGTATCGGCGAGGGCCTGGCTCTCCTTGCGCCGCTCGGCGTGCTGCTGCCCCTCGCGGGCGGGCGTCTCGCCGTCTCCGTGTGGGGTTCGCTGGTGCGCACGGTCGCGGCGGGCGCGCTGATCTCGCTCGGCATCGAACTGCTGCAGACCGGGGTCCCCGGACAGGTCGTGGACATCGACTCGCTGCTGCTGAACACCGTGGGCGTGGCCCTCGCGCATCTCGCCGTGGTGCCCGCGCTGCGGGCCCGGCTCCGCCGCAGGGCCGAGGCCGCTCCCCTCCCCCAGCAGGAGCCGGCTCAGGGTCCGACCCCGACGATTCCCAGGGTCGGCGTCGCCCCGTGAGCTGACGCTTCGCTCCGTTCGCGGCCGTACCTTCGAATACGTAAGCACCACACGACGAAGGTTCGCGAAGGAGCCCACCATGACCGCCCTGGCCCGCCCCACCAACGGACGGATGATCGGCGGAGTGTGCGCAGCGCTGGCACGGCGCTTCGGCACCTCCGCGACCACGATGCGCGTGATCTTCCTGCTGTCGTGTCTGCTGCCCGGCCCGCAGTTCCTGCTCTACATCGCGCTGTGGGTCCTGCTCCCGGGTGAGAACAAGGCGCGCCAGGCCTGGTGACCCGGACGGCGGCACGGCGAAGGGGCGCACCCGCGATCGGCGGGTGCGCCCCTGCTGTGTGCCGGAGGGCTTGGTCAGCCGAGGGCCGGCAGGCCGCCGCCGACGGGCAGGCCCTGGGTGGGCAGCGAGTTGGTGGGCAGGCCACCGAGCAGCCCGTTGACCGGGTCGCCGCCGTCGGTGAGCTTCTCGACGACGGGCTGGGCGGCGGTCAGGCCGTTGCCCAGGGCGTTCTGCGCGCCGGCCAGGGCCTGGGCGCCACCGGCGGGCAGCGAGCTGGTCGCCTGCTCGAGGGGGAGGCCCGAGGTCAGGCTGTTGACGGCACCGGCGGCGTCGGGCAGCGCGGCGGGGGCAGCGTTCGCGGCACCGGCACCGGCGACGGCGAAGGCGGCGCCGAGGACGGCGACACCGAGGGTCTTGGCAGCAGACTGCTTCATGGGGTCCTGTGTTCCTTGTTCTGGGGGATGCGGTTCCGTGCCCGGCAAACACGCGAGATCACCCATGAGTTACTGCCGACCCTCGCCCCGCTTGCCGGGACCCCCTCCGTCCCGGAGGAAGGAATCGCAGGTCAAGTGGGCTGAGCGGGGTGGCGGAGAGTTGACGGCGAGATTCCGCTCGCCGTCAACCCCATGTTGACCCGACCCTCTAACGGAAGAGCCACTCCGCCCGCAGTTCGGCGTAGCGCGGCTTGACGACGTCGTTGATCATCGCGAGGCGCTCGTCGAACGGGATGAAGGCCGACTTGAGCGCGTTCACCGTGAACCATTCGAAGTCCGTCAGCGTGTAGCCGAACGCGTCGGCCAGGTGCTCGAACTCGCGGCTCATCGACGTACCGGACATCAGCCGGTTGTCCGTGTTCACCGTGACGCGGAAGCGCAGCTTGCGCAGCAGCCCGATCGGGTGCTCGCCGTACGAAGTGGCCGCGCCCGTCTGCAGGTTCGACGACGGGCACATCTCCAGCGGGACGCGCTTGTCGCGTACGTAGCTCGCGAGGCGGCCGAGCTTGACCGTGCCGTCGTCGGCGACCTGGATGTCGTCGATGATGCGCACGCCGTGGCCGAGCCGGTCGGCGCCGCACCACTGCAGGGCCTGCCAGATGGAGGGCAGGCCGAACGCCTCGCCGGCGTGGATCGTGAAGTGGTTGTTCTCGCGCTTGAGGTACTCGAACGCGTCGAGGTGGCGGGTGGGAGGGAAGCCCGCCTCCGCGCCGGCGATGTCGAAGCCGACGACGCCGAGGTCCCGGTAGCGGTTGGCGAGTTCGGCGATCTCCAGGGCGCGGGCGGCGTGCCGCATGGCGGTGAGCAGGGCGCCCACGCGGATGCGGTGTCCGTTGGCCTTCGCGCGGCGCTCACCCTCGCGGAAGCCCTCGTTGACCGCCTCGACGACCTCTTCGAGGGTGAGGCCCTGCTCCAGGTGCTGCTCCGGCGCGTAGCGGATCTCGGCGTAGACGACTCCGTCCTCGGCGAGGTCCTCGGCGCACTCGGCGGCGACGCGGACGAGCGCCTCGCGGGTCTGCATCACGGCGCAGGTGTGGGCGAAGGTCTCCAAGTACCGCTCCAGGGAACCGGAGTCGGCCGCCTCGCGGAACCAGATGCCGAGCTTGTCGGGGTCGGTCTCCGGCAGATTGCCGTAGCCGGACTCGCGCGCGAGGTCCACGATGGTGCCGGGCCGCAGGCCGCCGTCGAGGTGGTCGTGCAGGAGCACCTTGGGGGCGCGGCGGATCTGCTCCGGGGTCGGCGCCTGGGGGGTGTCGGGGTGCGCGATGGGCTGGCTCGTCATCTCGGCACTCTAACTCCTACGCGCGTAGATCGCTTCTGTTCGTGAAGAGAAAGTGATCCGTCGATACCCAACAGTGACCCTGCGGACGGGTGGCGTACATCAGTGCTTCTGACACTGTTCTGTCATGCAGCAGCAAGCGACGCCGGTCCGCGAGGCCAGGCTCGGCAAGGCGGTCGGGCCCGTGCCCGGGGCGGTCGGCGGCGTGGTGCTGCTGCTGCCCCCGGGCGAGGAGACGTCCACCCGCAGACCCTCTCCCCTGGCGGCAGCGGCGGTGCGCACGCTCGCGCGCCGCCTCGCGCGCTCCGGCCGGGCCGAGGGCCTGGTCACGCATGTCGTGCACTACCGCTACCGCGGCTGGAACGGGGCGCAGGCCGGAGCGGCGCGGGACGCCGAGTGGGCCGCGGACGAGGTCGTACGCCGCTACGGCGACGTGCCGGTCTGTCTCGCCGGTCTCGACATGGGCGGCCGGGCGGCCCTGCACGCGGGCGGGCACACGGCCGTCAACTCGGTCCTCGCGCTCGCCCCTTGGCTGCCCGAGGACGACGTCGCCCTGACCCCCGAACCGGTGAAGCAGCTCGCGGGGCGGCGGGTGCTGATCGTGCACGGCACCGACGACCGTCGCACCGACCCGGAGCTGTCGTTCCGGCTCGCGGGTCGGGCGAAGAAGGCCAACCGTGACGTGTGCCGCTTCGAGGTGCACTCCGACGGGCACCGCCTCGCGCAGCACCGCGCCGAAGTCACCGCGCTGGCCGTCGACTTCATGCTGGGCACCCTGTTCGGCCACCCGTTCTCCCGCCCTCTTCAGGACGCGCTCGCGGCGCCGCCGCCGCTGGGGCTGCGGATGCCGCTGGCGTCGGGGTTCGGCCAGTCGCTCAACCGGTAGTCCGCCGGGTGGGCACCGGTCGAGTGGCACCGGCCGGGAGCAGGGCGCCGAGGACCCGCGGCGCGTGCTTGCGCCCCACGAAGACGAGCACCTCCCGCTCGTCGTCCTCGCACTCGATGACGACGGTGTACTCGCCCCGGCCGCCGAGGGCGAACGGCGGGTCGCCGACGACGGGTTCGCGTACGCCCCGCACCGTGAGGGACGCCGGGAGCGGGGCGAGGGCCACGTGTCCCGTCGGGTCGGGGGTGGCCACCGGGGGCCCGTCCCCCACCACGAGGTAGCTGTAACCCGGTCTGCTGTAGGGCACGTCCCCGTGCACCACCGCGCCCAGGACGCGCCGCCCGGTGGGCGCGACGGGCACGAGCTTCGCGACGCCCCTGCGGACGCGGCGCATCCCCCACCAGCACAGCAGGACGGACAGCGGTACGCAGACGAGGGCGGCCACGGCCGCGAACCGCAGGCCCGCCGCGATGTCGTCGGCGCCCAGCAGCATGACGGGGAGGGCGCAGCCCACCACGAGCACACCCCATACGAGCCCGACGCCGGGCTTCCAGGACGGCTTCGTCCCCGTGGGAGCGGGCCGGTAGCGCATCCACCACCAGAACCAGAGCAGTCCGAGCCCGGCCGCGAGGGCCACCACGGCGAAGGTGCCGGGCAGGCGACCGTCGTGCACGGGCGAGAGCGCTGCTCTCTGTGTGCCGGATGCGGCCCTGACCTCGCGGATCTCGTCGCCCCAGTACGTGGCTGTGACCCGGTCGCCGCGGTGCACGTGGTCGTAGACGGGCTCGTCGTCGGGGAGGCGCACCCGGTGTACGCCCCCGGCCGGGCCTCCGGTCTCGCGCAGGTACAGGTAGTACTTGACGCTCTTGCCGCCGGTGTCGGTGTCCTTGTCCACGACGGTCGCCGGGAGAACCGCCCGGCAGCCGTCGGCCCGCTGCCCGGCCGGGCAGGTGGGCGCCGCCTCGTACGCCCGGTTGTCCGCCTCGGCGAACGGCACCAGGGCGAACAGCACGAGCCCGATCAGGACCAGGGACGTACCGATCCGGCCGAGCAGGCGGGTACGCCGCTCCTGACCGCCCGGCTTCTTCCCACCGGCTCGTCCCGCCCCGTCCGGCACGTCAGGTACATCCGTCACGCTCGTCGCCCCCTGGCCCCGCCCCACCCGCTCTCCCCAGTATCGGTCACCCCGCGGAGGCCTGCTCCGGCAGGAGCTTCCCGCGCCGCGACAGCAGGAACTTCTTGAACGCCGCCACCGGAGGCGTGTCCGGGTGGCCCTCCAGCCAGGCCACGCCGATCTCGCGGACCGCACGCTGTCCGGTGACCGTCAGCTCCACAACTCCCGGGCGCGGTACGGCCGGTGGCGGCAGCAGGGCCACACCGAGCCCCGCCGCGACGAGCCCGCGCAGCGTCTCGGCCTCCTCGCCCTCGAACGCGATCCGGGGCGTGAAGCCCGCCTCCGCGCACAGGTCGTCGGTGATGCGGCGCAGCCCGTAGCCGGGTTCGAGGGTCACGAAGGACTCGTCGGCGGTCTCCGCGAGCCGGATCCGTTTGCGGCCGGCCAGGCGGTGGTCCTCGGGGACGACGAGACGCAGCCGCTGTTCGTCGAGGCGGCGGGCGACCAGGCCCGGGGCGTCCGGTACGGGTGAGGTGAGGCAGAGGTCGAGCTCACCGGCGCGCAGCCGTTCCAGCATCGCCTCGCCGTAGTTCTGTACGAGGCTGAAGCGGATGCGGGGGTGGTCCGCGCGGAAGGCGCGGATCAGGCCCGGCACCGTCTCCGTGCCCATGGTGTGCAGAAAACCGAAGGCGACCTTGCCGGACTCGGGGTCGGCGTCGGCGCGTACCGACTCGGCGGCCTTCTCCACCTCGCCGAGCGCGCGCTCGACCGAGGCGAGGAAGGTGCGGCCGGCGGGGGTGAGGGAGACGGTACGGCCGTGACGGGCGAACAGGTCGACGCCGAGGTCGTGTTCGAGCCGCACCATGGCGCGCGACAGCGTCGACTGCGGGACCTGCATCTCGTGCGCGGCGCGGGTGACGTGCTCGGTGCGGGCGACGCCCGCGAAGTAGGCGAGCCGCGGGGCGAGCAGCCGTACGATCTCGTCGCCCGACACGGCTCTCGACATGTCTTCTGTGTCACTGGTACGTGACGGCGCCGGGCGTGACCTGTGCTGATGCTCCATGGGAACGATTATGGGGCGTTCATGCATTGGACGCATGAATCATGGAGCTCTACGTTCATGGCATGCCTGCTGCCAGTAGCCGGGCGGCCGTCTCCACCGACGCGGTCGCCGTCCCCCGTACTTCCGACGAATCCGCCGATACGCGTATGAGCCCGGGCGGGCCCGGCTACCGCCGGATGAGCTTCGCCCTCTTCCTCGCCGGGGTCGCCACCTTCGCCCTGCTCTATTCGACGCAGGCGCTGCTCCCGCTCGTCTCCGCCGATTTCGGGGCGAGTGCGAGCGCGGCGAGCTGGACGGTGTCCGGGGCGACCGGCGCGCTGGCGCTGTGCGTGCTGCCGCTGAGCGCCCTGTCCGAGCGGTTCGGGCGGCGCACGCTGATGACGGCGTCCCTGACGGTGGCCGTCGCCGTCGGCCTGCTCGTCCCCTTCGCGCCGAACCTCGGCGTGCTGATCGGGCTGCGCGTGCTCCAGGGCGCGGCCCTCGCCGGTCTGCCCGCCTCCGCGATGGCCTACCTCGCCGAGGAAGTACGGCCGAAGGCGCTGGTCACGGCCATCGGCCTGTTCGTCGCGGGCAACTCCATCGGCGGCATGAGCGGCCGCGTCATCGGCGGCTGGATCGCGCAGGAGTGGGGCTGGCGGGCGGCCGTCGGCACCATCGGCGTGATCGCGGTGGTCTGCGCCGCCGCGTTCCGGACGCTGCTGCCGGCGCCGCGCCACTTCACGCCGGGTTCGCTGCGGCCCCGCGCCCTGGCCAGGACCGTCGGCAGCCACCTCGCCAACCCGCTGCTGCGCCGCCTGTACGTCATCGGCGCACTGTTCATGCTGGTGTTCGGCGCGGTGTACACGGTGATCGGCTACCGGCTCACGGCCGCCCCGTTCTCCCTGCCGCAGGGCATCGTCGGCTCGATCTTCCTCGTGTACCTCGTCGGTACGGTCTCCTCTGCGGCGGCCGGCAAGCTGGTCGCGCGGCTCGGGCGGCGCGGCACCCTCTACCTCGCGGCGGGCACGACGACCGCGGGCCTGCTGCTCGCCCTCGTGCCCCACCTGCCCGTCATCCTCCTCGGGCTCGTCCTGATCACGGCGGGCTTCTTCGCCGGGCACGCGACGGCGTCCTCGTCCGTCAGCCACACCGCGACGCACGGCCGGGCGCAGGCGTCCGCGCTGTACCAGTCCGCCTACTACATCGGGTCCAGCGTCGGCTCGGCCGTCGGCGCCGTCGCCTTCCACGCGGGCGGCTGGGCGGGCACGGTGGGCCTGGGGGTCGTGGCCGTGCTCGGGGTCGTCGGGATCACGCTGTGGGGCACGTACGCGGCCCGGGTCCAGCAGCGCCG
This sequence comes from Streptomyces kunmingensis, assembly GCF_039533535.1. Lineage (NCBI taxonomy): Bacteria > Bacillati > Actinomycetota > Actinomycetes > Kitasatosporales > Streptomycetaceae > Streptomyces > Streptomyces kunmingensis. The sequence continues at coordinate 528,840 of NZ_BAAATS010000018.1, forward strand.
CACCGCGGTGGGGGCGGTCGCCGCGCACTGAGTACGCGCCCGGGCCCCATCCGGGACAACTGCCTCACGGGTTCCGCCAACTACTCCCCGACCTGCGCTTTTCGCGGGTCCGGGGGCCGTTGTCAGTGGGCTGCGGTAGCTTTCGGAGTGCTGGGACTCACAGCGGCGATGGGGGCGTTGGACGATGAGTGACACCGCGACGAAGGCCGGACTCGACGACCTGGAGAAGCACCGGGTCGAGCTGACCGGGTACTGCTATCGGATGCTGGGTTCGGCGTTCGAGGCCGAGGACGCCGTGCAGGACACGATGGTGCGGGCCTGGCGCAGCTTCGACAAGTTCGAGGGCCGCTCCTCGCTGCGCTCCTGGCTCTACCGCATCGCGACGAACGTGTGCCTGGACGCGCTGAACGCGGGGAACAAGCGGGCCCGGCCGATGGACCTGACGGCGTCGGCGCCGCTCGCGCAGGCCGCGCTGACGCCGCGCCCGGACAATGTGTGGCTGGAGCCGATGCCGGACGCGCGCGTCCTGCCGACGGTTCATGACCCGGCGGAGGCGGCGGTGGCCCGGGAATCGGTGCGGCTCGCGTTCGTCGCGGCGCTGCAGCAACTGCCCGCCAAGCAGCGGGCGGTGCTGATCCTGCGGGAGGTCCTCGCGTGGAAGGCCAGTGAGGTCGCCGAGCTGCTCGACACGTCGGTGGCGTCGGTCAACAGCGCGTTGCAGCGGGCCCGTTCGACCCTCGCGGACGCGCCGCCCGCCGACTCGGCGACGGCGGACGCGCTGGACGAGGAGCAGCAGAAGCTCCTCGCGCGCTACGTGACCGCGTTCGAGGGGTACGACATGAAGGCGCTGACCGCGCTGCTCGCCGAGGACGCCATCATGACGATGCCGCCGTTCGACCTGTGGCTGCGCGGCACGCAGGACATCACGGGCTTCATGACGACGATCGGGCACGAGTGCGCGGGCTCGCGTCTGCTGCCGGTGTCGGCGAACGGGACACCGGCGTTCGCCCACTACAAGCCGGACCCGGACAGCGGCGGGTTCGTGCCCTGGGCGATCCAGGTCCTGGAGATCTCAGACGGCCGGATCGCCGGTTTCCACTGCTTCCTCGACCTCGGCAAGCGGTGGTTCCCGCTGTTCGGGGTCCCGGACCGGCTGCCCGCCTGAGCACCCCAGGGCCTCGGCGAGTCCGGCGAGGGTGAGCAGCAGAGCGAGTTCGGGGGACGGATCGCGCAGCCGTATCCGTCCCCCGCCCCGGCGGGCGGCGAGCCCCATGCGGGCGAGCGCGTCGACGGTGACGAGATCGGTACTGGTCACCCCGGAGACATCACAGATCACGGTCGTACCAGTGCCCGGGACGCTCTCCTGGGCGGAGCGGACGCGGTCGCACAACTGGGGCGCGTCGCCCGGGCGGACCGGCCCGGCGACCACCACGACGGGAGGGGACGAGGAAGCAGTCACGCAGACAAGACCGTGCGTGCGGCCGGAACTCATCGCGGCCGGCGGGGTGCGGCGGCGTGGAGTGGGTCACGTTGTGGTGGATCAACGTTGACCTGCGGTTACTCCGCGTCCGAGGGTGGAGCCCGTGCAAGGGGTTCTCAACGGGTTCGCGGTCATCGCCATCGTCATCGGGGTCGGCTATCTCATCGGGCGGCGCGGTTATCTCGGCGAGGGCGGCCGTGCGGTCCTCACCAAGCTGGCCTTCCATGTGGCCACTCCGGCGCTGCTGTTCACGATGCTGTCCAAGGCGGACCTGTCCCTCATCCTGTCGCCGAGCCTGCTGGTCACGGCGCTGTCCACGGCTGCGATGGCCGGGATCTTCATCGCGGTGGGTGTCGTACGCGGCTGGGGTGTCGGCCGGACGACGGTCGGCGCGCTGTGCTCGTCGTACGTGAACGCGGGGAATCTCGGCATTCCGATCGCCGTGTATGTCCTCGGTGATGCCTCGCTCGTGGCGCCGGTGCTGCTCTTCCAGCAGCTTGTCGTGACGCCCATAGCCCTGACGATCCTCGACCTGGCGGAGGCGTCCGGGACACGGCAGACATGGGGGCAGCGGCTGCTCACCCCGTTCCGGAACCCGATCGCGATCGGCGCGCTGTCGGGTGTGCTGGTCTCCGCGACGGGCCTCACGGTCCCCTCCCCCGTCTTCGACCCGCTGGAACTGATCGGCAACATGTCGGTCCCGGCGATCCTCATCGCGTTCGGGATATCGCTGTGCGGGAGTTCCTGGCCGGGCGGGCGGGGCGCGGACCGGGTGCCGGTGCTGCTGTCGACGGCCTTGAAGGCGGTGGGGCAGCCGGTGGCGGCGTGGGCGCTGGCGTCGTTCGTCTTCGGCCTGCGCGGTGAGCGGCTGCTGGACGTGGTGGTGACGTCGGCGCTTCCGGCGGCCCAGAACCTGTTCACGTACGCGAGCCGTTATGGGGTGGGCGAGCGTCTGGCCCGGGAGTCGATCCTGCTGTCGACGATGGCTTCGGTGCCGGTGTTGGTGATGGTGGCGGCGTTGTTGGGGTGACTCAGGGCACGGGCCAGTCGCTTGTGCTGACGGCGAGTTCGAAGGGCGCGGGGAGTTCGACGGCCTCGCCGAACGGCGTCTCCGCCAGCACACGATAGGCGCCGTCGCTCGGTTCGCCGTAGAGCGTCACCGTCGGGCCGCCGGGAGCGAAGCGGTCGACCAGGAGATACAGCGGAATGCCCGCGGTGGCGTAGGCGTCACGCTTGATGACCCGTTCCTGCACGGCGTCGGAGCGCGACGTGATCTCCACGGCCAGCTCGGCGTGGTCCGCCGGGACGTAGTACCCGCCGCTCCGCGGCCCTTTTTCGGGCATGACGAGCACGTCGGGCAGGTACATGCCCCAGCGCGACGGAACGGCGATGGCCAGCCTCTGGTAGATGCCCCACTCGGCGGGGGCGACCTGGTGCAGCGCCCTGTGCAGGTCCCCGGCGATGAAGTGGTGCGGGGGCGCGGCCGACGGCGTCACCGTGACGACGCCCTCGACGATCTCCACCCTGCTGCCCTCGGGCCACTCCATGCACTGCCAGAAGTCGACCAGGTCGCCCCACTCGCCTTCGCGGGGCGCGAGCCACATTCCGTTCCGTGTCATTGCCCCACCGCAGCACGGTGAACGGGACCGGCGGCGGTCCACCGATCCCGTTCACCCGTACGAGGAATCCCCAGTTCAGGCGGGGTCAGGAGATACGTTCCAGCACGATCGGGCCCGCCGAGAAGTCCGTCCCCGCCGCCGCGATGTCGTACGCGCCCTCCACCGACTCAAGGGCGTAGGCGAACCGCTCGGGCGTGTCCGTGTGCAGGGTCAGCAGGGGCTGGCCCGCGGTCACCGTGTCACCGGGCTTCGCGTGGAGTTCGACGCCGGCCGCGGCCTGGACCGGGTCCTCCTTGCGGGAGCGGCCCGCGCCGAGGCGCCAGGCGGCGAGGCCGACGCCCATCGCGTCGAGACGGGTGAGGACGCCCGAGGAAGGCGCCGTGACGACGTGGGTCTCGCGGGCCGTGGGGAGTGCCGCGTCCGGGTCGCCGCCCTGGGCCGCGATCATCCGGCGCCAGGCGTCCATCGCGGAGCCGTCGGCGAGGGCCTTCGCCGGGTCGGCGTCCTTGAGGCCCGCCGCGTCGAGCATTTCGCGGGCGAGCGCGAGGGTGAGTTCGACGACGTCGGCCGGGCCGCCGCCCGCGAGGACCTCGACGGATTCGCGGACCTCGAGCGCGTTGCCCGCGGTGAGGCCGAGCGGGGTGTTCATGTCCGTCACCAGGGCGACCGTCGGCAGGCCGTGGTCGGCGCCGAGGCCGACCATCGTGCGGGCCAGTTCGCGGGCCTGCTCCAGCTCCTGCATAAAGGCGCCGGTGCCCACCTTCACGTCCAGGACCAGCGAGCCCGTGCCCTCCGCGATCTTCTTCGACATGATCGACGAGGCGATGAGCGGGATGCAGTCCACGGTCGCCGTGACATCGCGCAGCGCGTAGAGCTTCTTGTCGGCGGGGGCCAGGCCGCTGCCCGGCGCGCAGATGACGGCGCCGACGTCCTCCAGGGTGCGCATCATCTCCTCGTTGGAGATGTCCGCGCGCCAGCCGGCGATCGACTCCAGCTTGTCGAGGGTGCCGCCGGTGTGGCCGAGGCCCCGGCCCGAAAGCTGCGGCACGGCCGCGCCGCACGCCGCGACCAGGGGCGCGAGCGGCAGCGTGATCTTGTCGCCGACGCCGCCGGTGGAGTGCTTGTCGGCGGCGGGGCGGGGAAGGACCGAGAAGTCCATCCGTTCACCGGAGTTGATCATCGCCGCGGTCCAGCGGGCGATCTCCGCGCGGTCCATGCCGTTCAGGAAGATGGCCATGGCCAGGGCCGACATCTGCTCGTCGGCGACCTCGCCGCGCGTGTACGCGTCGACGACCCAGTCGATCTGCGCGTCGCTGAGCCGCCCGCGGTCCCGCTTCGTACGGATGACGGAGATGACGTCCATGGCACTTCCTCCCAGTAGCGGACCCACATACGTGCAGTCATATGCAGGCGCCGACTCTACGCGCATAGAACCAACAGAGTAAGACGGCCCCGCCAACTCGGCGGGGCCGTCCGGCAGTTACTTCCAGTCGAGGTGCTCGGGGCCGAACGCGTCGGGGAGCATCTCGCCCAGCGGGCGCACCCCCGACGCCGTCTCCAGGAGCAGCTCCCGGCCCCCGAACTCGTACAGCAGCTGACGGCAGCGGCCGCACGGCATCAGGATCTCGCCCTTGCCGTCGACACAGGTGAAGTGCGTCAGTCGGCCACCGCCGGTCAGCTGGAGCTGGGAGACCAGTCCGCACTCGGCGCACAGTCCGAGCCCGTACGAGGCGTTCTCGACGTTGCAGCCCGAGACCGTACGGCCGTCGTCGACGAGGGCGGCGGCGCCGACCGGGAAGCCCGAGTACGGAGCGTACGCGCGGGACATGGCCTCGCGGGCCGCTTCCCGCAGCGCGTCCCAGTCGGTCACTTGCCCTGCCCCTTCCGGTACGGCTGGCCGTCCGCCTTCGGCATCCGCAGTCGCTGGGCCGAGAAGGACAGCACGAGCAGCGTGACGACGTACGGCGTGGCGGTGACGAGCTGGGTCGGCACGTCGTCGGTGGTGGCGTACCACGCTGCCATGCCCGCGGCGGCGACGGCGCAGACCACACCGGCGACGTACTTCTTCTTGACCAGCATCCAGACGGCGCCGATCACCAGGAGCAGGGCGACGAGCAGGAGCAGCGCGTGCACGTTCTCCGTGCCGCCCCGCAGCTTGAGGCTGTCGGTGTAGCCGAACAGGCCGGCGCCGAGGGCGAGTCCGCCCGGCATCCAGTTGCCGAAGATCATCGCGGCGAGACCGATGTAGCCCTTACCGGCCGTCTGGCCCTCCAGGTAGAAGGGGTTCGCGACGATCGAGAGGAAGGCTCCGCCGAGGCCCGCGAGGCCGCCGGAGATGATGACGGCCAGGTACTTGTACTTGATCACGTTCACGCCGAGCGACTCGGCCGCGACCGGGTTCTCGCCGCAGGAGCGCAGGCGCAGACCGAACGACGTGCGCCACAGCGCCCACCAGGTGAACGGGATGAGCGCGACCGCGACGAGCGTGAGCGGGGAGAGGTCCGTGACCAGGCCGCCGAGGAGTCCCGCGAGGTCGGAGACGAAGAACCAGTGTTTCTCGTTCAGGGTCGTCAGCCAGTCGGAGAGGCCCGGGACCGTGATCGTGCCGAGCGAGTCGACCGGCGGGGACTGCTTCGTCGTGCCGCCCTCGACGCCCTCGAACGCGAAGTTGGAGAGGTAGCGGGTGACGCCGAGCGCGAGGATGTTGATGGCCACACCGGAGACGATGTGGTTCACGTTGAAGGTGACCGTGACGGCCGCGTGCAGCAGACCGCCGATGGCGCCGCCGATGATGCCGACGAGCACGCCGACCCACGGGCCCCACTGGTAACCGGCCCAGGCGCCGAACCAGGTGCCCAGGATCAGCATGCCTTCGAGGCCGATGTTGACCACGCCCGCGCGCTCGGCCCACAGGCCGCCGAGACCGGCGAGGCCGATGGGCACGGCGAGCTGGAGGGCCGTCGCCATCTGGCTGACGTTCGTGATGCCGTCCGCGTCGGTGATCATGCGGACGAGGGAGGTGAGTGCCAGGACGCCCGCGATGACGATCATCAGGACGGGCAGGGACAGCTTGCGGCGGCCGCCCTTGGCGGGCGGCGACGCGGGCTTCTTGTCGAGGACCGTAGCCGTGCTCATCAGGCAGCGACCTCCTTCTTGAGTTCGCTGGTGTTCTCACCGGCTGCGGCGGCGAGTTCGATGCCGACCCGGCGCTGCTGGCGGCGCTGGCCCCAGACCCGTACGGCCTCGTAGGAGACGACGACGGCGATGGTGATGATGCCCTGCATGATCACCGCGATCTCCTTGTCGTAGCCGCGCAGGTCGAGTTCCTGCGAGGCCTTCTCCAGCCAGGAGATGAGGAGTGCGGCGAAGGCGATGCCGACCGGCGAGTTACGGCCGAGGAGGGCGATGGTGATGCCCTGGAAGCCGATCGTGGTCGGGAAGGTGAGGGAGTACGTGTGCGTGTCGCCCAGCAGGAGCGGCAGACCGGCGAGGCCGGCGAGCGCGCCCGAGACGAGCATCGCGGTCAGCACCATGCGCTTGGCGTCGACACCGGAGGCGGCGGCGGCCGACTCGGAGGCGCCGGTGGCGCGCAGGTCGAAGCCGAAGCGGGTGCGGTTGAGGACGAACCAGTACGCGACGCCGAGCAGGGCCGCGATGACGACGAAGCCGTAGATCTCGCCGACGCCCTCGCCCATGTTGATGCCGGGGAACCAGCCGGACTCGTGCATGACGCCGGTCGTCTTGTTGTTGCCGACCTGCACGCCGAAGATCTCCGGCAGGTACAGGTAGCCGATCACGCTGGACGCGATCGAGTTCAGCATGATCGTCGAGACGACCTCGCTGACGCCGCGCGTCACCTTCAGGATGCCCGCGATACCGGCCCACATGGCGCCGGTAAGCATCGCGACGACGATCAGCAGCGGGATCTGCGCGAAGCCCGGAAGCGCCACCTTCGCGCCGACGATCGCGGCGACGACGGCAGCGAGCCGGTACTGGCCGTCCACGCCGATGTTGAAGAGGTTCATGCGGAAGCCGATGGCGACCGCGAGCGCGGCGAGGTAGTACATGCCGGCCTGGTTGATGATCAGGACCTGCACGTCCGAGAACGTCGCCTGCTCGAACATGATGCTGTACGGCTCGATCGGGGACTTGCCCGAGGCGAGCAGCACGATCGACGTCAGGACGACGGCGGTCAGCAGGGCGATGACCGGCCCCGAGACGCCGAGGAGCAGCCGCTCCTTGTCGAACTTGTTCTTCATGGCCATCAGGACTCGTCCTTCGACTGCCGGGCCGCATCCGCCGCCGCTGCTTCTTCTACGTGTTCCAGGTGGCCGGAGGCCGCACCCGTCATCGCCGAACCCAGCTCCTCCGGCGTGATCGTGGCCGGGTCGGCGTCGGCGACGAGCCGCCCGCGGTAGATCACGCGGAGGGTGTCGGAGAGGCCGATCAGCTCGTCCAGGTCGGCCGAGATCAGCAGCACGGCCAGGCCCTCGCGGCGGGCCTCGCGGATCTGGTCCCAGATCTGGGCCTGCGCGCCGACGTCCACGCCGCGCGTCGGGTGGGCGGCGATGAGGAAGCGGGGCTTGTGGCTCATCTCGCGGCCGACGATCAGCTTCTGCTGGTTGCCGCCGGACAGCGAGGCGGCCGTGACGTCGATGCCGGGGGTGCGGACGTCGTACTCCTCGACGATGCGGCGCGTGTCGGCCTGCGCCGCCTTGATGTCGATGAGCACGCCGCGCGCGTTCGGCTTCTCGGTGACGTGGCCGAGGATCCGGTTCTCCCACAGCGGGGAGTCCAGGAGGAGGCCGTGGCGGTGGCGGTCCTCGGGGATGTACCCGATGCCCCGCTCGCGGCGCTTGCGGGTGGCCCAGGGGGTGATCTCCTCACCCGCCAGCTCGATGGTGCCGGCGTCGGCGTGGGCGAGGCCGATGAGCGCGTCGATCAGCTCGGTCTGGCCGTTGCCCTCGACGCCCGCGATGCCGAGGACCTCGCCCTCGTGGATGGTGAAGGAGACGTTGTCCACGGCCAGCTTCACGCCGGCGCGGTCGGTCTCGGAGGCCAGCATGCCCGCGGGGGTCTGGTTGCTGAGCTGGATCGTGCCCTTGTCGATGACCGTGAGGTCGCTGACCTTGAGCATCGGGCGGTCGGTGACCGTGGACTCGCTGGTCTCCGGCGTCGGCAGCTCGCTGCCCACCATCAGCTCGGCGAGCTGGCGGGGCGTCGTCTCGGCGGGGACGGCCGTGCCGACCGTCGTGCCGCGCCGGATGACGGTGATCTCGTCGGCCACGGAGAGGACTTCGCCGAGCTTGTGCGAGATGAAGATGACGGACAAACCCTCGGCCTTGAGCTCGCGCAGGTTGTCGAAGAGCGCGTCGACCTCCTGCGGGACGAGCACGGCGGTCGGCTCGTCGAGGATCAGGGTGGTGGCGCCGCGGTAGAGGACCTTGAGGATCTCGACGCGCTGGCGGTCGGCGACGCCGAGGTCCTCGACGAGGACGTCCGGGCGCACGTTCAGGTGGTACCGCTCGGATATCTCCACGATCTTGCGGCGGGCGCGGGCCCCGATCCCGTACAGCTTCTCGCTGCCGAGCGCCACGTTCTCCAGGACCGTGAGGTTGTCGGCGAGCATGAAGTGCTGGTGGACCATGCCGATGCCGCGCGCGATGGCGTCGGCGGGCGAGGAGTACGAGACGGCCTCGCCGTCGATCGCGATAGTGCCCTCGTCCGGCTTCTGCATGCCGTAGAGGATCTTCATCAGCGTCGACTTGCCCGCACCGTTCTCACCGACGAGGGCGTGCACGGTGCCCTTGTGGACGGTGAGGTGGATGTCGTGGTTGGCGACGACGCCGGGGAAGCGTTTGGTGATGCCGGTCAGTTCGACGGCCGGCGGGCTGCTGGACGCGTTGATGGCGCACTCTCCTGAGAGACGGGGGCCTTCTACACGCGTAGAGCCCCTACGGCAGTACGAAGTGGACGCGAGCCGGTCAATTCGGGCGAATCGCATTCGAGTTGTGCGCTCCGTCCGACGCGGAGGCTGGCCCCGCCGCGAGCGGGATGCGGCCCTGTCCCCCTACCGGGACCGGCCGCACCTCGCCGCGAACGGGGTGCGGACAGGTCCCGTTTTCCGAGACTGTACGCACCCCGTTCCCCACTCATGTCCGCGTGGTTACGGCTTGCTGTTGACCTTGATCTTGCCGGTGGTGATGCCCGTCTCGGCAGCCTTCAGCGCCTTCTGCATCGCATCGTTACCGGAGAACTTGGGGTTCGAGTCGGCCAGACCGACCTCGCCCGACTTCAGGTCGCCGGTGATGACGCCGGTCTCGGGCTTGCCATCCTGAACCGACTTGGCCAGGTTGTACACGGCCGATGCCACATTCTTCGTGGCCGACGTGAGGATGTAGTCCTTGTACTTGGCCAGCGGCTTCTGGCTGTACTGGTCGGAGTCGACGCCGATCGCCCAGACCTTCGCGGTGGCGGCGGCCTCGATGACGCCCTGACCGGAGAGGCCGGCCGCGTGGTAGACCACGTCGGCGCCCTTCTCGATCTGCGCCTCGGCGGCGGTCTTGCCCTTGTCGGGGCTGGAGAAGCCGCCCTCGTCGGCGGTCTCGGTCAGGTACTGCGTGACGACCTTGGCCTTGCCGTTGGTCGCCTTCACGCCCTGCACGAAACCGGCCTCGAACTTGTGGATCAGCGGCACGTCCACACCGCCGACGAAGCCCACGGTGTTCGACTTCGTCGCCTTCGCGGCGGCGACACCGGCCAGGTACGAGGCCTCCTGCTCGCTGAAGACGAGGTCCGCGACGTTGTCCGCCTGGACCTGCGAGTCGTCCACGACGCCGAAGGTGGTCTTCGGGTACTTCGCGGCGGCGGCCTTCACGGCCGGCGCGTACGCGAAACCGATGCCCACGACCGGGTTGTAGCCCTCCTTGGCCAGGGACACAAGGCGTGCGGTCTTGTCCGCGTCCGTCTCGCCGTCGGTCGGCTCCTGGTCCTCGCCCTTGTAGCCGAACTCCTGCTCGGCCTTCTTCATGCCCTCGTACGCGGCGTCGTTGAACGACTGGTCGCCGCGGCCGCCGACGTCGTACGCGATGGCGACGCCCTTGGACTTGCCGCCGTTCTCCTTGCTTGCGGCGTCGCTGGAGGTGCCGCCACAGGCGGACAGGGAAGCGGCGAGAGCAACGGTCGCAGTGCCTGCGAGCGCTATTCGGGAAACCCGGCGCATGGGATGAGCTCCTTGTGTACAAGCACCGACGACGGACCGGACGGCGCTGGCTTCGCCGCAGATTAACGCGCGTAGAACGCGCATTGAACCCCCTCCGGCAGACCGTTATCCGTCCGTACTGAAAGCGACCGGAAGCGATCTTGTGCGGACATACAGGCGGACACAGGGGCGCGCCCCGGATCCGCGGGGGACCCGGGGCGCGCCCGGTGCTGGTGAGGGTGCGGGCTACGGCTTGGTGGCCACCGTCACCTTGCCGTCGATGATGTCCTGCTTCGCCTTCGCCACCGCGTCCGCGAGACCGGTGATCTCCTTGTACTTCGGGTTGGTCTCGGTGATGCCGACACCGCCCGCCTTGAGGTCGAACCGGGTCACGCCGGACAGCGGCTTCTTGTCGTGGACCGACTTGGCCAGCTCGTAGACGGCACGGCCGACGTCCTTGGTCGCGGAGGTCAGGATGGAGGCCTTGTACGCGGCCAGCGGCTTCTGGTTGTACTGGTCGGAGTCGACACCGATCGCCCAGACCTTCTTCGCCGCGGCGGCCTGGATGACGCCCTGACCGGAGAGACCGGCCGCGTGGTAGACCACGTCCGCGCCCTTCTCGATCTGCGCCTCGGCGGCCGTCTTGCCCTTGTCCGGGCTGGAGAAGCCGCCCTCGTCGGCGGTCTCGGTCAGATACTGCGTGACGACCTTGACCTTGCTGTTCGTGTCCTTCACGCCCTGCGTATAGCCGGCCTCGAACTTGTGGATCAGCGGCACGTCCACCCCGCCGACGAAGCCCACGGTGTTCGACTTCGTCGCCTTCGCGGCCGCGACACCCGCCAGGTAGGAGCCCTGCTCCTCGCTGAAGACGAGGTCCGCGACGTTCTTCGCGTTGATCGTGGAGTCGTCGATGATGCCGAAGGTGGTCTTCGGGTACTTCGCGGCGGCGGCCTTCACGGCCGGCGCGTACGCGAAGCCGACGCCGATGACCGGGTTGTAGCCCGACTTCGCGAGGGAGCTGAGGCGGGCGATCTTGTCCGCGTCGCTCTCGCCGTCGCTGGGCTCCTGGTCGTCGCTCTTGTACCCGAACTCCTTGTCCGCCTTGACCATGCCCGAGTACGCGGCGTCGTTGAAGGACTGGTCGCCGCGGCCGCCGACGTCGTAGGAGATGGCCAGGCCGAGGTTGCTGTCCTTCGCCTCGTCGCCCGCCTTGTCGGCGCTGGTGCCGCCGCAGGCGGTGGCGGCGAGGGCGAGGCCGGTGACGGCCACGGCTATGTGCGTGAGGCGGGACGTACGGGATCGACGCATGATGGACCGCTCCTTCGTCAACACGCCGTGTGGGGCGCTGAGTTCGGCGGAGCGTAACGCGCGTAGAAGGGGGGCGGTAGCGGGTCGGCTCCGCCGTTATCCGTTTGTTTCTCCCTGTCTTGGTGTGCGGGGGCCTCTCTGGGCTGAGGACTCGGGGCTCTGCCCCGGACCCCGCTGCTCAATCGCCGCAGGGGCTTGAAAGAGCCGATCGCCGCGGGGGCTCAGGTCGGCGCGTCCAGGAGCGCTGCCGCTGTGAAGAGTTCCACTCCTACCTTGATCGCTGATTCGTCGACGTCGAAGTCGCCCTGGTGCAGGTCGCGGGTGGTGCGGTCCTGGGGGGACTTGACGCCCAGGCGGGCCATCGCGCCGGGGACGTGCTCCAGGTACCAGGAGAAGTCCTCGCCGCCGAGGCTCTGCGGGGTGTCCTCGACGGAGTCCGGGCCACGGCGGGCCGTCATGGCGTCCCGGAGCAGGTCGGACACGGCCGGGTCGTTGACGACGGGCGGGACTCCGCGCACGTAGTTCACCACCGGCTTGGCCCGGTACAGGTCGGCGATCTCCTGGACCGCGGCGTGCACCACGTCCGGCGCCTCGCGCCAGGCGTCGAGGTCCAGGCAGCGGACGGTGCCGGAGAGCTCAGCGTGCTGCGGGATCACGTTGCACGTGTGGCCCGACTCGATGCGGCCCCAGGTGAGGACGAGCCCCGAGCGGGCGTCGACGCGGCGGGCGACCACGGCCGGGACCTCGGTGGCGACCTTGGCGACGGCGGTGACGAGGTCGGTGGTCAGATGCGGGCGGGCCGTGTGGCCGCCGGGCCCGTCGAGGGTGACGTCCAGGCGGTCGCAGGCGGAGGTGATGGCCCCGTAGCGCAGACCGATCCGCCCGGCGTCGACCTTCGGGTCGCAGTGCACGGCGATGATCTTGCGTACGCCTTCGAGGGCACCGCACTTGATCGCGTCGGCGGCGCCGCCGGGCAGCACTTCCTCGGCGGGCTGGAAGATCAGCCGCACGGGGTGCGGGAGTTCGCCGCGCCGGTCCAGCTCGGCGAGGACGAGGCCCGCGCCGAGCACCACCGTGGTGTGCACGTCGTGGCCGCAGGCGTGCGCGCGGTCCGGGACGGTGGAGCGGTACGCGCAGCCGACCTTGGAGTCGGGGATGGGCAGCGCGTCGATGTCGGCGCGCAGGGCGAGCATGCCGCGCCCGCCCTCCCACTCCCCCGTCTCCGTACCGGTGCCGATGTCGCAGACGAGGCCGGTGCCGATCCCGAGGACGCGCGGCGTCAGCCCTGCCAGTTCGAGGCGGGTCTTGAGCGCGGCGGTCGTCCGGAACTCCTGATTGCCCAGCTCAGGGTGCATGTGAAGATCGCGCCGGAAGGCTACGAGTTCGGCAAGGAGGGCTTCGGGCAGGCCGCCCGGGAGCGCACTGCCGGGGGCGGATTCCCCCGGCTGGTCGGCCTCGGACTCTCGGGACGTCAACTGGTTCACCCCATGAAGGGTAGGGCGACCCCGGCACCAACTAACCCTCGATCAACAAAAGTTCAGCCAGATTGGGGTAAGAAATATGGCTGTGCTGCGCATGTCGATCGCACAAAAGGGGTATGACCTCTCTTTCCTTCTGTGCCCGGGCCGGGAGAGAACCCGCTTTCCGGCGTATGGTCACCGCCCGGTCCGACCGGCTAGGGCGAGCGCGGCGCCCGCTGCCAGGAACGCGGCCGCGATCAGTCCCGCGCTGATCCCCGGCACCGCCCGGTAGCCGAGGCCGCCGTCGATCGCGGCTCCGCCGGCCCAGGGGCCGAGCGCGGCCCCCACGTTGAGGGCCGCTGTCGCGCAGGCGCCGGCGAGGGTGGGCGCGCCGGACGCCGCGTACAGGGCCCGTGCGATGAGCGTGGAGCCGACGGCGAAGGACAGGGCGCCCTGGACGAAGGCGAGGACGAGGAGGGCCGGGGCGCTGCCCGCCGCGAGCGCGCACAGGACCCAGCCGGCCAGGAGCGCCGTGCCGCCGCCCACGAGGACCGGCACCGGCCGCGCGTCGGCGAGCCGGCCCGCCGCACTCACCCCGGCGAACGAGCCGAGCCCGAACAGCGCGAGGAGCACCGGCACCCGGCCCGCGTCGATCCCGGCCACCTCGGTGGCGAGCGGCGCGAGGTAGGTGAACGTACAGAAGGTCGCGCCGTTCACGAGGGCGCCGAGGAGGAGGACGGTCCGCAGTCGGGGGCGGCGCAGGGCGCGCAGTTCGCGGCGGACGCTGCCGTGCACCCCGGCCGCCGCGGGAACGGATCGGGCCACCGCCACGAGCGCCGGTACGCAGATGAGGGCCACGGCCCAGAACGCGGCGCGCCAGCCGAGGAGCTGGCCGAGCAGTGCTCCGCCCGGCACCCCGGCGACGCAGGCGAGGGTGGTGCCGCCGAGCAGGAGCGAGGTGGCTCGGCCCTTGGCGTCCGGGGCGACGAGGGAGGCGGCCGTGGCGAGGGCCACCGCGAGGAACCCGGCGTTGGCCAGCGCCGCGACGACGCGGGTGCCGAGCAGTACGGCGTAGCTGCTGGTCAGGGCACCGATCACATGCACGAGCAGGAACACCGACAGGGTGCCGAAGAGGGCCGCGCGGCGCGACAGCCGTGCCCCGAGCACCGCCGTCAGCGGCGCCCCGACGATCATGCCGATGGCGAAGCCGGACGTGAGGGATCCGGCGGCGGGGATGGAGACGCCCAGGTCGCGGGCGATGTCCGGGGCGAGTCCGGACAGCATGAACTCGGAGGTCCCTTGCGCGAACACGGCGAGGGCGAGCAGGTAGAGCGGAAGAGGCACAGCGGACTCCGTGACCGTACGAGAAGGAGAGGGGTCTCGGTACGGCAGTCCGGGCGATGGCGGGCGTCAGCGGAGGCGGGATCCGGAAGGGGTGCCTCGACGCGGCGCGGGAGAAGGCCACCGGACGGCTGCCGGTGGCCGGAGTCTGTCGGACTCGGGGGTGTTCACGGGGGCAGCGTAGGCGGTGCGGGGTGGGCGGTGCCAACGGTTTCCCGCGCCGCGTCATGCCGGTGCCGGGCGGCGGGCCTGGTCGCTGCGCTGTGCTGGTGCCGGGCCGCGGACCTGGTCGCTGCACCGTGCCGGTCGCCGGGCGGCGGGCCTGGCCGCTGCACCATGCCGGTCGCCGGACCACAGACCTGTCCGCCGCACCATGCCGGTCGCCGGGGCGCGGAACTGGTCACTGCACCGTGCCGGTCGCCGGGCCACGGGCCTGGCCGTTGCACCGTGCCGGTCGCCGGGCCACGGGCCTGGCCGTTGCACCGTGCCGGTCGCCGGGCCACGGGCCTGGCCGCTGCACCATGCCGGTCGCCGGACCACGGGCCTGGCCGTTGCACCGTGCCGGTCGCCGGGGCGCGGAACTGGTCACTGCACCGTGCCGGTCGCCGGGCCGCGGGCCTGGCCGCTGCACCATGCCGGTCGCCGGGCCACGGGCCTGCGCGCCGCCGCTCCCCCGTGCCGGCCGCAGGCCTGCGCGCCGCCGCTCCCCCATGCCGGTCGGCGGGCCGCGCTCCGTGTCATACCGGCCGTACTCCCCGCGCCGATCCCGCGATGCCCGCGAGGAAGCCCTGGGCGTGGTCGGAGACGCCCTGGGTGAGCCAGGCCGGGTCGATCTCGCAGACCGCGACCTTCACGCCCGTGCCCTGGAGGGCGATCGGCAGGGTGTGCACGACCGTCGAGGGGAAGCTGAGGATGGTCCGGCCGATGGGGCCGCGGCGGGCGATGAGTTCGAGCGGCAGGTCGGGGCGGACGACTTCGAGGCCGGTCTCGGTGGCGAGGCGGTGGAGTTTGTCGGCGGCCTCGCGGCGGTGGGCGAAATAGCGGGTGGCGCCGTGCGCGGCGGCGAGCTCGCTGACCGCTTCCAGATAGCGGTCGAGGTCGACGACGCCCGTCTCCACCAGGGAGGTTCCGACCAGGTCGGCGCCGCGGGTGAGGCGGGGCGGGCCGAAGCGGGCGCGGGTCCAGGCGTAGTCGTTCTCCGCGACCGTCACCCCGTCGGGCACCTCGTCCACCGGCATGGAGGTGAACACGGACACGGACACGGCTCTGCGGCCGGCCCGTGGGGTGAGTCTGCGGCGGGCCGAGGCGGAGACGGGGGCGAACGCCAGGTCGCGGGGGCCGGGGCGGCCACCGCGCCGGTGCCAGCGTACGAGCCGTTCGCCGCGCGCGAGTTGGGAGATGAACTCCATCGTGGCCGTGCCGTCGTCGACGACGACCAGGTCGCGGGCGCGGGTGATCATCAGCAGCAGTTGTACGTAGCGGGAGAACGGGTCGCCGATGACGACGCGGTCGGCCCGGCGCAGCGCCCCCGTGAGGCCGCCGATCGTCTGGAACGGGGCACCCGCGCCACCGCGTGCTTCCTCCCAGCGCACCGAATGACCCTCTTCACGGGCCAGTTCGGCCATGCGGCGCAGCTGGCCGCGGGTCATCGGGTCGGTGGGCGAGAGCACCACGACGGTCGCCTTCGCCCCGTCCTGGTGGGCCCACTCCAGGACGTTGAGGAGCTGCACCGGGCTCTCGACGAAGCACAGGGTACTGCTGGACATGCGGCCCTCCCCAGGGACGCCGAGGCGGCCCGGCGTGGACAACCACGCCGGACCGCCGAGGAGTTGAGGCTCAGACGCCGACTGGCTCGCCGGCGGCGACGGCGATCTCCGACTCGGCGACGACGCCCGCGACGCGGCGCAGCTTCTTCATCGGGCCGAGCTCGGACTCGTAGACCTTCTTGACGCCGTCACCGAGGGACGCCTCGATGGTGCGGATGTCGCGGACGAGGCGGGTGAGGCCCTGCGGCTCGACGGAGGCGGCCTGGTCGGAGCCCCACATGGCGCGGTCGAGGGTGATGTGGCGCTCGACGAACGTGGCGCCGAGGGCGACGGCGGCGAGGGTCGTCTGCAGGCCGGTCTCGTGGCCGGAGTAGCCGATCGGGACGTTCGGGTACTCGGCCTGGAGGGTGTTGATGACGCGGAGGTTCAGCTCCTCGGCCACGGACGGGTACGTCGACGTGGCGTGGCACATGAGGATGTTGTCCGAGCCGAGGACCTCGACCGCGTGGCGGATCTGCTTCGGGGTCGACATGCCGGTCGAGAGGATGACCGTGCGGCCCGTGGCGCGCAGGGCGCGCAGCAGCTCGTCGTCGGTGAGCGAGGCGGAGGCGACCTTGTGGGCGGGGACGTCGAACTTCTCCAGGAAGGCGACGGCCTCGGTGTCCCACGGGGAGGCGAACCAGTCGATGCCGCGCTTCTTGCAGTGCTCGTCGATCTGGCGGTACTCGTCCTCGCCGAACTCGACGCGGTGGCGGTAGTCGATGTACGTCATCCGGCCCCAGGGGGTGTCCCGCTCGATGTCCCACTGGTCGCGCGGGGTGCAGATCTCCGGGGTGCGCTTCTGGAACTTGACCGCGTCGCAGCCGGCCTCGGCGGCGACGTCGATCAGCTTGAACGCGTTGTCCAGGTCGCCGTTGTGGTTGATGCCGATCTCACCGGTGATGTACACGGGGTGGCCGGGACCGGCGGTGCGCGAACCGAAGGTGCGGAGGCGGGAGTTGAGAACAGACATGAGAGGTGCGTTCCTTACTTGGTTTCGAGGGAGTCGAGAGAAGGACCGAGGATCCAGCTGGCGATCTCTCGGATCGCGCCGTCGCCACCGGGGAGGGTGGTGACCGCGCGTGCGGCGCCGCGTACGACGTCATGGGCGCTCGCGACCGCCACGGGCCAGCCGGCGACGGCGAAGCACGGGAGGTCGTTGACGTCGTTGCCGACGTAGAGCACGCGCTCCGGCGCGATGCCCTGCTCCTCGCACCACTGCTTCAGTGCGAGGTCCTTGCGGTCGATGCCGTGCAGGACCGGGATCTTGAGTTTCCGGGCCCGGGCGGCGACCACCGGGTTCTGTTCCGTGGACAGGATCAGCATGTGCAGGCCGCTCTTGCGGAGGGCCGCGATGCCGAGGCCGTCACCGCGGTGCACGGTGACGAACTCCCGTCCGTCGGAGTCGATCAGCACCCTGTCGTCGGTCTGGGTGCCGTCGAAGTCGAGGACGACCGCGTCGATGTCTTCCTTCGTCGGAAGCGTGCGCTGGTCGAAGAGGGGGGCCAGCGCGCGGGCGCGGGCCAGGTCGTGCGGGTCGTCGATCTCGAGCAGCTTCGCGGGGTCGGTGCGCACGAGTTCGGTGCGGCCGAAGAAGCGGTGCTCGTGGCGGCGGAAGCCGGTGGCCTCCATCGCGTAGACGGCGCCGGTCTCCAGGAGGTCCTGGGGGCGGTCCTGGCGGCGCGGCCGGAAGGACTTGTCGTGGTTGACGCCGTAGCCGCCGCCCGTCGCGGGCGCCTCGGTGACGAGGGTGTCGGTGCCGCCGAGGGAGGCTGCCCGTCCGGCGGCGACGGCCCCCGCCTCGTCGATCGTGTCGTCGCCGTCCCGCCACACGAAGCCGTGGAAGGGGGCCACGGTCAGGGCGCTGTCCGCGCCGCCCTCGACGATCGCGGCGACGACCCCGTCGACGTCCTCGCGGGCGATGAACGGGCTGGTGCACTGCACGAGCAGCACCACGTCCACGGCGGCGCCGTGCAGCGCCTCGTGCGCGTCCATGGCGTGCAGGACGGCCGCCTCGGAGGTGGCCTTGTCACCGGCGATGGCGGCGGGCCGGGTGACGACCTCGGCGCCCGCCTCCCGTGCGACGGCCGCGATGGCCGCGTCGTCGGTGGAGACCACGACATCGGTGACCTGCCGGCCGGCGAGGCACTCGCGGACGGCGCGGGCCACCAGGGGCACGCCGCCGACCGGGGCGAGGTTCTTGGCCGGTACTCCCTTGGAGCCGCCGCGGGCGGGGATCACGGCGAGGACGCGGCGGACCGGGGTCGCCTGTCCCGCTTCCGGGTCGGTCATCTGGGGGTCTCCTTCGAAGGACGGTTGGTTCCGCGGGCGCCGGGTCACAGCTCGCCCATCCGCCGGATGACGGGGGCGACGCGCTGCACGCCGTGCCGGTAGGCGCCGCGGGCGGCCCGGCGGACGATCTGCCGCACGGCGCCGGGGTCCTTGTCGGCCGCGGGCGCGCCGGGCAGCGGGCTGCCGTCGGGCGCCAGGTGGTGGCGGGCGAGGATGCGCGGCAGATAGCCGGGGGCGGTGGTGCGGCTGTAGTACGGGGTCAGCGGCGGCCGGTCGCGCTCAAGGAGCGCGGCGACCCTGGCACGCGCGCCGTCGAAGGCGCTCTCGTACGACGCTCCCCCGGCGGCGACGCCCTGCCGGGCCACCCATTCGGGGTCCGGCTCGGGCAGCGCGCCGGCGTCGAGCTGCTCCCAGGACACGAGGCAGCCGGAGCCGGTGAAGTGGTGGTTGCCGAGCGCCTCGCGCACCCCGAGGTCGGTGAGCAGCGCGGTCGGGATGCGCCGGTGCAGGGACTCGAGGGCGGCCGTGGAACTGACCGTGACCAGCAGGTCCGTACGGTCGAGGACCTCACCCATGTTCCCGTACACGAGGCGGAAGTTGGGCGGCGGGTCGAGCCGCTGGACGAGTTTCTGGTACGGCACTTCCTCGATGTGCGTGGTGTGCTCGCCGGGCTTGCTGCGCAGCTTGAGCAGTACCTCGCGCTCGGGGTGGAGCGTGGCGTGCCGTACCAGGCGCTCCAGCAGGTACAGCCGGTCGGCCGGGCTGTCCGGCACGGACGGCTGCGCCGCGAAGACCACCGTGTACGGGTCGTGCGCCTCTTTGTAGGTGTCGCCCCCGAGGAACGGCAGCGCGCACTCGGTCACCGAGGCGGCGTCCGCGCCGACCCCCTCGTACACGGCGCGGAAACGCTCCGCGTCGTAGCGGGAGTTGGCGAGGACCACGTCGGCGCCGTGCCGCAGCAGCAGCCCGTCGGCGAGCTTCTCGTAGACGACGCCGACGTAGCCGGTGACGACGACGGGGCGCTTCGCCGCACCGCGCCAGGCGTGGGCGAGTCCGTGCAGTACGGCCTGGACGGCGCCGCCCACCAGGGCGAGGACGACCACGTCGTACGCGGCGGGCTCGTCGCCTTGTACGGAGCGCTCCATCTCCCGCAGGAACTCGACCGCGGTGACCTCGCGCAGCCGGTCGGCGCGCACGCCGACCTCGGTGAGCTGGCGGGGGGTCGGGGTGGCCCGGCCCCGCAGCAGAAACCCGTCAAGGGTGGCGCGGGCGGCCCGGTCGGAGGTGAGGCGGCCCGCGGTGAGGGCGCCCCATTTCCATCGGGTGTCGGAGTCTGCGAGCACGGCGATCCGCTGTTGCTGTTGCTCGGGAGTACTTACTGGCACGACGACGAAGTTAGGAAGGCATTTCGAGCCGCGGCCCAACCCGAGTGCAACAAACGGTTAACAGCACACCGACGAATGGCGAATCAGCCCGGGAAATGCCCGATGGCGGGGCTGGTTCACGGTCCCGCCACACGTCGTTCACCTGGCATCAAGTTGCCGGTCAAGACGAATGCCGGGCCGCCGCCTAACGTCACGGACGTGGTCAAGCTCTCCGTCATCGTGCCGTTCTATAACGTGCAGCAATACGCGCCGACAGCCCTCAGAAGCCTGAGGGCGAATGCGCGTTCCGACTTCGAATTCATTCTCGTCGACGACTGCTCGACGGACCGGACCAAGGAGATCGTCGAGCGTGGTGCGCTCGACCTCCCCGGCTCCGTCCACGTCAGACGCGAGGAAAAGGGGGTGTCCGCCGCACGGAACCAGGCGATCGACATGGCGCGCGGCGAGTATCTCACTTTCATGGACGGGGACGACTGGGTCGCGCCAGGGTACTTCTCCCAGCTCGTGAGCAGGATCGAGGAGTTGGGCTGCGACTTCGTGCGCACCGACCATGTGCGCTGCACCGGTAACCAGCGGGAGATCCACCGCGTCCCCTGGGGGCCGCGCAACACCGTCGTCTCGCCGCGTGAGGTGATCCTGCCGGCGGACCGCTCGACCCCTGTCGACTACCCGTACTCCTGGGCCGGCGCCTACCATCGCCGCCTCGCCGACGACGGGCTGCTGCACTTCCCCGAGAATCTGCGCACCGCCGAGGACCGCCCCTGGATCTGGCGGCTGCACCGCAAGGCCGAATCCTTCGCGGCCGTCGACCTGCTGGGTATCTTCTACCGCCGCGGGGTCAGCACCTCACTGACGCAGATCGGCGACACCCGGCAGCTCGACTTCATCGCCTCCTTCAACCAGGTCATCAAGGAGACGTCCGAGGATCCGGACGCGGAGCGATTCCTGCCGAAGGTGATTCGGACGTATTGCGCCATCATTGCCCACCACCTGAACACCATTGACAAATTCGAGCCGCCGGTGGCCCGCAAAATGCGCTCGATGAGCGCCTCGGCACTTAAGTCCATGCCGCAGGATCTGCTCAACGAAGCGCTCGACACCATGGACCTCGAACGCGCGTCCCGGCTGCGACGGCTGCGACGCCGCCCCGCCCCGGTGGAGGTGGCAGCCTGATGACCAGGACGACCCAGATCTTCAGCGTCTCCACCCTCTACGGAGCCGCGACGCTCGCCGCCGCCCTGGACGCCGACCGGTTCGCCCCGGCCGACCAGCGCATCCTGCTGGTGTGCAACAACAGCGCGACGCCCGAACTCACGCCCGCCCTCGACGAGATGGACGGGTTCGAGCAATTGCGCGACCGCTTCGACCGCGTGCTCTCGTGGAACGAGGCGATCCATCCGTTCCACCCCGGCGGCTGGTCGCCCCGTCCGAACGACGCCGTCCTGTTCGAGCGGTATCTGCGCCTGCTGTGGGATCTGGGAGACGACCGGGTGGAGCTGGCCGTCGAATCCATCCAGGTCAACCCCTCACTCGCGGTGTGCCAGGTGTTCCCGGGCGCCCCCGTCGACGTGTACGCCGACGGCCTGATGAGCTACGGCCCGACCCGCTTCAAGATCGACCCTCTGGTCGGGACCCGGATCCGGCGGCTGCTCCACCTCGACCTGGTGCCAGGGCTGCGGCCCCTGCTGCTCACCGAGTTCGACGTCGAGGCGGAGGTCGTACCGACCGACACGTTCACCAAGGTTCTCGCCGAACTCTGCGACGCGGAGGAGACCTTGCCCCTCCCGGAGGTCGCCGCGGAGGACCGCCCCGCCCTGCTCCTCGGTCAGTACCTGTCCGCACTGGACATCCTCACCGCCGATGAGGAGGAGCAGCTGCATCTGCGGATGCTGGAGGGAGCCCTCGCGCTCGGCCACACCAAGATCGTGTTCAAGCCGCACCCCACCGCGCCCGCCCGCTGGTCACGTCTCCTGGAGCAGGAGGCGGAGCGGCTCGGCGCCGAACTGACCGTCCTGGAGCGCCCCGTCCTCGCCGAGGTCGTCTTCCAGCGACTGCGCCCGGCCCTCGTCGTCGGATGCTTCTCCACCGCCCTGCTCACCGCGTCCTCGCTGTACGGGCTGCCGGTGGCTCAGACCGGCACGGATCTGCTCCTGGAGCGTCTCACCCCCTACCAGAACAGCAACCGCGTCCCCGTCACGATCGTCGACGCGCTGCTGCCCGAGGTGACGGACAAGGCGGCGGTACACGCCCAGGCGCTGGACGCCGACCTCTCCGGACTGCTCGCCGCGCTGGGCTTCGCGATGCAGCCCAAGATCTACCCGAACCTGCGCCCCGCGGCCGAGCGTTACCTCACCCAGCACCTCACGCCCCGCACCTGGCGCTACTTCAAGCGCCGCAGGCTCACCGCGCTGGCGCTGCCCGGCGGCGTCCCGCCCCAGCTCGGATTCATCCCGCGCAACGCGACGGTCCGGCGGGTGGCCAGGCAGGCGCGACGGATCAAGCGGGCGACGCTGGGATGAACACCGCATCGCCGGCCATGGACCGGTCCCCGTCGCACCAGCCCGACGCACCGGAGACGGGGGTCACGCTGCCCTCCCCCGCCGGTCCCGCCGTCAGGGGCACGGGCCGCCTGCGCGCGCTGGACGGGCTGCGGCTGATCGCCGCCCTGATGGTGGCGGCGTACCACTACGGAGGCCGGGACGGCGACATCGCCAAGGCCTGGGGCAGCTCGCCGCAGACCCAGTTCCCCACGGTCCACGAGTGGTTCGCGTACGGGCCGCTCGGTGTGCAGATCTTCTTCGTCATCAGCGGCTTCGTCATCTGCATGAGCGGCTGGGGACGCCCTCTGCGGTCGTTCTTCGCGTCCCGCGTCTCCCGTCTGATGCCCTCGTACTGGGCGGCCATCATTCTGGTCACGCTGATATTCGCGCTACCGCCGGTCGCCTACGCCGCCGTGTCACCGAGCGACGCCCTGCTGAACCTCACCATGCTCCAGCAACCGCTCGGCGCGGACCGGGTCCTCGGAGTGTGCTGGACGCTCTGGGTCGAACTGCGCTTCTACGCCCTGTTCGCGCTGTGCGTCGTGCTGCGAGGCGTGACCCGTCACCGCGTCGTGCTGTTCTGCGCGGCATGGACGCTGGCGGCGGCGCTCGCCGACGCGTCCGGCGAGCCCTTCCTCAACCTCGTCCTGATGCCGGAGTACGCCCCGTTCTTCGTCGGCGGCATCGGCCTGTACCTGGTCCACCGCGACCGGCGCGACGTGCTGGCCTGGGGCATCGTCGCGGTCGGCTGGGCGATCGGACAGCACTACGCGGTGGCCGGGCTGTGGCACAAGCCGAATCCGGAGTACTTCTCCTACCGCGAACCGGTGATCATCATCGCGATCGTCACAGCGGGCTTCGCGGCCGTCGCGGCCATCGCGACCGGCCTGCTGAACCGGGTGAACTGGCGCTGGCTGACCGTCGCGGGAGCGCTGACCTACCCCTTCTACCTGGTGCACGAACATCTGGGCTGGGTGTCGATCGAGGTCCTGCACCAGCACGCCGGACTGCCCTCGTGGGCCACGTTCCTCGGGACGATCGCCGTGATGCTGACGCTCGCCTGGCTGCTGAACCGTTACGTCGAGAAGTGGGCCACGCCGTTGCTGCGCCGGGTCCTGAACCGACGGCCTACGCCGCAGCACGCCTCGTCGTAGCGCGCTGCGGGCAGCCGTCGGCCCTCAGCGCACCCCGTACCGCGCCTCGATGCCGGACACGATCAGGCGCAGCCCCTCCTCGAACCGCTCGTCGTACGCCGCGAAGAGCTGACCGCCCGCGGCGGCGGCGAGCGGGTAGGCGGCCAGCCGCTCCGCCCGCTCGGCGACATCGATGGCCGGCGGCTCTTGTGGCGGGTA
Organism: Streptomyces kunmingensis; assembly: GCF_039533535.1. Lineage (NCBI taxonomy): Bacteria > Bacillati > Actinomycetota > Actinomycetes > Kitasatosporales > Streptomycetaceae > Streptomyces > Streptomyces kunmingensis. The sequence goes on from NZ_BAAATS010000018.1 coordinate 552,623, forward strand.
CGGCCGCATGCCCTGCTCCTCCGTGACGAAGCCCAGCGTGTACATGTACGCCGTCGAGCTCGCCCAGGCGGCCTGGTCGGCGGTGAATCCGGCGTCGATGAGGAAGCGCAGGTTCGCCTCGAGGCCGGCGCCGTGGTCGGTCCCGGTGAACCGGGTTCCGCTGAAGACCTTCGCGCCGTCGCGGTAGCGCAGAAGCGTGGCGCGCAGCTGCCGGTTGCCCTGCGTCAGCCACTCCTGCCAGGTGCCGGACGGCTCGTAGCCGATCCCTTCCCCGGCCTCGATCCCGGCCTCGCCCGCCACCCCGCTTCCGGCCGCCGTCATGCGGCGGAACATCACCGTGGCCATCTCGTCGAGCAGCGCCTGCTTGTTTTTGAAGTGCCAGTACAGGGCGGGCGCCTGCACGTTCAGCTCCTTGGCGATGGCGCGCAGCGTCAGGCCCTCCAGGCCCACGTCGTTCAGCAGGTCGAGCGCGGTGTCGGCGACGTACGCCTTGTCGAGCCTGGCCTTCTTCGGCTCTTCGGGGCGCCCCTGCTCTCCCGGGTTCTTCTGCCCTCCCGGGTTCTCCTGCTCCTGCGGGCTCTTCCGCTCTTTCGGGTTTCTCTGCTCAGCCACGCTTGACACCTTATCGCCGTTAAGGCCATGCTCGGGGAACGGAGAACTTAACGACGTTAAGGGGTGAGGGTGATGGTGACGTCGACGACGGACGTCCTGATCGTGGGCGCGGGCCCGACCGGCCTGGTCCTGGCCGCGGACCTGGCGCGGCGCGGGACGCGGGCGATGCTGGTGGAGCGGGCGGACGCCCTGTTCCCGGGCTCGCGCGGCAAGGGCCTCCAGCCGCGCACGCAGGAGGTGCTGTACGACCTCGGGGTGCTGGACGCGATCTACGCGGCGGGCACCGCGTACCCGACGATGCTGCTCTGGGAGGGCGACGAGCCGGGCCAGGAGTGGGACATGCTCGAGCGCACCGAGCCGACGGAGGAGGTGCCGTTCGCGGACGGCTGGCTGGTGCCGCAGGCCCGCACGCAGGAGGTGCTGTACGCCCGGCTGCGGGAGCTGGGCGGCGAGGTCCGTTTCGGTACGGGACTCGCGGGCCTGGAGCAGGACGCCGAGGGGGTGACGGCGAGGTTCGAGGACGGTTCGGTGGTGCGCGCCGCGTATCTGGTGGCGGCGGACGGCGGCCGTTCCACGGTGCGCAAGGCCCTCGGCATCGGTATGACGGGCGAGGCCGTCGACGCGAAGCCGATGCTGGTGGCGGACGTGCGGATCACGCCGGACGCGCCGGTCCCGGACACGCACTGGCACGTGTGGCCGAAGGCGCCCGAGGGCGGTGTGGCGTTCTGCCCGCTGCCGTCGGACGCGGGCCGCCTGTTCCAGCTGGCGGCGCAGTACACGGACGAGACGGCGGTCCCCGACACGTCACCGGCCGGAGTGGCTAAGCTCCTCGCGACCCGTACGCCGCTCAGGGAGGAGCACGTCGCCGAGGTGCTCTGGACCTCGGACTTCCGGGCGCGCGCGGCGCTGGCGGACCGCTTCCGCGAGGGCCGGGTCTTTCTGGCGGGCGACGCGGCGCACATCCACTCCCCCGCGGGCGGACAGGGTCTGAACACGAGCGTGCAGGACGCGTACAACCTGTCGTGGAAGCTGACCGCGGTCCTGGCCGGCGCACCGGAGCGGCTCCTCGACACGTACGAGGAGGAGAGGCTGCCGGTCGCGGCGGACATCCTCGGCATCAGCACTCGCATCCACCGCGCCGGCGTGCTCGACAAGGGTGCGCGGCGAGGCGAGGAGGTGCAGCAACTGGGCATCGGCTACCGCGAGTCGGCGCTGACCCGGGAGACCCGCACGGATCTTGCGGAGGGGGCGCTGCGGGCCGGTGACCGGGCGCCGGACGGGCGGCGCGGCGGGATCCGGCTGTTCGACACGTTCCAGGGGCCGCACTGGACGCTGCTGTCCGTGGGCACGGACCCCGAACTCCCGTCGCTGCCGGGTAAATCCATACGCACGGCTCGCATTCCGGCGTACGAGGCGTACGGCACGGGCGTGTTCCTGGTGCGGCCGGACGGCTATGTGGCCTGGGCCGGTGAGACGGCCCAGGGCCTGGAGACGTACCTGACGGAGCTCGGGATCGGCGCCGCCGGGCGGTGAGGAACGAAGGGTGAAGGGTGCAGGGGGCGGAGTGAGAGCAGCGCCTACACGCTGGCCATCGACAGCTTCACCGCGAACCCGAGGAAGAGCACCCCGGCCGCCGAGGTCGCGCCGGCCGACAGACGCTTGCGGCGGCGGAAGGCGGCGGACAGCCGGGTGCCGCTGAAGATCAGGGCCGTCAGGTACAGCACGCTCGCGATCTGCGCGAAGGCGCCGAGCACGACGAAGGAGAGGGCGGGATAGGCGTAGGTGCGGTCGACGAACTGCACGAAGAATGTTCCAAAATCAAACTACCTGTACGCTCCCGCCCATGACCGCTACCAAGACCGCTCCCGAGTGGACCGCCGAAGAACTGGCAGAGCTGGCCGACCTCCAGGCCAGGAACGATGTCCTGCCGGACGACGCGCCGCGTGGCCTCCTGTCGGTACGCCTGTCGATCCTCACGGAGGACACAACTTCCCCCGCCAGGCAGGAACTTGACCTCCGTCGCCATGCCATCCGCGAGGGCGTGAGGGTTGTTGGCGTGGCCAGGGACCTTGGAGTGTCTGCAACCAAGAAGGCGCCCTGGGAGCGGAAGGAACTTGGCGACTGGCTCAACAACCGCATCCCCGAGTTTGACCTGATTCTGTTCTGGAAGTTGGACCGATTCATCAGGCGCATTTCCGACCTGCATGAGGTCATCAAGTGGTGCAAGAAATTCGGGAAGAATCTGATTTCCCTCAATGACACCCTGGACCTGTCATCGCCCATGGCTCAGGCAATGGTGACGTTCATTGCGGCAGTCGCAGAGATTGAAACCGCGAACACCAAGACTCGCGTTTCGTCACACTGGGAATACACCAAGCAACAGGACCAATGGCGGATCGGTAAGCCATCGTATGGCTACAAGACTGCCAGGGTCGACGGGAAACTCCGCCTAGTACAGGAGCCTAAGCAAGCGCAAGCGGTGCGCTACATGTATCGCGCTGCAATGCGAGGGGTTCCGGCAAACCGAATCTCCAAGGTCCTGGACAGAGCCAAGGTAGCGACCTACAGCAACCGGAAATGGAACAATCAGCAGGTTCTCAGGATTCTCAGGAACCCCGCCGTCAAAGGGATTCGCACCGAGGGCGGGGTAAAGGCGACGACCTACAAATCCACACCTGTACTGGACAAACAGGGCCAGGAAATCAGAGTCACGGATGAGCCGATCCTGACTGCCGAAGAATTCGAAGGCGCGCAAGCGGCACTCGCCACCCGCGCGAAGAACAAGCGTCACCATGAGAAGAACCGTCGTCCGACCAGGTTCCTCGGCGTCATGAAACATCAGTGCGGAAGAAACGTTAACGAGACGAACAGCTACAAGACGCTTTCCACCGGCGAAGTGAAGGAGTACCGATACTTGCGGTGCCCCGAATGCCGGAAGCCGGGATTCGTGACACCAGACCCTGAGCATGTGTACTCGGCTCTGGCGCAAGCCGTCTTCGAAGCGCTGGGGGATTTCGAGGTGATCCGCCGCGAGTACGCCAGAGGCGACGAGAACAGGCGTGAGCGGAAGAGGCTGGAAGAGTCCATCGCTTACTACATGTCCGGCTTGGAGCCCGGCGGAAAGTTCGATAAGGCCGGGTTCATTCGCGATAAAGCAGAGAGCACACTGGATGCCCTCATGAACGACTTGACGAAAATCGACCCGGATTCCACAAAGGATAGGTGGATCTACGAAAGCACCGGCATGACGTACAGGCAGCATTGGGAGGCCGGTGGCGTAGAGGCCATGGAAAAGGACCTGCTGAGTTCCGGAATAACCTTCGAGCTCGGAAAGCAGGACGATGGGGAACTGTTGGGGAAGTTGATCATTCCGCATGACATTAAGAAGCGGCTGATCAGAATGGACAGCACCTGGAGCTAGCCCACACCACAGCACTCCGAGCGAAGTAATGCCCCCTCCACAAAGAGGGGGCATTACTGTTTTCAGCCCTCGGATGGATACACGACATCGGCGACGACTCTCCGATTACCGTCCTGCTCTTCGATAACGGTTACAACACGCATACGCCCCCCTGTCAGCGCCGGGCCCGTGCGCCGATCGCTAGTGACAGAGGAACCTTGCAGCGCCACCCCCTGGCGAAGTCAAAGGGAACCGTTTAAACGCACGGCAAGGCGCACCGTTTAAACACCCTTCCTTGATTCCGCCACCCTGGCCGCATTAAACCGGATTGCAGGAACTCGCTACGCAAGCCGGACGGAGAACAGGCCAATGGACTTTCTGGAGCAGTACAGCGACGCCATAAAGGCGCGCAGAGCGAAGCTCCGTATACGCGGGGGTGCCCTCGCCGCCGAGACGGCTCCCCCTGGCGGTCAGGCGGCCCTCTGGTACGCCGAGTCGGCCCTGTGGCTGCCGCGTAGCGGTCAGGCCGTAGCGAGGCAGCTAGCGCGCCTCTGCGGCGATGGGGCCGAGGTGACCATCCCCTGGCGGTCGCTTGCCGATGCAGTCGGCGTACGCGACCGAGCCGGGAATCTGCGCCGCTATACCGAGCGCGGCGTGACGGCGCTAACCGACGGCGGATGGCTGGAGGTTGTGACCGTGGGCAGTAAGCGCGGAGCGAAGACGACGTTCCGACTCCTGCCGGGCGTGCGCCCGCACGGGGCGCCTGGGCGGGTCGAGGATCGCGTCAGGCAGGCCGAGGCGGCCTGAATGACCCTCGACGACTTATGGCCTAAGTAAGGCCCCCTCAGGGGCCCCTAGCTACTCCGCTCCGCTCCGTCGCTTTGCCCTGGCCGATTGAGGCCAGGAGCAGTTATGGCCTTAGACAGAAGCAGCGCCCCTCAAAAAGCGCTGCTCTATAGAAGCTCACTTCCGTTCGCTTCTCGCCTTGGCCGAGTAACGGAGGCCAGAATACATAACAGCCTAGAGGCACCTGATTGAGGGTGCCTCTATCTACGAGACAGAATTACTCGGCTTCAACTACGGCCGAGGCCGAATCATCCTCGGCCGCAAGTAGGGCATCGAAGTGACCAAACACCCAACCATCGACCATGGTTGAGTAGGCATCCATCAGAATCCTCGGAAGAGGTTCGTTCGGCTCTTCAAGGTGGAAGCACCATTGCGAGACAACATTGTCACCTATGGCCAGCTGGGCCACGGCAGTTCGTAGCCGTACTGCGTTCTCCAAGATGTGGTCTCGGGTCACGCTAGACATTGAACCTACAGAGGCTCCCTCATGTGCAATAAAATTGCGGGCTTTCCTCGCGCCGTCGAGTGCTTCGAAGTTGGCGGTTTGTGATCCGAGGGAGGTGTTCGCTAGGTCTCGCAAAGTGCCCCCAAGCATCTTGTCCGGGGGCAGGCCATCGATCAACTCTTGCAGCCCCAACACCGGGTCGGCTTGTGCAGCCTCGGCAAAGTTAGCCATCCGCAACACGTACTGACACTTTGATTCGAAGGCATTGGACAGATGCAACGCGCGACCAGCCGACAGGAAAAGCGCGTCCAACAGGCGTGGCTCACGCGGCTTCAGGTAGTTCAGCGACCAACCCATACGATCCACAGTACTCACAGCGTCCAGCGGATTTCGGGCCGGCTGATGGGGAAGCGTCGTGTAGATCGTCGAGACTCCCATAACTGCGAAGGCCAGGTGGAAGCCGGGGAGGGGAGGGTTCAAACGATCCGGGCGCCCTTCCCGGCACCCGCCGCCTTCCCTTCGCGTGAGCGCGCGGGGGTTAGCCCGAAGACGTGGGCCCGATATTTCGGCACCCTGCGGAGCTTTCATGTGATGGCGATCACTTCATTTACGGTACGAGAATCGCGCAAATAACAGGTCTTTGGGGAGTGAGATAAGGAAGCTGCGACTCCCTGGGTGGAGGAGTCGCAGAGCGGCGACAGGTGGTGTTGTCGAGACGGGAAGTCGCATGGCTTGGCTCCGAAGGCCGTGCGGCCTGCCGTCTCCTTCGGGGCAATGCCACCTTCCGTCCAGGAAGGAAACTCAGACCATGGATGAAGCGATCACGCTTCGCTGCTGGGCCTGTTGCAGAGAATTTGAGTTTACGTACGGCCCGGGGCGCCCCCGGCGCTACTGCGGCTCGCGTTGTAAGTCTGTGGCCCGCATGGCCGCGCGCAGGCTCCGTTATGTAGCCAATCTAGAGAGGCAGCGAATCAACGCCGCCTAGGCACCTATCAGCGCTTTGACCCCGTCACCGTCCTGCCCTTCGGGCGTGGACGGTTTTTTATGGCCTCTCGCGGCCCGGAAACGAAGGAACGCATGAATACCACTATCTTTGAGCGGCAAGCACAGGCCGCACTGGAAGACCGTTCGAGGCTTATCGGTGAGCTGCGGACTCTTGAGTCCGATCCTTCGGTTGCTGACGCTGAGAAGCGCGACCGCGTTAAGCGTCTCGATCGCGAGATTCGCGGCCTTGAGGCAGAGGCCCGAGAGGCTGTGGAACGCGGAGAGCGTGAGGCCGAGGTTCGCTCGCTCACGCAGGGGGACAGCGTTGGATTTCTAACGCCTGGCCGCACTCCTGACCACGATGAGAGTCGGCAGTGGCTGACTCTCGTCCCGTCCCTCAGCGAGTATCGGGCCATCTCTGGGGGCGTGGCCTCTGAGGGTGGCTACACGGTGCCGACTGAGGTTTCCGGGAAGTACATCGACGCCCTGAAGGCGAAGTCGACCTTCCTTCGTGGTCTGCCCGAGGGGAGCATTATTCCGTTCACCTCTGCCACGTTCTCGGTTCCGCAGCTTATCTCTTCTACTGGAGCCGACTATGCGGCCGAGGGGCAGACCATTGCTGAGGGTCAAATGGTCTGGGGTGAGGTCAAGTTCGACGCTAAGAAGATCGGTGAAATTCAGTGGGCTTCGTCCGAAGTACTCGAAGACAGTGCAGTCGATCAGCGCCGCGTGATCGCTGACAATCTTCTTCGTGACGCTTCGCTGAAGTTCGATTCCGACGCTTTCACCGGAGCTACTACCAACCCAATGAAGGGCGTTCTGTCGCAGGGCGTCTCTACGACTCTCGGCGCCGGGAAGACCGCCGTCACCTATGACGACCTGGCCGACGCCGTAGCACGCATCGAGGCGACCAACGGCACCCCGTCCGTGGTGTGGGCGTCCGTCGATATGGCTGCAAGTCTCCGCAAGGAGAAGGCTGCTGGCTCTGGCGTGTACCAGGGTGGTTCCCCGACAGACTCCCCGGCGTCTACCGCTTGGGGCCTCCCGATCCTCCCGAGCGCCTTCCTGCCCTCTAAAACCGTGATCGTTGCAGACGCTTCCCGAATCGTTGTCGGCGTCCGCCGTAACGCCACGGTGCGAATCAGTGAAGACGCTCGATTCGATAGGGATCAGGTCGGCTTCAAGCTGACCATGCGTATGGCTGGCGTCTCTGTCGCCGAGGCTTCCTCGGTCCAGATCATTAAGGCCGCTAACAGCTAGCCGGCCACGCTTATACCCCCGCACCCGAATGGGATGCGGGGGCCTTTTTGCATTCCCGCTACTAGCGCGGGAGTGCAGGGGAAGCCCCCCGCCGAAGCGGGGGGCTTCCCCGTTACCGGGAAGGGGCGGCGCACCATCAGCGCAACTGCCCTGCCGACCCTTCCCCTTGTGCCCTTCCGTACCCGGCCCGGGGGATTTTTGGCTCGGGCGGGAAGGGGCTCTTCCTCCCTTCAAGCCTCACTCGATGCGCAGCGAGAAGGGGCGTTGCACCCACTCCGACCGTTCACCCGCCCAAGGAAGAGCGGCCGAAGTGGGCTTCTATCCACGCCCGTTGGGGGCGCGAGTCTCATAACCTGCCGATAGCGGCAAGGGTGATCACGGCCGCGCCGAGCGCAGCCGCGCCAAAGGCGAACGCGGGCCAGGCCGCGCGCCCCAGAAATCGCTTCATGGAATCCATCCGTCGAGCCGCCCGCCCGAGCATTGCGGGCAACGAACCTCCGCCGTACCGGCGCACGTCGAGCAGCCGTCGAAGCCCCCGCAATCGGGGCACCAAACCCTCTTCCGGCCGTGGCAGGAACCGCAGATCGCAGATAGGGCGGCAAGCCACTCGCTCAGGTTCGGGCACCGTCTCGGCCGTTGCGGGGCGCTGGTCACCCCGGGGGCCCGGTGCTGTCGTGCGGGTGCAGGTGAATGATGCGGGCTGCCTCGAAGCGGGCCGAAGCGTCATGCCGCTCTATGGCGTCCCTAAGGTCTTCGTGCGTCTCCTCGCAGGTGGCGCACCCCCGAACGGGGTTCGTGACGTACAGCCACTCATCTAGCCCGTCTAGAGACACCGGTAGCTCTTGGCTGGTCGGTCGTCGAGTCATGCGCGTACACCCCAAACCGTCGCGATGGGAAGCTTCCGGCCTTCGCCCACGGACGTGTGTGGGTGATTCTCAATCTCCGCATTGCAAGAGGCGACGGCCCCCCGGTCGTCGGCCTCACGCGCCAACTCCCGTGAGTAGGCGACGGCTTCACAGGTGGCGCATCCCTCAACCCCTACCGGTTCAAGTCCGGAATCGGGTTGAGCGTTCGGCTTGTGTTCCTGCATCGATCGCCCCTCAGCTCCATGTCTGCTCCAACATGGTGCCGAGGGACGGTGGACTACACGGAAACTATTGCCGTGGTCGGGTAAAGATCATGGACCACTCAGCCAAGAGAGCTAGGCAATCTTCGCCGAATAGCGCGTATTGCTCATAGCTTTCGAAGTCCGTGCGGTAGGCCGTCACGTCCCTGTGGTCGCGCAGTATCAGAGCACCGGTTCCGGTCTCCACTGTGGCTAGGCGTCGGTCGTATAGCGTGAACGTGTTCAGCGGCCGCTCTGGAATGTGCCCACTCAAAGGGATCACGCCTAGGCGTACGTTCGGGAGGCGGGAGACCGACGCGAGCCGGTCGAGTTGCATGGCCATGGCCATTGGGGGCAGCAGTGGCCACCTGACCGCCTGTTCGGTTAGAACGAAGGTGAACGACTTCGAGTCGTCGTAAAGAACCTGCTGCCGCTCTAGCTTCTTCGCAATGGTCTTCGACTGGTCGCCGGGAACGTCGGCGATGCTTGCGCGCACATATTCGGGCGTGGCCAGAAGTCCAGTGATCATAGAGAGCAGGAAGAATCGGAACTCTGTCGAGACTGCTTCGAGTCTCGCTAGCTCGTTCTGCTTCTTGTCTAAGCCTCGACGGCGAGACGACCAGTGATCTTGCCATTCCGTGTTAGCCGACCTGGCCAACGAAAGTATCTCGGCCGCAATTGGACTATCGGCCCCGAGGGCTTCCAGAATCAATTCAACGTCGACAATAGAGGGCGTGAGCTTGCCGCCCTCGATGTTGCTTACCTTGGTTTGAGACATGTTGCAGCGGCGAGCGAGCCAGGTTTGCGTTTTCCCGGCTCGCTTGCGCTGGCCTCTCAGGGCTTCCGCTAGGTCAGACCTTGATTGACCTAGCCTCTCGGGCTCAAACGTCAATGCCCCTCACGTACTCCTCAAGAGGCACCGACTCCGCCACCGCGATCCGCTGGTATTCGATGAACGGAGCCACGTCCCCTTCATAGACTTCACGGCTGATCTGGCGTCCGTCCGGGTGGTAATTCATGAGCACCACTTCGGCACGATCGAAAATCCAGAAGTCTTGAACGCCCGCCAGGGGGTTATCTCGGTCGGTCACGTCGAGAATGCGGATCTGTTCACCGGCCAAGGCGTGGGGTGCGTAGTACTGGGCGAACTCGAATCGCAGGTAGTCCGTTAGAGGCCGCGTGACGATGTGCACGCGCCCCTGGGTTCTTCCCTCTGCGGCTTGTCGGCGTAGCCGGTCGGTGTACTCATTCGATACCGCCCGGGGGTCGATTCGGGCCCCCGTCTTGAATGCCTGGAACTCTTCCTCTTCCTGCGGCATGAGGTATTGGGGCAGGGTCTCAAGCCTCCAGGCTTCCCGCTGGAAGCCTTCGAAGCGCGCCGCCCATTCCTCACCAGCCAAGCGCACGAACGGCCTCCCTAAGTACGCTCTCGGGGATCTCCACAAGCCCTTCGCCCTCGGACGGGGTGAACGCCTGAGAAAGGTCACCCTGTACGACGAAAGAGCCGTTAGCGGTGCGGTAGACGTTCGGGCAGTCATCCTTTCCGCAGGTGCCGTTTCCGTTGCCGGTCAGTCGGGTCAGTTCCTCGCGCGCCATGCCGAAACCCCCTTGTGGCTGGCCCCTGTTGGGGCCTGGTGGCTACGACGGTACGAGGGGCCGACAGGCCCGTCTATGCGGCATCACGAATATTCGCGTGGTCGGGTAAACCGAGGGTCAGGACGCCTCGGGGCTACGCACAGCCCTCACGGTGAGGGGCTGCCGCTTTCGCCTGCTGGGCGCGCTGACAAGGGCGGAGAACGGAGTGGCCTTGGGGGGCTCCTGAGACTCCTTCGGGAGCCTCTTGGACACGCCGAGAGCTCCTAGTGCCTCCTCCTGCTCCTGGAGGCTCATGCGCGCGAACGCAGCCGCAGCATCGTCAAGGTGAGACATGCCAACCCCCTAGACGCTGGCCAGCGACAGCTTGACGGCGAACCCGAGGAACAGCACCCCGGCGGCCGAGGTGGCCCCTGCGCTGAGCGTCCTCCGGCGACGGAACGCAGCCGCTAGACGAGACCCGCCGAAGATGAGCGCCGACAGGTACAACACGCTTGCCAGCTGGGCGAGTACGCCGAGCGTCACGAACCCGATGACCGGGTTGGACTCTGACACGAACTGCACGAAGAAGGCGATGAAGAACAGGATCGCCTTCGGGTTGAGGAGGCTGATCACCAGCGCCCGGCGGAAGGGCCGCTCCTGCGGCGAGGGCGCCTGGGCGAGACCGGCCTCGGCGGCGGCGATCCGCTCGCGCCGGGTCCGCCACATCGACCACGCGGCGCGCAGCATGCCGACCGCGAGCCACGTCAGATAGCCGGCGCCCGCGTACTTCACGATCCCGAACAGCACGGCGTTGGCCTGGAGAAGGGAGGCGACACCCGCGGCGGACAGGGTCATCAGGACGGTGTCACCGCACCACACACCGGCAGCGGCTTTATAGCCGGTGCGTACGCCGCGACGGGCGGCCACGGAGAGCACGTACAACGAGTTCGGCCCCGGGAGGAGGACGATGAGGACGGTACCCGCGAGATAGGTCGGAAGATCGATGACACCCAGCATGAGCGGAGTGTCGCACAGCCGTCCGACACTCCGCTCAGGGGTTTCATCTGCCGGTCTCTGCCGGTCTCTGCCGGAAGATCGCTGGTCACCGGGGCGATCGACGGGTTGGCTGGTCGGAGGGCGTCGGCCGCTCACAAGGCATCGGCCGCTCGGAAGACGTCGATCGGTCACAGGGCGTCGGTCGGTCACAGGGCGTCGATCGGTCACAGGGCGTCGATCGGACAGAAGGCATCGATCGGACAGAAGGCATCGATCGGTCACAGGACATCGGCCGGTCACAAGGCCTCGGCCGGTCAGAAGGCGACGGCGGTCAGAAGGCGTCGGTCGGGGTGTAGGTGCCCCATACCTCGCGCAGGGCGTTGCTGACCTCGCCGACGGTGGCGCGGGCGCGCAGGGCGTCCTTCATCGGGTAGAGGACGTTGTCCTCGCCCTGGGCGGCCTTCTTCAGGGCGTCGAGCGCCGTGTCGACCGCGCTCTGGTCGCGCTGCGCGCGCAGGGTGGCCAGGCGCTGGGCCTGCTGGGCCTCGATGGCCGGGTCGACGCGCAGCGGCTCGTAGGGTTCTTCGGCGTCGAGCTGGTAGCGGTTGACGCCGACCACGACGCGGTCGCCGGCGTCGGTCTCCTGGGCGATGCGGTAGGCGGAGCGTTCGATCTCGCTCTTCTGGAAGCCGTGCTCGATCGCGGCGACGGCGCCGCCCAGGTCCTCGACCCGGCCCATCAGGTCGAGGATCGCCGTCTCCACGTCGTCGGTCATCTTCTCCACCACGTACGACCCGGCGAACGGGTCGACGGTGGCGGTCACATCGGTCTCGTAGGCCAGGACCTGCTGGGTGCGCAGGGCCAGACGCGCGCTCTTGTCGGTGGGCAGCGCGATCGCTTCGTCGAAGGAGTTGGTGTGCAGCGACTGGGTTCCGCCGAGTACCGCGGCCAGGCCCTGGACGGCGACGCGGACCAGGTTCACCTCGGGCTGCTGTGCGGTCAGCTGGACCCCGGCGGTCTGGGTGTGGAAGCGCAGCATCAGCGACTTGGGGTTCTTCGCGCCGAACTCCTCGCGCATCACCCGCGCCCAGATGCGGCGGGCCGCGCGGAACTTGGCGACCTCCTCCAGGAGCGTGGTGCGGGCCACGAAGAAGAAGGAGAGCCGGGGCGCGAAGTCGTCCACGTCCATCCCGGCCGCCACCGCGGTGCGCACGTACTCGATGCCGTCGGCGAGGGTGAAGGCGATCTCCTGCGCGGGCGAGGCACCCGCCTCGGCCATGTGGTAGCCGGAGATCGAGATGGTGTTCCACTTCGGGATCTCGGCCCTGCAGTACTTGAAGATGTCTGCGATCAGCCGCAGCGACGGCTTGGGCGGGAAGATGTAGGTGCCCCGGGCGATGTACTCCTTGAGCACGTCGTTCTGGATGGTGCCGGTCAGCTTGTCGGCCGGGACGCCCTGTTCCTCGCCGACCAGTTGGTACATGAGCAGCAGCAGCGCGGCAGGCGCGTTGATCGTCATCGACGTGGACACCTTGTCCAGCGGGATCCCGCCGAACAGCACCCGCATGTCATCGATCGAGTCGATGGCGACACCCACCTTGCCGACCTCTCCCGACGCGATCGCCGCGTCCGAGTCGTGCCCCATCTGGGTCGGCAGGTCGAAGGCGACGGACAGGCCCATCGTGCCGTTGGCGATGAGCTGCTTGTAGCGGGCGTTGGACTCGGTGGCGGTACCGAAACCCGCGTACTGGCGCATCGTCCACGGCCGGCCCGTGTACATCGACGGATACACGCCCCGCGTGAACGGATACGCGCCCGGCTCCCCCAACTGCCGCTCCGGCTCCCAGCCTTCCAGGGCCGACGGGCCGTACACCGGCTCGATGGGCAGTCCCGACTCGGATTCGCGCGTCATGGTGGTGCCTCCAGCGGTCTGCCGCTTGCTCGTGTGGGCGACACCCGCGTGTTACCCGACAGTAGTCGCCGCCTCTCGCGACGGACTGTAGCGGCGGTCGTGCGGACGGTGGAGAGGCCCACGCTGGGACCTTGCTCACAGGTTTGCTTCGGAGAGGTACCCGCTGACCGGAGCCCGTTCGCAACCATTGCGGCGCGGGCAGCATCTGTGGTGACAGGAGAGAGTGGTGCGGCAGGCGGGGGACGTCATGAGGACAGCTGTCATACGGAGAACACTGGCCGTCGCCGGGGCGCTGGCCCTGCTCGGCGGTTGCAAAGCGGTGGCGGTCGACGCGGGCGGGACACAGTCGCCGGGGGCGGCGGCCTCCTATCCGGTCAAGCCGCCCGATCCGGCCAAGCCGACGCCGTCGGCCTCGGCCTCGGCCTCGGCCTCAACCCCGGCTTCGGTACCTGATGACGCCCGGCCGTCCGGTTCGTCCGGGGCATCGGCGACTCCTGCTCCGGCCGCCAGGACCCTGTTCGCCCCCGGGGAGCGGGGCAAGGAGGTGCGCGAGTTGCAGGCGCGGCTGCGCCAGGTCGCGTGGCTCTTCGACGGGCCGACGGGGACGTACGGCGCGTCGACGACCAAGGCGGTCAGCGGATTCCAGGGCAAGCGGGGTCTGCCGCGTACCGGCACCACCGACACGGTCACCTGGCAGCGACTGCTGAAGATGACGCACGAGCCGACCCGCGACGAGCTGTACGCGTCCGGTGGTCAGCCGGCGGCGAACCCGGACCCGCGCTGTATGACGGGGCGCGCGCTCTGCATCAGCAAGACGAGCCGGACGGTGTCGTGGATGGTGGACGGCAAGCGGCTGCTGACGACGGACGTCCGGTTCGGCTCGCAGTACACACCCACCCGCGAGGGCGTCTTCCACGTGTACTGGAAGTCGCGGCACCACGTCTCGACGATCTACGACTCGCCCATGCCGTACGCGATGTTCTTCAGCGGGGGCCAGGCGGTGCACTACTCGTCGGACTTCGCGGCCCGCGGCTACAGCGGCGCCTCGCACGGCTGCGTGAACGTACGGGACGAGGCGAAGATCGCAACGCTGTTCGCCCAGGTCCGTAACGGGGACAAGGTCGTCATCTACTGGTGAGGCCGGGACCGCCCGGGCGGTGCGGCGGGCGCGGTGTCCCCGAGCAGTTTGGAGGCGTGGGTGGGACCGGGGGAACGTGTCCCACCCACGCCGGTGGCACTGAGCCGAAGGTACGGGGGGAACCCCGGCTCGTGCACAGCCGATGACCAGTCGGCTCACTGAGTACTGCGTCCGCCGCTCGAAAAACGTCACACCTTGCGGGCAACTCTTTTGGCGAACCGCGTCTGCGCAGGTCAGACCGGTTGCTAGGCGCTCGGCGAGGGTGTCGCGGTCGCCGTCGGCAGTGCGGGCGACGCTCTGCCGGGCAGGTCAGGGGCGCGGGAGGGGGTGTGGGAAGGAGAGCGGGGCGGCGCGGGGGCGATCGGCTGATAGCCGGCGTTCTGATCGGTGCCGGAGCCGCTGCCGCCATGACTGCCACTGCCCGGTCCGTCGTGGTGGCCGCCGCTGTCGGAGTCGTCGTCCTCGTCGCCGTCGCGGCCGTCCTGGCCACTCAGTCCGTTCGACCCGTTCGACCCGTTCGAGCCGTTGGGACCGTCGGAGTCGTCGGATCCGCCGTATTCGGAGGAGCCGTCGGAGCGGCCGAGCACGCGGTCGCAGAACCGGTTGAGGTCCGCGGTGCTGCGGCCGTACTTCCTCGCGGAGCCGCGCAGCCGCTGCCGTTCGTCGGCGCCGAGCTCTCCGCCGCGGTACCGGAGGCACGCCTCGATCAGCCGGCGGTGCATTCCTTCGGACGCCTTGCCGCTCTCGGTGGCCCGGGGAGCGGGTGTACGGGTCGAGCCCTTGCTCTCCGGTCTCGCGTCACCGTTGCCCGCGCTCGGCGAACCGGCGTCGTCCGGGGATGCCGAGCCGTCGGGCAGCACCTCGTCGTGGACCGTGCCGTCGGGCGAGGGTGAGACGAGCGGCCGGTCGGGGCTGGCCACGCCCGACACGGAGGCGGCCGGCGTCGGGTCACCGCGGTCCCCGAAAGGGCTGGGCAGCACCCCGGTCCCGGCGGCGACGGCGACCCCGCCGACCATGCACGCGGCGAGCGCGGCGGCAAGGCCGAACCGCACGGGCCGGCCCCAGCGCGGACCGTCCCCGGCGCCGCCGCGCCCGAGCTCGACCGGTGCGGGCTCCCCGGGCTCGCCCGCGCGGTGCCGCCCGGCGCCCTCGGTGTGCCGGGTCCGGTCACCGGCGATCACGGCGCGCTCGACGGCGTCGTCCATGGCACTGACGGCGCGGACCTCCCGGAACGCCTTCAACGCGGCGTCCTCGCCGGGGAGTTCGCCCTGCGGCCCGACGGGAAGCGCGGTCAGCGCGTCGAAGGCGGCGAGCAGCCGCCCGGCCTGCCGGATGTCCTCGTCGGTGACGGCCTCCAAAGGCTCCCCGCGCAGCAGGCGCTCCGCCGCGTCGCGGTCCAGCCACTTGTCGTGCTCGTCGGCCATCACATGTCCTTCTGCGTCCGCGTACGCGAATGCGTCACAGTGGCGGACGTCACCGCGCGGGTGTCCGGCAGCCTCGGATGCGGTACGGCTTCGAGGGGACCGGAGGATTTCGGGTCCGGGCCGAGCAGTTCCGCCAGCCGTTTCAGTCCGCGGTGCGCGGCCGTGCGGACGGCTCCCGGCCGCTTGCCGAGGGTCTGCGCGGCGCTCTTCGCGTCGAGGCCGACGACGACGCGGAGCACGACGGCCTCGGCCTGGTCCTGCGGGAGTTGGGAGATCAGATGCATGGCGGTGCCGGTGGCGAGGGACTCAAGCGCCTCGTCGGCGGTGTCGGAGAGTGCTGGTTTGCCGGTGAGTTCGCTCTCGTCGCCGCCGATGGCGGGCCGGCGCCCCCGCATGCGTATGTGGTCGAGCGCGCGGTTGCGGGCTATCCGGGCGGCCCAGCCACGGAACCGGTCGGCGTCGCCCTCGAAGCGGGTGAGGTCCCTGGCTATCTGGAGCCACGCCTCGGAGGCGACGTCCTCGGCGTCCGGGTCGCCGACGAGCGTGCGTATGTATCCGAGCAGCCGTGGATGCACGGCGCGGTACACAGTCCGGAACGCGGTCTCGTCCCCGTCCTGCGCCGCAAGCACCGCGGCGGTCAGCTCCGCGTCGTCCCCCAGCACTCCCAGTCCCTGCCTGCCCCGGTGGTGAAGCCCTGTACCCCGTATGACGGTGTGCGCTCCCGGCGCGAATCAGCACGCTACGGCCTGAAACACCCCACGTCCATGTTTGTACAACAGGCAACTAGCGCGCCACACGGCGGGTGTGACAGAAAACGCACCCGCGGCGCTGAAGAGAGTGCGGGCCGCTCGCGACCCGTACCGCGCGGCGGCCGGGGTCTCTCCTGTGGGGGGTGGCGACCTCGGCCGTCCCGTATGTCGGGCCCCTTCGAACCTGTACGTCAGGCCCCTCGCGAACCCGTAGGTCAGGCCCCTTCGAACCCTTAGGTCAGGCCCCTTGCGAACGGCCGCGTATCAGGCGTTCGCCGCCGGGCCCCGGCCCGGCCGCCAGTCGTCGCGGCGCCGGACCCGCCCGTCACGCCGGACCGGCCCGTCGAGCGCACCGGCGTCCCGCACCGCACGGAACGCGGCCAGCGCCTGCCGTTCCCCCGCCGCGTCGGGCCCGGGGCGGACGGCGGCGGCGAGCAGCGCGCCGAGATCGGCCGGGTCGACGAGGACCGGTCCGGCCGGCGGTGCCGGGTTCTCAGTCATCTCGTCTCCCCCAGCGTGTCGGGCCGGTCATCCGTCACACCGTCGTCGGGGAGGTCGGTGCCGAGCCGGCGCGCGAGCCGTTTCAGCCCCCGGTGGGCCGCGGTGCGCACGGTGCCGGGCCGCTTTCCGAGGACGCGCGCGGCGCCGGGCCCGTCGAGGCCGACGACGACCCGGAGCAGCACGGCTTCGCGCTGGTCGCGGGGGAGTTCGCCGATGAGGGCGAGGGCGCGTTCGGTGGAGAGGGACTCCAGGGCCTGCTCGGCCGTGTTGTGGGCGGCGGGCAGCTCGAACACGTCCTGCTCCAGGACGGACGGGCGTGGCCGGGCCTTCTGACGGCGCAGCAGGTCCAGGGCGCGGTGCCGCGCGATGGTCGCGGTCCAGCCGCGGAAGCCCGCGTCGTCGCCCCGGAACCGCCCCAGGTCCCGGGCGATCTCCAGCCAGGCGTCGGCGGCGACGTCCTCGGCCTCGTCGCCGACGAGCCCGCGCAGATAGCCGAGCAGTCCGGGCTGCACCATGCGGTAGGCCACGGCGAAGGCGGCCTCGTCGCCCTCCTGGGCCCGTGCCACGGCCGCGCCCAGCTCCTCGTCGCGCGCATGCGGACGACGGGGCTCCGCTCCCTGGCCCAACCGCTTCCCTCTTCGTACGACTTCCCCCGCGTCCACGTACCCGCGGACGCTTCCCATGCCGATCAGCGCCCCCGCCCGCGGAAACGTCACAGCAGCGCCGGGTGGGTTGTGACGTGCGACACGTCTGTGCAACGTGTGACGTTCCTCGATGGTCTTTCGCTGAACAGAACATCTCCCCGCGGTTCACGCGGGGTTCTTGTTGACTTCTCCAAGGGGTGGGGCATTTGAGCCCGCGACATTCGCGCGGCAAGGCGCAGGACGTGCGCGCTTCGCACGCGTACAAGCCGCTCAGTCTCAAGCGGAGAGCGTGGATCACGATCGGCGCGGTCGTGCTCGGCGGCGCCGGTGCGGCGACGTACGCCATGGCGGCCGAACAGACCGGTCCCGCCCAGGGCGCCGAGCGCCGGGCCGCGGCCGTGCACACGCTGAAGATGCAGACGAAGGGCGACCGCAAGGTCGTGCCGCGGAAGTCGACCGCGACGTTCAGCGCCGTGTCGGTGACGTGGCAGAACCCCGACGCCGAGATCGACGGCAAGGCCCAGTTCCGGGCCCGTGACGCCGCCAGCGGCTCCTGGGGCGCCTGGACCGCCCTGCCCGCGGAGACCAACGACGCCGACGGCGCCGAGCGCGAGCGCTCCGCGATCCGGGGCGGCACCGCGTCGGTGCCGACCGAGGACGTCTCGGACGGCGTCGAGGTCCGGGTGGTCGCCGCGGACGGCACCGCCTCCGGCCTGCCCGCCGGCATGGACGTCAAGCTGATCGACCCCGGTACCGGACCGTCCGCCGCGGACCTCGCCCAGCCGGTGGCGTACAGCGAGGACACGCCGGCCCCGACGCCGACGGTCACCGCTACGGACAGCGGCACCCCGAGTCCGCCCGACCCGACCGTCCCGACGTTCCCGTCGCCGACCGAGACCGTCCCGACGGCTCCCCCCTCGACGGTCGTCAAGCCGGACATCATCCCGCAGTCGGTCTGGGGACCGGGCCTCTCGCACGACGGGACCCCGACCTACGACACGGACATCAAGGCCGCCGTCGTCCACCACACCGGTGTCGACGCGGACAACCAGGTCCCCTGCGCCAAGTCCGCCGAGCGGCTGCGCCAGATCCAGCAGGACCACGTGTCCAAGGGCTACTACGACCTCGGCTACAACTTCGTCGTCGACCGCTGCGGCCAGATCTTCGAGGGCCGCACCGGCGGCATGGACCTGCCGGTGCACGGCGCGCACGACTACGGGTTCAACACGGACACCGTCGGCATCTCCTACATCGGCAACTTCGAGTCGGCCAAGCCCACCAAGGCCGCGCTCGACGCGATCGCCCGCGTCGCGGCCTGGAAGTTCGGCCAGTACGGCATCGTGGCGACCGGCAACGTCACCCTGACCTCCAACGGTGACCTGGACGTCGACGGCAACAAGGTCGCCAAGGGCACGACCATCACCCTGCCCCGCGTCTTCGGCCACAAGGACACCAACGCCACGCTGTGCCCGGGCGCGAACCTGTACCCGAAGCTGTCCCGTATCCGCACCCTCGCCGCGACCCCCGGCATCTCGCACGCCCTGGTCTCCCAGAACGTGGCGGGTGACGCCACCCCGGACATCGTGACCGGCGTGCCCAAGGGCACGGGCGGCGGCCAGGTCGTCGTCGTCCCCGGCGCCGCGGCCGGCCCGTCCGCCACCGGCAAGAAGGTCGTCTCGCAGGCCGGTGACGTGCCCGGCGCGGCCGAGTCCGGTGACGAGTTCGGCGCCTCCACCGCGACCGGCGACATCAACGGCGACGGGTACACCGACCTCGTCGTCGGCCAGCCCGGCGAGGACGACACCTCGGGCCACACCGACCGCGGCGCGGCCACCGTCGTCTACGGGCCGGACTTCACCGGCGGCCTCGGCATCAACATGGACGCGAGCTACGACCTGACGGGCGCCCGGTTCGGCTCGGCCGTGGCCGTCGGCGACTTCAACGCGGACGGCACGGCCGACGTGTTCGCCGCCTCCACCGGCCTCGGCGGCACCTGGATGGCCCGCTACGGCGACGGCTGGGACACCGACTCGACCATCACGGGCACCGAGGGGAACCTGTCCAACGCGGACGCCGCGGCCGGCGACTTCAACCTGGACGGCTACGCGGACGTCGCCCTCAACTACCGCGATGACACCGGAGTCGGCCGCGTCACCTGGTACAAGGGCGGCTCCGGCGGCCTGCGCAAGGCGGCCACGCTGAGCACGAAGGGCGGCCGCTCCATCGCCGCGGGCGACATCAACGGCGACGGCGTGGACGACATCGCCATCGGTCAGCCCTACGTCGCCGAGTCCGGCGCCGCCGCCGGCGGCCAGGTCACCTTCGTCAAGGGCGTGGCCGGCACCGGCCTCACCGCGACGGGCGCCAAGTCCATCAGCCAGGACACGTCCGGGGTACCCGGCGCCGGCGAGTCCGGCGACGCGATGGGCTGGTCGGTCACGGTCGGCGACTACGACCTCGACGGCTACGCGGACATCCTGACCGGCGCCCCGAACGAGGACATCACCCGCACCACGAACCAGGCCAACGCGGGCACGTCCCTGCTCCTGAAGGGCACGTCGAGCGGTCCGACCGGCACCGGCTCGCTCGCCATCACGCAGGACACCGACGGCGTCCCGGGTGCGACCGAGACCAACGACAACCTCGGCACGGCGGTGGCCCTCGGCGACTTCTCCGGCTTCGGCCGCGCCGACCTGGTCATCGGCACGGCGGGCGAGGACGCGGGCAACGGCACCCTGATGTACGTGCCGAGCAACTCCTCCGGTCCGGGTCTGACCTCGACCAAGACCTTCAACAACACCACGCTCGGCACTCCGGCGGGGGCCCGTCTGGGCACCAACCTGGCGCCGTAGCAACCCGGTCGAACCAGTGAGGGCCGTGGGGACATCCAGTCCCCACGGCCCTCACCACGTCACGGCGTCACCGTCCCCGCATCAGCGCGTCAGCGCGCCACCACACCCAGCCGGTCCAGGAGACGGAAGAACAGCTCCTCCGCCGACGGCTCGGCCGGCGCCGCCAGCACATCGGCCAGCGGCTTCGCCACCACCGTCCGCCCGTACTCCGAGGCCCACGCGACAGCCCGCTCCGCCGCGTCCTGCGGCGGCAGGAAGTAATCCTCCAGAGCGCGCTCGTCACCGCCGATGAACGTGGCCATCGAGGTTCGCCCCAGACACGTCGTCCAGGCCCCGCTCTGCGGCGCCGCCGCCTCCACGACGGCGCACCTGCTGTCCATGACGTACGCGAACAGCGCGGGCGAACCCGTCTGTGCCGCAAGGGAGTTCATGCTGCCGACGTCCCGCGTCTGCTCGCCGCTCCCGCCGGGGCACTCCCACACCTGCCAGCCCCCGGCCCGCTCCTCGAGCAGCGTGAGCTCGTCGCGGACCCCGTCCAGCGCGTCGAGCTCCTTCAGCGGACGCTCGCTCCTGGCCACCACGTAATAGCCCCAGTAGCCCATATCCGTGCCCCCGTCCCGATGTTCTTCGCGGCTGTGGCCGAATAGACCACAGCCGTACGGGCCTTCGCCACCGAAAACGCCAACTACTGGGCGCTTGTGACCGGGTGGGGACCTGCGGCGACCTTACGGTTCTGCAACCGGGTCAGGGAGCGGACGAAGAGGATCGCGGCGGCGGCGCTCACGATGTCGAGGACGTCACCGGCGATCACCCACGCGATCGCCGACCTGACCGCGGGGAGGGCCTCGGCCTCCTCGTAGCCCCTGCTCACGATCCGCCCCAGGAGCTGGTTCGCCAGCCAGAGGAACCACCAGAGCTCGATCACACCGGACCACGCCTGCTTACGGGACAGCTCGAGGCCGTCGGCGCTGGCGTGCCAGGTGTCGAGCGCGATCCGGCGCGGGAACCAGAAGGCGACGATCGGCACGAAGAAGCCGAAGATCGCCCACGGGCGCGCCTTGCTCTGCCCGAACGGGGCGATGACGTGGGCGTTGTCGCGGACGCGCAGGAACCAGGCGATGAATCCGATCGCGGTGACCACCAGCGCACCCACCTGGGCCTGGCCGGACAGGGCGTACAGGTCGTCGAGGCGCTCCGCCTCGCCGTCGTCGTACCCGGACCAGTCGCCGCCCGCGAGGTCGGCCACCAGCCGGTACTCGGCGAACCCGGCCGCCACGGCGCACAGATCGACCACGATGACGAGGCCGAGCAGCGCCACGGCGAGGGCGGCCAGCCGGTTCGGCGACCGCAGCAGGGCCCACCGGGCCGCCGGGTCGTACGGCGCGGACGGCAACGGCGGCGGCAGCGGGACCCGCCCCGCGTCACCCTTCCTGACCTGGCCGGCGTTCCCGGCCTCCCCATCTTCCGCGGTCCTTGCGCCCTCCCCAGCCTCCCCGGCGTCCCCGCCCTCCCCGCCCTCCCCGGTCTCCCCGGACTTCCCGGCCTTCCCGGTCTCCTCGTCGCCCGGCGCAGGCGTCAGGCTTCCGAACGCCTCGTCCGCGCAGCGCGCGCACAGCCCGTCCTCGACCAGCGCGTTGTTCTTCCCGCATCTCTTGCACAGCACGGCTGCGCCCCCTCCCCGGGGAATTGCCGCGGATGTTCCGGCCCCCCGGCCGCGCGGCCAGCGGACCATACGGCCCACGCGACCCCGCTGTCTACCCGTCTTCGCAGGTCAGCCGGACAGTCGGCCCGCCAGTTCGACGAACTGCGGCCACGCCAGCTCGGGTTTGTCGGGGTCCCACAGCTTCTGCGTGGTGGCCCGCAGCGGCATCCGTACGCCCTGCGCGACCTGTGCCTGGGTCTGCGACTGCGCGAGGTCGCACCACACGGCGAAGGTGCCGCCGAGGATCTGGTCGTCGTACTTGGCGGGCACGGGCGTCGTCCCGCGCACGACGAGCGGCGTCCAGCTCTCGTAGATGCGCTTGCCCGTCGGGTAGGTGAAGGTGTTGGGCTGGCCGAGGACGTAGTAGAGGAACTCGTCGTTGTAGTTGGTCAGCTTCCGCCCGGCGCTCAGGTACGAGACCGGCTCGCGGGCCCCGATCTCCTTGCCGGTCCAGTACGCGACCTCGAGGTTCTTGTCGGCCTCGACACTGCCGCCCGCGTAGAACCCGTCGTTCCAGGCCTTCAGGTGCCGGTCGAAGGGGGCCATGGTCTTCGCCCGGTCGTTCAGCCAGCTCTGCGCGAGGTCCTGCACGCGCGCGCCCGAGCCGTGCGCCCGCCGCGCCGCGGTGGCGAGCTGCGGGTACGAGGCCTCCGGGTTCCGGACGGTCAGCGCCCGGTATTCATCGGCGCCCAGATGCCAGTACGCGCCCTTGAAGAGCCCCGCGTACTCCTTCAGCAGCTCGTCCACGATCTTCGCGGAGTCCGGCTTCGAGATGTCCACGGCGCCGCGCTGCGCCACACCGTTCGCGTTGCGCAGCTGCAGATCGGGGTGGGCCTTGATGACGGCGCCCAGATGCCCCGGCGAGTCGATCTCCGGCACGACCGTCACATGCCGCTCGGCGGCGAGGTCCAGGATCTCCCCGACCTGCGCCTTGGTCAGATGGTCCTCGGAGACGACCTCCGGATGGGTGTCGGACTCGATCCGGAACGACTGGTCGTCGGAGAAGTGCAGCCCCAGCTGGTTGAACTTCAGGTCCCCGATCTCCCTGATGCGGTCCTTGATCCAGTCTGCCGAGAAGTGCTTGCGCGCGATATCGATCATGAACCCGCGCTGCGGCTTCGCCGGCTCGTCGGCGACGACGCCCTCGGGCACGGTGCCCCCGCCGTGCGCCTCCTGCTTCAGGGTGCGGGTGCCGTAGAAGACGCCGGCCCCGCTCGGCCCGACGATGCGCACCCGTCCGTCCCGCACGGTCATCCGGTACGACTCCTGGTCCGCGCGGCGCGCCCCGCCGAGCGCCAGCTCGACGTCCCCGGGCCCTGCCTCGGCGCCCTCGCCCCCGTATCCGAGCCCCAACTCGTCGGCGATCAGCCGCCCCTCGTCGGCGAGGCCCTTGTCACGGACGACGACCTTGCCGTCGCCCGCCTTCCAGCCGGGGCCGTGCGCCGGAGTGAAATCACGCACGGAGGGGATCGTGCGCGGGGGCGAGGACAGCGGGTACGACCGGCTGGGCGACGGCGACGCCGACGCGCTCGACGAGCCGGTCTTCCCGTCGGAGGGGGCCCGCCCGGAAGAGCCGTCGCCCCCGCCCGGCCAGACCACGGCCGTGACCACCACGGCTCCGGCCACGACGACTCCGGCCCCCACTAACAGCGCCTTCCGCTCCCGCTCCACACGCACCTCCGCTGACGATCATGTGTCCGCCGACCGTAACCGGCGCCCCGCGGGGGCGCGGGGAACTGCGCGACCGGCCCCGACGAGTCGGCACCCGCCCATCGGACAGCACCGGCGACGGCGCGCGGGCGCGAAGTCCACCCAGGCCGCCTAAACTCTCCCGTCCGGGTGAAATTCGCGCATCCGTCGGACACCCGCAATCAGCCATCGCTAGCGTTACGGCACAACAACGCGCACAACCACGCGCACCACACGCGCATCTCACTGGCAGGTACGCGCATCACCCACACGCACCGCACACGCACCACACCAGCCCCCCACCCGTCCCGCCGGAGGCACCCGCTGTCCGCGCACCGCGCCCTTCACGTCCCCGGCCGCCTGCCCATACCGGCCCGGACCGGATCGCCCGAGGGACTCGCCCACTTCAACGCGCTGCCTCAGGCGAGCGCCGAGGACGCGCTGCGTACCTGCTGCGGCAGCCTCGCCTGGGCGCGCCGGCTCGCCGCGCACCGCCCCTACCCGGACCTGGACGCGTTGCTCGCCGCGGCCGACGAGGCGGCGTACGACCTCCCCCTCGACTCCGTCACCGAGGCCCTGGCCTGCGAAGAGCTGCCCCTCCTGCCGGGCGCGGCCGCCTACTCGGCCGCGGGCACCGCACTCGCCGCGGCCCACAGCGCGTACGAGAGCCGCTTCGGGCGCGCCTTCGTGATCTGCCTGGACGACATCGCCCCCGGCGAGGCCCTCGATCACCTGCTCAGCGGATTGCGCGACCGCCTCGGCAACGACCGGGAGGAGGAGCGCGTGGTCGCCGCGGAGGAGCTGCGCCGACTCGCCCGGGGCCGTATCACCCGTCTTGTCCGCGATCTCCCTCTCACGCCGGTGGAGAACCCGGGCACCGCACGCCGGGAGAGCGTGGGCGATAGCCCGTACGTGCCTGTTTGATTGCCTGTTTGATCACACCGGTGGCCCCCGCGCGAACGAGCCGACAACTCGTCGATACGATGACGAGCGGCCGGTGGACCGTACCCGGCCGGGCCCGTCCGACACCGAAGCCGGCCGGCCCCTAGTCCCCGCTCCCGGAGGGTTCTTCCGTGCCGGCTGGAACGCTGTACCGCGGCCGGGAAGGCATGTGGTCGTGGGTGGCTCATCGAGTCACCGGTGTCCTCATTTTCTTCTTCCTGTTCGTACACGTGCTGGACACCGCTCTCGTCCGCGTCTCTCCCGAGTCGTACGACGACGTCGTTTCCACTTACAAGACGCCGATCGTCGCGCTCCTTGAGTACGGCCTCGTCGCTGCCATCCTCTTCCACGCGCTCAACGGCCTGCGTGTCATCGCCGTCGACTTCTGGTCGAAGGGCCCGCGCTACCAGAAGCAGATGCTCTGGACCGTCGTGGGCATCTGGGTCGTCCTGATGGTCGGGGCGCTGTACCCCGTCCTCGGCCACGCCGTCCGTGAACTCTTCGGGAGCTGAGGCCAGACATGTCTGCTGACACCACCCCCGCTCCGTCCGGAGTCGGCCCCGTCGAGGGCATCTCGCTCTACGACGCCGACAACCCGGCCCCGTTCATCGAGGCGCCGCGCAAGCGCACCTCGAAGACCGGCAAGGGCAGCCGCGGCAACTTCGAGATGGTCGCGTGGCTCTTCATGCGTCTGTCCGGCGTCGTCCTGGTCGTTCTCGTCCTCGGCCACCTGCTGATCCAGCTCGTCCTCGACGGCGGCGTCTCCAAGATCGGCTTCGCGTTCGTCGCGGGCCGCTGGGCGTCCCCGTTCTGGCAGGGCTGGGACCTGCTGATGCTGTGGCTCGCGATGCTGCACGGCGCCAACGGCCTGCGCACGGTCATCAACGACTACGCAGAGCGCCCCAACACCCGTCTGTGGTTGAAGGGCCTGCTGTACGCCGCGACGGTCTTCACCGTCCTGCTGGGCACGCTGGTGATCTTCACCTTCGACCCGAACATCCGTTAAAGCCGAGGCGAGCGAACCCGTGAAGATTCACAAGTACGACACCGTCATCGTCGGCGCCGGTGGCGCGGGCATGCGCGCGGCCATCGAGTCGACCAAGCGCAGCCGCACCGCCGTGCTGACCAAGCTCTACCCCACCCGCTCCCACACGGGCGCCGCGCAGGGCGGCATGGCCGCCGCGCTGGCCAACGTGGAGGAGGACAACTGGGAGTGGCACACCTTCGACACGATCAAGGGCGGCGACTACCTGGTCGACCAGGACGCCGCCGAGATCCTGGCGAAGGAGGCCATCGACTCCGTCCTCGACCTGGAGAAGATGGGCCTGCCGTTCAACCGCACCCCGGACGGCACCATCGACCAGCGCCGCTTCGGCGGTCACTCCCGTAACCACGGCGAGGCGCCGGTCCGCCGGTCCTGCTACGCCGCGGACCGCACGGGCCACATGATCCTTCAGACGCTGTACCAGAACTGCGTGAAGGAGGGCGTGGAGTTCTTCAACGAGTTCTACGTCCTGGACCAGCTGATCGTCGAGGAAGACGGCGTCAAGAAGTCCGCCGGTGTCGTGGCCTACGAGCTCGCGACCGGTGAGATCCACGTCTTCCAGGCCAAGGCGGTCATCTACGCCTCGGGCGGCACCGGCAAGTTCTTCAAGGTGACGTCGAACGCGCACACGCTGACCGGCGACGGCCAGGCCGCCTGCTACCGGCGCGGGATCCCGCTGGAGGACATGGAGTTCTTCCAGTTCCACCCGACCGGCATCTGGCGCATGGGCATCCTGCTGACGGAGGGCGCCCGCGGTGAGGGCGGCATCCTCCGCAACAAGGACGGCGAGCGCTTCATGGAGAAGTACGCGCCGGTCATGAAGGACCTCGCGTCCCGTGACGTCGTGTCCCGCTCCATCTACACGGAGATCCGTGAGGGCCGCGGCTGCGGTCCCGAGGGCGACCACGTCTACCTCGACCTCACGCACCTCCCGCCGGAGCAGCTCGACGCCAAGCTCCCGGACATCACCGAGTTCGCGCGGACGTACCTCGGTATCGAGCCCTACACGGACCCGATCCCGATCCAGCCGACCGCGCACTACGCCATGGGCGGCATCCCGACCAACGTCGAGGGTGAGGTCCTCGCGGACAACTCCACCGTCGTCCCGGGCCTGTACGCCGCCGGCGAGGTCGCCTGTGTCTCCGTGCACGGCGCCAACCGCCTCGGCACGAACTCGCTGCTCGACATCAACGTCTTCGGCAAGCGCGCGGGCATCGCCGCCGCCGAGTACTCGCACACGGCGAAGTTCCTGGACCTCCCCGAGGACCCGGCGTCGCTGGTCGAGGCGCAGGTCGAGCGCCTGCGCAACGCGACGGGCAGCGAGCGCGTCGCGGTCCTGCGCAACGAGCTGCAGGAGTGCATGGACGCCAACGTGATGGTGTTCCGCACCGAGCAGACGATCAAGACGGCCGTCGAGAAGATCGCCGAGCTGCGCGAGCGTTACCTCAACGTCTCGATCCAGGACAAGGGCAAGCGGTTCAACACCGACCTCCTGGAAGCCATCGAGCTGGGCAACCTGCTCGACCTGGCCGAGGTCATGGCGACCTCCGCGCTGGCCCGCAAGGAGTCCCGCGGCGGCCACTACCGCGAGGACTTCCCGAACCGCGACGACGTCAACTTCATGCGCCACACCATGGCGTACCGCGAGGTCGGCGACGACGGCTCCGAGTCCATCCGTCTGGACTACAAGCCGGTCGTCCAGACCCGCTACCAGCCGATGGAGCGTAAGTACTGATGGCAACCCCGATCATGGACAAGGCGGAGGCGGCCGGCAAGGCCGAGCCCGGGTTCGCCGACTCCCCGTACATCACCGTCACCTTCCGGATCCGCCGGTTCAACCCGGAGGTCTCGGCGGAGGCGAGCTGGGTCGACTTCCAGCTGGAGATCGATCCGAAGGAGCGCGTGCTCGACGCGCTTCACAAGATCAAGTGGGAGCAGGACGGTTCGCTGACGTTCCGTCGCTCCTGCGCGCACGGCATCTGCGGGTCCGACGCGATGCGCATCAACGGCAAGAACCGCCTTGCCTGCAAGACGCTCATCAAGGACATCAACCCGCAGAAGCCGATCACGGTCGAGGCCATCAAGGGCCTGACGGTCCTGAAGGACCTGGTCGTGGACATGGACCCGTTCTTCCAGGCGTACCGCGACGTCATGCCGTTCCTGGTGACGAAGGGGAACGAGCCGACGCGTGAGCGTCTGCAGTCCGCCGAGGACCGCGAGCGCTTCGACGACACGACCAAGTGCATCCTGTGCGCGGCGTGCACGTCGTCGTGCCCGGTGTTCTGGAACGACGGCCAGTACTTCGGTCCTGCCGCCATCGTCAACGCCCACCGCTTCATCTTCGACTCGCGTGACGAGGCCGGGGAGCAGCGGCTGGAGATCCTCAACGACCGTGACGGTGTGTGGCGCTGCCGCACCACCTTCAACTGCACGGACGCCTGCCCGCGTGGCATCGAGGTCACCAAGGCGATCCAGGAAGTGAAGCGCGCGCTGATCACGCGTCGCTACTGATCTTCCGGTCGTGCCCGGTCCGTGGACCCCGCTCTTTTCGAGGAGCGGGGCCCACGGCCTTTTCAGCGGCGTATCTGGCTGAGGATCGTCGGGTCGGTGATCTCGGTGTCCTTGGCGAGCATCAGCGCCTTGCTGAGCACGACGGCCAGGGTCCGGTCGCCCTCGAAGGGCAGATAGCCGGTGCTCGCGGTGGTGCCGGCCGCCGCCGCCGACGACGACGACTTCGGGACGATGCACAGGTACTGGTCGTTCGGGGTCATCAGGATGTTGCCCGAGCCGAGGTGGATCTTGTACGTGCGCAGTTCGCCCCTGACGTGCAGGAACCGGCCCTCGATCGTGCACTGCCCGGCGATCGCGAGCCGCGGTACGAGGCGTTCGAGCAGGACGCGGCGGGTCTCGGCGCTCTGGTTCAGCTCGCCGAAGCCGTACGACGTCCAGTACTCGCGGAACCGGCCGCCTGGGCCGCCGTCCTGCCACGTCGGGTCGTTGCCGACGCTGGCGACGCCCACGAACAGGTCGACGTCGCGCAGCACTTCGGAGAGCACGACCGGCGGGATCTCGGCGAGCGGGAGCGGCTCGACCGGCTCTACCCTGTCGCGCAGCCACATGCGGTACTCGCCGCCGTAGCAGTGCGCCGAGTTCTCCGGAGCGTCGATCGGGTAGAAGCGGACCTGGTCGGTGCGGAGCCGCAGGTAGCTGCCCGAGTCGGTGGTGTCGACGCCGTACTCCTCGCCCTCGCCCTCGATCCAGTACTCGGCGCGCAGGCCCCACTGAGGGAGTTCACGGGTGGCGGGCGGCGCCTCGTCGTCGACGCAGAGCCGCAGCTTGTTGCGCCAGCCGCGGACCGCGGCGAGGGAGTGGAACTGGTGCTGGCGGACGATGTGCGCCGCGAACCGGTTCGAGTACGTGCCCGTCGCCCGCTCGGCGTCGGTCAGCAGGTACACCTCGCGGTGGGCCTGCTTGAACGGCTGGGTGATCGCGTGCCGCTCCAGCCAGTCCCGCCAGGCGACCACCTCGGCGGGTTCGCGGCCGACGGGGTGCCAGAGGGTGACCTCGGCGCCGTCTTCGACCGGGTCGACCGGATCGTCGGTGAGCGTGCGCAGGGCGCCGTCGGCGAAGCCGGCCGGGGTGCCGTCGACCGTCCACAGCAGGCGGCGGGCGAGGCTGCCGACGAGGGGGTGGTCGAGGTAGCGCTCGCGCCAGGCGGCGTAGGACCAGGTGCGGCGGGCGAGGAACTGCCGGTCCAGGCGCTCGCTCTGGGCGCCGAGCATCTTGTCGATGTCCTTGACGGCCGTCTTGAGCGCCATGAGCTCCTCGGGGTGGTCGCGGCGGACGGCGGCGGGGACGGACTTGACCGTCTTGCCGCTCGCGTTGCGCCAGGTGAGGGCCGCCTTGACGCCCCGGATCTCCAGCACGGCCGTGGACTCTCCGAGGTACGCCTCCCTGCGGCCGACCCCGGTCAGCCCGTACGCGGGTACGGCCAGCTCCTCGATCTCCTCGCGGGTCAGGCCGAGGGCCGTGGCCCGGGCGTCCAGGGCCGCGTCGAGCAGCTTGGCCGTGGCCTTGTAGGTGACCCGGGTGGTCAGCCGCGCCAGCTCGGCGAGGGCTGCCTCGCTGTCGATACGGGCCAGCGCGTTGACCCCGGCGTTGGCGACCTTCGGGTTGACCGGACCGAGTCCCGCGACCTTCTTCAGGGACGTCTCGACGAGCGAGCCGAGGGCGCGGGCCGCGTCCGGGTGGGCGGGCAGCAGGGCGAGGATCCAGGCGAGGCCGCGCAGCGCGTTGGCGTTGAACGGGTCGTAGGCGAGGTTCACGTCGTGCCCGTAGGGCGGGGTGTCCAGGCGGATCGTGCGCGGGCGGCCGACCAGGGCGAGACAGGGCAGCGCCGTCTCGCGCACCCGGTCCGCGCCGGCGGCCGCGATCAGGGCGCGAGCGGCCTTGTCCCACTTGGCGGTGGGCTTCGCCGATGTCGCGGTCGCGGCATGGGCGAGCAGGTCACGCCACGGATCACCGGGGTCACCGGTGACTGCGTCGAGGGCGCGCTCGGCCCAGGTCTCCCCGACGTTCAGAACCGGTTCGTGCAGCTTCCTGGCCACGGCCGCCAACTCCGGTACGCAGTAAGGTTCGGCGGCCGCGCGCCGGAAGAACGCGACGACCGGGGCCGGGAGGGTGCGGCCCGCCGCCAGCTCGGCCTCGGCCAGACGGTCGGCAGGACCGCTGAACCACACCGCGCTGCCCAGCCGCTCCAGTGCGGCGGTGCGCTCGGCTCCGAGGGGGTCGCCGGGCAGGCCCGCGCCGAGGGCGTCGAGCACCACCAGCACGTTCGGCCGTGCGGGCGAGTCCTCGTCGAGTTGCCGGTACTGCTTCACCAGCGCGTCCGAGACACCCTGGCGCAGGGTCCCGTCCAGATCGCCGAGCAGCCCGACGACCCGGTCCCAGCCCGCCCCTCGGTACCCGTCGGCGCTCAGGGCCGCCTTGAGTGCCTCGCGCGCCAGTTTGTCGGCGGCGCCCGCCGTCGCGTGGTTGCGCAGCTTGTCGATGTGGCTCTGCAGGAACACCTCAGCCACCCACCAGCGGCACAAGCTTGAGGAACGTGACCTCGACGCCGAGCGGCAGCTCTATCTCCTCGTCGGGGTCCGTGATCTGCCGGTCGCCGACCAGCACCAGGAACCCGTTCCCCCCGAACGCGGCCAGCGCGCGCTCCGTCTGCGCCTCGGGGTCGATGCGGCGCGGGCTGCGCAGCGCGTACCCGTTCAGCACGCGCTCCGTGTCCTGCGGCTGCACCAGCCCCTGGAAGAGCTGCGGCTCCGTGCGCGCGTTGAACTCCGCGACCTCCTGGAAGACCCGACGCCTGATCAACTCACGCGCGGTGAGCCGCTCTTCGGCGATCTCCAGCCCGAAGGCCGCGCCCCTGTCCCCTGATGTCGTCTCGTCGACGAACGTCACCGTTCCCATGCCGAGGACGCTACGGGGCACCACTGACAATCGGCCCGCGTCCGTCACCGCCCCGGTGGAGGATGACCTTCGGTTTCACGTTTCCGTTCCACGACAGCTTTCGGAGGATGACCGTGCCCACGCAGACAGTCCCCGTTTCGTACGAGATCCTGGACGAGCGTTTCCGCACCGGCCTCTGCGCCAACGGCGACGACCGTATGCAGGTCCTGCACTCCGAGGGCCGCTGGACCGAGGGGCCCCTCTATCTGCCCGCCTGGCGCCAGCTCATCTGGAGCGACATCCCCAACGACCGGCTGCTGCGCTGGGACGAGACCAGTGGCGCCGTCAGCGTCTTCCGCTCCCCCGCCGGGCACGTCAACGGCAACACCCTGGACCGCGAGGGCCGGCTCGTCAGCTGCGAGCAGGGCAACCGGCGGGTGACGCGGACCGAACACGACGGGCGGATCACCGTGCTCGCCGACCGCTGGGAGGGCAGACGGCTCAACAGCCCGAACGACGCCGTGGTGCGTTCGGACGGCTCGGTGTGGTTCTCCGACCCGGACTTCGGGATCACGAGCGACTACGAAGGGTTCCGCGCCGAGTCCGAGATCGGCGCCAACAACGTCTACCGCGTCGACCCCGCCAGCGGCGAGGTACGGCTCGTCGCCGAGGGCCTTGGGGCCCCGAACGGGCTCGTCTTCTCGCTCGACGAACGCCGGTTGTACGTCTCCGACACCCGCTCGGGCGTGCTGCGCGTCTACGACGTACGCGAGGACGGCACCCTCTCCGACGGCAAGGTGTTCGCCGCGATGAAGGAGGGTCTCGGGCGCTTCGACAACATCCGCTTCGACGACCAGGGACGCCTGTGGGCGGCCGCCATGGACGGCGGCGTGCACTGCTACGACCCGGACGGGACCCTGATCGGCCGGCTCCTGACCCCCGAGCCCGTCGCCAACATCGCGTTCGGCGGCGCCAAGAACAACCTCATGTTCCTCGCCGCGACCACCTCGCTGTACTGCCTGATGACGGCGGTGACCGGAGCGCCACGGATTCACCGCTGACCGCTTATGGGGTATTCACCCTGACACATGGCTAATCTGACGTTATGTCACTAGAGCTGGAGACCCTCGGCTTCGACAACGCCCTGCTCCCCGTCGGCGACCTGGCGGAAGCCGTCGCCTTCTACGAGCGCGTCGGGCTCCCCGTGAAGTTCCGCCTCGACGAGGCCGGCATCGCGCTGCTCGCGATCGGCAAGGAGACACCCGGCCTGCTGCTGCGCGCCGAGGACGGTTACGGCCACCGGCCGCCGCCGTGGCCCGCGGCGCGGCTCTGGCTGGAGGTGCCCGACGCGCGCGCCGTGGCCCGCTCCCTGGGCGAGGCGGGCATCACGCCGCTCGACCCACCCTTCTCCACCTCCACCGGGTACGTCGTGGAGATCGCGGACCCCTGGGGCAACGTCATCGGGTTCACCGACTACCTCAAGCGCCCGGAGCTGGCGCGGAATTAGGTGTTCCGGACCGCCTCCGGCACCTCCCTCCTGAGACTCCCGTCACGTACGACAACCCTCGCTTGAACGTGTTCAAAAACAGGTCTACTGTCACTCCTGTCAGCGTTTTTGAACGCGTTCAAGGAGGGTGGGGCATGGACCTCACAGTTGTCGCCTACGTCATCTACCTCGTCGTCAGCATCGGGCTGACCGTCTGGGTGGCGCGCACCCTGAGCCGTAACGGAAGGCTCTTCCTCTCCGACGTGCTGCACGGGAACGAGAAGCTGGCCGACGCCGTCAACCACCTCCTGGTGGTCGGCTTCTATCTGGTGAACCTCGGGTTCGTCGCCCTCTATCTGAGCGGCGACGGGACCATCGACAGCGCCCGCGGGGTCTTCGAGGCCCTGTCGACCAAGCTCGGCGTGGTGCTGCTCGTGCTCGGCGTGATGCACCTGGGCAACGTCTACGTCCTCAACAAGATCCGGCGGCGCGGCGTCATGGAGCGCGAACAGCAGCCGCCGGTCCCGCCGCAGGGGTGGGCCGCTCCGGCGGCCGGGGCGTGACAGCGGTGGGAGTCACGGGGAAAGCGGACCGGGGCGTCCGGGGGGACGTCCCGGTCCGCCGGCTCACGGTGCTGTACGACGCCGAGTGCCCGCTGTGCACGTTCGTGCGGGGCTGGCTGACCCGGCAGCGGCAGCTGGTGCCGCTGGAGTTCGTGCCCGCCGGATCCGACGAGGCGCGCGGGCGCTACCCGGGGCTCGACCACAGCGCCACGCTCAGCGACATCACCGTCCTCGGGGACAGCGGGCAGATCTACCGCGGTCCCGCCGCCTGGGTCGTGTGCATGTGGGCGCTGCGCGAACACCGGGCCACGGCCCACCGGATGGCCACGCCCGCCGGGATGAAGGTCGCCAAGCAGGTCGTGCTCGGCGCCGCGAAGTACCGCGAGCTGTACCGGGAGCGGCAGTCCGGGGGCGGCGCGTACCGGCGGGCGGACGGGTGGGCGTACGACCCGAAGGACGGCTGGTACTACGTGCGGCCCGGCATGGTCGGTTCCAGCTACGGCGTGGGGGACGCCGCCTGTGACAGCGGTTGCCGCGTGGCCGATTAGGCTCGTGGCGTGGCTACAGACAAGGCGGAGGCCAAGGCCCAGGTCCAGGCAAAGGGCGCCAAGAGCGAGCAGACGCGGGCGCTGATCCTGGAGACCGCGATGCGGCTGTTCCGGGAGCGGGGCTACGACAAGACGACGATGCGGGCCATCGCGCAGGAGGCCGGGGTCTCCGTCGGCAACGCGTACTACTACTTCGCGGGCAAGGAACACCTCATCCAGGGGTTCTACGACCGGATCGCCGCCGAGCACGAGGCGGCGGTCCGGTCCGTCCTGGACACGGAGACCGATCTGCAGGCGCGCCTCGCCGGAGTGCTGCGGGTGTGGCTGGAGATCGCCGAGCCGTACCACGAGTTCGCGGCCCAGTTCTTCAAGAACGCGGCCGATCCGGACTCGCCGCTCAGCCCGTTCTCGGCCGAGTCGGAGCGGGCCCGGGAGGCATCGATCGCGCTGCACCGGGAGGTGCTGGCCGGGTCCAGGGCCAAGGTGCCCGCCGAACTGGCGGAGATCCTGCCGGAGCTGATGTGGCTGTCCCAGATGGGGCTCGTCCTCTACTGGGTCTTCGACAGCTCCGAGGGCCGGGAGCGCAGCCGGCGGCTCGCCGAGCGCGGGGCCCGGCTGACGACACGGGGCGTGGCGCTCGCCCGCTTCCGGGTGCTGCGGCCGCTCGTCCTCGAGGTGCACGAACTGTTCATCGACTTCTTGCCGGGAATGACGCGGCCGGAGTCGTAGGGCACCCGGGGTCCGGCCCCGCCGGAGAGGCCGGGCGGGACCCTCTTTTCTTTGCCTGGGCTTGGGCCGGTACGGTCGCCGCATGCCCGGCACCACCGCATCCTCGAACTGCCCGCAGATGAGCCGCCGCAGCGCCCTCGGCATGGGCCTCGGTACGGCCGCCTCCCTCGCCCTGTCCGCGCCGCACGCGTCTGCCGCGTCCTCCGCCATAGGTGGTGAGCGGCTGGCCGCGGCCGGTGTGCAGGTGCGGCGCGGCGCGGGGGCGCCGAAGCTGCCGAAACTCGCCGCGAAGGCGTGGCTGGTCGCCGACAACGACAGCGGCGACGTGCTCGCCTCTTACGGCGCTCACCGGTCGCTGCCGCCCGCGTCGACGCTGAAGATGCTGTTCGCGGACACGGTCCTGCCGCAGTTCGCGCATGATCTACGGCACCGGGTGACGGCCGAGGACCTGGCCGACATCCCGGCGGGCTCCAGCCTCGTCGGAATCCAGGCCGGAACCACGTACACCGTCCATCAGTTGTGGCAGGGCGTCTTCCTGCGCTCCGGGAACGACGCCGTTCATGTGCTCGCCTCGATGTACGGCGGCGTCGACAAGACCGTCGCCGCGATGCAGGCCCGCGCGAAGGACCTCCAGGCCGGTGACACCCATGTGGCCAGCCCGGACGGCTTCGACCACAAGGGGCAGGTGTCGTCGGCGTACGACCTCACGCTCTTCGCCCGGGCCGGACTGAAGAACGACGACTTCCGCGGCTACTGCGCCACGAAGGTCGCCGAGTTCCCGGCGGGCGACGGCAAGACGTTCCAGATCCAGAACACGGACCGTCTCCTCACGGGGCAGGGCATCGCCGCGTACGAGGGCCTCATCGGCGTCAAGAACGGCTACACCTCACACGCGGGCAACACCTTCACCGGCGCCGCGACCCGCGACGGCCGCACGCTCCTGGTCACCGTCATGCACCCCAAGTCCGGGTACGAGGCGGTCTATCAGGAGACGGTCGCGCTCCTCGACTGGGGTTTCGCGGCGAGCGGCAAGGTGAGCGCGGTCGGCGAGCTGGTCACACCGCTGAGCGAACAGCCGAAGTCGTCCTCGTCGTCACCGGCGCCCGGTGCGCCCGGCGCCTCGTCCGCGCCGCGGCCCGCCGAACACGACCAGGGCTGGGCGCTGGGCGGATCGGCGGCGGTCGCGGCGCTGGCGGGCGGCAGCCTGCTCGCGCTGCGGCGCCGGGGGAAGCCGTCGGGACGTCGCCGGAAGAGTTAGCCGGAACGCCGGGGGCGCGGGGGATCGAGAGGGCCTGCGGTACGGGATCGAGAGGGCGGGGGCAAGGCCCGGCTCCGCGGAGCACCACCAGAATGACCGGGGTCAGGAACGCACCAGCGCCCAGACCGTCTTGCCGTAGCGGCCCCGGTGCCACACACCCCACGCCTCGGCGAGCGCGTCGACCAGGTGCAGACCCCGTCCGCTCTCGTCGTCGGGCGCGCGCGGCGGTCTCATCTCGGGATCGGCCGTGGACTCGTCGGACACCTCTATGAAGCACGACCCGTCCGCGAGCACCGTCACCGCGATCTCGAACTCCCGTTCACGCGCGGGCCCGTGCCGTACCGCGTTCGTCGCCAGTTCGGAGACGAGCAGTATGGCGGTGTCGAGCGCGTCGGCCGGTTCCGTATGGCCCCAGACCGCCAGATGATCGCGCACGCGCAACCGCGCCACCCCGACCGAGGCCGGGTGTCGGGGCAGTCTGAACGCACTGCGCCGCAACACACGTAGCCACCTCCTCCACTTCGTGAACACAGATCCGACACATAATGCAGCGCCGAGGCAACTGTGCGTGTCACTGTGCTCACATTCCCCACCCCACTATTCGGTCATATCCAACCGAGCCGCCACAGCCGGAACAAGCCCGCCTCATCGGACGGATACCGCCGCCCGTGATGTCCGCCGCGCTTCAGGCCTGCCGGGAGGCGAGTTCGACGACCGTGATGTCCGAGGGTGCGCCCACCCGGACCGGCGGTCCCCAGGCCCCCGCGCCGCGGCTGACGTAGAGCTGGGTGTCGCCGTAGCGCTCCAGGCCCGCGAGGGTCGGATTGGCCGCGTCGGCGATGAAGTTGCCGGGCCACAGCTGGCCGCCGTGCGTGTGCCCGGACAGCTGGAGGTCGACGCCGTGCCGCACCGCCTCGTCGATCATCACCGGCTGGTGGGCGAGAAGGACGGCCGCGCGGGACCGGTCGCGGTCACCGAGCGCCTTCGCGTAGTCGGGCCCCTCGTCGTAGTTCTCGCCACTGATGTCGTTGACGCCGGCGAGGTCGAAGGCGCCCATCTCGACGCGGGCGTTCTCCAGCGGGCGCAGCCCGAGCTCGCGTACGTGCGCCACCCACGGGTCGGCGCCCGAGAAGTACTCGTGGTTGCCCGTGACGAAGAACGTGCCGTGCCGTGCGCGCAGCCGCGCCAGCGGCGCGACCGCGGGAGCGAGGTCCTCCACGCTCCCG
Organism: Streptomyces kunmingensis; assembly: GCF_039533535.1. Classification (NCBI taxonomy): domain Bacteria; kingdom Bacillati; phylum Actinomycetota; class Actinomycetes; order Kitasatosporales; family Streptomycetaceae; genus Streptomyces; species Streptomyces kunmingensis. The sequence continues at coordinate 589,699 of NZ_BAAATS010000018.1, forward strand.
TCGACCAGATCACCGACCACCGCGATCAGGTCCGGCTGCGTGGAGTTGATCGTCTCCACCACGCGCTCGGCGAAGCCCCGCCCGAGCACAGGCCCGAGGTGGATGTCGCTGACCACCGCGATCCTGAACCCGTGCGCCGCGCGCGGAAGTCTGGCCAGCGGCACGGTGACCCGCTTCACCTTCGGCCCCCGCAGCACGCCGTACGCGCCGTTGCCGACGACTCCCACAGCAGCGACGGTCGCCACCGCTCCCACAGAACGGGCGAGGAGCAGCCGACGGGTGGGGGCGGGCGCGGGTGTGGGCGCGGGTGTGGAGGCGGTGGACTCGGCTGCCGCGGGCGGGGTTTCGGCCGGGGTGTCTGTGGCGGTTGTGTTCTCCGTCCCCGCGGGCGGGGGCGCCTCGCGGTCGAGCACGCGCCGCAGCAGCGGCCGCACCACCTCCCCCACCAGCAACGCGAGCAGCAGATAGAGCGCGAACGCCATCCACAGGAACCCCGGCCACGCCAGGACTTGCTGCACCAGGAAGGGCGCGCCGGCCTGCTCCGCGGCCACCGCCGCGAACATCAGCACCGGCCCCGCCACGAACACCACCGTGCCCAGGCGCCTCGGCCACCCGGGCCCCGCCGTCGTGTCCCGCACCAGGCGGCGCCACGCGTAATAGTGCAGTCCCGCGAACACCGCGAGCACGGCGACGGCGACCAGCACAAAGACAACGACCACGACCCCGACCGCCCGTTTCGCCTGTGAAGTGTGAAGTCCGCTATGAAGTCCGCCGCAGAGCACGCACTCCGCGGAACCCGATGCCTCCTACCACCGTCCCCAAGACAAAGGAGACGACGGCGAGCGTCAGATGCACGAAGAAGTACGCCGTCGGGTCACCGGCATCGTCGAAGGCGAGGCCGCTGCCGTCCTTCCACAGGTTCTTGACGAAAGTGATCCAGATGATCCAGCTCCACACCCCGAAGGCGAGCAGGAACCAGGAGACGGGACGGCTGAGCTTCATACCCTCAGTATCGCCAGCCGCCTTCGCGCGCCGCCGCCGGGGTGGGGCCGAAGGGACACAGAACACCTCGGCGGAGACTTACGGGCCGGGTACATGTACGTTCTCGACCGTGCCTGCCTCCCATGCGTCGTACAAGTCGCACAAGTCATACATGAAGAAGTCCGCACAGCCCGCGCGCGCGAACGGCCCGCTGCGCTCCACGCTGCTCACGGCTTCCGCGGTCCTGCTCACGGTCTCCGCCCTGTCGCTGACGGCCGCACTGCCCGCGGCCGCCGCGGACAAGCCGGACGCCAAGCCGACCAAGGGCTCCGCGAACAAGGCCGGTCCCCCGGCCAACATGTCGACCATCGGCGGCGAACTGCTCGGCAAGCCGGGCACCCAGGTCAAGCTGGGGACCGGCGCCCCCGTCCTGCCGAAGGACCTGACCGCGAAGTCCTGGATCGTCACGGACGCCGAGTCCGGCGCAGTGCTCGCCTCGCACAACGCGCACTGGCAGCTTCCCCCCGCCAGCACCCTCAAGATGCTCTTCGCGGACACGCTCCTCCCCAAGTTCCCGAAGACCACGACGCACAAGGTCATCCCCTCCGACCTGGCCGGCATGGGCGCGGGCTCCAGCCTCGTCGGCGTCAAGGAGAACTTCACCTACACCGTCCACGACCTGTGGCTCGGCGTCTTCCTGCGCTCCGGCAACGACGCCGTCCACGTCCTGTCCGCCATGAACCACGGCGTCCCGCAGACCGTCAAGGACATGCAGGCCCACGCCGAGGAACTGCAGGCCAACGACACCCACGTCGTCAGCCCCGACGGCTACGACGCCCCCGGCCAGCACTCCTCCGCCTACGACCTCACCCTGTTCGCCCGCTCCGGCCTGCAGAAGGCGGACTTCCGCGAGTACGCGTCCACTGCCGACGCCAAGTTCCCCAAGGAGCAGAAGAAGGGGAAGACGACCAGCCGCTTCGAGATCCAGAACACCAACCGTCTCCTCACCGGCGACGTGGGCCTCGACGCCTACCAGGGCATCGCGGGCGTCAAGAACGGCAACACCACCAATGCCGGCGCCACCTTCACCGGCGTCGCCGAACGCGACAACAAGGTCCTCCTCGTCACCGTCATGAGCCCCGACGCGAAGGAGAGCCACGCGGTCTACAAGGAGACCGCCCGCCTCCTCGACTGGGGCTTCCAGGCCGACGGCAAGGTCACCCCGGTCGGCACCCTCGTCCCGCCGAAGGGCGCCACCTCCGACGCCACCGGCACGGCCAGCCCCCAGGGCGACGCGGGCCCCGCCAAGCCCGCCGCCCACGCCGCGGTCTCCACGCACGGCTCCGGCGGCGTCGGCATCGCCCTGGCCATCACCGCGGGCGTCCTCGCGGTCCTGGCCGCCGCGGCCTTCGCGGTCCGCAAGAAGTGGCCCCTGCGCACCAAGCCCTGATGTTCCGTGGGCCGGGTCGGGCTCCCTCGCCCTACCCGGGCCCACCCGTCAGCTCTCCGACGCGCTCGGTGTCCCTCTCCTCCCGCCCCCGCGCGGCAGCGCGCCCCGTCGCGGTCCACGCCGAGCAGAAGAGCACCAGCTTCGCCGTGAAGTTGATCCACAGCAGCAACGCGACCGGTGTACCGAACGCCCCGTACATGCTCTTCGCCGCCACGCCCTTCATATAGCCGCCGAGCAGCATCTTCAGCAGCTCGAACCCGGCCGCCCCGATCAACGCCGCCGTGACCAGATCCCGCCGCGGCGGCTGCACCCCGGGCAGCAACGTCAGCACGTACAGCAGCAGCAGGAAGTCCGCCAGCACCGCGATCGCGAACGCCAGAACCTGTAGCAGCGCCTCGCCCCACCCCGCGCTGTCGAGCCCCAACTGATCCGCGGTCCATTCCACCGCCGTGGACGCCACGGTCGACGCCACCAGCGAAGCGAGCCCCGCACCCCCGAGCCCCACCAGCACACCCGCATCCCTGAGCTTGCGCAGGACCGGGTTCTCGTCGCTGTCCGGCAGCTCCCACACGGTCCGAAGACACTCCCGCATCGATCCGACCCAGCCGACACCGGTGAACAGCAGCAACGCTCCGGCCACGACCCCGATCGTCCCCGCGTTGTCGATCAGCGCCCCGAGATCCAGCTGATCCGCGATACCCGGTACCTGGTCGCTGATCCTCGACTCGAGCTTCCGCTGCTGATCGGCCCCGAGCGTGCCGGCCGCGACCGCGGCGGCCACCGTGATCAGCGGAAACAGTGCCAGGAAGCTGATGAAGGTCATCGCCGCCGCCAGCCGCGTCCAGTGCACCTCGTCGAGCCGCTCGTAGGCACCCCAGGCATGGGTCCGCATCAACCGGACGACCAGCGGCCCGACAACGGGGAGTTTCTTCAGCCAGTCCATGATCTCAGCCTGCCCTGATCGACCGGTTCGACCGGTCTCGCCGCGGCCGGCCTTTCGCCGGCCGGCCCCACACTCGGTCTCGCACCGAAGGCCAGGGTCCGAGTACCCCAGAACCGCACCACCGTGGCCAGGACCATCCCCACCCCGGCCCCCGACACCGTGTCCGCCCGCGGCGAGGTGAGCCCCAGGACGTAGTGCGACACCGCGAGGCACATCAACTGCACCAGCGCCCCGGCCGCGTTCACCGCGAAGAAGACCCCGTACTGCCGCAGCCGCGACACCCCGTTCGTCCTTTTTCGGTACGTTCCCAGCGCGTTCCCCACGTACGCCACCGAGCAACCGGCCACAAACGACAGCGCCTTCGCGGAGAGCGGATCCAGGCCGACCGGCCCGCGCAACCACACAAAGAGCCCCAGGTCGACGGCGTACGCACACACTCCCGCCGCCGCGAATCCCACCAGCTCGGGACCCAGCTCCCGCACCCGCGCCCCCATGCCCCCGGCTCCCTTCCTCACTCGCTCCGCGCCCGCGCCCGTCACCAGTCCGCGACCGCGAGCCCGTACATCGCGAGCCACACGAGCCCGATCACGGCCAGCGCGCGATCCCGCAGCACCACGTCCTCCGGCTCCCCCGCCGTGCCCCGGTCGGCGAAGACCGCGTATCTGAGGACCGCGACGATGAACGCCACCATCGACAACTGCCGCCACGGCAACAAGCTGCTGCGCGCGACGCCCCCTTCCTCCATCGCCCACAGGCAGTAGGCGAGCACGGCCACCCCTGCGGCCAGCTGCCAGACGAACCGCAGGTAGCCGGTCGTGTACTCGGTCAGGAGCGCCCTCGTCGCCCCTGCCCTGCCACCCATCTGCACCGCCTCGGAGTACCGCTTGGCCGAGACCATGAACAGCGCGCCGAATCCGGTGGTGATCAGGAACCAGCGCGACAGCGGGATCCCGAGCGCGAGCCCGCCGATCATCGCCCGCATCAGGAACCCGGTGGTCACCACGATCAGGTCGACGACCAGCACATGCTTGAGGCTGACGCAGTACGCCAACTGCATCCCGACATAGGCGGTCAGCAACGCCGCGGTCACCGGATTGCACAGCACCGCGGCGGCGACCGGCGCGAGCACGGCCAGCGACCCGCCGACGGCATACGCGACCGGCACCGGGACCAGCCCCGCCGCCACGGGCCGGTTCCGCTTCACCGGGTGCGCCCGGTCCGCCTCGGCGTCCCGCGCGTCATTGATCAGGTACACCGCCGAGGCCGCCGCCGTGAACAGCACGAAAACCACTGCCAGTTGCCCCAGGGCATGCCGCGCGAACAACTCCCCCGCCGCCGCGGGCGCGGCCACCACCAGGATGTTCTTCACCCACTGTCTGGGCCGCGCCGTCCTGACCAGCCCGGCCGGCAACCCGAGCGGTGTCGCGCTCCTCACCACCGATGCCTGTCGCTGGGGCCGCTCCAGCACCGCTGTGCCGACTGCGCCGCCCTCACGGACGTCCGGCTCGTCCGTCCCTCCTGTGTCTTCCGCTCCTGCGTGCGGCTGCTCGGCCCGCTCCACGGGCTCCGTGTGTTCCGTCACCGCGTCGCACCCCCGGCCATCCAGCGCGCCCCGAGCCGGGCCGTGAGCGCGCCCAGCGCCGCACCCGCCGCGACGTCGGAGGGGTAGTGCACACCGACGACCATCCGCGAGACGCACACCGCGGCAGCCAGTGGCGGCACCAGACGCGCCCCCGCCGGCCCCAACGCCCCGTAGGCGACCGTCGCCGCAGCCGCCGACGTCGCGTGCGAGCTGGGGAACGAGTGCCTCCCCGCTGTCCGCACCAGGGGCTCGGCGCCCGTCTCCGCGACCGGTCTCGGCCTGCGTACCACCCGCTTCACGCCCATGCTGGCCAGATGCGCCCCTGCGGTGAGAGCCGTCCCGCGCAGCCACGCCGCCCTGCGCTCACGGTCGGCCACGGCTCCCACCAGGCCGGCCGCCAGCCAGAGGGCCCCGTGTTCACCGGCCCAGGACAGCGCCCGCGCCGCCGCTGCCACACGCCGGTCGGTGCCACAGTCGCGAAGTGCCGACAGCAATCGGCGATCCATGTCGTCCATGTGGCTCACTTTGAATCCAAAAACACCTATCTCTGGGTCAAAATAAGATGACACCCACTTAATCACCCATTTCGGTGAGGATTAGGTTGGTTTAGGGTTAATCTCCCTTCTTCGGGCGATACCGTCGCGCACATGGCTGCCGATCCCGTAACCACCCCCGCTGCCCCGGGGTACGACACCGTGCCCATCACCGGCTGGGGTCGTACGGCCCCCACCTCCGCGTATCTCGTGCGGCCCCGCTCCTACGAGGAGGCCGTGGCAACCCTCCGGGAGAGCGCCGCTCCCGGCCGTCGTGGCTGCGTCGCGCGTGGTCTGGGGCGCGCCTACGGAGACGCGGCACAGAACGCGGGCGGCGCCGTCCTGGACATGACCGGCCTGAACCAGATCCACGCCATCGACGCCGCCGGCGGCACCGTGCTGTGCGACGCGGGAATCTCGCTCCACCGGCTGATGGACGTGCTCCTTCCTCTCGGCTGGTTCGTCCCGGTGACCCCGGGCACGCGCTATGTCACGGTCGGCGGCGCCATCGGCGCCGACATCCACGGCAAGAACCACCACGTCTCCGGGTCCTTCTCGCGCCACGTCCTCGCGCTGGAACTCCTCACCGCCGACGGCGAGATCCGGATCGTCGAGCGCGGCACCGACCTCTTCGACGCCACGGCCGGCGGCATGGGACTGACCGGGGTCATCCTCACGGCGACGGTGCAACTTCAGCGCGTCGAGAGCTCGTTGATGTCCGTCGACACCGAACGCGCCACGGACCTGGACGATCTGATGGCCCGCCTCACCGCCACCGATGACCGCTACCGGTACTCGGTCGCCTGGATCGATCTGCTGGCCCGCGGAGCCGCGATGGGCCGCTCCGTCCTGACCCGCGGGGACCACGCTCCGCTGGACGCCCTGCCCGCCCGCGCGCGCCGTGCCCCGCTGGCCTTCCGTCCGGGCCGGCTGCCCTCCGCCCCTTCCTTCCTCCCGGAAGGCCTGCTGGGCCGGACGACCGTCGGTCTCTTCAATGAGCTGTGGTATCGCAGGGCACCGAAATCCCGCGTCGGCGAGATCCAGAAGCTTTCGACGTTCTTTCACCCCCTCGACGGGGTCCCGCACTGGAACCGCGTTTATGGGCGCAGCGGTTTCGTGCAGTATCAGTTCGTCGTCGGATACGGAAAAGAAGAATCCCTCCGCCGGATCGTGCAGCGCATTTCGGACCGCGGGTGCCCTTCTTTCCTCGCGGTGCTCAAGCGCTTCGGGGGCGGGGACCCCGGCTGGCTCTCTTTTCCCATGCCGGGCTGGACCCTCGCGCTCGACATTCCCGCGAATCTTCCGGAACTCGGCCCGTTCCTCGATGAACTCGACGAGGAGGTGGCCGCCGCGGACGGGCGCATCTATCTCGCCAAGGACTCCCGGCTGCGCCCCGAGCTCCTCTCCGCCATGTATCCGCGGCTGGAGGAGTTCCGCTCCTTGCGGGCACGGATGGATCCGCGAGGCGTTTTCCGTTCCGATCTGTCGCGGCGACTGAGTCTGTGAGCCGCGGCCACAAAAGCAGCCATTTCGCGCTGTGACCCGCGAAAGTATCCGCACACCGCCAACCGGTCCTGGCTCATTGGAGTTCGGTTTTCATGAAGGACGCCTTCGGCACCCCCCAGTCCCTGCTCATCCTCGGCGGCACGTCCGAGATCGCGCTCGCGACGGCCCGCCGGCTCGTCGCACGGCGCACCCGCACCGTGTGGCTCGCGGGCCGTCCGTCCCCCGCCCTCGAAAGCGCCGCGGCCCACCTGCGCGACCTGGGGGCGGATGCTCGTACCGTCTCGTTCGACGCCCTGGACTCGGAGTCCCACGAGGAAGCACTCGGCAAGGTCTTCGCCGAAGGCGACATCGACATGGTGCTGCTGGCTTTCGGCATCCTCGGCGACCAGGCCCGCGACGAAGGCGAGCCGATGGCGGCGGTACGCGTCGCGCAGACCAACTACACCGGCGCCGTCTCGGCAGGTCTGATCTGCGCACGGGCTCTGCAGGCCCAAGGGCACGGCTCGCTGGTCGTGCTCTCGTCGGTCGCGGGCGAGCGGGCCCGCCGCGCCAACTTCATCTACGGGTCGAGCAAGGCGGGACTCGACGCCTTCGCCCAGGGGCTGGGAGACGCCCTGCACGGCACGGGAGTGCACGTCATGATCGTCCGCCCTGGCTTCGTGCGGTCGAAGATGACGGCGGGCCTGGCCGAAGCCCCGATGGCGACGACGCCGGAGGCGGTGGCACTGGCCGTCGAGACAGGGCTGCGACGCCGGTCGGAGACGGTGTGGGTGCCCGGAACGCTACGGATGGTCATGTCGGCGCTGCGGCACGTACCGCGGCCGCTGTTCCGCAGGCTCCCCGTCTGACCCGCAGTGGCGCGGCGTGCGGCCCGGGTCAGCGCGCCGGCTGCCGGCGTCCGCGCTTCGCGCGGTCGGGCCCCTGGGCGGGAAGCGTGGGCTTTTGAAAGGTGAAGTCCCTCAGCTTGCGCCAGATGCCGTCAGCGCCCTGCTCGTAGAGGGCGAAGCCGTTGCACGGCCACGCCGCTTCGTAGTCGGCGAGCGCTTCGAAGGCGTGGTCCATAGCCTCCTCGGCGATGCCGTGCGCCACGGTGACATGCGGGTGGTACGGGAACTGCAGCTCGCGCGCGACGGGCCCCGAGGCGTCGCGCACCTGCTTCTGCAGCCAGGTGCACGCCTCGGCACCCTCGACGACCTGCACGAACACGACGGGTGACAGCGGACGGAAGGTCCCCGTCCCCGAGAGGCGCATCGGGAAGGGCCGTCCGGAGCCCGCGACCTCCGCCAGATGCTCCTCGATCGCCGACAGGTCCTCCGCTCCCACCTCGGTCGGCGGGAGCAGCGTGATGTGCGTGGGAATACCGTGTGCTGCGGGGTCACCGAAGCCCGCACGCCGCTCCTGAAGCAAGCTGCCGTGAGGCTCCGGGACCGCGATCGAAACACCGATCGTTACGGTCCCCACGTCGTACTCCTGTCGTCGTGTGATGGGCATGCGGGCGGGACGTGCGCCGGTCCGGGTTCAGTGCTTGGCGGGCAGGAAGCCGACCTTCTCGTACGCCTGGGACAGGGTCTCGGCGGCGACGGCTCGAGCCTTCTCCGCGCCCTTGGCCAGGAGCGAGTCGAGCGTCTCCGGGTCGTCCAGGTACTCCTGGGTACGGGTCCGGAACGGCGTCACGAAATCCACCATGACCTCAGCCAGGTCCGTCTTGAGCGCACCGTACATCTTGCCCTCGTACTTCTGCTCCAGTTCCGGAATACCGGCGCCGGTGAGGGTGGAGTAGATGGTGAGCAGGTTGCTGACGCCCGGCTTCTTCTCCGCGTCGTAGCGGATCACGGTGTCGGTGTCGGTGACCGCGCTCTTCACCTTCTTGGCGGTGGCCTTCGGCTCGTCGAGGAGGTTGATGAGCCCCTTGGGGGTCGATGCCGACTTGCTCATCTTGATCGACGGGTCCTGAAGGTCGTAGATCTTGGCCGTTTCCTTCAGGATGTACGGCGCCGGGATCGTGAAGGTCTCCCCGAAGCGGCCGTTGAAGCGCTCGGCGAGGTCGCGCGTCAGCTCGATGTGCTGGCGCTGGTCCTCACCGACCGGAACCTGGTTGGCCTGGTAGAGGAGGATGTCCGCGACCTGGAGGATCGGGTACGTGAAGAGGCCGACCGTGGCACGGTCCGCACCCTGCTTGGCGGACTTGTCCTTGAACTGGGTCATGCGGCTCGCCTCGCCGAACCCGGCGAGGCAGTTCATGACCCAGCCGAGCTGGGCGTGCTCGGGAACATGGCTCTGGACGAACAGCGTGCAGCGGTCCGGATCGAGGCCGGCGGCCAGCAGCTGGGCGGCGGCGAGCCGGGTGTTCGCCCGCAGCTCCATCGGATCCTGCGGAACCGTGATCGCATGCAGGTCGACCACCATGTAGAAGGCGTCGTGAGACTCCTGCAGCGCCACCCACTGGCGGACGGCGCCGAGGTAGTTGCCGAGGTGGAACGAGCCTGCGGTGGGCTGGATACCGGAGAGCACGCGGGGACTGTCAGAGGCCATACCCCTCATTCTCTCAGGTGTCTCTCCTTGCTCGGCCCCAGGCGCCGCCTCCGTCCGGGACAAGCCCCTCCGGAGGCGGCGGTCACGGCTCAGGTGAGGTCGACGGCCGGGTAGAGCGGGAAGCCCGCGAGCAGGTCGGCGGCCCGGTGGGAGACCTCGTCGGAGACCTTGGCCTCCAGGACGTGCTGGGCCTTGGAGGTGGCGCCCTTGCTGGTGGTGCCGGGCGTGGTGGCCGTGAGGACGCGGTCGATGAGCGCCGCGATCTCGTCCATCTCGCCCGCGCCCAGACCGCGGGTGGTGAGGGCCGGGGTGCCGATACGGATGCCGGAGGTGTACCAGGCGCCGTTCGGGTCGGCGGGGATGGCGTTGCGGTTGGTGACGATGCCGGAGTCGAGCAGTGCGGACTCGGCCTGGCGGCCGGTCAGACCGTAGGAAGTGGCGACATCGATCAGGTTGAGGTGGTTGTCCGTACCGCCGGTGACCAGGGTGGCGCCGCGCCGGGTGAGGCCCTCGGCGAGGGCGCGGGCGTTGTCGACGACGGCCTGGGCGTAGCCGCGGAAGTCGGGGCGGCGGGCCTCGGCGAGAGCGACGGCCTTGGCCGCCATGACGTGCGGCAGCGGCCCGCCGAGCACCATCGGGCAGCCGCGGTCGACCTGGTCGGCGAGTGAGTCGTCGCACAGGACCATGCCGCCACGCGGGCCGCGCAGCGACTTGTGGGTGGTCGTGGTGACGATCTGGGCGTGGGGCACCGGGTCGAAGTCCCCGGTGAGGACCTTGCCGGCGACGAGGCCGGCGAAGTGCGCCATGTCCACCATCAGCGTCGCCCCGACCTCGTCGGCGATCTCCCGCATGATGCGGAAGTTCACCAGTCGCGGATAGGCCGAGTATCCGGCGACGATGATCATCGGCTTGAACTCGCGGGCCGTGGCACGCAGCGCCTCGTAGTCCAGGAGGCCGGTCGCCGGGTCGGTGCCGTAGCTGCGCTGGTCGAACATCTTGCCGGAGATGTTGGGCCGGAACCCGTGGGTGAGGTGGCCGCCGGCGTCCAGGGACATGCCGAGCATGCGCTGGTTGCCGAAGGCCTGCCGCAGCTCGGCCCAGTCGGCCTCGGACAGGTCGTTGACGTTGCGCACACCGGCGCGCCGCAGGGCGGGGGCCTCGACGCGGTCCGCGAGGACGGCCCAGAAGGCGACCAGGTTGGCGTCGATGCCGGAGTGCGGCTGGACGTACGCGTGCTGGGCGCCGAAGAGCTCGCGGGCGTGTTCGGCGGCAAGGGACTCGACGGTGTCGACGTTGCGGCAGCCCGCGTAGAAGCGGCGGCCGACGGTGCCCTCGGCGTATTTGTCGCTGAACCAGTTGCCCATCGCCAGCAGCGTGGCCGGGGACGCGTAGTTCTCGCTGGCGATCAGCTTGAGCATCTCGCGCTGGTCGGCGATCTCCTGGCCGATGGCGTCGGCGACCCGGGGCTCCACGCTCCGGATCACGTCGAGGGCGCTACGGAAAGCGACGGACTCGGTGGACAGGGAGGAAGAAGAAGGGGTGGGCTCTGACATGGCGGACCTCCGGGACGGGTTCTCCCCGGCCCGAGCAGAGTCGGGCGTACGGGGCGGTACACGGTTCGGCCCAGGCGCACGGCACACAGTTCGCGGGCCGCTCCCCGATGGTCGGTCCCATCCCAGCGCGCCAGTCACGGCCCTGTCATCACAGTACCGGCCAAGCCGGGGCCGGAGGTTTCCGCGTCCATGATGCGAGCGACGATAGGAAAGGGCCGCAAACCCGTCTCACGCCGTAAGAGCCGCAAAGCTCTCAGAGCCGTAAGAACGGAGATCCCGTGACTTCTGTGACTCCCGCCCACACCGCCGAGGACCCAGGTGCCGCGACGCAGGACCTGATCGCCGCCTCCGACGAGCACAGCGCGCACAACTACCACCCGCTTCCCGTCGTCATCGCCACGGCGGAGGGTGCCTGGATGACGGACGTCGAGGGGCGCCGCTATCTGGACATGCTCGCCGGGTACTCCGCGCTCAACTTCGGGCACGGGAACCGGCGCCTCATCGAGGCCGCACAGGCCCAGCTGGAGCGGGTCACCCTGACCTCCAGGGCGTTCCACCACGACCGGTTCGCCGAGTTCTGTACGCGCCTCGCCGAGCTGTGCGGCATGGAGACGGTGCTGCCGATGAACACGGGGGCGGAGGCGGTGGAGACCGCCGTGAAGACCGCCCGGAAGTGGGGGTACCGGGTCAAGGGGGTGCCGGACGGGCGGGCCCGGATCGTGGTCGCGGGCGACAACTTCCACGGCCGGACGACGACGATCGTCAGCTTCTCCACGGACCCGGAGGCCCGGGCGGACTTCGGGCCCTACACGCCGGGGTTCGACATCGTCCCGTACGGCGACCTGGCGGCTCTCCGGGAGGCGGTCACCGAGGACACGGTGGCGGTCCTGCTGGAGCCGATCCAGGGCGAGGCGGGGGTGCTGGTGCCGCCGGCCGGGTACCTCGCGGCGGTGCGGGAGCTGACGCGCGAACGCGATGTGCTGTTCATCGCGGACGAGATCCAGTCGGGTCTCGGGCGGACGGGGCGGACGTTCGCCTGCGAGCACGAGGGTGTGGTGCCCGACATGTACGTGCTGGGCAAGGCGCTCGGAGGCGGCGTCGTACCGGTGTCGGCGGTCGTGTCGAGCAAGGCGGTGCTCGGAGTGTTCCGGCCCGGCGAGCACGGGTCGACGTTCGGCGGCAATCCCCTCGCGTGCGCGGTGGGGCTCGAGGTGATCGCGATGCTGCGCGGCGGGGAGTTCCAGCAGCGTGCCACGGAGCTGGGCGAGCATCTGCACGCCGAGCTGGGCCTGCTGACCGGTACGGGCAAGGTGGCCCAGGTGCGGGGCCGCGGGCTCTGGGCCGGCGTCGACATCGACCCGGCCCACGGGACGGGCCGGGAGATCTCGGAGAAACTGATGGCGCGGGGTGTGCTCGTCAAGGACACCCACGGTTCGACGATCCGGATCGCCCCGCCCCTGGTGATCAGCAAGGAGGACCTGGACTGGGGGCTCGACCAGCTCCGCGCGGTACTCGGCGCGTAGCCCCAGGGCCCTAGGGCCTGTCTTCAAACTCCCGTCTGCCCCGCGACGCCTGGCACGCACTCTCGCCGCACCGGGCGTAAGGCCAAGTACATCCAGTACGAGGCCTTGCACCCGGCGCACCGAGAGCACGCACCAGACGCCTCGGGGCCGCCCTCCGGGCGACGACGGGAGTTTGAAGACAGGCCCTAGAGGCAATGCCGTGACTCTGTTGGTGATCTTGGGTGGTCAAGCGCTGGCGAATCCGGCTGTGTCG
>NZ_BAAATS010000019.1:0-7739 GCF_039533535.1 Streptomyces kunmingensis
TCTCGGGCTTTCCTCCGGGCGCTTCCCTTCGGTCTTGCGTTTCCGACTCTATCAGATCTTTCCGATCCGATTTCCTCGGGCCTTTCTTCGCTTTCCAGAATTCCGCTTTTCGCGGTTTCCTTTCCGGCGGTTCCGACTTTATCAGAGATTCTGAGTCGGATTTTCCGGCCCTCCTGGGAACGTGTCCGGCACGGTAGGTGCGCGGTGTTCCCCTCAGGCGGAGCCGTAAACCTACTGGAGCGGGGCGCCCCGATGCAAATCGAGGTGCCCCGCTCCTTGAGTGCTTGGTCAGCCGCCTCAGACCTCGACGACGACCGGGAGGATCATCGGGCGCCGACGGTAGGTGTCCGACACCCACTTGCCCAGCGTGCGACGGATGAGCTGCTGCAGCTGGTGGGGCTCGACGACACCGTCCTGGGCCGACTTCTCCAGGACGTCCTGGATCCTCGGGACGACGGCGGTGAACGCCGAGTCCTCGATGCCGGAACCGCGGGCCTGGATGTTCGGGCCGCTGGTGATCTTGCCGGTGCTGGAGTCCACCACCACGAAGACCGAGATGATGCCCTCGTCCCCGAGGATCTTGCGGTCCTTGAGCGCGGGCTCGCCCACGTCGCCGACGGAGAGGCCGTCCACGTAGACGTAACCGGCCTGGACCTTGCCCACGATCTTCGCCTTGCCCTCGACGAGGTCGACGACGACGCCGTCCTCGGCGATGACGATGCGGTCGTGCGGGACGCCGGTGAGGGCGCCGAGCTCGGCGTTGGCGCGCAGGTGACGCCATTCGCCGTGGACCGGCATCAGGTTCTTGGGCTTGCAGATGTTGTAGAAGTACAGGAGCTCGCCGGCCGACGCGTGGCCGGAGACGTGCACCTTGGCGTTGCCCTTGTGGACGACGTTGGCGCCCCAGCGGGTCAGCCCGTTGATGACGCGGTAGACCGCGTTCTCGTTACCGGGGATCAACGACGACGCCAGGATCACCGTGTCGCCCGAGACGATGCGGATCTGGTGGTCGCGGTTGGCCATCCGGGACAGGGCCGCCATCGGTTCGCCCTGCGAGCCCGTGCAGACCAGGACGATCTGGCTGTCGGGGAGGTCGTCGAGCGTCTTGACGTCCACGACGAGGCCCGGCGGGACCTTCAGGTAGCCGAGGTCACGGGCGATGCCCATGTTCCGGACCATCGAGCGGCCCACGAAGGCGACCCGGCGGCCGTACTCGTGCGCGGCGTCCAGGATCTGCTGGATGCGGTGCACATGGCTGGCGAACGACGCGACGATGATCCGCTTCTGCGCGCCGGCGAAGACGCCACGGACCACGTTCGAGATGTCGCGCTCCGGCGGGACGAAGCCCGGGACCTCGGCGTTGGTCGAGTCGGTGAGGAGAAGGTCGATGCCTTCCTCGCCGAGCCGCGCGAAGGTCGGCAGGTCCGTGAGGCGGCGGTCCAGCGGAAGCTGGTCCATCTTGAAGTCGCCGGTGTGGACCACCATGCCCGCCGGGGTGCGGATGGCAACGGCCAGCGCGTCCGGGATGGAGTGGTTGACCGCGATGAACTCGCAGTCGAAGGGGCCGAGCCGCTCGCGGTCGCCCTCGGACACCTCGAGGGTGTACGGGCGGATGCGGTGCTCCTGGAGCTTCGCCTCGATCAGGGCGAGGGTCAGCTTGGAGCCGATCAGCGGGATGTCCGGCTTCTCCCGGAGAAGGTACGGAACGGCGCCGATGTGATCCTCGTGGCCGTGCGTCAGGACGATGCCCTCGACGTCGTCGAGGCGGTCCCTGATGGACGTGAAGTCCGGCAGGATCAGGTCGATTCCGGGCTGCTCCTCCTCGGGGAAGAGCACTCCGCAGTCGACGATCAGCAGACGGCCGCCGTACTCGAAGACGGTCATGTTGCGCCCGATCTCACCGAGGCCGCCGAGCGGCGTGACGCGCAGGCCGCCCTTCGGGAGCTTCGGCGGGGCGCCGAGTTCAGGATGCGGATGACTCAAAAGACTCTCCCTTAAGCACGCGCGCCACGTACCTGTAGGCACGTGGCGCGCGTGACGTTCGTGCAGTAGCAGTTGTTGGTGGTTCTTCGGTGTTGCTTGTGTTCTGTTGATTCAGTTGTGAAGTTCTGCGAAGTCGATGGCTAGAGCTGTACCCCGCCGGCGGCAAGATCGATCTTGAGCTGAGCCGTTTCGTCGGCGGTGAGCTCGACGAGGGGCAGGCGCAGCGGTCCGGCCGGCAGGCCCTGGAGGGACAGTGCCGCCTTCGTCGTGATGACGCCCTGCGTGCGGAACATGCCGGTGAAGACGGGGAGCAGCTTCTGGTGGATCTCGGTGGCCTTGTGCACGTCGCCCGCGAGGTACGAGTCGAGCATCGCCCGCAGCTCGGGGGCGACCACGTGGCCGACGACCGAGACGAAGCCGCACGCGCCGACCGAGAGCAGCGGCAGGTTCAGCATGTCGTCGCCGGAGTACCAGGCCAGGCCGGAGCGGGCTATGGCCCAGCTGGCGCGGCCGAGGTCGCCCTTGGCGTCCTTGTTGGCGACGATGCGCGGGTGCTCGGCGAGCCGGACGATCGTGTCCGTGTTGATCGGTACGCCGCTGCGGCCCGGGATGTCGTAGAGCATCACAGGGAGTTCGGTCGCGTCCGCGATCGCCGTGAAGTGGCGGAGCAGACCCTCCTGCGGGGGCTTGTTGTAGTACGGCGTCACCGTGAGCAGGCCGTGCGCGCCGGCCTGCTGGGCGGCGCGGGCGAGGCCGATGCTGTGACGCGTGTCGTTCGTGCCGACTCCGGCGACGACGTGGGCGCGGTCGCCGACCGCCTCCACGACGGCTCGTACGACGTCTGCTTTCTCCGCGTCGCTGGTGGTCGGGGACTCGCCCGTGGTGCCGTTGACGACCAGGCCGTCGTTGCCTGCGTCCACCAGGTGGGCGGCGAGCCGCTGCGCGCCGTCGAGGTCGAGTGCGCCGTCCGCCGTGAAGGGCGTGACCATGGCGGTGAGGACCCTCCCGAAGGGGGTCTGCGGAGTGGAGGTCGGAGCCATGGGTAACACGCTACTCGCTGCTCAGCGCCGGGTCCCCCCTCGGGGGATGCGACAAGTCACGACAAAGATGGAGCCCGGCACTGCCTGCTCGGGGGTTCAAGCAGTGCCGGGTCCGTTTGATCAGGCTAGATGAACTTTATGAAATGCCGCAATACGGACACTTCCACCGGCCCACCCGCACATCTGTGCCGCTGACACGACACGGTGATCAAGGGATGCCCTGGTCCAGGACTACGGCGCCACCCGGCCGTTGGCGTTGAACGCCGCATACGTCAGCGGCATGAGCTTGGCCCATTCCGCCTCCATCTTCTCGCCGACCATCTCGATCTCCCGCTGCGGGAAGGACGGGACCTTGGCCAGCTCGTGCTGCGTGCGCAGGCCCAGGAAGTGCATCAGCGAGCGCGCGTTGCACGTCGCGTACATCGAGGAGTAGAGGCCCACCGGGAGCACCGCGCGCGCCACCTCGCGGGCCACGCCCTCGGCCAGCATCTCCTGATAGGCCTCGTACGCCTGAAGGTAGGAAGACTCCATCGCGCGGCCCGTCAGCTCCTGCTGGGCCTCGGTGCCCTCGACGAAGCGGTACTTGCCCGGACGGCCCTCCTGCACGAGCTTGCGGTCGGCGTCGGGGACGTAGAAGACCGGCTCGAGCTCCCTGTACCGGCCCGACTCCTCGTTGTACGACCAGCCCACGCGGTGGCGCATGAACTCGCGGAAGACGAAGATCGGGGCGCTGATGAAGAACGTCATCGAGTTGTGCTCGAAGGGGCTGCCGTGCCGGTCCCGCATCAAGTAGTTGATGAGGCCCTTGGAGCGCTCCGGGTCCTTCGTCAGCTCATCCAGAGACTGCTCGCCTACCGTGGAGACGCGGGCCGCGAACAGCACGTCCGAGTCGCTCGCGGTGTGCTTCACCAACTCGACGGTGACGTCGCCTCGGAACGTCGGCTTGCGGTCTTCAGCAGGGGTTTCGGTCACGGTTAGGGGGGTCCTTCCCATCACTTCGCTCGGGCGGCGCCCACTCTACGGGCCACCACTGACAACCGGTCATTCGCGTGCTTCTCACGACGATCTGCGGCGAACGAGAGCGAACTTCAGATAATTCGGCGAAAGAGGGCACCTTTTGGGGCGTTCGCTCGTCTGTGTAGATGAACACACTTCGTTCGAACCCCTTGAGGAGAAGCACCGCCCATGTTTCGTCGGCGCGAGCCCGTACCGTTCGCCTTCATCGCCGAAGCCGACAAGTTCCGCAGTAACGTCACGCCGCCCGCGCGCGAGCGTCCCTCCGCAGGCCAGATCGCCGGCCGCACACTGGTGGGGCTGACCGTCGTGGCCGGGCTCGTGGGCTCCCTGTTGTTCGGGATGCCTGCTCTGTCGGCCGATCAGACCACCCGGCACGTCCAGCAGTCCGAAGCCTCCGACGGGCGCTGATTCGCCGCACTCGTCCGGACCCCCTGGGGTGGAAGGCCGGAGCACGCCTGGGTAGCCTCACCGGGCACAGCCCCCATCCAGCGTGGATCGAGTGAGGACCCGTCGTGCCCCTGCCCTTCCTGACGGCCGATCGTGCTTTTGACGAGGCCGCGGAGACCGCGCTGCCCTTCGACGACCGCGACCAGTGGCGCCGCCCCTACCGTCCGGGCCCCTACCGGGTCGGGGCGGCCGCGCTGCTGCTGCTCCTGGCGTCGTACGTGCTGTTCGCCGGGGTGATCATCGCCGCGGCCGGGGACACCACCGCGGCAGGGGTGTGCGGGGTGCTCGCCGTTCTGGTCATCGCGGCCGCGATGCGGCTGTTGCGCATGGGGACGTGGGTGTGCGCCCGCGGTCTGCGCCATGTCGGTTTCTTCAGGACGCGGACCACGCCGTGGGACGTGGTCGTGGCCGCGCGCACCGTGCAGCAGCCGGTGCGCTGGCTCGGGCTGCCGCGCACCGTGCAGGGGCAGGCGCTGGTCCTCGTACGACGGGACCGGCAGGGTGAGCAGACGGCTCTGCTGACGAGTCACAACGGAGACTTCCTCGGCCGCACCACCGCGTTCGAGCGAGCCACGGACAGCATCGAGGTATGGGCCGACGAGTACCGGCCCCAGCACTGAACCGCACCCCAGGCATGTGAAGGGGCCCGGACCGTCAGACGGTCCGGGCCCCTTCACCTGTGCCTCAGGCGCTCACCGAGCGGCCCTCCTGGAGCGCGATCGCTCGCTGCATCGCCTTCCGCGCGCGTGGGGTGTCCCGGGCGTCCTTGTAGGCGACGGCGAGGCGGAACCAGCAGCGCCAGTCGCCCGGGGTGTCCTCCGTCTCGGCCTTGCGCCGCCCGAAGACCTCGTCGGCGGAGTCGCGGTCGATGCGCCCGTACTGGTCGCGGCGCAGTTCGTCGACGGGCAGCCCGCCCTCGGCCTCGAGAAGCTCGGCGAGGCGGTTGGCCTTGCGGACGAACTGCGTGTTGGCCCACAGGAACCACACGCCGATCACGGGCAGGATCAGCACCGCGATGCCGAAGGTGACCGTCAGCAGCGTGCCCTGCCGGATGAGCATGACACCGCGGTCGCCGGCCAGGACGAAGTAGACGACCAGGACGGCGGCCGTGACCGCGTAGGTGATTTTCGCGCGCATCGCCGCAGTCAGCCGTTCAGATCGAGGAAGTGTTCCAGGCCGAAGGTGAGGCCCGGAGTCGTCACGACCTTGCGGGCGCCCAGGAGGATGCCCGGCATGAAGCTGCTGTGGTGCAGCGAGTCGTGGCGGACGGTCAGCGTCTCGCCCTCGCCGCCCAGGAGGACCTCCTGGTGGGCGAGGAGGCCGCGCAGCCGCACGGAGTGGACCGGGATGCCGTCCACGTCCGCGCCACGCGCTCCGTCGAGCGCTGTCGTCGTCGCGTCGGGCTGCGGGGCGCTGCCCGCCTTCTGCCGGGCCGCGGCGATCAGCTGAGCGGTGCGGGAGGCCGTGCCGGAGGGGGCGTCGACCTTGCGCGGGTGGTGCAGCTCGATGACCTCGACGGACTCGAAGTACGGGGCCGCGACCTCGGCGAACTTCATGGTCAGGACCGCGCCGATGGAGAAGTTCGGGGCGATGAGCACACCCGTCCGCGGCGAGGCCGCCAGCCACCCCTGGAGCTGCGCGAGGCGGTCATCCGTCCAGCCCGTCGTGCCGACGACGCCGTGGATTCCGTGGCCTACGCAGAACTCCAGGTTCTCCATGACGGAGTCGGGCGTGGTCAGCTCGACCGCGACCTGGGCGCCCGACTCGACGAGGACGTCCGGCTTGTCGCCACGGCCGAGGGCCGCGACCAGTTCCATGTCCTCGGCGGCCTCGACGGCCCGTACGGCCTCGGAGCCGATGCGGCCCTGGGCCCCGAGAACCGCCACGCGCAGCTTGCTCATGTCTTCCCTGATCCTTACGTAGATGGACGTGGGTGGCTTTACGCGACCGCTTCGTGCAGGCGCGCGGCCTGCTTGTCCTTGAGCGGGCCGATGACCGACAGGGACGGGCGCTGTCCCAGGATGTCGCGTGCGACCTCGCGCACCTCGTCCGGGGTCACGGCGGCGATGCGCGCCAGCATGTCGTCGACCGACATCTGCTCGCCCCAGCACAGCTCGCTCTTGCCGATGCGGTTCATCAGCGCGCCCGTGTCCTCCAGGCCGAGCACGGTGGACCCGGCGAGCTGGCCGATGGCCCGGCTGATCTCGTCGTCGCTCAGCCCGTCCTGTGCGACCTGGTCCAGCTCGTCGCGGCAGATCTTCAGGACGTCGTGCACCTGGTTCGGGCGGCAGCCCGCGTACACGCCGAACAGGCCGCAGTCCGCGAAGCCCGAGGTGTACGAGTACACGCTGTACGCCAGGCCGCGCTTCTCGCGGACCTCCTGGAAGAGGCGGGACGACATGCCGCCGCCCAGCGCCGTGTTGAGTACGCCCATGGCCCAGCGGCGCTCGTCCGTGCGGGCCAGGCCCGGCATGCCGAGGATGACGTGGGCCTGCTCGGTCTTGCGGCCGATGACCTCCATCCGGCCGGCCGCGCGCAACGTCTTGCGGCCCGCGCGCGGGCCGATCGGAGCCGCGGGTGCGCCGTTCAGCGCGCCGGCCCTCTCGAAGGCGGCGCGGACCTGGCGTACGACCTTGTTGTGGTCCACGTTGCCCGCGGCGGCGACGACCAGGTGGGTCGGGTCGTAGTGCTTCTTGTAGAAGCGGCTGATCCGGCCTCGGTCCAGCGCGTTGATCGTGTCGACCGTGCCGAGGACCGGGCGGCCGAGGGGCGTGTCGCCGAGCATCGTGTGCGCGAACAGGTCGTGCACGCAGTCGCCCGCGTCGTCCTCGGTCATCGCGATCTCTTCGAGGATCACGCCGCGCTCCGCGTCGACGTCCGCCTCCTCGATGAGGGAGCCGGTCAGCATGTCGCAGACGACGTCTATGGCCAGCGGCAGGTTCGTGTCGAGCACGCGCGCGTAGTAGCACGTGTACTCCTTCGCCGTGAAGGCGTTCATCTCGCCGCCGACCGCCTCGATCGCGGCGGAGATGTCGAGGGCGCTCCTGCGGGAGGTGCCCTTGAAGAGGAGGTGCTCCAGGTAGTGCGTCGCGCCGTTCAGCGTGGGCGTCTCGTCGCGGGAGCCCACGTGCGCCCAGATCCCGAAGGTCGCCGAGCGGACGGAGGGCAGGGTCTCGGTGACGATGCGCAGACCGCTCGGAAGCGTGGTCTTGCGTACGGTGCCGGCGCCGCCTGTGCCCTTGATCAGTGTTT
>NZ_BAAATS010000019.1:7768-71402 GCF_039533535.1 Streptomyces kunmingensis
CTCCGAGGAGGTGCGGGCCGTCGTCTTGGTGTTACGAGACGTCACTTGTCGGTGTCGTCCTTCGCCTCGTCGCTCTCTTCACCCTCGACGACGGGGATGAGGGAGAGCTTGCCGCGGGAGTCGATCTCGGCGATCTCGACCTGGACCTTCTGGCCCACGCCGACAACGTCCTCGACGTTCTCCACGCGCTTGCCGCCGGCGAGCTTGCGGATCTGCGAGATGTGCAGCAGACCGTCCTTGCCCGGCATGAGCGACACGAACGCGCCGAAGGTCGTCGTCTTCACGACGGTGCCCAGGTAGCGCTCGCCGACCTCCGGCATGGTCGGGTTGGCGATGCCGTTGATCGTGGCGCGGGCGGCCTCGGCCTGCGAGCCCTGGGCGGCACCGATGTAGATGGTGCCGTCGTCCTCGATCGTGATGTCGGCGCCGGTGTCCTCCTGGATCTGGTTGATCATCTTGCCCTTCGGGCCGATGACCTCACCGATCTTGTCCACCGGGATCTTGACGGTGATGATCCGCGGGGCGTTCGGGGACATCTCGTCCGGGACGTCGATCGCTTCCATCATCACGTCGAGGATGTGGAGGCGGGCGTCACGGGCCTGCTTGAGGGCGGCGGCCAGGACCGAGGCCGGGATGCCGTCGAGCTTCGTGTCGAGCTGGAGAGCCGTCACGAACTCCTTGGTGCCGGCGACCTTGAAGTCCATGTCGCCGAAGGCGTCCTCGGCACCGAGGATGTCGGTCAGGGCGACGTAGTGCGTCTCGCCCTTGATCTCCTGGGAGATCAGACCCATGGCGATACCGGCGACGGGGGCCTTCAGCGGCACACCGGCGTTCAGCAGCGACATGGTGCAGGCGCAGACCGAGCCCATGGACGTCGAGCCGTTGGACCCGAGGGCCTCGGAGACCTGGCGGATCGCGTAGGGGAACTCCTCGCGCGTCGGCAGGACCGGCACGATCGCGCGCTCGGCGAGCGCGCCGTGGCCGATCTCGCGGCGCTTCGGGGAGCCGACGCGGCCCGTCTCACCGACGGAGTACGGCGGGAAGTTGTAGTTGTGCATGTAGCGCTTGCGGGTCACCGGGGAGAGGGTGTCCAGCTGCTGCTCCATGCGCAGCATGTTCAGCGTGGTGACGCCCAGGATCTGGGTCTCGCCACGCTCGAACAGGGCGGAGCCGTGCACGCGCGGGATGGCCTCGACCTCGGCGGCCAGGGTGCGGATGTCGGTGACACCGCGGCCGTCGATGCGCTTCTTCTCCTTGATGACGCGCTCACGGACCAGGGACTTGGTCAGCGAGCGGTACGCGGCGGAGATTTCCTTCTCGCGGCCCTCGAACTGCGGGAGCAGCTTCTCGGCGGCCAGACCCTTGACGCGGTCCAGCTCGGCCTCGCGGTCCTGCTTGCCCGGGATGGTGAGGGCGGCGGAGAGCTCGGACTTGACCGCGGCGGTCAGGGCCTCGAGCACGTCGTCCTGGTAGTCCAGGAAGATCGGGAACTCGGCGGTCGGCTTGGCGGCCTTCGCGGCGAGGTCGGCCTGGGCCTTGCACAGCACCTTGATGAAGGGCTTCGAGGCGTCGAGACCGGCGGCCACGACCTCCTCGGTCGGCGCCTCGGCGCCGCCCGCGACCAGCTGGATGGTCTTCTCGGTGGCCTCGGCCTCGACCATCATGATCGCGACGTCGCCGTCCTCGAGGACGCGACCGGCGACGACCATGTCGAAGACGGCGTCCTCGAGCTCGGTGTGCGTCGGGAACGCGACCCACTGGCCGTTGATCAGCGCGACGCGGACGCCGCCGACCGGGCCGGAGAAGGGCAGACCGGCCAGCTGGGTGGACGCGGACGCGGCGTTGATCGCGACGACGTCGTACAGGTGGTCGGGGTTGAGCGCCATGATCGTGGCGACGACCTGGATCTCGTTGCGAAGGCCCTTCTTGAAGGACGGACGCAGCGGGCGGTCGATCAGGCGGCAGGTGAGGACGGCGTCCTCGGAGGGGCGGCCCTCGCGGCGGAAGAAGCTGCCGGGGATCTTGCCCGCGGCGTACTGCCGCTCCTCGACGTCCACCGTGAGGGGGAAGAAGTCGAGGTTGTCCTTGGGGTTCTTCGAGGCCGAGGTGGCCGAGAGCACCATGGTGTCGTCGTCGAGGTAGGCGACGGCGGAGCCGGCGGCCTGGCGGGCGAGGCGGCCCGTCTCGAAGCGGATGGTGCGGGTGCCGAAGGAGCCGTTGTCGATGACGGCCTCGGCGTAGTGGGTCTCGTTCTCCACTAAAAATTCTCCGTTACTTTCGTCTGTTTCGTCTTTTGTCCACTGCTACCCGTGTGGCAGCGGGACGGGCGGAGAAGCGCGCCGTGAATGCGGGCCGGTCTTCGATCGAAGCTCCCGGGGATCCTCTTGCGTCTCCGGGGGCCACTACCGAGGACCGGCGGCGGCGAGGGTGCGCTTCTCCTCTTCGTACGTCACCAGACTACAAAGCGTCGGTGACAGTGCGCACGTACAGCAAAGGGAGCGGCCCCCTCAAGAGTGGGAACCGCTCCCCTTCATGGCGTCTTATCGGGCGCCGGCCGCACCGCGGCGGATGCCGAGGCGCTCGACCAGCACACGGAAGCGCTGGATGTCCTTCTTGGCCAGGTACTGCAGAAGGCGGCGACGCTGGCCGACCAGGATCAGCAGACCACGACGCGAGTGGTGGTCGTGCTTGTGCGTCTTGAGGTGCTCGGTGAGGTCCGAGATACGGCGGGAGAGCATGGCGACCTGGACCTCGGGGGAGCCGGTGTCGCCCTCCTTCTGGCCGAACTCGGAGATGAGCTGCTTCTTCGTAGCGGCGTCGAGCGACACGCGTACTCCTCGTAGTGTTCTTCGTGGCCACCGAGCGCCCCTGGTCTACATCTCAGGAGAGCTTCCGTAACTCGGAGCCGGGGATCCGCCGGGCGCTGCCCCCGGGATTCAGCTGGGGGCGCGTACACAAGCGGCCGTCACACAGCGTACCAGCCGCCGGGAGCGCCCCCGACCGGGTTTCCGTTCCCGCTGTTTCAGCTGGTCATCGCGCGCGCCGACGCGTAGACGTCGAAGACGGCGAGGGCCAGCGGGATCAGGGTGAGCAGCACGAACGTCTCGGCGATCTCCAGGAAACGCCCCCAGAAGGGGGTGACGCCGCGCCGCGGGGTGATCAGGCCGATCGCGGTGACCAGGGCTGTGGTCGCCCCGATGGCCGCGGCGATCCACACCGTGCGGATGTCGAGCGCCGTGGTGTCGTTCTTGAGGAGGACGTCGCGCACGTACGACATCGGGGGGTGTAGGGCGAGACCGAGGCCCAGGAATACGAGGGCCGCGAGGCCCGCCGCGAGGGTGGAGCCGACCTGCGCGGTGTAGCGGAACAGGTGGGCGCGCATCAGCATCGCGATGCCGGTGGCCAGGGCCAGCAGCTGTCCCCATACGTTGCTGGAGAAGCCGAGGACGATGGACGCGCCTACGGAGACGAGGGCGCAGCCCCCGACGAGACCGACGAGCAGCTCGTGGCCGCGGCGGGCCTGGGCGGCGACGCGCTCGGCGTCGACGGCCTCGTGCGGGTCGGCCGTCTCGCCCGTGGAGTCGTAGCCCGCGCGCGCGGGGTTGGGCGCCGCGAAGCCGATGGGCAGTCGCGCGAAGCGCATCGACAGGCCGGGCAGGAAGGCGAGGGCGCTCACGGCGAGCGGCGCGCCGATGGCGGCCGTCTCGATGGGCTTCAGGTCCGTGAGGTTGGCGATGAAGGTGGTCAGCAGCCCGATCAGGGAGGCGAAGACGAAGGCCACGAAGGGGCCGTCGCCGCCGGGCGAGACCAGGGTGAGGACGACGGAGGCGACCAGGACCGCCGCGCAGGCGAGCAGGAACTGGAGGCGGCCGATGCCCTGGCCCTCGGAGAGCGGCAGCAGGCCGGAGCCCGCCACGGCGATGTTCGGCAGGGCGCCGAGGCCGAGGGCGACGGCCGAGCCGCGGTCGCCGTAGACCCGTGCGCGGACGCACGCCAAGGTGACCAGGAGGAGGCCCGCGACGGCGGCCAGGATGCCCTGGAGGCTGTGCATGTCGTGGCGGAGCTGGGAGTTCCAGGCCACGAAGGCGATCAGGGCGGGCAGGATGCCGCCGGCCACGAGGCCCGCCGCGCGCGTGAGGTCGCCGCTCCACAGGGTGCGGTCCTTGGTGACGGCGGAGGCCACGGCCTCGGAGACGTCGTCGAAGACCGCGGGCGGCAGCGACTCGGAGAACGGGCGCAGCGTGAGCAGCTCGCCGTCCAGGATGCGCTGCGCGGCGAACGAGCGGGCGCTGTCGAGCACCGTGCCGTCGCGGCGTACGAGGTGGTAGCCGACGGGGGCGCCCTCGGCCGGGCTCTGCTGGGAGAGCCGCAGGATCTCGGGGTACAGGTCGGCGACCGGTACGTCGTCGGGCAGCGCCACGTCGATGCGGCTGTCGGGCGCCACGATGGTGACGCGGCAGAAGCCGAGGCCCGTGCCCGCTGTGGCAGGGGCTCCGGTGCCCGATGCGCCGGCTCGGCCGGTCGGCGCGGAGGCCGTCATGCTCACCTGCTGTTCCCCCTTGTTTTTCCGAAGGCTCTTCCGAGACCCTCTGTAAAGATCCTGTGTACGTTGCGCCGCGCGTCCCGCGGGGCCGGTCACAAGCGCTCTCGCGCCCGGAAATCGGGCCCGGCGCACGTTCCGAACCGTGCGGATTGCCCGGTTTTCCCGGGCGGATTCGCAACTGCTCACGCGTACCACCGGCACCCTACCGCCCGCCTGTGTCAGTGGTTGTCAGTAGGATCGCGAACCGCGATCGACGTCCGCCTGACACGGGGCGGCGGACGGAACAACTCGGTCCGGCAAGGGAATTGGTGCAGAGTGAGCCACATCGTCGTCAAGCGCCCACCTCGGGCACTGCCGTCCGAGGTGCCCACCGAGGAGGTGGTGCTGCAGCCTCCGCCGGAGCTGCCGCGTGGGCAGCAAGAGGGCGCGCTGATGCAGATCCTGCCCATGCTCGGCATGGGCGGCTCGGTCGTGTTCTTCTTCAATCCGCAGGCCCAGCCCTTCATGAAGATCATGGGCATGGTGATGGTGGCGTCCACGATCGCGATGGGCATCGCGATGCTGGCCCGCTACCGCAAGGGCAACCAGGGGCAGATGGCGGACATGCGCCGCGACTACCTGCGCTATCTGTCGCAGACGCGGCGGGAGGCCCTGGGCACGGCCCGCAAGCAGCGCGACGCGCAGTACTACCTGCACCCTTCCCCCGAGCAACTGTGGGCACTGGTCGCCGAGGGCAGCCGCGTATGGGAGCGGCGCAGCGGTGACGAGGACTTCGGGCAGGTCCGGGTGGGCCTCGGCCCGCAGGGTCTGGCCACTCCCCTGGTGCCGCCGCAGACCGCCCCGGTCGATGAGCTGGAGCCGCTGACCGCGGGGGCGATGCAGCGCTTCCTCGCCACGCACAGCACGCTCGAAGAGCTGCCGATGGCGGTGTCGCTGCGCGCCTTCTACCACGTGTCCGTGAGCGGTGAGCCGACGACCGTACGCGGCTCCGCGCGCGCCCTGGTCGCCTCCCTCGCCTCCATGCACTCCCCCGAGGACCTCGTCATCGCGGTCGCCGCAGGGCGCCAGACCGTACCGGAGTGGGAGTGGGCGAAGTGGCTCCCCCACAACCAGGTGCCGGGGCTCACCGACGGCGCGGGCAGCCGCCGCCTCATCACCACTGACGCGGGCGAGCTGGAGGAGCTGCTCGGCACCCGCCTGGAGGGCCGCCCGCGCTTCCACCCCGGCGGCGCCCCCGTGCCCGAGCAGCCGCACCTGGTCGTCGTCCTGGACGGCCTCTCCCTGCCTCCCACGTCGTTGCTGGCCAGCCCCGAGGGCCTGCAGGGCGTGACGGTCCTGGAGGTCGTGCCCGGCGACCTCGCGGCGGGCCGCGGCGACCTCTCCGTCGTCGTACAGCCCAAGGTGCTGCGCCTGGAGTCGGCGCACGGCATGGTCTACGAGGGCACCCCGGACGTGCTCTCGTACGCTGCCGCCGAGGCGCTCGCCCGGCAGCTCGCCCCGCTGCGCATGGCGTCGGGCGGTGACAGCGACGACGAGCCGCTGCTCGCCAACCTCGAGTTCACCGATCTGATGAACCTGGGCGACGCGGCGACCGTCGACACCAAGCGCACCTGGCGCCCCCGCTCGCAGGCCGAGCGGCTGCGCGTGCCCATCGGTGTCGGTGACGACGGCCGGCCCGTCATGCTCGACCTGAAGGAAGCCGCCCAGGAAGGCATGGGCCCGCACGGTCTGTGTGTCGGCGCCACCGGTTCCGGTAAGTCGGAGCTGCTGCGCACCCTGGTGCTCGGTCTCGCGGTGACGCACTCCTCCGAGACGCTGAACTTCGTCCTCGCGGACTTCAAGGGTGGCGCCACGTTCGCCGGCATGGCCCAGATGCCGCACGTCGCGGCCGTGATCACGAACCTCGCGGACGACCTCACCCTCGTCGACCGTATGGGTGACTCGATCCGCGGTGAGCTCAACCGCCGCCAGGAGATGCTCCGCGACGCGGGCAACTACGCGAACATCCACGACTACGAGAAGGCACGCGCGGCCGGTGCCCCGCTCCAGCCGATCCCCTCGCTCGTCCTGGTGATCGACGAGTTCAGTGAGCTGCTGACGGCGAAGCCGGACTTCATCGAGATGTTCGTGCAGATCGGCCGCATCGGCCGTTCGCTGGGCGTGCACCTGCTGCTCGCCTCGCAGCGCCTGGAGGAGGGCCGCCTGCGCGGCTTGGAGACGTACCTGTCCTACCGCATCGGTCTGCGGACCTTCTCCGCCGCCGAGTCCCGTGCCGCGCTCGGTGTGCCGGACGCGTACGAGCTGCCGAACGTGCCGGGTTCCGGCTTCCTGAAGTTCGGCACCGACGAAATGGTGCGCTTCAAGGCGGCCTACGTGTCCGGGGTGTACCGCACCGGTTCGGTGCGGGTCTCGACGCCCGGCGGTGCTCTTCCGGTGGACCGGCGCCCGGCGCTGTTCACTGCGGCCGAGGTCCCCGTGCAGTACGCCCCGGTGCCGCAGCAGCGCGAGGAGGAGGCGCCGCGCGACGACAAGGACGACGCGCTCGCCGACACCGTGCTCGACGTGATCGTGCGGCGCCTGGAGGCGCAGGGTCCCGCGGCGCACCAGGTGTGGCTGCCGCCGCTGGACAGCCCGCCCTCGCTCGACTCGCTGCTGCCCGGCCTCACGCCCGTACAGGGCCGCGGGCTCACACAGCCCGGTTACGAGGGCGCCGGACGCCTCGTCGTCCCGGTCGGACTCGTCGACAAGCCGTACGAGCAGCGGCGTGACCCGCTGTGGATCGACTTCGGTGGCGCGGCCGGTCACATGCAGATTCTGGGCGGTCCGCAGTCCGGCAAGTCGACGCTGCTGCGCTCGATCATCGCGTCGTTCGCGCTGACGCACACCCCGCAGGAAGTGCAGTTCTACGGCCTCGACTTCGGTGGTGGCGGTATGGCTGCGGTGCAGGGCCTGCCGCACGTGGGTGGCGTGGCCTCGCGCCTCGACCCGGAGAAGGTGCGCCGTACGGCGGCCGAGGTCTACGGCGTGCTGACGCGCCGCGAGGAGTACTTCCGTACGGCGGGCATCGCCTCGATCGCAGATTTCCGCAACCGCCGCGCGCGGGGCGACATCTCGATGACCGACCAGCCGTGGGGTGACGTGTTCCTGGTCATCGACGGCTGGGGCAACTTCCGTACGGACTACGAGGCGTTGGAGCCGCTCGTCCTGGACATCGCCGCGCGCGGTCTCGGCTACGGCATCCACGTGATCCTCACGGCGTCGCGGTCCATGGAGGTCCGGGCGAACATGAAGGACCACCTCATGAACCGCCTGGAGCTGCGGCTCGGCGACACGATGGACTCGGAGTTCGACCGCAAGATCGCGGCCAATGTGCCGACGGGTGTGCCCGGTCGTGGCCAGACCCCGCAGAAGCAGCACTTCATGGCGGCGGTCCCGCGTATCGACGGCCTGTCGTCGGACACGGACCTGGCCGAGGCCACGTCCGCGCTCGCCGCGGAGGTCACCCGGCACTGGACGCAGCCGGGTGCCCCCGAGGTCCGGCTGCTGCCGCGGGAGTTCTCCGCGCGCCAGCTGCCGCCGGGTGACCGGTTCCCGGAGCGCGGTATCTCCTTCGCGCTCGACGAGGACAACCTCGAGCCGGTGTTCGTGGACTTCGACCAGGACCCGTTCTTCCTGATCTTCGGCGAGAGCGAGTCCGGCAAGTCGAACCTGCTGAAGCTGCTCATCAGGCAGCTCACGCAGCGCTACAGCGGCGACACCTGCAAGCTGTTCGTGGTCGACAACCGGCGCTCGCTGCTCGATGTCACCCCGGCCTCGCACCTGGCCGAGTACATCCCGATGTCGAACCAGATGTCGCACCACATGGACGCGCTGGTCGATCTGATGCAGCGCCGTACGCCGACCGCGGACGTGACGGCTCAGCAGCTGCGCGACCGCAGTTGGTGGCGCGGCCCGACGGTCTACGTCGTCATCGACGACTACGACCTGGTGTCGACGTCGAGCGGCAACCCGCTCTCGGGCCTGACCGAGCTGCTGCCGTTCGCGCGCGACGTCGGCGTGCGCTTCATCATCGCCCGTTCCACAGCCGGCTCCGGCCGCGCCGGATACGAGGCCTTCATGCAGCGCATCAAGGAACTGGGCGCGCAGGGTGTGGTGCTGGCCGGTGACCCGAACGAGGGCGACCTGCTCGGCGGGGTGCGGCCGCGGCCGATGCCCGCGGGCCGGGGCACGTTCGTGTCGCGCAAGCGCGGCAAGCCGTTGATCCAGATCGGCCTGGAGCAGTAGGCACGGCGGATCGGGGAAGGGGTCGCATCTTGGCGGGTGCGGCCCCTTTTGGCTGCGTACGGTCGTGCGCCGTCTCGCGTACTTGCCGCGCATCGTGCCCGTACTTCCTGCGCAACGTCCTGCGCGTCGTCCTGCGCGTCGTCCCGCTCGTCGTCCCGCATACGGAGGGTTTGTGGTGGGAGTCGGGGGTCGGCGGAGCCGCGCCAAGTAGGGTGACCGCACAGGCAGTTCGTACGTCCGGAAGGGGCCGCTCACCATGGCGGATGCACAGGAGCCCACCGCGCGGGAGTCTCGGCAGCCCGAGACCCCCGAGGAGATGAAGGCCCGCAAGGAGCGCGAGAAGGACGAGCTGTACGCGCTCGACATCTCCGGCGTGGAGTGGCACAGCGCCCCGGGCACGGAGGACCAGGAGGAGCGCGTCGAGATCGCGTACCTGCCGGACGGCGCGGTCGCGATGCGGTCGTCGCTGGAGCCGGAGACGGTGCTGCGGTACACGGAGGCGGAGTGGACGGCGTTCGTCCTCGGCGCGCGGGACGGCGAGTTCGACCTGGAGCCGACGGCGGCGAATGGGGGGCTGGCGGCCGGGCAGGGCTCTGAGCAGGCTCAGTAGCAGTACCGGCAACCCGATTGCGCGCCGCGGCCCCATCCCATGGATCCGAGCACCCCGTCCGCCGGTCCGTCCACGCGCTCCGCCGGCACCGGGTGAGCGCGGGCGGGGCGGCCGCGGTGCTCCTCCTCTGGCGGCGGTCATCGTGTTGGCGACGCTCGCGGGCCGGGCCGACGTGCGGGTGTCGACGGCCAGAACCTTCCGTATCCGGTGGCCGTCGGGAAGTGGTGCCGGCGACGACGGCCTCCATCCGCAGGCCCCTGGTCCCGGAACTCGGCGGAAGCCCCGGCCGTCCAGCGCACCTTCGCGTCGGCCCGTTCAACGCCACCCACCCGGCCGTCCTGGATGAGGAAGTACACGGCCTCCTCGTCGGCGGCGAGCAGCGTCTGCGCCTCGGCGACGGGGTACTCCTGCCTCGTCCCAGGTCGCCATGGCGGGCGGAGACGTAGGCGCCCCGGTGTCGTGCCCGGGGCTCAACCGGCACTCCGTGCTGTTCACCACCTGCGTCTGCCGGGGTGTGCTGTC
The DNA here is from genome assembly GCF_039533535.1 of Streptomyces kunmingensis. Taxonomy (NCBI): domain Bacteria; kingdom Bacillati; phylum Actinomycetota; class Actinomycetes; order Kitasatosporales; family Streptomycetaceae; genus Streptomyces; species Streptomyces kunmingensis. The sequence goes on from NZ_BAAATS010000019.1 coordinate 17,728, forward strand.
GGCGCAAACACCTTCCCTTTTCGCGCCGTTGACCGCGTTCTCCGAACGCCGCCACCACGCACCGCCACTCCTCCGGTCAGGAGCGCGCGCCGGGAGGATGCGGTCCTCGTGGTGGGACCGCGGGCGCCGTCTCCGCTGAACCTTGTGGGGCCGGCAGCCGCTGCGGACGCAACCGCCACACCTCCGCCGCCCGCCGCCCGAGCACCGCGAGCAGCTCGGGCGGCAGGTGGTCGACGAACTCCCCCCGCCCGTCGTGCAGTTGTGCAGCAAGCTGATCGGTGGTGGGCCGTTGCGCCGGGTCCTTGTGCAGACACCGCGCCAGTACGGGGACGAGGGCAGCGGGTACGCCGGTGAGGTCCGGCTCGCTGTACCGCACCCGGTACAGCAGATCGGCCGCCTGCCCCCGCCCGAACGGCCCGCTGCCGCGCGCCGCGTACACCAGCACACCGGCCATGGCGAAGACATCACCGGCCGCTCCGTGCTCGAGACCGGTGGCCTGCTCCGGCGACATGAAGGCGGGGGTTCCCACGGCGGAGCCGGTCCGCGTCAGCCGGTCGTCACCGATGGCCCGCGCGATCCCGAAGTCGATGACCTTCGGCCCGTACGCGGTGACGAGGAGGTTGGACGGTTTCAGGTCGCGGTGCACGACCTCGCTGCGGTGCAGTTGGCCGAGCGCCGCGCACAGAGCGGCTCCCAGCGCGCGCACGGCCGGCTCGGGCAGCGGCCCGACCGCCTCGACGGCCTCGTCGAGGGGCGGCCCGAGCACGTACTCGGTGGCGAACCACGGAGTCGGCACCGCCAGCGGATCGGCGTCGAAGACCTCGGCCCCGAACTGCCCACCGATCACCCGTGCCGCGTCGACCTCAAGCCGGAACCGCGCCCGCGCCGCCGGGTCCTCGGCGATGCCCGGGTGCATGGTCTTGAGCGCTACGGTGCGGCCGCCCGCGCTGCGAGCGACGTACACGGTCCCCATACCGCCGCTGCCGAGGCGTGCGATGAGGCGGAACGGGCCGAGGGCCGCGGGGTCGTCGTGGGAGAGGGGTGTCGGCATAGGGGCGTCGAGTCCGTGTGGTCTGTCGGTGTCAATGGATGTGGGGGGTGGGTGTCAGTACATGTGAGGCGTGTGGGGGGTGCGAGGGCCGGAGTGCACCGCGTGCGCGGACGCCTGAGGGGTGGGCGGCGTCGGCTGCGGCTCGACGGCCGTCTCCGCCGCGAGAACGGAGGCGGCCTGGTGCGCGAGAGCGGCGGCGATACGGGCGGGCAGCCAGCCGGGGCCGAGCAGGGCTGCGGCACGGTCGGGGGCGCCGAAGCCCTGCGCCTGCACGGCCGGACCACCCGGCCCGCCGGGACCGCTGTCCGGTCCGACATCGGACCCCAACTGCGCGAGCATCTGGGCCAATTGAGGTCGATGCGCGGGGTCCCGCGACAAACAGGCCCCGACCACCGACCGCAACCACGGCGGCAGCTCGTCCCGCTCGGGCATCGTGCTGCCGGTGGCCGCGTACGCGAGGGTCGCGCCCAGCCCGTACACATCGCCGAGCGGCCGCGGCATACCACCCGCCGCCTGCTCCGGTGCCAGCGCGCTCGCATCGACGCCTGGCAGCCCACAGCCTCGTACGATCCCGTCGGGCGCGGCGGCGCGTACGGCACCGAAGCTGCCGAGCCGGGGCCCGTCATGGGCGATGAGCACGGCGGCCGGCGAGACTCCGGCGTGGACGAGGTGCTGCCCATGGATCACGGACAACGTCTCGGCGAGGGCGACCCCGAGGGCCCGCACCGTCCGCTCGGGCAACGGCCCTCCATGCACGGCCAGAGCCGTCGGCAGCGGCAGGACGGGAAGGTACGGGGCGGCGTGCCACGCCCTTTCGCCCGGCCCGGCGAACTCGACGGCGGGCAGCACCCAGTTCCCCACCAGGTACCGGGAGGCGTCGGCCTCGGCCATGAAACGGGCGGGGTCCACGCCGGGCAGCGGGGCGCTGAGGAGGACCGTGCGGTCGCCTTCGGGGGTGCGGGCGATGTGCCGGACGGCGGGGGCGGTCGTGCCGCCTCCGGCGCCCGAACGGTCGAGAGGAGTCAGGAGCACATACGGCCCCACGCGCTGCGCACGACGCCCCGCCCCACCAGCGCTTGCGACCCTCTGCACGTGCGACCTCTCCACCAAATCAGCCCTGACTGCGTGAGTCACTATGGACTGCGTCTCCTACCGTGCGCTTCCCACGCCGAACGCACGCCACGTATAGGCGGGTTCTTCCTTCTTCCCGCCACCCTGCACGGCGCGGCTTCCGAAGAAGATCCTGCCGTGTTCGACGACGATGTCGCTCGAGGTCGGGCTGATCAGGATCGACGCTTCCTGGAAGGCGCTGAACGAGAAGTAACTGCTTTCCTTGCCGGTTTTCGGATCGAGACTGACCAGTTGTGTCGGGGCAAAATTGTCCGTCCCTGCTTTGAGGGCCAACAGCCGCTCACCGCTCATTCGCAGCGGGAACAGTTCCTGGTCCTTTCCGGCGTCGAACTTCACTCCGGTGTGCCCGGTCCGCAGATCAAAGGAGACGATCGAGTTCGTCTCGTGGGAGACCCCCTCTGTCACCTCGCCGGTGGTGATGAAGGCCTGGTCCTGGGAAACGACCACGCGCGAACACTGGTCCACCGCCGAAAACATCGAGGAGTCCTCCGCGGTCGCGGGAACACCTTCCTCGCACTTCACCTGATAATGGTTGTTCTCGAAACGGATCGTCGTCTGGTACTTACCGTTCCGGTCAAGAGTGATGAGGTCCGTCAAATCCACCTGACCTGCCGAAACCGCGAGGACCACCGGGTCCGCGGAGATCAGGTAGACGAAGTTCAGGTGCTCGTTCGCCTTGTAGACCCATTCGGATTTCCCTGTGTCCGGGGAAATGCGCTGGACGCTGAAATACGAATTACCATCCTTCGTGTGGCAATCCTGCCGGAGCAGCAGTGCTCGCCCACCCGTGAATCCGCCTTCACGGCAGATCGACGTGCGGTTCCGCGTCCACAGCTTCTTTCCGGTCTGCATGTCAAACCCTGCGGACCCGCTGCCGTAGGCGACCGCTACGACGCCCTTGGCCAGGGTGACGTTCGGATACCGGCTCAGAGCATCCTCTTTCCACGGGACGGAGGCTTCCCATACTTTTTCGCCCGTGTCCACTTCGAAGAAGATGAGCTTGGTGCAGCCACCATCCGTGTCCTTGAAAAGGACTGACGTGCTGCCGCCGACCGTCACGTCCTGAGTCCATCCGCAAATGGCTCCGGACAGCTGGCGGTGCCAGGCGAGTTCGTCATCGGCATCGATTTTGAATCCCTGCAGGGTGTTCCCCAGGCCCTTCGCCAAGATCTTGTCCGTTGCCCATGTGCCGGGGGTGTTCTGTGACTCGAGCGGCTTGAGCTTGGCGTCCCCGATCGCGGACACCAGACGCCCTGCACCCCCCTTGGGAAGGCTCTCGACGGTCTCTCGCACCTCGTCGTCAGCGGGCTGCCGAAAGGACTTGGCGTCGAGCGACGACTCGCCGCCGTCCTTGCCGCCATCTCGCAGAAGGACCCATCCGACGCCGGCCATGACCACCACCAACGCCACGACGAGAGAGAACCACGTCCTGGTACGCCGGCGCTTCGCGCGTTCATCTGCCGCACGCGTCGACTGCGTGAACGGAGACGGCGGGGGACCGAAACTCATGACGAAGACCTCTGTTGATCGTGGCGAGTTACGTTACGGAGTTCGGGCAACAAGAAGGGTGGGCACCTCCCGCGCGTGCCCACCCAGCGACGAAAGCTAATCCCTCTTACTGGAAGTAGCTGGACGCCTTCTTGTCGCCATCCATGTACGTACCACCGGACTGTCCGACCACGTGGCCGATGCCCGTCAGCGCCGTGTGAATGTCGGCCGCTTCCTTGTCCCACTTCTGCAGCTTCTCGCCGAAGGTGCCCTGCGCCTCACCGGCCCAGTACTCCTGGCTCTTCACCACCAGCTGCTTCAGTTCCTGCAGGTCGGCCTCGAGGGCCTTCGCCTCGTTACCGATCTGGGTCGCCGCCTGGTCGAGCCCGTCGTATGTAACGAGCAGCCCGTCGCTGTTACCACCAGCCATGTTTCTCTACCTCGTCTCGCTCGTGTATCTGCTTCTGACGCACTTCGGCTGCCGTCATCCGGCTTCGCTCAGTAGCTGCTGAGGGACGAGCCGCCGGTGACGGTGATCTTGTCCGCCGCCGCACGCACGTCGTCTTCCGAGCTGTCCTTGATGTTGCGCGTCTTGTTCATCGCGTCGATGACGTCGGCGAGGATGTTGCCGATCTTCTGCAGAGACTCGTTGATCTCGTTCTGCTTCTTGTCGAACGCGTGCTTACCGATGCCCTTCCACTGTCCCTCAAGGCCATCGATAACACCCTGCAGGTTGGCGACGCGCTTGCGGATGCCGTCGTACTTCTCCGACATCTGCTTCTCAAGCTGGATTACTTGCTGGTCTTCGAGCTTCTGCTGCCCGCTGGCCATGGCGCTCCTGCCTTTCCTTAGGTTTGCCTCTAGTTCCAACTGCGTTGGTTCATGCCCCAGCCGGGGCACGAACCGCTCCCCCGTGGCCCGCCCAAGAGTGCAGGAAACTCCACGGTTGAAAGTCTTACTGCCCGCGCCGCGCCCTCATCACAGCGAACCCCCCGCCCCCGATCACGATCACCGCGGCAACCGCACCGAGCGCAATCCACAGCGTGTTGCTGTCATCTGACGACTTCGCTTCCGATCCTGCCGCTTCGGCGGGGACATCTGAAGCCTTCTGCGAGGGCTGTGACGAGCCTGATGCAGAAGCGGAAGGGGGCGTGTCCGAACCCGAACTGGCCTCTGAAGTCTGCTCGTTGGTGATCGGGTCGACGTTGGCGGCTCCCGGCGTTCCCTTGCCGTCGAGCAGGTTCTGCGACGCGCGAACCACGCCATAGCCCAAGTAGTTGCTGGGCTTGTTCTTCGGCCAGTCACGAGCAGCCGTTTCGATCAGGACGCGCAGAACCTGGTTCGCGGTCCAGTCGGGGTGGGCGGACCAGATCAGGGCGGCGGAGGCCGAGGCGTAGGCCGAGGAGAAACTCGTCCCCGCTCCGCTGGTGCAGTAGGACTTGAAGCCCTCGTCACACCAGTACGGCAGGTCGAGGCCCGGAGCCGAGAGGTCGATGTAGTCCCCGTGCTGCGAGAACTCACCGACCTCCCCGGATTCGCCCAAAGAGGCGACACCCACCACACCGGGGTAGGCCGCCGGGTACTCAACCGGGTTGTTCTTCTTGGCCTCGTTGCCCACGGCGGCGAACAACAGCTTGCCCTTGGAGGACGCGTACTTGATCGCCGCCCTCAGCTCGGGGTCCGAGTACTCGCTTCCGAAGGACATGTTGATGATCTTTGCGTCACTGTCGGCCGCGGCACGGACGGCCTTGTAGTCCGCAGGAGTGTGCGCCCGCTCGGCCTTGTCCTTCAGACTGTCCAGCAGGATCCGGTAGGGCAGAATCTTCGCGCCCGGCGCGATGCCCTGGATGCCGCCACCCGAACCGGTCCCGGCGATCATCTCAGCGATCGTGGTGCCATGGCCCTTGTAGTCCCGCGTCGCGTGATAGGCGACGTCACCCGTCACCTCGTCCGCGAGCACCTGGCCTTTGAGGGACGACGTGTTGGCGTTGACGCCGGTGTCGATCACCGCGACCTTGACGTCCTTGCCCGTGCTGACCTTCCACATCTGCTCGGCCCGCATGTCGTCCAGGTACCACTGACGGGAGTGGACGTCGTCTGCCGCCGCCGCGGGAGCGAAGCCGACACCCGCGCCGAGCACGGTTCCGAACGCCGCGCCAACGACGCAGAGGTGTCTGGCCGTGCGCGAGAGCGCCCGCGCGGTCCTCGGTCCTCGACGGCCGGTGCCTGACTTCATGCTGATGTACGTCCTCGCTCGCGCTTAGTTGATCACCGGGGGCTGGTTGCGCCGCGGATCGTCTGGCAGGTGGGTCTGCTCGTCCTCGACCAGGTAGTCCGGTCTCTGCGTACCTTCAGTCTCTTCGGGCTCGCCGGGCTTCTGGTTCCGTCCGGGGCCACGCACCAGCCCTGAACCGCCTGAGGTGAATCCCCCGCGTCCGGTGCGCCCCGCCCCGTTACGACCGGTGGGCTTGCCCGTGACGGCTTCGGACGCACCCTGGACGCGCCTGCCTCCGCTCGCGGACTTCGCGATCGCGGCTTCTGAGCTGGGTGCGCCCAGCACACCGCGCTGCCCGACACGCCCCGTTCCTGTACGCGAGCCGGCCGGGGTCTCCCCACCGACAACCGTGCCACGAGGAACCCTCTGGCCGTTCTTGCCCGTGGAACCGGTGTTGGAAGTCGGCCGGCCGCCGACGACTCCGTTGCGGTTTGCGCCGGTCGTTCCCGTCTCGCCGGTACGCCCTGCCGCGGGCCCGCTCGCGCGCGGGGTACCGCCGGAGATTCCGCGCCCCGTGGCGGGGGACCGACCCCCCGAGGTGCCGCCACGGGAACCCGACTGATCGGTCGAAGTCCCACGTCCCATGGGGCCGTTACCTGTACCGCGGCCCGGCGACGAAGTGCCGCTCGTGCTTCCTGTACGCCCCTGGTTGACGGAGGGAGTCTTGGATCCGCCGGGGCCGAAGGCCGTCGATGCGGAGCGAGGAGACCCCGGGTTGGTGTAGCCGGGAGCGAAGGGCGTGGTCGTGTTGGTGTTGCCACCACCGGGACCCGTCGCCGATGGCACAGTCGTGGCCGGCATGTCGGTGGTCGGTGGCGGGAGAGTCCCGACACTGTCGATGTTCGTTCCCACCGCCGGCCCGGGGCGGGTGACCGAGCCGGGGACGTCTTTCACGTCCGAAGCCGCCACATGGCCAGGGGTGTGCTCGGTGATCGCGGTCTGCCTGGGCGAGGCAACCTCGGCTGCGTGCCCGGAGGAGGAGCCGCTGCCTCCGTCGTCGCCACCGGGAGTCACGCTCCGCTCGCCCTGAGGCTTCGGCACCCCCACATTGGGCATGGCCTCGAACGTGGGTTCCTGCTTCTGCAACTGGTTGAGGCCCTGCGCGGATACGGAGTAGAAGGAAGCCAACCGGTTGATCTGGTTGATGGCCTCTTGACGGTCCTTCTCGACCCTTTTGGCCTCGACGTAGTCCGGATTGGACTCCGTCTGCTCCGGCGTGATGAAAGCCTCGGGCCTCTTCTGCTCGAGAGGCGAACGCGCATCCCGCTGCTTGGGCATGGAGTTCTTGACCGAGGAGAGGCCGCCTGCCGCGGCGGAGACCTGGACACCCGCGAGTTCGGCGTACGAAGCCAGTTGCTCCGTCGTCCCCGCCAGCGCCTTGCCCCACGTCTCGAACGACGTGCCGGCCTGGCCCTTCCAGTCCTCGCTCGCGTGCGTGATGTTCTGGCGCAGCTCCTCGGCCGCGTCATTGATCGCCTTGCTGGCCCGCCACAGAGCGTGCCCGGCCTCCTCCAGGTGGCTCGGCTTCGTGCCCTCAAGGAGGTCGAGCATCGTGTTGAGGTCTTGCTCCTCGTAGTTCGAGGCCTTGTCGCCGTACTGATAGGCACGGCCGGGCTTCGCTCCGAACGCGCCGCGCATCACGTTGTTCACCGTCTGCACCACGTTGGTCATGGCGACCTGACCGCTGGTCAGGTCCTCGGGTGAACCGAGGTCTTCGACGGTGGGCAGACCCTGCGGCTCCTGCGACGCACCGGATGTCGACTGCTGCTTGTCCCCGCTCATCAGAGATTCCCCTTGACATCGACGTGCTTGTCGTCGCCGCGCGGCCGAGCGGGCTGACCGCTCTGCTCCCTGCGGTCGGCAGAGGCTTCGGCCTCAAGGTCGATCTTGGTCTGGATCGCCCAGAAGCGACGCCGCTGATCCTCTTCCAGGTTGTCGAAGCCGACTTCCGCCCCGTGGGACGCGATTCCCATGGCTTCGATCTGGAGGGCCAGCATCTTGGAGAGCTCAGTGATCCTGCCGTGGATCGTCTCGTACTCCTTGTGCAGGCTGACCGCTTCGTAGAACGACACCGCACTCGTCACCGCATCCTGCGTGAAAGTGTGGTGACCGACCTTGGACGAGCTGCCGTCCGATCCCTCGAAGTCCCGAAGGATCTTGTCCACCCGCTGCTTGAAGGTCTGCAGAACCCCCGCACCGACCTTCAGGTCGGCTGCCGCAGCCGTCGACACACCCCCACCGTCCGCCGGAATCACGACGCACCCTCCCCGTTTCCCCGTAGAGCCACCCGACCGAGATCATCGGACCGCCCGCCATACAATCGCAAAGCAAGTCGCGTCTTACAACGCACTTACCACTGTAGTCACCCAGTACATCTACTCCAACCGAGCTATGCATTAACTCCGTCACGACACCGCATCAGGCGTCGCGGTTTGCCCGGTTCGCCCCAGACGACGCCGGTCTCGCGTCGCGCGTCGTGCCGTCGCGGCTCAAATGCCGTGCGCAACAGGCAAGTTGCCCCGATCGGATGAGGCCGCGTGGACGTCAGCTCTGGGCCGGCGTAAACGTCTGGTCCGCCTCGTAGTCGAAGTTGATCTTATCTCCGTCGACCGAGGTGACCTTGACCGTCACGCCCAGGGTGCTGCCGTCGGACGCCGTCAGCTTGCAGCGCGTGGTCGTGCCGACCTTGCCCTTCAGGTTCTCGGGGCAGCTGATGTCCGGCTTGGGCTGGCCCGTCGTGGCGGCGAGCTTCTCGGCGACCAAGTCGGACAGCTTCTCCTTCGACAGTTCCGGATCGGACTTGCCCACGCTGACCGAAGCCGAGCAGCCGACGAGCATCGCGCCCGCCGCCACGGCCGAGAGGGCCCACGTTGCGGCGGAAAGGCGGGACTTGATCATGGTGAGTTCCATTCCGGGCGAACAGAGAAGCGGGATGCCGGAAGCGGAGAGCCCTCTCGGCGAGCCCAGCATATGGGGCTTTCAAGGGGCGACACTTGCCGCATTCCTCGGCGAACCGGGCATTTGACGGCACTCCATGGACTCTTCGCCTCATCGGCAAGAAATCTTCACTGCGGAATTACGCGTACGACAGACCACACGGCAGAGCCGTCGCCCGCTCATGAGTGCCTCGGCCCCGTTGGGCTATAGCTCTTGGTAGCTACCGGGCCGGCGACCAAGGCCGTGTCGTCGTCCGCCGAAAAAGTCTCGGTTCACAGGAGCACACGGCGTCCGCAATAATCCGCCCCATGGTCGACATCCTCGTCAAGGTCCTTTTGTTCGCTTTCATCGCCGGAATGTTCACTCTGGTCATCAGGGCGTTCGTCCGCAGCGGCCAGGAGGACAAGCAAGTCCGGAGAGGGTGGGAAGAGCTCGCACAGGTCGCCGCGGCGCGCGGCTGGACGCACGAACGGCGCGCGGCCGGGCGGGCCACCGAGTTCTGCGGTGTGGGCCCCATGCCGGGCAGCGGCGAGAACCTGACCGCCTGGCACTACATCACCGGGGAGTTCCGCGGCCGCTCGTTCACATGCTTCGAGTACCGGTACTCGAATCCTCTGTCGGGCAGCAGCCAGGTCGGGGAGAGCAAGAAGCTCACGTTCGAGTCGGTGTTCCTCGTCTCGGCGCCCGGCTCGGGGCCGTTCCTTCAGGTGGGAAGGCCCGGCAAGTTCGACACGGTGATGGGCCGGGGGCCCAGGACGCTGCTGGGCGTACCGGAATTCGATGAGAAGTTCCGCGTCGACACGGAGGACCAGACGTTCGCCCGCACGATTCTGAGTGACGACGTACGGGCTTTCCTCCTGTCGGATCAGCGCGCCGAGAAGAATCCGCTTCGGGTACGCCACGACGAGTTGTTCACGTGGTATACCGGCACGCTGTCCCCGCAGGCGCTCGAGGATCGACTGAACTACCTGTGCGATGTGCTCGACCGGATCCCCGCACAGGCCTGGGCGTCCGCCTGAGAAAGCCGAGTGCCCCTTGCCCCGGTCAGTTCGAGAACGCCGCGGGGAAGGGGCACTGTCGCGCGTGGTGGCGGCTACACAGCTTGGGTGTCGGGCTCGTCGCCCGGGCGTACCGTGCGCAGGAAATTCTTGTAGTCGTCGATCACTTCACGGATCTGGTTCTGCTTCGCAGTGAGGACGATTTCGAGCACCGCACGCTGAGCCGGGTTCCGTACGTCCTCCATGCCGAGGAACACCTGGCTCTGGCACAGCTCGATCGGCTCCCCCCGCAGCGTGGTGGAGAGTACGAGGTCCTGCACGATTCCGGGGGCGTCCGTGAGGCCCGGGAGGTCCGGCGTACCGATCTCGGTCTTCTTCAGGACGCGTACAGGACCGCCCTGCTGGAGGCGAGGCACCGCCTCGTCGGCGATCTGCGAGATGGTGGCGCTGTCGTTGCGCATCTCACCGGAGATGGTGATGTTCGCGGTGAAGCCCTCGTCGATGGAGTCGGGGTGCAGCGCGACGAAAGCTACGTTCGGCGCGCCCACCTCGTCCGGCGGGGCCGCCCGCCAGCCGTCCGGCAGCGAAAAGGAAATCTTGACCGGCAACGTGGCTGCCATGGTGGATCCAATCCTTCAGTGAACTTCGGCTCGGGCTGGAAACGGGCTAGAGCCAGCTGCCGACTGTGCTGTCCCAGGCATCGCCCACGGCGTCCGCACCGTCCCCGAGCGCGTCGCCGAGCTTGCTGGGATCGACGGTGACATTGAAGCCGACCTTGCCGCCGACGCCCAACCCCACGCCGACATCGCCGCCGATGGTGAACTTGCCGTCCTTCATACCGACGTCGGCATGGGCTTCGGCGCCCACGCCGGCCCAGGCCTCGCCGGTCACACCGGCGCCGACACCGGCGACATCGGCGGAGGCGGACCCGGTCGCCTTGGCTCCGGCGAACGCCTCCGCGCCCGCGTGCACGCCGTCCTTGCCCGCGGAGATCTTCGCCCCCGCGTCAGCGCCCACAAAAGCCTTGCCCTCGGCCTGCGCTCCGCCGACGCCGTACTCCAGGCTGCCGCTGGCGGACGCCTGGGCGAGGTATGCGGATCCCGAAGCACCGGCCTGGAACTGCCCGTTGGTGACGCTCGCGCCGACCGAGCCGTCGATTCCCAGCGTCTGGACGCCCGCCTCGTACTTGTACTTCGTATCGCCCCACTTGCCGTCGCCGTCGATACCGGCCGACCACACACTGGCCTTGCCCGACCACTCGGCGAGCTTGATGCTCCACTCGGCCTTCTTGGCGGGGGTGGCGTCGTCGTCGGCGCCGGGCTCAGCGGCCGTCTTGTCCCTGAGGTACCAGCTGCCGTCCTCGCCCTTGCCCCATTCCTTCTCGCGGTGGCGCGGGTTGTCCGCAGTACCGAACCACGACTTCTTCTCCCGGGCCCACGCCTCGGGCGCGATGGCGGCCTTGCCGACCCCGTGGTCCTCGGCCCACTTCTTGGCGTCGACCCCGCTGCGGATTCCCGCCAGCCAGCCGGGGGCGTCCTTGGCGTCGCCCGCGAGGTCGTGGAGCTTCTTGGTGAGCTTCTCGGCCTCTTCCTTGAGCTGCTTGCGCGCGGTGCTCAGCAACTGCTCGGCGCCGTCGTGGTCACCGGCCTTCCACTTGTCGATCGCCGTCCCGGCCTGCCCCTGTGCCCAGGTCAGCGTGGTGGAGTACGAGTGAGCGGCCTTGGCGGCACCGGACAACGCGTCGCTCGCGTAGTACCAGTTGGTCTTCTCCTTGCCCAGGGTGGGCCAGAAGGCGTCGCTGGCCTGACCGACCCAGCCCTTGATGCGCAGGTCGCGCAGGCCGTCGCCGATCTTCTCGAACTTGTCCGACCACGTGTTGAGATCGGTCTCGATGGAACCGATCTTGTCGGCTTCCCCCGGGATGAGGTCCTTCGGATCGTCGGTCGACCCGAGCGTGGCTGCCATGAGTGCGGAATCCCCGTTCTTCTTCTCTGACCTGAGCCTGGAGCGAGACCGTCAGGCCAGAGCCGTCTTGACGTTCTTCACGGCGTCCCGGATGGCCTCGTCGGTGTCCTCGTAGTCACCGTTGGCCTTGTCGAGTCCGCTTGCCAGGCCGGCCGCACAGTCGGCCAGGAATTCGGCCCCCGACTCCCAGGTGGCACAGAACGTCACCAGGGCCGCGGCCGCGTCGTCGTTCCCGAGCTTGGAAGCCAGCTCGGCCGGGTCGCCCATGTCGACCTTCTCGACCGGTTTGAGTACTTCCACCATGTCCTTCGCGCCCTGCTTGAGGACCCCTGGACCTACTCCGAGATCACCGGCCACGGTGACTCCCCCTTTACCGACCGCATCTGTGCACACCCGCTTCACACCCGCGCGTCAGCGCTGAGTCGATGAACGCTATCAGCGCGGATACACCCGAAAACCCGCCCTCACCAGCCCTTCACGACTCCAGCCCCACAGCCACTCAGCAACTCAGCCGCCGTAAGAACACCCGTCCGAAGGGGCGTCAGCAAGCCCCGCCCCGCGCCCGGACCGTCAGCCGGTACGCCAACTCCTTGTACGCGTCGCTGCCTTCGCCGCCCGTGAGGCCCGGTGGCGTGTAGTCCTGCTTCTTCCAGCGGGCGGTTTCCACGTGGAGGCAGAAGGACCGGTCCGTGCCGTCCGCCTGGACGGTGAAGTCCCCGTCGGCGTCCGGGTCTCCGGACACGGCGGACGCGCCCACGCCCGACTGCGGAGCGCCCCCGCCGCCGTACCGGATCACCGTGTCCTCGATGAGCGACCCATAGTCGTCGAAGTAGGGGGTGTCGTGGGTGAGCGAGCTCTCGCGGTACCAGTAGCCGTCGAGGTCGTCGGCGGTCTGGTGGACGGCGCTCGACAGTTCGTCGTCGCTCCACTCCGCGTCGTTCGCCAGCGTGAGGCCCTGCGCGCCCTGCCAGATGCCTACTGCCGCCATCGTCAGGAGTACCGTCCGCGCCACCACGAAGGCGGACGTGGGCAGTTCACCGCCGGAAGGGTAGGTGCGGCGGCGGACCGAGCGCACCCAGTTCGCCTTGATGAACACCAAGGCCAGCAGCGCGGCGGACAGGACGAAGAGGGTCAGCGACAGTCCCGTCATGCGCCGCGTCCCACCCGCGTACGCCTGCGTCGTGCGTCCCGTACCGCCACCGCCGCGCCCGCGAGGGCCACGACGATCACCACCGCGCCGACCGCCGCGTAGGTGGCCAGGCGGGAGTTGCGTTCGTCGGCGGTCTCGCCGAAGTGGACGGCGGCGAGGTCGGGGGGTTCGACGTTGGTGTCGGCGCGGTCGGGCCGGGGGGATTCGATCGGGTTCTTGGGGTCGGCGATCTCGGTGACCGCCTTGACCGGGTCGACGACGCCCCAGCCGACCCGGTTGTCGTGGCCCGGGATGGAACGCTCCGCCGTCTGCTCGATCTGGGCGACGATCTGCGCCGCGGTCCAGTCCTTGTGGTGCTGCTTGAGGAGCGCGGCCACGCCCGCCACGTACGGGGCCGAGAAGCTCGTACCGTTGTCGGAGCAGTGGCCGCCCTTGGGGACCGTGGAGATCATGTCGACACCGGGGGCCGCCACTCCGACGGTGTCGCCGGACTGGGAGAAGACGGCCCGCTCGTTGTTGCGGTCCGAGGCCGCGACGGCCAGGACTCCGTCGTAGGAGGCGGGGTAGGTGGCCTTCTGGTTGCCGCCCAGGCCGTCGTTGCCCGCGGAGGCGACGACGACGATCTTCTTGTCCAGGGCCTTCTTCACGGCCACCGCCAGCGCGGAGTCGTCGGCCAGCGCCTTCTCCGTGTCCTGGGAGATGTTGATGACGTCGGCCCTCTGCTGCACCGCGTGGTCGATCGCCTTGGCCAGATCGTTCGAGTCGCCGTGGCCCTCGGCGTCGTTCTGCTTGATGGGGATGATCTTGGCCTCGGGCGCCAGACCCACGAACCCCGTGTTCTCCTCGTCCTTGCGGGCCGCGATGATGCCGGCGACACGGGTGCCGTGGCCGACCGTGTCGGTGGTGCCGTGTGCGTTGCCGCGGTCCGCGATCTTCTCGCCCTTGTCGTCCTTCGGCGGCAGGAAGTTGGCCCCCGCCGACACCTCGACGGCGTCCTTCAACTGCGGGTTCTGCGTGTCCACGCCGGTATCGATGACCGCCACCCGGACGCCCTTGCCCGTCGCGCTCGCCCACAGTTCGTCGAGGTTGACGCGTTGCAGCGCCCAGGGACGCCCCTTGTACTCCTTGCCGCCGAACGTGCACTCGCCGCTGTCCGCCACGGCCGGCGCCGCCGGAAGAGCGAGCACCGACACGGAAGCGGTGAGCGCCGTCGCCGCGATCAGCGCGCTCGGGCGCCGCAGGGCCCGCTTCAGTTGCGTCGCGTGCTTCGAGCGCCTCACGTGCTTCACGTGCTCCACGTTCCAAGTTCCAAGCATCAGTTGGTGACCCCTCCCGTTCCCGTCCCGTCGCGCCCGATCGCCGCCTACGAACCCTGCGGCTGGCCCGCGTCCAGCTTGGACAAGCGCGGTCCGGTGGGCAGGAACGTGGACCAGGTCAGCGGGATCGGCTGAGCCGTCACCTTGTCGTAGCCGAGCAGCTTCTGCGTCTTCTGCGTCTCCCCCTTGGCCAGCTCCTCGCGCTCCTTGGCTGAGGTGCCGACGCTCGTGTCGGCGGAGATGCTGTCGCCGTTGGACTGGAGTGCGTAACGCAGGCCGGTGTCGGTGACCAGGAAGATCTGGCCCACCTTGGTCGCCGAGCCCTGAATCTGCCGGAAGACCTGGCCTGAGCCGGGCGTGACGTACGCACTGGAGGAGCCGGTCGGCAGGTCGGCCGGGAAGTCGGTGCCGACCCAGGTGGAGAGCGTCGTGCCGCCGGTGCCGACCTTGCGCAGCACGTTGCAGGCGGTGTTGCGGCCGCTGGTGGCGCTGGTGCCGTCGTTCACGGTCTCCGGCTGGAGGGTGGGCCAGGTGTCGCTCTCGCCCTCGAACGGGACGCTGTTCTGCATCGCGGCGATGTTCACCTGCTGCGCCTCGCCGCTCAGGTTGTAGTTGGCGAGGTCGGGGTTGCGGAGCAGGAGCTGCGAGGTGAACTCGGAGATGCGCGCCACCTTGCCCTGCAACACCACGTAGTACTGCGTCTTCGTGCCGTCGAGCGACTTGAGGACCGTACCGACCTTGTCGTACTTGGCGTTGCCGCTGCCCGCGATGGCGTTCGCCGTCTGGCCGGGGGTGCCGGGGACGGTGGGCATGGTGATGGGGGCACCCTCGTGGAGCGTCTTCAGCCACTCGGAAGAGACGCGCTGCGGTGCGCGCTGCTGGGTGTCGAGCGCCGTGAGCACGCCGTCCTGGGCCGGGTCGGCGATCTCGTAGGCGGTGCCCTTGGCGTCGACGACGTACTGCTTCTTCGTGACCGAGTCGGCCACGTACATGAGCTGGCCGCCCCTGAGCTGGTTACGGCCCTCGGTCTTCTTCACCCAGTCCTTCTGGGCGAAGACGAACGCCGCCTTCTGTATGGCACGGCCGCCGTCGCTGGGGCGCTCGCACACCATCCAGCGCTTGGCCTCCTCGGCCTCCTTTGCGCTCGGCAGCCGGTCGGGGGCGTAGGGGATGCCGAGGGTGGCGCCGTGCGGGATCTTGCCGTTGTCGAGGACGCCCTCGTCGACGGTGACGACCTTGTCCGTGTAGTCCTTGAGGAGCAGCTTGGCCGAGGCCATGTTCAGGACCGGGTGGAGCTGCTTCTGCTTGCCCGTCGTCAGGACCACGTAGCGGGTGGTCGAGTCGCTGGCGACGATGACGTTCGTCGCCGTCGCGTCCCAGCCCTTCGGCGCGGTGGGCTTGAACATGCCGATGCCGCCGAAGACCGCCAGGATCACCACGCCCATGATCGTGCCGGGCAGTACCGCCCGTAGCGGCCTGGGCGCCCCCTCCTCCGAACCCGACGGTGAAGGCTGTACGAAGGACGCCAGAGTGCGCCGCTTCGCGAAGGTGTAGGCGTTGAGTTCGTCCCGCCGTGATGCCATCTGTGTCCGCTCTCTCCCCGTGCGGAGCCGTGGGGGCGCGTCCCCCGACTTCGGTCGACCGGTGTCGACTGTGTGTGCCTCGGGCCGCCGAGCGACTGTCGTACGGCTGCCGTGGCTGTCAGACCCGGCCCCTACTATGCCTGTTACGACGTTGTGCGTGTGGCACGGGTAGGGTGCTGAGGCCTTCCAAGGGGCCCGCCGGTCCTTTACAAGGGGCCTTTGCGCATGGGATTTCGGGAGAGTTCGGGGGGTTTGGAGTGATGGCTTCCGCAACGCGGGCTCGATCGCGGTCGCAATCGAGGTCACGATCGGGTGAGCGTTCTGGACAGGGTTCGCCGCAGGGCTCCCCCTCTCCTTCACAGATGTCACACACCCCTGCACAGAACTCGCGCAATTCCCCTTCCGGCCCCGGCTCTCCGGCGCCGTACCGCGGGGCGGTGACTCCGCATCTGAAGTCGCGCTCCGGCCGCGGTGGTTCGTTCCGCGCGCAGCGGCTCGTGATGATCGAGCTGGCCGCCGCCCTCGTCGTGTGCGGCTGGGTGGCGGGGACGGTCGCGATGATGGCGACCGCAGTCGCCGCCGCGATCCTGTTGGTGCTCGCTCTCGTACGTCGTCGGGGGCGCTCCCTGCCCGAGTGGCTGGGCACCGTGCTCGCGATGCGGTCCAGGCGGCGCAGCGCGGCGAGCACTCCGGTGCCGCCGGGGACCGAGCCCGGCCTGGCGCCCGCCGTCGAGTGCGACCCGAGCCTGCGCACGTACAGCCACAACCGCGGGGACGACCGTGACCAGCGGCCGGTCGGCATGGTCGGGGACGGCGGCTTCCTGACCGCCGTACTTCAGGTCGAGTCCGACGCCACCGCGCTGCGCGCCGAGCGCAGCCGCAGACCGCTGCCGATCGGTCTGGTGCGGGACGCCCTCGAAGTGGACGGGATCCGGCTCGAGTCGGCACAGATCGTGCTGCACACGCAGCCAGCGCCCGCGCTGCACCTGCCGCAGCAGTCGGTGGCGGTGAGCAACTACGCGCCGTTGCAGGCGCAGACCGGTTCGCCCGCGGTGCGCATCACGTGGATCGCGCTGAAGCTCGACCCCGAGCTGTGCCCGGAGGCCGTGGCCGCTCGTGGCGACGGCGTGGTCGGGGCGCAGAAGTGCCTGGCGCGCGTCGCCGAGCACCTGTCGAGCCGGCTGAGCGGCGCCGGGTTCCGGGCGAGCGTGCTCACCGAGGAAGAGCTGATCTCGGCGGTCGCCACCTCGGCGTGCGCCAACCCGATGGTGACCGCGCAGGCCGGGCGGAGCGAGGCGCCGCAGCGGCGCACCGAGGAGTCCGGGCGCAGCTGGCGCTGCGACAACCGCCGGCACACCACGTACTGGGTGCGGCGCTGGCCCCAACTGGGCACCGGGGGCGCGACGTTGCCGCAGCTCGTCGCCCAGCTGACGACGGTCCCGGCGCTCGCCACGACGTTCAGTCTGACCCTGTCCAAGGGCGACCAGCAGGACGTCACCATGGCCGGGCACATGCGGATCACGGGGCGCAGCGACAGCGAGCTGACCACCGCCAGGCGTGACCTGGAGCGGGCCGCGCGCCAGGTGCGCACCGGTCTCGTCCGGCTCGACCGTGAGCAACTGCCCGGCGTTCTCGCCACTCTGCCGCTCGGAGGTGCCCGCTGATGGCCATGACCAGCCAGATTCCCGACCTCGGTGAGCGGCTGCGGACCGGCTTCGGTCTGCTCGGGCCCCGTCACCAGCGGCATTCACTCTCCCCCGAGCAGCTCGACACACTGGCGCTGCCCATCGGGGACGACGGTGTGGTCGTCGGTGTGGACGCCGAGGGCCAGCCGGCGGTCATGGGCATCAACCGCCCGACGCCGTACGACATCGTGCTGATCGGCGGTCTGTGGACGGCGCAGGTGCTCGCGCTGCGGGCGGCCGCGACGGGCGCGCGGGTCGCCGTGGAGACGGGCCGCGCGCAGCAGTGGGCGCAGCTCGTGCAGGCGGTCGGCGGCGGACAGTCAGGGATGACCGTGCACGATGTGGGGCGCGTGCCGCCGCAGGGTGCCTCGGCCGGTGGTCCCGTGCTCGTCATCCGTGACTGCGGCATGCGGCCGCCGCGCGGCCGGGTCGCCTCCGCGCCCTGGCAGTCGGTGCTGACGCTGCTGCCGTACCTGAGCCCGGTCGCGCCGCGTCTGATGCGGCAGGCCCGACTCGTGGGCGTACAGCGGGTGTCGCCGGACGAGGCGACCGAGATCGGGCGCGTGATAGGGCTGCCGCGCGGTGAGTACGAGTCGCTGCCGACGCTCGCCGACGGCGTGACCCTGTGGTGCACCGACCGCGACCGGCAGTACGTGATGACGCAGGCGACGGACGCCGAGACCGGATTGTTGGGAACCGCACGCCGCATGGACTGAGCCGTGCGCGCGCGTCGCCGCCCGGGCGGGGATGTGGGCGCACACACCGCGAACTACGGCCATTTTCCGCACGATCCGGACATTTGTCGGCGCCGGGCGGTGCTCGTTCGTCACGTTTTGGTGTACGTCCGGTGCGGGCGTGGGTGCTCTCGGGCCTTACGTGACGCAGCGGACATCCGCGACGGGGTGGACGGGCCTGCCGTGCACGTGGTTTTCGTGATTAGGCTGGGGCAGGACGTGTTGTGAGTACTCGTGTGCGGGTGCCGCGGACGTCAAGGGGCCAGGGGGTCAGCCCGGCGGATCGACAGGAACGGTCGGCCCCCCGCACGACACGAGGGTGCTCGACCACACCAGGAGGCATTGTGAACAGCGATCGGGACGGTATCCGCGGGGGCTGGGATTCACCCGTCGATGATCAGTCCGACGCGGAGTCCAGTGTCGAGATGACGGGCGAGTTCACCATCGACTACGCCCCTCCGGCCTGGTACACGCAGAACGCGCCGGCCGCTCCCGAGCCGCCCGCGCCCCCGGTGCCGCCGGCCCCTGCCCCAGCGCCCGTCCCGCCGGTCCCGGCTCCGGCACCGCCCGTCGCCCCACCCGTCGCCCCCGAGCCGGACTTCGGTTCCGGGAGCGGGGACCTGGAGAGCGGCGCGACCATGAAGTTCTCCGCGTCCGCGCTGAAGCGCGAGTTCGCGGAGCTGGCCGCGCTCGGTGAGCAGAACAACGCCCCCGAGGCACAGGCGCAGGGCCCGGCGCAGGGGCAGGCGCAAGGACAGGCTCCGGGCCAGGACGCCGCGGCGGACCCGTCCGGCCTCGATGCCGCTGCCGGTGCCGGTGCCGACCCCGCCGCCGCCGATCCCACTGCCGCTCAGGGCGGCGACGCCGAGCAGTCGCCGCGGTCCTGGGTGGACACGCACGGCGCTTCCGGCGCCCCCGCCGCTTCCGGTGAGCTGGAAGCGGATGCCGCGTCCGCCGATCCCGCCGCGTCTGTTGAGCCGGGAGCGGACACCCCGGCCGGTGAGGGCACCGCGCCGGAGACGGCCCCGGACTCCCCGGAAAACGCCACCGCCGCCGCCCCGGCCACCCCGACCGCCGCTGCTGGGAACGACGAGCCCGAGTCCGCCGCCACCCCGGCCGCACCCGACGCTGCCGCCGCCCCGGCCCCGGCCCCCGAAGCCGCCCCCACGGCCCCCGCCGACGTACCGGGTACACCGAGCGCTCCAGGCACACCGAGCGCACCGGGTACGCCGACCACCCCCGCCGAGGCATGGACTCCCCCGCCCGCTCCGGACGGCGGAGTCCCCCCGCTGCCGCCCGCCTTCCAGCCGGCCGCGCCGCCCGCCGCGCAGCAGTGGACGGACCCCACGGCCCCGGCGGCGCAGCAGCAGCCGCCCGCCGCGCCGAACGCGTGGCCCGGGCAGCCCGCCGCAGCGGCGCCCGGTCCGACCGCGCCCCAGCAGGCCCCGGCCCAGAGCGGCTACGGCTTCCCCCAGCCCCCGGCTCAGCCGCAGCCCCAGCCGCAGGCGCAGCCCCCAGCGCAGGGCCGGCCCATGCCGAACGCCCCTGCCCCGCAGCCGGGTTACGGCTTCCCGCAGCCGCAGGCGCAGCCCGGTTACGGCTTCCCCCAGCAGCAGGCGCAGCCCCAGCCGCAGGCCCAGGGCCAGCCCGCTCCCCAGGCCCCCGCCCCGCAGCCCGGTTACGGCTTCCCCCAGCAGCAGCCCTACCCCCAGGCCCAGCCGCCGCAGGCTCCGCAGCAGCCCGCCGGCTACGGCTTCCCGCCGCAGCAGCCCCAGCCGGGCCAGCAGGGTCAGCAGCCCCAGCCGGGCCCGCAGCAGCCCGCCCCGCAGCCCCCGTACGGCGCTCCGCAGCCGCCCCCGTCGACGGACCCGCGTACGGGTGCCGCCTGGCCGCAGCCGGTGCAGCACGACCAGCGTCAGCCCACGAACGTCGGTGGCGCCCCGCTCGGTTACACGGCGGCCGTGGAGCTCTCCGCCGACCGGCTGCTGAACAACAAGCGGCAGAAGGCGAAGAGCACCCGCCCCGGCGGCGGCAACGCGCGCTTCAAGCTCGGCGGCAAGAAGGAGGAGGCCGAGCGGCAGCGGAAGTTGGAGCTGATCCGCACGCCGGTCCTGTCCTGCTACCGGATCGCCGTGATCAGCCTCAAGGGCGGCGTCGGCAAGACGACCACGACCACGGCGCTCGGCTCCACGCTCGCGACCGAGCGGCAGGACAAGATCCTCGCGATCGACGCCAACCCGGACGCGGGCACGCTCGGTCGCCGTGTGCGCCGCGAGACCGGCGCGACCATCCGTGACCTGGTGCAGTCGATCCCGCATCTGCACTCGTACATGGACATCCGGCGGTTCACCTCGCAGGCGCCGTCCGGCCTGGAGATCATCGCGAACGACGTGGACCCGGCGGTCTCGACGACGTTCAACGACGAGGACTACCGCAGCGCCATCGACGTGCTCGGCAAGCAGTACCCGATCATCCTGACCGACTCCGGTACGGGTCTGCTGTACTCCGCGATGCGCGGAGTGCTCGACCTGGCCGACCAGTTGATCATCATCTCGACCCCGTCGGTGGACGGCGCGAGCAGCGCCAGTACGACCCTGGACTGGCTCTCCGCGCACGGTTACGCCGATCTGGTCTCGCGTTCCATCACGGTCATCTCGGGCGTCCGTGAGACCGGCAAGATGATCAAGGTGGAGGACATCGTCAGCCACTTCGAGACGCGCTGCCGCGGTGTCGTCGTGGTCCCGTTCGACGAGCACCTCGCGGCCGGCGCCGAGGTCGACCTCGACATGATGCGGCCGAAGGTGCGGGAGGCGTACTTCAACCTCTCCGCGATGGTCGCCGAGGACTTCTCGCGCGCCCAGCAGCAGCAGGGTCTGTGGACCTCGGACGGCAACCCGCCGCCCACCATGGCCCCGCCGATGCCGGGCGGCCAGCAGCCGTACCCGGAGGGGCAGCCGTACCCGGGCCAGCAGCCCCACCCCGGTCAGCAGCCCTACCCGGGCCAGCAGCCGCCCGCGCCCTACCCGCCGCAGGGAGCGCCGCCGCAGCCGCAGGGCCAGCCGCAGCAGCCGGGTCCGCAGCCGGGCTGGCAGGTCCCGCCGCCTCCGCCGCAGGCGCATCAGCAGCCCGGGCAGCCCCCGCAGCAGGCCGGACCGCCGCCCGGGTGGCAGCAACCGCCGCAGCAGTAGGAGCAACTCGCCGAAAGGCCCGCACCATTGGACGGTGCGGGCCTTTCGCGTGTACCGGCGCGTACCACCGCGTTAGGGGCGCCACTCCCTGGCCTGCAAAGCGTCAAAGGTCTCGACCAATGTGCGTGAAATGCAGGTCAACTCGTTATTTCCGCAGGCCACATGGGGTTCACCTGCCGTTGACGTGCGTCAACTGCCGCTGGTAAACCAACACTTCATTCCACTCGAAAACTCAAGTCCAGCCATGCTGTGCGAGCGATGCGTGAGGTCCCCGACCGATGGATACAACGGCTCAGCAAGATCAGCACCACAGAACGGCACATGCCGGGCGCCGCGGCGTCCGGCTCTTCCTCGCGGCCGGTGCCGCCGCCTTCACTCTGACCGCGGGCCTGGCCACACCGCTCAACCCGGCTCCCCAGCAGGCCGAGGCCAAGGCCGACGGCGGTAAGAAGACCCTCACGGTGGCGGTCGCGCAGAGCGTCGACTCGCTGAGCCCGTTCCTGGCGCAGCGCCTGCTCAGCACGAGCATCCTGCGCCTGACGAACGAATTCCTGACCAACTACGACCCGAAGGACAATCACGTAGTCCCGGGCTTCGCCACCAAGTGGGAATCCTCGTCCGACAAGTTGACGTGGACGTACACCATTCGGTCGAATTCGAAGTGGTCGGACGGCCAGAAGGCGACGGCCAAGGACGCGGCCTTCACGTTCAACAAGATGATGACCGACGAGGGCGCGGCGACGGCCAACGGCTCGTT
This sequence comes from Streptomyces kunmingensis, assembly GCF_039533535.1. Taxonomy (NCBI): domain Bacteria; kingdom Bacillati; phylum Actinomycetota; class Actinomycetes; order Kitasatosporales; family Streptomycetaceae; genus Streptomyces; species Streptomyces kunmingensis. The sequence continues at coordinate 39,986 of NZ_BAAATS010000019.1, forward strand.
CGTCAGCAACTTCAAGAAGGTCACGGCGCCGAGCGACACCCAGCTCGTCGTCGAGCTGAAGACGCCACAGGCGACCATGACGGCCCTCGACATCCCGATCGTGCCGGAGCACATCTGGAAGGACGTCAAGGACTACGCGAAGTTCAACAACGACGAGACGTTCCCGATCGTCGGCAACGGCCCGTTCGTGCTGACCGAGTACAAGACCGACCAGTACGTGAAGCTGAAGGTCAACAAGGACTTCTGGCGCAAGTCGAAGACGCCGCAGTTCGACGAGATCGTCTTCAAGACGTACAAGGACCAGGACGCGGCGGTCGCGGCCCTGCGCAAGGGTGAGGTCTCCTTCGTCGCCGGTTCCCCCGCCCTGACGCCCGCTCAGGCGGCATCCCTCAAGGGCGAGAAGAACATCAAGGTCAACGAGGGTCCGGGCCGCCGCTTCTACGCCATCGCGGTCAATCCTGGCTGGCAGACCAAGGACGGCAAGAAGTTCGGCGACGGCAACAAGGCGCTGCTCGACCAGAAGGTGCGCCAGGCGCTGTTCCGCGCGGTCGACACCAAGACCATCGTCGACAAGGTCTTCCAGGGCCACGCCGTACAGGGCGAGGGCTACATCCCGCCGCGCTTCTCGGAGTACTTCTGGAAGCCCTCGGACTCCCAGAAGCTGACGTACGACGCGACGGCCGCGGGCAAGATGCTCGACGAGGCGGGCTACCCGCTCAAGGACGGTAAGCGCGTCGGCAAGGACGGCAAGCCGCTCGACCTGCGCATGCTGTGCCACGCGACCGACCCGAACGACAAGGCGGTCGGCAAGTACCTGAAGGAGTGGTGGGGCAAGATCGGCGTCGGCCTGAAGCTCAACTGCGTCGACGACGTCTCGGTGCCCTGGTACGCGGGTGAGTACGACCTCGCCTTCGACGGCTGGTCGGTCAACCCGGACCCGGACTTCGTCCTCGGCATCCACACCTGTGCCGCCCTGCCCACCAAGGCGCGGGAGACGGCGGCGACCGACAACGGCATCTGCGACAAGACGTACGACGAGCTCTACGACAAGCAGCTCGCCGAGTACGACACCGCCAAGCGCGCCGGTTATGTCAAGCAGATGGAGTCGTGGCTGTACGACTCCGGGTACATGAATGTCATGGCCTACCCGAACGCGGTCGAGGCGTACCGCACGGACCAGATCAAGTCCATCCAGACCATGCCCACCGCGGCCGGCAACATCTACGGCCAGGACGGGTACTGGAGCTGGTGGTCGGCCGAACCGGCGTCCGCGTCCAGCAGCGACTCGGACTCCTCCGGTCCCTCCACCGGCATCGTGATCGGGATCGTCGTCGCCGCGCTCGTCGTCATCGGCGGGGGCGTCTTCTTCGCCATGCGGCGAAGGACCACGGCGGACGACCGCGAGTAGCAGGACCCCCTCAACGGCTCCTACGAGCGGTCACCACCCGCACGAGTAACGAGAGTTCGCATGAACCATGACAGCTGACAGCACTCCTGCGCTCGTGCAGTCCGAGGAAGCGCCCGACGGCGCTCCGGCCTCCCCGGCCGGAGCGACGTCGGGCGCCCACGGCCCACGGGCCCGCAACACCAAGGCGTACCTCCAGTACGCGGCGGCGAAGATCGCGGGCGCGATCGTCTCGCTCTTCGCCGTCCTCGTGACCAGCTTCTTCCTCTTCCGTCTCATCCCGAGCGACCCGGTCAAGCAGATGACCGGCGGCAAGCGGGTCTCCGAGCAGCAACTGGAGAACCTGCGCCACCAGTTCGGCCTCGACCAGCCGATGTGGAAGCAGTTCACGTCGTACATCGGGGACGCGCTCACCGGCGACTTCGGCACCTCGTACCAGTTCCACACCCCCGTCATCGACAAGATCGCCGACGCGCTCCCGGCGACGCTCCTGCTGACCGGCACGGCGTACGTGCTGTACTCGCTGCTCGGCATCTGGCTGGGCACGCGCACGGCGTGGCGCAACGGTTCGCGCAGCGACCGCTTCAACACGGCGTTCGCGCTGACCCTCTACTCGGTCCCGTCGTTCTGGCTGGGCCTGCTGCTGATCATCGTCTTCTCGGTGGGCATCGGTCCGATCCCCGGCATGTTCCCGACCGGCGGCCTCGAATCGGGCGGCGAGACGGGATTCGCGTACGTCATCGACGTGGCCCACCATCTGATCCTCCCCGTGATCACGCTCGTCGCGGTCGGGTACGCGCAGACGCTGCTCGTCATGCGCTCCTCGCTCCTCGACGAGATGGGCAGCGACTATCTGACGACGGCGCGCGCCAAGGGGCTGCGGGACGACGTGGTGCGCCGCAAGCACGCGGTGCCGAACGCGATGCTGCCCACGTTCACGCTGATGTTCGTGAACCTCGGGCACGTCGTCGCAGGGCAGATCCTCGTCGAGACGGTCTTCTCCTGGCCGGGCCTCGGCGGCCTCTTCTACTCGGCCCTGTCCGTGCCCGACCTCCCGCTCGTCCAGGGCCTGTTCTTCGTCTTCGCCACTGCGGTGATCCTCGCGAACACCCTCGCCGACATCCTCTATCCGCTGCTCGACCCGAGGGTGGGCCGATGACGACCGAGACCGCTCCCGTCACCGAGACGGGCAATCCGCGGGCGCTCGCACGGGCCCGCAAACGCCAGTCCCTGGCCCGCTTCTGGCGCTCGTACCGCGCCCACCGCGGCGGACTGTGGGGCCTCGGCCTGCTCATCCTGATCGCGCTCATCGCCGTGTTCGCACCGGTCTTGGTCGGCGCGGACTCGCAGAGCGTGACGGACGCGCCCGGCGGCCCGCTGGAAGGCCCGAGCGGCGAATTCCCGCTCGGCACCGACCAGTTCGGCCGCAGCGTGCTCGCGCTCCTGGTGTACGGGGCTCGCGTCTCGCTCACCGTGGGCCTGCTCGCGGCGTTCCTGTGCGTGGCGATCGGCACGGTCATCGGGATCGTCGCGGGGCACTTCCGCGGCTGGTACTCGACCGTGCTCATGCGCATCACGGACTGGTTCCTGGTGATGCCGACGCTGGTCCTGGCCATCGCGCTCGCCACGGTGATGGACCGCTCCATGTGGACGGTGATCATCGCGATCGGCGTGACGACCTGGCCGACGACGGCCCGGCTCGTGCGCGCCCAGACCCTGGCCGTGGAGTCCCGCCCGTACATCGAGCGCTCCCGCGCGCTCGGCGGCGGCCACGGCCACATCATGACCCGGCACGTCCTGCCGAACGTGATGCCGCTGGTCCTCGCCCAGACCACGATGATCATCTCGTCCGCGATCCTGACGGAGGCGACCCTCGCCTTCCTGGGCCTCTCGGACCCGACGATCACCTCGTGGGGCGGCATGCTCCAGGACGCACGCGAGGCGGGCGCCGTCAGCGCGGGCGACTGGTGGTACCTGGCCCCGCCCGGCATCGCGATCGCCGTCGTGGCGCTCGCCTTCACGCTGTGCGGGCGCGCCATCGAGTCCGTCCTCAACCCGAAACTGGGGGCCCGGTCATGACACTGCTTCAGGTGAACGACCTGACGGTGACGTACGCGGGCGGGGCGCAGGCCGTACGCGGCGTGAACCTGTCCGTCGAGGCGGGCAGCAAGCTCGGCATCGCGGGCGAGTCCGGCTGCGGTAAGTCGACCTTGGCACTCGCCCTGCTACGGCTGCTGCCCGCCGGGACGAAGGTCACCGGCGAGATCCTGCTCAACGGGGAGGACATCCTGGCGATGAAGTGGGGCCGGGTCCGCGCGGTGCGCTGGGCCGGTGCCTCCATCGTCTTCCAGGGCGCGATGCACTCGCTCAACGCCGTGCACCGCGTCGGCGACCAGATCGCCGAGCCGATCCTGCTGCACAAGAAGGCGACGCAGGCCGGGGCGAAGAAGAAGGTCGCCGAGCTCCTCGAACACGTAGGACTGCCGGCGGCGCGCGCGGCGGCGTATCCGCATGAGCTCTCCGGCGGTCAGCGCCAGCGCGTGATGATCGCGATGGCGCTCGCCTGCGATCCGGAGCTGATCATCGCCGACGAGCCGACGACGGCCCTGGACGTGATGATCCAGGCCCAGATCCTGCGCCTCATCGAGCAGTTGGTGACGGAGCAGGATCTCGGGCTCATCATGATCAGCCACGACTTGGCGGTCCTCTCCGACACCTGCGACCGGCTCGCGGTGATGTACGCGGGCCGCGTCGTGGAGGAGGGCCCGGCGGCGCAGGTCTACGAGAACGCGCTGCACCCGTACGGCAACGCTCTCTCGGCCGCGTTCCCGACGATCGGTGACCCGGCGTCCCGGTTCGCGCCGCGCGGCCTGCCCGGCGATCCGCCGGACCCGTCGGCGCTGCCCTCGGGCTGCACGTTCCACCCGCGCTGCCCGGTGGCGCTCGATGTCTGCGCGGTCGAGGACCAGCCGCTGCGGGACGCGGGGGCCGGGCGCCGGGCGGCCTGTGTACACGTATCGGACGGCGGGGCAGAGGCGCTGGACGTCGAGGCAAGGAGCACCACGGCATGACGGGGAACGCTGTGACGGAGACCCGGACCCTGTTGTCCGCGGACCAGTTGAAGGTGACGTTCCCGGGCCGGCGCGGTGCCCCCGAGGCGCGGGCCGTGGACGGGGTCGACCTGGACATCGCGCCGGGCGAGATCGTGGCCCTGGTGGGTGAGTCGGGCTGCGGCAAGACGAGCCTGGCGCGCACACTGCTCGGGCTCGAACGGCCGACGGCGGGGCAGGTCACGTTCGCCGGTGAGCCGCTGAACTACGGATCCCGCGCGCTGAAGGCGTACCGCAAGCGGGTGCAGCTCGTGCTTCAGGACCCCAGCGGGTCGCTCAACCCCCGGCACACCGTGTACGACGCGGTGGCGGAGGGCCTGCGCATTCACGGGTACGGCGGTGACGAACGCGAGGCCGTCGCCAACGCACTGTCCCGGGCGGGTCTCCGGCCCCCCGAGCGGTTCTTCCTGCGCTATCCGCACGAACTGTCCGGCGGGCAGCGCCAGCGCGTCGTCATCGCGGGCGCGCTGGTCCTGGAGCCCGAACTCATCGTGGCGGACGAGCCGGTCGCTTCGCTGGACGCGTCCGTGCGGGGTGAGATTCTGGCGCTTCTGCTGCGGCTCCGCGACGAGCTGGGGCTGTCCGCGCTGGTCGTCACGCACGATCTGGGGCTTGCCTGGAACATCGCGGACCGGGTGGCGGTGATGTATCTGGGGCGGATTGTGGAGACGGGGGCCGTGGAGGAGGTGCTGACCTCGCCCCGACACCCCTACACGCAGGCGCTGTTGTCGGTGCTTCCGGAGGCGCCGGGTGAGCCGGTCGTGCTCACCGGGGAGCCGCCGGATCCGTCGCGGATTCCTGACGGGTGCCGGTTCCATGCGCGGTGCCAGGTGCTGGCCGCGGGCGAGGCTGACCGGGCCGGGGTCTCCGACGCGTGCCGGACCGTGGATCTGCCCGTGTTGTCGGGTGGGGGTGGGTCGCAGGTGGCCTGTCATTGGGCGCGGGTGCGTGTTGCGGAGGGTGCGCCTTAGCGTCTGCGGGGTGTTGGTTGGGGGGCGGGTGCGGGTCGCGTCGTGGCTGGTCGCGCAGTTCCCCGCGCCCCTGGAGATGCGCACTACGTGCGCCATCTCCAGGGGCGAAGGCTGCGGCGAAGCCGCAAGCCTTCAGGGGAAAGCGCGACGAAGTCGCTGCTTTCAGGGGCGCGGGGAACTGCGCGACCGGCCCCCACCGGCCCGCACCCGACCACGCGCCACCCCGCGCCGGCCCGCACCCGACCACGCACCACCCCGCGCCGGCCCGCACCCGCCCCCCAACCAGAACGCCTCAGCCCTTATGGAACGCCGCCGCCTGACCGACCTGGTAATCGCCGGCAGGCTGCTGCGTGATGACGTTCAGACGGTTGAACGCGTTGATGCTCGCGATCAGGCACACCAGCGCCCCGAGCTGCTCCTCGTCATAGTGCTTCGCGGCGTTCGCCCAGGCCTCGTCCGTGACGCAGCCCGCCGCGTCCGCGAGGCGCGTACCCTGCTCCGTCACTTCCAGGGCGGCGCGCTCGGCGTCGGTGAACACCTTGGCCTCGCGCCAGGCGGCGATCAGGTTGAGCCGCAGCGAGGTCTCCCCCGCCGCCGCGGCCTCCTTGGTGTGCATGTCGAGACAGCCCGCGCAGCCGTTGATCTGGCTGGCGCGGATCTTCACCAGTTCCTGCGTCGCGGCGGGGATGCCGGATTCCACGATCGGCATGTTCGCCGCGATGAAACGCTTCACGAACCCGGTGGCGGACTGGCTGGCGAACACGTTGAGACGAGCTTCCATGACGGGCTCCCTGTGCCGTGGTGAGTGCTTTCACCAACGAGACGGGTCGGGCGGGCCCGTTTGTGACATGCCCAGATGTGACCTGCGACACCTGGGCATGTCTCAAGCCTGGTAGGTCTCGATGAGCTCGCGGGAGCGCTTCACGTCGTTCGCGATGGCCTCGATGAGTTCGTCGAGGGACTCGAACTTCGTCATGCCGCGCACGAACGCCAGAAAGTCCACGGCCACGTGCAGCCCGTACAGGTCGAGGCCCACCCGGTCGATGGCGTACGCCTCGACGGTTCGCTCCGTGCCGTCGAACTGGGGGTTCGTCCCGACGGAGATCGCCGCCGGCATCGCCTCGCCGTTGACGTGCAGCCATCCGGCGTAGACGCCGTCCGCCGGGATCGCGGTGTGCGGCAGCGTCTCCACGTTGGCGGTGGGGAAGCCGAGCTCGCGCCCGCGCTGCGCGCCGCGCACGACGACGCCCTCGACGCGGTGCGGCCGGCCGAGGATCTCGCGGGCCCCCTCCACATCGCCCTCGGCGACCAGCCGTCGGGTCAGGGTGGAGGAGAAGGGCTGCCCGCCGCCCGCCGCGCCGCTCACGTACAGGTCGACGACCTCGACCTCGAAGTCGTACGTTCCGCCCTGCTCGGCGAGGAAGTCGACGTTGCCCGCGGCCTTGTGGCCGAAGCGGAAGTTGGGGCCCTCGACGACGACGCGCGCGTGCAGCTTGTCGACGAGGACCTTCGCCACGAAGTCGGCGGGCGACAGCTTCGAGAACTCGGTGGTGAAGGGGAGGATCAGTACGGCATCGACGCCGAGGTCGGCCATCAGCTCGGCGCGCCGGTGGTGGGGCGCGAGCAGCGGCGGGTGCGAGCCGGGGCGCACGACCTCGCTCGGGTGCGGGTCGAAGGTGACGACGACCGCCGGGAGGCCCAGCTCACGCGCCCGCTCCACGGCCCGCCCGATGATCAACTGGTGCCCGCGGTGCACCCCGTCGTAGGAGCCGATGGTGACGACGCTGCGCCCCCAGTCCTGGGGGATGTCCTCCAAGCCACGCCAGCGCTGCACGGTGATTGCTCCTCGCAAACCTGTGTACGACGAATCCGTCTCTGCGCTCTCGGTGGTCCCGTCGCTCTCCACGTCCCTTGCCGATTACGCAGGTCTAAGAGTGCCATGCCGACCGCCCGCGTCCGTCATCGGGCGGGCTCAGGCCGGTACCCGTACCCCCGCCAGGTTCTCGATCATCCGGCGGGCGCTCGGTCCGACCAGCGCCGCCCACTCCTGGGGTGCGGCCGCGAGCCAGCGGGACACCGGCGTGGCGAACCCGGGCACGGTCCGCGCCAGTTCCACCAGGCGCCGGTCGAAGCAGGCGGCGCCTTCGGGGGTGCGGACGAGCAGGACCCCCGTACGGTGCACCAGCTCGCGCGTCCGGGGCTGCCCGCGCCGCACCGTGCTCCAGGCGGCGGCGCTCAGCACGGCGTCCAGGACGGCCGGCTCCCGTTCCTGTCCGAGCAGGAGGTCGAGGAGTTCGGCCCGCGGCTCGTGCGAGGCGGCTGTGCCGGGCGTGGCGAGGACGGGCGCGAGCGCGGCGCGGACGTCCGGCGGCCCGGACCGCAGCAGCCCCTCGACGAGCGGGAACAGTACGGCGTGCGCGGCGGGCCCCTGCTCCAGGCGCCGGTCGACGAAGGCCGCCACGTCTCCGGCGGCTCTCTCCGGTACGGCACGCGTGTACTCCGCGACGAGCGCGGCGGCGCGCTGGTCCAGGCCGGGCGTCGTGACGTCGGCGAGGGTGCGCAGCAGCTCCCCGACGCCTGGCCCCGGTTCCGCGAGCCGGGCCCGGAACGCCGCGAACACCGCTTCCGGGTGCGTGGCGAGGGCCGGGGCGAGCGCCGAGGCGGGCAGCTGCGGATCCCCGGCGGCGAACCGCTGCAAGGCCTGCGCCAGGTACCCGGAGCGCGACTGCGGATCCTGGACGAGGAGGGCGAGCGCGGCACCGTGCGGCGTGCAGTCGGAAGGGCGGGCCAGCAGGGCGAGCGCGGCGTGCCGCAGCAGTCCCCGGTCGGCGTCGGCCGTCACCCCGGCGGCAGCGCGCAGTCCGTAGGCACCGGCTGCCACGTGCCGGGCGGGCCGGTCGTCGCGCGCCCACCGGTCGACGGCCCGGCACAGCGCGGAGGGCTCCTCGTCGGCGAGGACGGCGAGCAGTTCGTCGGCCCGCGGATGGGCGCAGTCGACGAGCGCCTCGACGAGGTCGTCGACGGCCCGGCGGCGATGGGTATGCAGCAGGGCCTGCGCGGCGGTCGCCACGGTGGCGTCGGGCAGCGCGGGCAGCGGCCGCTCGTCGTCGAACCACCGGGTCAGCCGCCGGTGCGCCCGTCCCGGCTCGGCGGCCAGGGATGCGGCGACGGCGTCGAGATACCGGCCGCCGGGCTCCGGCTCGTCGTGCACGACGAGGCGCCGAAGCAGCTCGAACCGGAGGTCGTCGTCCACGGGCAGCGCGGTCCAGAACCAGGGTCCGAAGGCTCCGCGGTCGGCGAGTGTCTCCAGTTCGGGCAGATAGGCGCCGGCGTCACGGACGCGCAGCAGCACCTCGCTGACGAGATGCCCGGCCCACCAGCCCGCTTCGCCCGCGCTTCCCGTCTCCTCGGGCGGCTCGAACCAGGCGGTCAACTCCCGCAGGCGGTCGGCGAGTTCCTCCGGCCCCTCCTGTCGCTCGACCGCCAGCAGCGCCCGCACCACGGGTCCCGCCCGGTGCCGCGGCACCGGCACCGATCCGCCGCCGCGCCGCCGGAAGACCAGCGCGTCCAGCGCCGCGTCCAGATGCAGATGCGTGCCCTGGATCCAGTCGGCCACTTCTTCGTGTGCGAACCGGTACCCGCCGCCCGCGGGCACGAGGACGCCCTCCGCGAGGACGGCCGACGCCCAGCCGCTCACCCCGCCGCGCGCGCCCCAGGGGAACAGCTCCTCGAACGTCTTACGGTCCAGCTCCCCCTGTCCCGGGCCCAGGCTGCGCCGCGCGGCCTCGTGCAGTTGCCCCGACACCTGCGCCGCGAGCCGCCGCACGCCGCTCCCCCGCACTCCGCCGGCGGCGGCGAGCCGCACCGCGACGCGCAGGCACATCAGATCCAGGTAGGCCGCGAACACCTCGTCGCGGTCGGGACAGCCGGGCACGTCCGCGGGCAGCGCCGCCCGGACCTCGCTCAGCAGCCGCAGCGCGAGCGGGTGCCCCGCGTCCGCCGGCGCGAGGGCGCCCTCGGGGATCCCGAACCGCTCGCGCGCCGTCCGCGCCTGCCCGGCCGTCAGTTCGCCGATCCGTACGCACGCGGGCAGCCGCCCGGGCCGCCCGTGCAGGACACCGGCACCGAACAGCGGCCCGGCCTGCTCCCAGTACTCCCCACGGCACGCCACGACGAGCCGCACCCCGGACGCCGTCAGCCACCGCTCGGTCTCCCGCGACCACAGGGCGAGCCGGTGCGCGAGTACGGGCGGCATCTCCTCGGGCCCGTCGAGCAGCAGCACGAGCGGCTGACCCGCGGCGCGGGCCACCTCGGCGACACGCTCCGGCGAGATGTCCCCCAGCGCGCCGGGCTCGGTGCGGCGGGACGCCGCGACGATCCGCCCGGCCCGCTCCAGGGCGCGGCCCACGGCGTCGGTCACCGAGGTGTCGTCGCCCCGCAGATCGGCGCCGCGCAGCCAGAGGGTCGGCGCGGCGCTCTCGCCCCGGGCCCGCCGCGCGGCGAGGGACGCCAGTTCGGTCGTACGGCCGCAGCCCGGGTCCCCGACGAGGGCGAGCACGGACGCCCCGCCGACGGTGAACTCCGCCAACTCCTTGACGACATCGGGCCGTTCGACCGGCTCGGCGTCCGCGGGCGCGGGCCCGTCACTGCCCACCGAGACGGCGGTCAGGTGCAGCACCCCGGCGAGGTTCAGATCGGGGCCGTACGCGGGCACGGTGGCGTCGCCCCGGGTCAGCAGTGCGGCGAGGCGCGGCTCGACGGCCGCCGCCGCGCGCAGCGGCACCGCGAATCCGGCCGCCTGGCGCCCGGCCCGCAGCGCGGTCCCGAGGACCGCGACGACGGCGCCGGTCCCGGCGTCCAGGACGGGCCCGCCCGCGGCCCCGCCGCCGAGCCGCAGCGCGTCCGCCCCGGCCGTCCCGACCGCCAGCTCCATCGCGCCCCGCACCGGATGGAGGCGGTCGGTGGCGGTGTACGTCACGTCCACGTGCCCGAGCACCCGGGCCTCGCGCCAGCCGCCGGCGGCGATCCGCAGATACGCCCCCGGCTCCCCGGCCGGGCCGGATCCGACGGGCAGCGGCGCGACGCCGAGGCCATCCGTGCGGATGAGCGCGAGGTCCACCGCGGGCAGCTCGACGACCGACTCGGGTCCCACCAGACAGGTCTCACCGCCCGGCGCGTGCAGCACCACGCGGCCGAGCCCGTCCACCGCCTCATGGCTGGTGACGACCGTTCCTTGGTCGTCCGCGACGAACCCCGCCCCGCGTGGCCGCCCGGCCAGATCACAGATCCGTACCAGAGGCGGATCCACCATGCCGCGCCCCTCCCGCCGCTCTCCGTTACGCCCCGAATGTCCGACGGTAGGCGTCCGGTGATCAGCTGGACAGGACCCGGGGCCAACGCGCCCCCTTCCGCTCCCCCGTATCACTCCGAGCGCCTGCCCGAAGGAGTGAACCCGGCGGCGTGGCGGATAGACCCTTGAAGGGGGAAACAAGGGGGAACGTGGAGCGGCGGCCACCCGCGAACCGGGCAGGCCGCCGCTCCACTCGTGAAAGCGGGGTCTCAGGCGAAGACGGCCAGGCTCTTGGCCTTGCCCTTCGACTCCTCGACGAGCGCGAGGAGTCGACCGGCCGCGTCGAACACGCCGATGGGTCCCCGGCCCGCGTACTCCCCGGGCATCTCGAGCCGCACGCCGTTCAGGAGCAGCTTCGCGCGGCGCTCGTCCACGTCCCAGCGGGGGAACGCGGCAGCGGCGGCCTCGGCCACGGGCAGCACGGTCAGCTCCTTCTGGTGCTGGTCCAGCGTGCGCGCCGAGTCGAGCTTGTAGGGGCCGACGCGGGTGCGGCGCAGCGCGGTCAGGTGCCCGCCCACGCCGAGGTCGGCGCCCAGGTCCCGGGCGAGCGCCCGGATGTAGGTGCCGGAGGAGCACACCACGGAGACGACCAGGTCGAGTACGGGCGTACCGTCCTCGGCGACCGCGTCCCTGATGTCGTACACGGCGAACGACGAGACCGTGACCGGCCGCGCCGGGATCTCGAAGTCCTCGCCGTCCCGGGCCCGCTTGTAGCTGCGTACGCCCTTGATCTTGATGGCGCTGACCTTGGACGGCACCTGCATGATGGCGCCGGTCAGCTTGGCGATGCCCGCGTCGACGGCCTCGCGCCGGACCCCGGACGCGTCGGTGGACGAGGTGATCTCGCCCTCCGCGTCGTCGGTCAGCGTGTCCTGGCCCAGGCGGATGGTGCCCAGGTACTCCTTCTCGGTCAGCGCGAGGTGGCCGAGGAGCTTGGTGGCCCGCTCGACGCCGAGCACGAGCACGCCCGTCGCCATCGGGTCGAGGGTGCCCGCGTGGCCGACGCGGCGGGTCTTGGCGATCCCGCGCATCTTGGCCACGACGTCGTGCGAAGTGAAGCCCGACGGCTTGTCGACGATGACAAGCCCGTCGGGCGGAGGGGTGCGGTCGGACATGCTCAGGCGTCGCCGTCCGTCTCGTCGTCGGCCGTGTCGTCGTCGGCCTCCGGCTTTCGGTACGGGTCCGCCCCGCCGGCGAACGTGGCGCCCGCGGACGTCTCGCGCACCTTCTCGTCGGACTGCCGCGCCTTGTCGAGGAGGTCCTCGATCGTCTTGGCGTTGTCCGGGAGAGCGTCCGCGACGAAGGTGAGCGTCGGCGTGAACTTCACACCGGCCGCCGCGCCGACCGCGGACCGCAGGACGCCCTTGGCGCTCTCCAGCCCGGCCGCCGCCTCGGCGCGCTCCTCGTCGTCCCCGTACACCGTGTAGAAGACGGTCGCTTCCCGCAGGTCACCCGTGACGCGGGTGTCCGTGATGGTGACGTGGGTACCGAGCCGCGGGTCCTTGATCCCGCGCTGCAGCTTCTTGGCCACCACCTCTCGGATGAGGTCCGCCAGCCTCTTGGCACGCGCGTTGTCGGCCACTGGTCCGTCTCCTTAGTAACTGTCTCGCTTGTTGCTTCAGTCTTCGTCGCTGTGGAGCCTGCGTCGAACCGAGAGCAGTTCCACCTCGGGCCGCCCGGCGACCAGACGCTCGCAGCGGTCCAGTACGTCGGAGAGGTGTGCCGTGTCCCCGGAGACCACCGCGAGCCCGATCTCGGCCCGGCGGTGGAGGTCCTGGTTCCCCGTCTCCGCCGCACTCACCGCGTATTTGCGCATGAGTTCGGCCACGATCGGACGGACCAGGGAGCGTTTCTCCTTCAGCGAGTGAACGTCGCCGAGGAGCAGATCGAAGGACAGAGTCCCCACATACATGTGTGTCCGGATGTCCCGCCGGTTCGGGTTCGTATGGGCGCGACTGACGTGACGCCGATACAAAGACCGTACACGCAACGGCCGGGGCCGATCGACGGAAATAAGCTCCGCCGACCGGCCCCGAACCTGCTGCCGCGTGGATCCGAGTGGATCAGGCGCGCGGCTTCTCGCGCATCTCGTACGTCGCGATGACGTCGTCGACCTTGATGTCGTTGAAGTTGCCGAGGTTGATACCGCCCTCGAACCCTTCGCGGATCTCGGTGACATCGTCCTTGAAGCGACGCAGACCGGAGATGTTGAGGCTCTCCGCGATGACCTTGCCATCGCGCAGCAGGCGCGCCTTGGTGTTGCGCTTGACCTCGCCGGACCGGACGAGCACACCGGCGATGTTGCCCAGCTTGGACGACTTGAAGACCTCGCGGATCTCCGCCGTGCCGAGCTCGACCTCTTCGTACTCCGGCTTGAGCATGCCCTTGAGGGCCGCCTCGATCTCCTCGATGGCCTGGTAGATCACCGAGTAGTACCGGACGTCGACGCCCTCGCGCTCCGCCATCTGCTGCGCACGGCCGGCTGCCCGGACGTTGAAGCCGATGACGATGGCGTCGGAGCCGGTCGCCAGGTTGATGTCGGACTCGGTGACCGCACCCACACCGCGGTGCAGGACACGGATGTCGACCTCGTCGCCGACGTCGAGCTGGAGCAGCGAGGACTCGAGAGCCTCCACCGAACCGGACGCGTCGCCCTTGATGATGAGGTTGAGTTCCTGCACCAGACCGGCCTTGAGGGCCTCGTCCAGGTTCTCCAGGGAGAACCGGACGCCGCGGCGCGCGAAGTTGGCGTTGCGCTCGCGAGCGGCACGCTTCTCGGCGATCTGACGGGCCGTACGGTCCTCGTCGACCACCAGGAAGTTGTCGCCGGCACCCGGGACGTTGGTGAGACCGAGCACGAGGACGGGGGTCGAGGGACCCGCTTCCTCGACGTTGTTCCCGTTGTCGTCGAGCATAGCGCGGACACGGCCGTAGGCGTCGCCGACCACCATCGTGTCGCCGATGCGCAGCGTGCCGCGCTGGACCAGGACCGTCGAGACGGCACCGCGGCCCTTGTCGAGGTGCGACTCGATCGCAATACCCTGCGCGTCCTGCTCCGGGTTGGCCCGCAGGTCGAGCGAGGCGTCCGCGGTCAGGACCACGGCCTCGAGCAGGGCTTCGATGTTCTCGCCCTGCTTGGCGGAGATGTCGACGAACATGGTGTCGCCGCCGTACTCCTCGGCCACCAGACCGTATTCGGTGAGCTGACCGCGCACCTTGGTCGGGTCGGCACCCTCGACGTCGATCTTGTTGACCGCGACGACGATCGGGACCTCGGCGGCCTTGGCGTGGTTGAGCGCCTCGACCGTCTGCGGCATGACGCCGTCGTTGGCCGCGACCACGAGGATCGCGATGTCGGTCGACTTCGCACCACGGGCACGCATGGCGGTGAAGGCCTCGTGACCGGGGGTGTCGATGAAGGTGATCCTGCGCTCCTCCTCGTTCACCTCCGTCGTGACCTGGTACGCACCGATGTGCTGCGTGATGCCGCCGGCCTCACCCGCGATGACGTTCGTCTTGCGGATGGTGTCGAGCAGGCGGGTCTTACCGTGGTCGACGTGACCCATGACGGTGACGACCGGCGGACGCGAGACGAGCATGTCCTCGCCGCCCTCGTCCTCGCCGAACTCGATGTCGAAGGACTCGAGCAGCTCGCGGTCCTCCTCCTCGGGGCTGACGATCTCGAGGACGAAGTTCATCTCGTCCGCGAGGAGCTTCAGCGTCTCGTCGGAGACGGACTGCGTGGCAGTGACCATCTCGCCGAGGTTCATCATCACGCCGACGAGCGACGCCGGGTTGGCGTTGATCTTCTCGGCGAAGTCGGTGAGCGACGCACCGCGCGACAGGCGGACGGTCTGTCCGTTGCCGCGAGGCAGCATGACGCCGCCGACCGACGGGGCCTGCATGGCCTCGTACTCCTGGCGCCTCTGACGCTTCGACTTGCGACCACGACGGGCGGGCCCGCCGGGACGGCCGAACGCACCCTGTGTGCCACCGCGGCCACCGGGACCACCGGGACGACCGCCACCGGGACGACCGGCGAAACCGCCACCGCCACCGGGACGACCGGCGAAGCCGCCGCCACCGCCGCCGCCACCGGGACGACCGGCGAAACCGCCGCCACCGCCACCGGGACCGCCCGGACGACCGGCGAAGCCGGGACGACCGCCGCCGCCACCGCCACCGGGACGACCGCCGCCGCCGGGACCACGGCCACCGCCGGGGCCACCACCGGGACGCGGGCCCGCGGCGGGACGCTGCGGCATCATGCCCGGGTTCGGACGGTTACCACCGGGGCCGCCACCGGGACGCGGACCGGCCGCGCCGCCCTGCGGACGAGGCATGCCGCCCGGGGTCGGACGGGCGCCGCCCTGACCCTGCGGACGGGGGCCACCCTGGCCGCCACCCTGCGGGCGCGGACCGCCCGGGGCACCCTGGCCGCCGGGACGCGGGGCGCCGCCCGGACGGGGCGCTTGCGGGCGCGCCATGCCGGTGGAGCCACCAGAGGTGAAGGGGTTGTTGCCCGGACGCGGACCCGCGGGACGGGCACCGCCGGGACGGGGAGCGCCCTGGCCACCCTGGCCGCCCTGGCGCGGGGCGCCCTGACGGTCACCGCGGTCGCCGCGGTTGTCACGGTCGCCACCACGGTTGTCGCGGTCGCCACGGCCCTGGCCACCCTGCGCGGGGGCCGGACGGGCACCACCGGGCTTGGGGGCACCGGGACGGGCACCCGGACGCGGGCCGCTCGACGCCGGGGCCGACGAAGCGGCCGGGGCGGCGGGAGCCGCGGGGGGCGCCGTGAACTCGGGCGCGGCCGGCGCCGGCGAAGCGGGCTTGGGAGCCGGCTTCGGGGCGGGCGTGGGACGCGGACCCGGGGTCGCGGCCGGAGCCGGGGCCGCGGGGGCCTCGGCGGCGGCCGGCTTCGGGGCCGGCGGACGCGGCGCGGCAGGCTTCGCGGCCTGCGCGGGCGAGGGGGTGGGACGCGGCGCCGCGGGCTTCGCGGGCGCGGCCTTCTTGGCGGGCTTGCCGCCGTTGCCCTGCTGGAGGGCGTCAGTCAATTTGCGTACTACCGGCGCCTCGATCGTCGAGGACGCCGAACGTACGAATTCACCGAGTTCTTGGAGCTTGGCCATGACGACCTTGCTCTCTACGCCGAACTCCTTGGCGAGTTCGTATACCCGGACCTTAGCCACTTCGCTCCTTTTAGGTCCGGGTTACGCCGGACCGTCGCTACTTCATGGGCGTACTCATCGCGTGCTCATCGAGTGCTCATCGCAATCTCGACCTACTTCCAACTCGCGGGGTACCAGGGCCGCACAGGGGTTCCGTGCGGCGCTTTCTTACGGTGTCGCCTGCTCGACTCGGTGGCGGAGCGCCTCCGTGTCGAACGGTCCAGGGGCCTTGTACGCCCGCTGGAACGCCCGGCGGCGGACCGCCAGGTCGAGACAGACCAGGGCGGGGTGCACGTAGGCACCCCGGCCGGGCAGCGTACCGCGATCATCGGGGACGCATCGGCCCTCGATCATCACGATCCGCAGCAGATCGCTCTTGGCCGCTCGCTCCCGGCATCCCACACAGGTTCGCTCAGGGCATGCGCGGTCATGCGTCCGGCCAGACACTCTTAAGTCTACCTCCCCGTACCGACCTCACCCCTCCGGGGCAAAAATCGAACGGCTGTTTCTTGTCACATTCTGTCGTGAACCAAGCGCGGAGCGCCCGGATTTATTCCCGGCCCCTGACATCCCGGGCGTCCCGGGCGTCCCGGGCGTCCCGGGCGTCGCCCTCGGGGGCGGCCTGCTCGGTGTCGGGGCGGATGTCGATGCGCCAGCCGGTGAGGCGGGCGGCCAGGCGGGCGTTCTGCCCTTCCTTGCCGATGGCGAGGGAGAGCTGGTAGTCGGGGACCGTCACACGGGCCGAGCGGGCCGCGAGGTCGACGATCTCGACCTTGGAGACACGGGCCGGGGACAGCGCGTTGGCCACCATCTCCGCCGGGTCGTCCGACCAGTCGACGATGTCGATCTTCTCGCCGTTCAGCTCGCCCATCACGTTGCGGACGCGACCGCCCATGGGGCCGATGCAGGCACCCTTGGCGTTGAGCCCGCTGCGCGTCGAACGCACGGCGATCTTCGTACGGTGGCCGGCCTCGCGGGCGATGGCCGAGATCTCGACGCTGCCGTCGGCGATCTCCGGCACCTCTAGGGCGAAGAGCTTCTTCACCAGGCTCGGGTGCGTGCGCGACAGGGTCACGGACGGACCGCGCACGCCCTTCGCGACGCGGACGACGTACGAGCGCAGGCGCATGCCGTGCTGGTACACCTCGCCCGGCACCTGCTCCTGCACCGGCAGGATCGCCTCGAGCTTGCCGATGTCGACCAGCACGTTCTTCGGGTCGCGGCCCTGCTGGACCTGGCCCATGACGATGTCGCCCTCGCGGCCCGCGTACTCGCCGAGCGTCGCGTCGTCCTGGGCGTCGCGCAGCCGCTGCAGGATGACCTGCTTGGCGGTGGTGGCGGCGATCCGGCCGAAGTCGGACGGGGTGTCGTCGAACTCCTTGGCCTCCTGGCCCTCTTCGAGGTCCGCAGGGTCCTCCGTCGCCCACACCGTCACATGGCCGCTCTCGCGGTCCAGCTTCACGCGTGCGCGGCGGAAGCTCCCGTCGGTGCGGTGGTAGGCGATGAGGAGGGCCGACTCGATCGCCTCGACCAGCAGATCGAAGGAGATCTCCTTCTCCCGGACCAGCCCCCGCAGGGCACTCATGTCGATGTCCACGGCTACGCCTCCTCTACTTCTTGTTCGTCGTTCTTGTTCTTGCGGTTGAACTCGACCTGGACACGCGCCTTGGCGATGTCGCTGAAGCCGAGTCGTCGGGCGGTGGCCTTGCGGCCCTTCACGCCCGGTACTTCGAGGTCGAGGCCGTCGTCGTCGACCTTGAGAATGCGCGCCACCAGCTCGGACTCGTCGGTCAGCTGGAACCTGACGAGGCGGTCGAGCGCGCGGACGTAGTGGCGGTGCTCGGTGAGGGGGCGCTCGGCGCCCGGGGTCCCGACCTCCAGCTCGTACTCGCCGTCGCCCATGGCGTCCGTCTCGTCGAGCTTCGCCGAGAGCGCGCGGCTCACATCGGCGACCTGGTCGAGGTCGGCTCCCTCTTCGGAGTCCACGACGACGCGCAGCACCCGCTTACGTCCTACCGAGGCGAGTTCGATCTCTTCGAGGTCGAGCCCCTGGGAGCTGACGAGCGGTTCCAGTAGTTCCCGCAGCCTCTCGTTCTGGGTCGTGCTCATCCGGGTGACTCCTCGGCCGCGTGTGCTGTTGTGGTGTGTCGGCATTCCATGCGCGTCACGTCAAAGGGTATCCGGTCCAGGGGGGTGTTGCGGTCCACCGGGCCAAGGGCGACGGTACGGTGATCACCGGCCGCGCCGTCCGGGTCGTGCCGAAACCGATCCGAGGACGACCGCCCGTGCCGCTCACCTCTCAGGCCCGACCGGGGCCACGCCGTAGGAGTCTGCTCGCCTCGCTGGCCGGGGCCGCGCTGCTGACCGGGTGCACGGACGACGGCGACGACGGTGCCAGGGGCGCGCCCTCGCTCTCGCAGGAGAAGCGGCTGAACGCGCGGGCGGCCCGGGAGAGCGCCGATCTGCTGGGCCAGTACGACCAGGCGCTCGCCGCGCTCCCCGGCCTCGCGGCCCGGCTCGACCCGCTGCGCGCGGAGATCGAGCGGCACGTGGAGGCGTTCGGCGGGGCGGCCAGGCCGTCGGCGCTCGCGCCCTCGGCATCCACCCCGCCGGTCGCCGAGAAGGACGTGCTGAAGGCGCTGGCGGCGGCCGAGCGGGCGCTGTCGGACCGGCGGATGACGGCCCTCGCCGATACCGCCACCCCCGCCGAGCACGCCCGGCTGCTCGCTTCGGTGGCGGCGGCCGGGGCCGGGCACGCGTACCTGCTGGCTGAGCGATGACGGGGATGACGGGGATGACGGGAACGGACGAGAACGAACTGCTCGCGTCGGTGCAGGCGGCGCTGCGCGCCGAGCACGCGGCGGTGTACGGGTACGGGGTGGTCGGCGGCCGGATCGGCGAGAAGCGCCGCGCGGAGGCGAAGGCCGCGTACGACGCGCACCGCGCCCGCCGCGACGAACTGCGCCGTACCGTGCGTGACCTGGGCGGCAGCCCGGAGGAGTCGGCCGGGGCGTACGCGCTGCCGTTCCCGGTGCCGGACCCGGCCGCGGCGGCACGGCTCGCGGCGGACATCGAGGACAAGGTCGCCGGCGTGTACGCGGACCTCGTGCGGGCGGCGTCCGGCAAGCGGCGCCGGGGCGCGGCCGACGCGCTGCGGGAGGCGGCGGTCCGTGCGGTGCGCTGGCGCGGCGGGAGCGTAGCCTTCCCTGGGCTCGCCGAACGGGCCGCGGTGCCCTCCGCGCCGCCCTCGGCGTCTCCGCGTACGTAAGCCGCGTACGTCAGCAGCTACTGGATTCAGTGGCTGCGCAGTACTGGAAGGGATCCCTCGCGCATGGCTTTCGAACCGCCGCGGCGGCTGGTGAACGCGCTCGGCGAAGTGCGCGACGACGGGGCGTCGGCGTGGCTCGGCCGGGTCGGGGTCCTGCTCGACGAGGCAGCGGCGCGGCGTGAGGTGACCGTCGAGCGGGTGCATGTACCGGGCGGGCGCAGCAGTCTGCTCGCCCATGTCCGGACGGCGGACGGCGCGCCCGCGGTGCTGAAGCTGGCCCCCGAGCGGTTCCGGCCGGAGGCGGAGCGGGCGGCGCTGACGCACTGGGACGGGTTCGGCGCGGTACGCCTCCTTGATCCCGGGGTCAACGACGGGGCGCTGCTCCTGGAGCGGCTGCACCCCGAGGTCTCGGTACGGACGCTGCCCGAGGCGAAGGCGCTGCTGGAAGCGGCGGGGACGCTGCGCCGGCTGTGGACGGAGCCGCCGGCCGGGCGCAACTGCGAGACGGTGCCCGAGCGCACGGGCCGGCAGGCGACGGCGATGCGGGCGAGTGCGGACGCTTTCCCCGACGTCGCCCCGCTGGTCGACGCGGCTCTGGAAGCCCGTACGGAGCTGGTGGCCGCGCCGCCCGAACTGCGGCTGCTGCACGGCACGTTCCGGCAGTCCAAGGTGCTGTCGGGCGAGCGGATGCCGTGGCTGGCTGTCGGCCCGGACCCGGTCGTCGGCGAGTGCGCCTTCGACCTGGCGCGGCTCGTGCGCGACCGGGTCGAGGACCTGATCGGTTCGCCGTCGGGACCGGCCATCACGCGCCGCCGCGTCAAGCGTCTCGCCGAGTCCCTGGATGTGGACCAGGAGCGGCTGCGGGGCTGGACGCTGTTCCGGGCCGTGGAGTCCGGGGTGCGGGCGCTGCGTGTGGGGCGCGAGCGGGACGGCGAGAACCTGCTGGAGTTCGCGGGCTGGCTGTAAGACGTACGTACGAAGACGGGAGAGCGCCCCGGGCCTTCAAGGTCCGGGGCGCTCTTTCGTTGCTCGTGCTTACGCGGTGAGGCGGGCCACGGCCTCCTCGACCGTGAGCTCCTCGCGCTCGCCGGTGCGGCGGTCCTTCAGCTCCACGACGCCGTCGGCGCTGCGGCGGCCCGCGACCAGGATCTTCGGCACGCCGATCAGCTCGGAGTCGGTGAACTTCACGCCCGGGGAGATGCCGGGGCGGTCGTCGACCAGGACGCGGACGCCGGCGGCGGCCAGCTTGTCGGAGACCTCCAGGGCCAGCTCGGTCTGGAGGGCCTTGCCCGCGGCGACGACGTGCACGTCGGCCGGGGCGATCTCCTCGGGCCAGATGAGGCCCTTGTCGTCGGCGTGCTGCTCGGCGAGCGCGGCGACGGCGCGCGAGACGCCGATGCCGTACGAGCCCATGGTCACGCGGACCGGCTTGCCGTTCTGGCCGAGCACGTCGAGCTGGAAGGCGTCGGCGTACTTGCGGCCGAGCTGGAAGATGTGGCCGATCTCGATGGCGCGGTCCAGCTTGAGCCCGGTGCCGCAGTTGGGGCAGGGGTCGCCCTCCTGCACCACGACGACGTCGACGTACTCGGAGACCTCGAAGTCACGGCCCGCGACGACGTTCTTCGCGTGCACGCCGTCCTTGTTGGCGCCGGTGATCCAGGCGGTGCCGGGGGCGACGCGCGGGTCGGCGAGGTAGGTGACCTTCTCCAGGCCCTGCGGGCCGACGTAGCCGCGCACCAGGTCGGCGCGGCCCTCGAAGTCCTCGGCGGTCACGAGCTCGACGGCGGCCGGGGAGAAGTGCGCCTCGACCTTGTCCATGTCGACCTCGCGGTCGCCGGGGACGCCGACGGCGACGATCTCGCCGTCGACCTTCACGAGGAGGTTCTTCAGCGTGGCCGACGCCGGGACGTCGAGGTACGCGGCGAGCGTCTCGATGGTCGGGGTGTCGGGCGTGGGGATCTCTTCGAGGACGGGGGCCTCGGTCGCATCGACCGGCTTCAGGGCGAAGGTGACCGCCTCGGTGTTGGCCGCGTAGTCGCAGTTCGGGCAGTCGGCGAAGGTGTCCTCGCCGGCGCCGGCCGGGGCCAGGAACTCCTCGGACTTGGAGCCGCCCATGGCGCCGGCGGTCGCGGCGCAGATGCGGTAGTCGAGGCCGAGGCGCTCGAAGATGCGCTGGTAGGCGGCGCGGTGCAGACCGTACGACTCGGCGAGGCCCTCGTCGGTCAGGTCGAAGGAGTACGAGTCCTTCATCTGGAACTCGCGGCCGCGCAGGATGCCGGCGCGGGGGCGGGCCTCGTCGCGGTACTTCGTCTGGATCTGGTAGAGGATCACCGGCAGGTCCTTGTAGGACGTGCACTGGTCCTTGACCAGCTGGGTGAAGATCTCCTCGTGGGTGGGGCCGAGGAGGTAGTCGCCGCCCTTGCGGTCGTTGAGGCGGAACAGCTCGGCGCCGTACTCCTCCCAGCGGCCGGTCGCCTCGTAGGGCTCCTTGGGCAGGAGGGCGGGGAGGAGGACCTCCTGGGCGCCGATGGCGTCCATCTCCTCGCGGACGACGCGCTCGACGTTGGCGTAGACCCTGCGGCCGAGCGGCAGCCAGGACCAGACGCCGGCCGCGGTACGGCGCACGAAACCGGCGCGGACGAGGAGTTTGTGGCTGAGCACCTCGGCGTCCGCCGGGTCGTCGCGCAGGGTCTTCACCATCAAGCGGGACATGCGCTGGACCTGGACCTTGGCCATGATTCTTGACTCCTGCGACGAAAGGGTTATGCCCAGGAGGTTAGCCGGGCGGTGGGCGCGGCCGGAAATCGGTTCTTCGTCAGCGGCGCAGCGGGAGGGGTGCGCCCATCACCGCGTACGGCTTCGGGGCGCTCGGGAAGAGGACCTGGCGGGCCAGGTCGTCGTAGCCCAGGGAGTGGTAGAGGCCGCGGGCCGGGCTGTCGAAGTCGATCGCGGAGAGGATCGAGCGGGGCTGGGCGGCGGCGTCGGTGATGGTGGTGATGAGGGTGCGGCCGATGCCGCGGTTCTGGTAGCCGGGGTGGACGTGCAGCTCGGTGATGACGAAGGAGTCGTCGAGCCAGCTGTCGTGGCCGCGGGCGCGCAGGTACGGCTCGACGACCGTGGACCACCAGTGGGTGCGGTCGTTCGGCATGCCGTAGACGAAGCCGACGAGCCGGCCGGTGTCGGTGGTGGCGCCGAGCGCGCGGGCGCCCGCGTAGGTGATGTGGCGCAGCACGATCTGGCGTCGTACGGCGATCTCCTCGTCGCTCAGGCCGAAGGCGTACGCCTGGACGGCGAGGGCTTCGTCGACGCGGGCGTGCAGATCGAGGGGGCCGATGGTGACGGCGGTGTCGTCCGTACGGTTCCGGTGCGGCATGCCCGGAGGGTACCCCGGGGCCCGGGTCGTCCGTGCGGGCGGGCGTGGCGCGGCTCAGCCCTTCGCCGGGAGCCGCGGCACGCTCGCCAGCAGGCGTCTGGTGTAGGCGTGGGCGGGGGTGCCGAGGACCGTGGACGTGGTGCCCGACTCGACCACCCGGCCGCGCTCCAGGACGGCGGTGCGCTCGCACAGGGCGGCCACGACGGACAGGTCGTGGGAGACCATCACGACGGTCAGGCCCGCGGTCTCCTTCAGCTCGGCGAGCAGGTCGACGACCTTGACGCGGGTGGTGACGTCGAGCGCCGAGACCGGTTCGTCGGCGAGGAGGACCCGGGGGTCGCAGACCGTGGCCCGCGCGATGGCGATGCGCTGGCGCTGGCCGCCGGAGAACTCGTGCGGGTAGCGCTCGGCGGTGTCCGCGGGCAGGCCCACTCTTTCGAGGGCGTCGGCGACGCGTCGCGCGGCGTCCGCGCCGGAGGCGACCCCGAGGGAGGTGAGCGGTTCGGCGACGATGCGGCGGACGCGTTGCCGCGGGTCGAGGGAGGCGTAGGGGTCCTGGAAGACGCACTGGACGCTGCGCCGGAACCGCTTCATGAGCGTCCGGTCGCGCAGTCGCAGCTCGTCCCCGTCGAAGCGCACCGTGCCCGTGGTGGGGCGGGCGAGGCCGAGCAGCATGCGCAGCAGCGTCGTCTTGCCGGCTCCGGACTCGCCGACGAGCGCCAGGCTCTGTCCGGCCTCCACGGCCACGGACACGTCCCGGACGACCGGGTCCGTGCTCCCCCGGTACGCGTACGACACCGCGTCGAGCTCCAGGATCGGAGTCATCGCGCACCTCCCAGGTCGAGCGCCGATTCGAGTTGGCGTGCGCTGTCCACCAGCGCTTTGGTGTAGGCCTCGCGAGGAGCGCGTACGACGTCGGCGACGGCGCCCGTCTCGACCGCGCGGCCGTCCTTCATGACCAGCACCCGGTCGGTGACGCGGGAGACGACGGCGAGGTCGTGGCTGACGAACAGCACGGCCATGCCCGCGTCGCGGACGAGTCCGTCGATGAGGTCGAGCATCTCGGCCTGGACCGTCACGTCGAGTGCCGTCGTCGGTTCGTCGGCGATCAGCAGGGCCGGGTCGCAGGCCAGGGCCATGGCGAGCGCGACCCGCTGGCGCTGGCCGCCGGAGATCTCGTGCGGGAAGGCGCGGGCGATGCGCTCCGGGTCCGGCAGCCGCACCTGGTCGAGGAGCGCGGTCACCGCACTCCTCAGTTCCGCGCCCTTCAGCTGCCGCCGCCTGCGCAGGGGTTCGGCGATCTGGCGGCCCACCCGCATCAGCGGGTCGAGGGCGGTCAGCGGCTCCTGGAAGACGACGGCCGCGCTCCGGCCGCGTACGCCCACGAGGGTCCGCTCGCTCGCCCCGACGATCTGCGTGCCGTCGAGGTCGACGCTGCCGGTCGCTGTCATGCCGGCGGGCAGCAGGCCGAGCGTGGCCAGCGTGGTCAGGGACTTGCCGGAGCCGGACTCGCCGATGAGGCCGAGGCGTTCGCCGCGCGCGATCTCGAAGCTCAGCTCCGAGACGAGCGGGCGCCCCTCGGCCGTGCGGATCGTCAGGTCGGACACCGACAGCAGTACGTCGTCGCTCACAGCGCCGCCCTTCCCTTGCGTGCGGTCGGGTCGAGGACGTCGCGCAGTCCGTCCGCGATCAGGTTGACGCCGATGACCAGCAGGACGAGCAGGATGCCGGGCGCGAGCGCGCCCGCCGGCGCGGTCGTGAACGTCGCCTGGGCCTCCTGGAGCATGCGGCCCCATGAGGCGTTGGGCGGCGGTGCGCCGAGGCCCAGGTAGGACAGGCCCGCCTCGGCGAGGACGGCGAGGCCGAACTGGAGCGCCAGGTTGACGACGAGGGTCGGCCAGATGTTGGGCAGCACGTGCCCGGCGACGACCCGTGTCCAGGACGTGCCGGAGGTGCGGGACGCGGTGATGTAGTCCTGCGCCAGGACGCGCTTGACCAGGATCCGGGTCAGCCGGGCGACCACGGCGCTCTGCGCGAGGCCGATCGCGAGGATCGCGGAGCCCAGCGTCGCCGAGCGCGCGGCGACGATCAGCATGGCGAGCAGCAGCGTCGGGAACGCGATGAGGATGTCGAGCAGCGCGGAGAGCGTGTCGTCGAACCAGCCCTGCGCGAACGCCGCGAGGATGCCGAGCGTCACGCCGAGCAGCGCGGCGACCGTCACCGCTCCGAGCCCGGACTCCAGGGCGATCCGCGAGCCGGTCATGAGCTGGGTGAACAGGTCGCGGCCGAGCTTGTCGGTGCCGAGCAGATGCCCGCCGCCGGGTCCCGCGAGCCGCCCGCCGGACGTGTCGTCGCTGTCGTAGGGCAGCCAGAAGAGGGAGACGAGGGCGAGCAGGGCGACGAGCCCGGCCAGGACGCCGCCGGTCCACAGGGTGAGGGATGACCTGGTGTGGGATGAGCTGGTGAGGGATGACCTGGTGAGGGATGAGCTGCGCTTCATCGCACGCCACCTCCCGACAGGCGTCCCCGCAGCCGCGGGTCGACGATCCGCTGCACGAGGTCTGCCACGAACCCGATGACCAGCACTCCGAAGGTCGATACGAACAGGACGCCCTGGATCACCGGGTAGTCGTGCTGGGCGATGCCGGTCGCGAGCATCGAGCCGAGGCCCGGCAGCGCGTACACGGACTCGACGACGACGGCGCCGAGCAACGTGGACGCCAGCTCGATGCCGAGCACGGAGATGACCGGCACGGCGGCGTTGCGCAGCCCGTGCCGCCACATGGCGCGGCCGAACGACGAGCCGAGGGCCCGCGCCGTACGCAGGTACTCGCTGTCCAGGACGTCGAGCGTCGCCGACCGTACGTAGCGGATCAGGGAAGCCGACATGACCAGCGCCACCGTCACCACCGGCAGGACCAGGGACCGGATCGCGTCGGCCGGAGTGTCCCAGCCGTCCTGCGGGAAGCCGCCGGAGGGCAGCCAGCCCGCGCTCAGCGCGAAGACCGCGATGAGGATCATGCCGAGCCAGAACACCGGGACGGCGATGCCCAGTTGCGAGACACCGCTGAGCAGCGCCCCGTACCAGGTGTTCTTCTTGTACGCGGCCACGAACCCGGCCGGGACCGCGACGAGCACGGCGAGCACGAACGCGGAGAGGGTCAGCGGCACCGTCACGTTCAGGCGCTGGGAGACCTCGGGGCCGACGGGCAGCGAGCTGACGAAGGACGTGCCGAGGTCGCCGCTCGCCAACTGGCCGACCCAGTGCGTGAACTGCTGCGGCAGCGGCTGGTCGGAGCCGATGGAGTGGCGGGCCGCGGCGATCTGCTCCGGCGAGGCACCCACCGAGGTGAGCGCGTTCGCCGGGTCGCCGGGCAGCATCCGCAGGAGCACGAACAGCACGATGCTCGCGAGGACGAGGGAGACCAGCAGGAACACCAGCCTCCGCAGGAGGTACCGGGTCATGGCAGGGTCAGCTGCTCTTCTTGATGTCGTACGCGAAGAACTGCGAGTTCAGGCCGTTGAGCGGGTAGCCCGACAGCTTCGTGTTCGCGACGACGATCTGCGGATACAGGTACAGCCAGTCGCTGGCCGCGTCCTCGGCGGTCTTGCGGTTGACCTTCTTCAGCAGCTCGGTCTGGGCCTGCGTGCTGGAGGCCTCCTCGGCCTGCCCGACCCACTTCTGGACCTGCTTGTCGTCGTATCCCCAGTAGAAGTCGGGGTTGCCGTACCAGACGAGGTCGCGGTCGTTGACGTGCTCCTGGAGCGTCGCCGAGAAGTCGTGGTTCTTGTAGACCTTCGTGTACCACTCGTCGGGCGTGATCGTGTTGATCTTGACGGTGATACCGACCTTGGCGAGCTGCGACTTGATGAAGGTGGCGGCGGTGGGGTGCGGGTCGTAGTTCGGGGTGTCGAGCGTGAAGCTGAAGCCCTTGGCGTACCCGGCCTCCTTCAGCAGCTTCTTCGCCTTCGTCACGTCGTACGCGTTGACGTCCGTCAGGTCCTCGTACCAGGGGTCGGTGGGCGGCACCATCGACCCGATCTCCTTGCCGTAGCCGCCCCAGACGGAGTCGAGGAGCTTCTTGTCGTCGATCGCGGCGGAGACGGCCCGGCGCACCTTGACGTCCGTGAACGGCTTCGCCTTGTCGTTGAAGGCGAGGAGCAGCTTGGTGGTCGAGTCGCCGTCGGTGACCTTGTAGTTCTGGTTCGACTTGAACTGGTCGAGGGCGTCCGGCGACTGCTCGCTGGTGACGACGTCGACGGCGTTGGTCAGGAGCGCGTTGTTGAGGGCGGTCGCGTCCTTGTAGTAGTGGAAGACGACCTGCTTGTTCTTGGCGGCGGAGCCCCAGTAGCCGCTGAAACGGTCGAGGCTGAGCGCGGAGCCGCGCGTCCACTTGTTCAGCTTGTACGGCCCGGTGCCGTCTTCCGTCGTCTTCAGGTTCTTCGCGTCGGCGTTGATGATCCAGACGTAGGAGAGGTTGTAGACGAAGGAGATCGACTTCTTCTTCAGCGTGACCTTGACGGTCTTCGCGTCGGGGGTGGCGATGTCCTTCATGACCTCGAGGTTGGCCTTGCGCGCGGACTGTGAGTCCTTCGCGATCACCTTCTCCAGGCTGTACTTGACGTCCTTGCTGGTCAGGGCCTTGCCGCTGTGGAACTTGACGCCGTCGCGGAGCGTGAAGGTGTACGTGAGTCCATCGCCGCTGACCTTGTAGTCCTGGGCGAGGAGCTTGTCGACCTTGCCGGCGTCGGTGAGGCGGAAGAGGCCTTCGTAGACGTTGCCGTTGAGGGCCTCGGTGACGCCCTGGCCGCCGCCTCCGGTGTTGTCCAGGTTCTGCGGCTCGTAGAGCGAGCCTATGTTCACGGCGGCGTTCTTGTCGTAACTGCCGTTGCCGGAGGCGGAGTTGGTGCCGCCACCGCCGCAGGCGGCGAGGGTGACCGCGAGGGCGACGGTGAGCACGCCGACGGAGAGGGGCTTCTTGGGGAGGTTCGGGTTCATCGAGGTGCCTTTGCGCTGAGCTTCAGTGGGCGGTGCCGGTGGCGCCGTCGCGGGAGACGGGGAGCTTCTCGCCAGCCTCGACGGGCAGGTGGAAGCGGTTCTGCCGCGGCGGCATCGGACAGTTGTACTGATCGGAGAAGCCGCACGGGGGCACGAAGGCCCGGTTGAAGTCGAGGCGTACGCGGCCCGCACCGGTGTGGTCGACGGGGGCGGTGTGGTCGACGAAGAGGAAGCGGCCCGCGCCGTAGGTGGTGTCGCCGTTGGTGGGGTCGCCGAAGACGAGCAGCAGGGTGCCGTCGTCGTCGAAGGCGGACAGTGTGTAGGCGGTGCCGTCGACGGTGAGGGCGATGTCGCCGGGGACGACCTTCTCGCGGGTGCCGCCGTTGTCACGCAGGTGCTCGAAGGCGACGAGGCGGGCGCCCTCGACGGGTGTGTACGTGGCGTCGAGGACCCACTCCGGGTCGTACGGGAAGGCGTCGATGCGCTCGAAGTCCCGGATGGCCGGGGAGTTCGCGTCCCAGAGGCGCAGGCCGTGCTCGGGCTCGCCGGTGACCAGGTCCGTACGCTCCAGGGCGGTGACCGTCACCGAGTCGGGCTGCCCGGCGCGGGCGGCGTCGAGGTCGGGGAGTTCGCCCGGGGCCAGCCAGCGGGTCTCGACGAGGGCGAGGTTCCCGGTGGGGGCGGTGACGGAGCGCTGCCGCTCGGCGCGCCAGGCCTCCCAGTCGCCCTGGGGGTCGTCGGAGGGGTCGGCCTGGCCGGAAACAGACATCGCGTGGCACCTACAGTTCGTGAACCTTAAACCAAAGCTCTCCCTTTATGGTTCATAAGACTCACTAATGTCAAACACCATCAAAGAGATGAGACAGGCACCACATGCCCCACGGGTGGCGGGGTGGAGCGTCCTAGAACAGGACGCTCATGAACGCCCCGACCTCCCTGAAGCCCACCCGCCGGTACGCGGCACGGGCCGGGGTGTTGAAGTCGTTGACGTAGAGGCTGACGACGGGGGCGACGTCGGCCAGGGCGTAGCGCAGCACGGCGGCCATGCCGGGGGCGGCGAGGCCCTGGCCGCGGTACTCCGGGGCGACCCAGACGCCCTGGATCTGGCAGGCCTGTTCGGTCGCGGCGCCGATCTCGGCCTTGAAGACGACCTTGCCGTGGTCGTCGAGGCGGGCGAAGGAGCGTCCGGAGCCGACCAGTTCGGCCACCCGCGCCTGGTAGAGCAGGCCGCCGTCGCCGGCCATCGGAGAGACACCGACCTCCTCGGTGAACATCGCCACGCACGCCGGCATGATCGCGTCCATCTCGTCCTTGCGGATGCGGCGCACGTACGGGTCCGGGGCGACGGTGGTGGACAGCCGGTCGGTCACCATCAGCGGCTGGTGGGGCCGGACATCGCGGGCTGGGCCCCAGCTCGCTTCCAGGAGGCGCCACAGCAGGGCGGTCGGGCCGGCGGGTCCGACGATCGAGGAGCAGCGGCGGCCGGCCCGCCGCGCCCGGTCGGCGAAGCCGCGGACGGCGCGGTCGGTGGCGCAGATCGGTACGAGGTTGGCGCCCGCGTAGCAGAGCGACTGCAGCATGCCGTCCTCGTACCAGCCCCACATCTCGCCGCCGAGGCGCCACGGGTCCAGGCCCGCGATGCGGACGCGGGCCGTCACGAAGGCATTGGCGACCGGCTCGCGGTCGAGCACGGCGAGCGCGGCGTCGAGGTCACTCGGTTCGAGGACCCGTGTGGTGGTCTGAGTCAACACGAGCGGGTGGGCCTTCACCTGATGGGTGGCTGATCTCCGCACTGTACCTGCCGGTCGTTTGAGGCGCCTCTGCCTGGGCGGGGGCGGCTGGTTCGCCGTGGGTGCGGGGCGTATTGCGGGGCCTTTGCTGTGTGCCGGGGCCGGGGCGAGCGCGGAGTTCGGCTGCGGGCCGGTGGGGCTCCTCGCGCAGTTCCCCGCGCCCCTGGGAGTTTGCGGCTGCGCGCCGAAGGGGCTGTGGACCGATGCCGGGCGCGCATGCGACGTGGCTGCTCGCGCAGTTCCCCGCGCCCCTCAGGAGATCGCGGGTGCGCGCCGAAGGGGCTGTGGATTGATGCCGGGTGCGCATTCGACGTGGCTGCTCGCGCAGTTCCCCGCGCCCCTGAGATGGGCACTTCGTGCGCCATCTCATGCGGCGCGTGTGGAACGCCCTCTGGGGCTGTGGCGAAGCCGCATGCCCTCAGGGGCGCGGAGAACTGCGCGACCAGCCCCCACCGGGCCCGCGGAAAACCACGCACCCCATCAGGGGCGCGGGGAACTGCGCGAGAAGCCCCACCGGCCCGCAGCCGACAACTCACCCCTCGGGGCAACCGCGCAGCCGCACGCTCTCCGGGGCGCGGGGAACTGCGCGACCAGCCCCCGCCGGGCCGGCCGCCGGCCTCCGACGCCCAGGGCCCGGGCTCCGCAACGAAAGGCGCGCCCGCCGGCGGGAGAAACCCGCGGACGAGCGCGCGTAAGACCGACCCCGAGTCGATGTCAGCCCGCGATGGCGACGGACGGCTCCCCGGAGGGCACCCCGTCCTTCTCCATCTGCTCGGCGATCTTCAGCGCCTCTTCGATGAGCGTCTCCACGATCTTCGACTCGGGGACGGTCTTGATGACCTCGCCCTTGACGAAGATCTGGCCCTTGCCGTTGCCGGAGGCGACACCGAGGTCGGCCTCGCGGGCCTCACCCGGCCCGTTCACGACGCAGCCCATGACGGCGACCCGGAGGGGAACCTCCATGCCGTCGAGGCCCGCGGTGACTTCCTCGGCGAGCTTGTAGACGTCGACCTGGGCGCGGCCGCAGGACGGGCAGGAGACGATCTCCAGGCGGCGCGGGCGCAGGCCGAGCGACTCCAGGATCTGGTTGCCGACCTTGATCTCCTCGACCGGCGGCGCCGAGAGCGAGACGCGGATGGTGTCGCCGATGCCCTCGGAGAGCAGCGCCCCGAAGGCGACGGCCGACTTGATGGTGCCCTGGAAGGCGGGACCGGCCTCGGTGACGCCGAGGTGCAGCGGGTAGTCGCACTTCTCGGCGAGCAGCCGGTAGGCGTTGACCATCACGACCGGGTCGTTGTGCTTGACCGAGATCTTGATGTCGCGGAAGTCGTGCTCCTCGAAGAGCGACGCCTCCCACAGCGCCGACTCGGCGAGCGCCTCGGGGGTCGCCTTGCCGTACTTCTGGAGCAGGCGGCGGTCGAGCGAACCCGCGTTGACCCCGATGCGGATGGGGGTGCCGTGGTCGCGGGCCGCCTTGGCGATCTCCTTGACCTTGTCGTCGAACTGCTTGATGTTGCCCGGGTTGACCCGGACCGCGGCGCAGCCCGCCTCGATGGCGGCGAAGACGTACTTCGGCTGGAAGTGGATGTCCGCGATGACCGGGATCTGCGACTTCCTGGCGATCACGGGCAGCGCGTCGGCGTCGTCCTGAGTGGGGCACGCCACGCGCACGATCTGGCAGCCGGAGGCGGTCAGCTCGGCGATCTGCTGGAGCGTGGCACCGATGTCGGACGTCCGCGTCGTCGTCATCGACTGCACCGAGACCGGGGCGTCGCCGCCGACGGCCACCGTGCCGACCTGGATCTGCCGGCTCTTGCGCCGCTCGGCGAGCTTGAGCGGTACATCCGGCATGCCGAGTGAAATCGCAGTCATCTGCTGTGCAACCCCAAGGTACGGATCGAGGATCGAGTCCAGAGGCTTCCGAGATTACGGCACCGGCGCGCGGCCAAGCACACCTCGCCCCATAACTCCACTCAAATG
>NZ_BAAATS010000019.1:71424-102644 GCF_039533535.1 Streptomyces kunmingensis
ACAGGGTGCCCGGCCGCCACGAACCACACGTGATCAGGAGATTCGTACCGGATTCACCACATCCGCGATCAGGACGAGGATGGTGAAGCAGACGAAGATTCCGGCCACCACGTACGCGACCGGCATGAGCTTCGCCACGTCGAAGGGGCCCGGGTCGGGGCGCCGGAAGACGCGCGCCAGATTGCGGCGCAGCGCCTCCCACAGGGCGCCCGCGATGTGGCCGCCGTCGAGCGGGAGCAGCGGCAGCATGTTGAAGAGGAAGAGGGAGAGGTTGAAGCCGGCGACGAGCATCAGCGACATCGCCAGTTTCTGCGTAGCCGGGATGTCGAGCGCCGCGATGTCGCCGCCGACGCGGGCCGCGCCGACCACGCCCATCGGGGAGTCCTGGTCGCGCGGGCCGTCGCCGAAGGCCGCGTCCCACAGGGCCGGGATCTTCGCCGGGAGCGCGACGATGGAGTCGACGGCGTCGCCGACCCGGTCGCCCATCCATGTCACGGAGTCGCCGAAGTCCTGGCGTACGACTCCGGTGGCGGCGGTGAAGCCGAGGAAGCCGGCCTTGACGTAGCCGTCGGTGATCTGGCCGTTGTCGTCCTTCTTCGCGACCTGGTTGGTGGCGATCTTCGCGTTCAGCGTCTGCCGCTGTCCGTCGCGCTCCACGACGATCGGGACGGTCCGGCCGGCGCTCTCGCGGATCTCGTCGGACAGGACGTTCCACTTGTCCGTCGTGACGCCGTTGAACGAGACGATCTTGTCCTTGGCGCGGAGGCCCGCGGCCGCGGCCGGGGACTGCGGGTCGGACGCCTTGCAGGTGTCGCGCTCCGCGCTGGCCTGGATGACGCATTTCGAGACGGACTCGACCACGTTCGTCTGCTGCGTGACGCCGAAGCCCATGAGGACCGTGAAGAAGAGGCCGACCGCGAGGATCAGGTTCATGAAGGGGCCGGCGAACATCACGATGACGCGCTTCCACGGCTTGCGCGTGTAGAAGAGGCGGGTCTCGTCGCCGGGCTTCAGTTCCTCGAAGGCGGCCGCGCGGGCGTCCTCCACCATGGAGCGGAACGGGGAGGTCGAGCGGGACTCGATCCGGCCGTCCGCGCCGGGCGGGAACATGCCGATCATGCGGATGTAGCCGCCGAGCGGGATCGCCTTGATCCCGTACTCGGTCTCGCCCTTCTTCCGCGAGAAGATCGTCGGCCCGAAGCCGACCATGTACTGCGGGACACGGATGCCGAAGAGCTTCGCGGTCGACAGGTGCCCCAGTTCGTGCCAGGCGATGGAGATCAGCAGCCCCACCACGAAGACGACTACGCCGAGAATCATCATCAAGGTCGTCATGCACGAGCCTCCGCGGTCGTCGTCCCGGTCGTCACCGTCAGTTCACGGGCCCGGGCGCGTGCCCAGGTCTCCGCTTCGAGGACGTCCGCGACGGTGAGGGAAGTTCCCGGCACCGATGTCGAAGGGGCGCCGTGTTCCTCGACGACCCGGGTGACGGTCTCCATGATCCCGTTGAACGGCAGGGCGCCCTTCAGGAAGGCGTCCACGCACTCCTCGTTGGCGGCATTGAACACCGCCGGGGCCGTGCCCGCGAGCTGTCCCACATGCCGGGCGAGGCCCACCGACGGGAACGCGTCGTTGTCGAGCGGGTAGAACTCCCAGCTCGCGGCCTTCGTCCAGTCGAACGCGGGGGCCGCGTCCGGGATCCGCTCGGGCCAGCCGAGGCCGATCGCGATGGGGCCGCGCATGTCGGGCGGGGTCGCCTGGAGGATCGAGGACCCGTCGACGTACTCGACCATGGAGTGCACGTAGGACTGCGGGTGCACGACGACCTCGATGCGGTCGAAGGGGATGTCGTAGAGGAGGTGCGCCTCGATGACCTCCAGGCCCTTGTTGACCAGGGTCGCCGAGTTGACCGTGATGACCGGGCCCATCGCCCAGGTCGGGTGCGCGAGCGCGTCCTCGACGGTGACGTTCGCCAGGTCCGCCTTCGTGCGTCCGCGGAACGGGCCGCCGGACGCGGTGACCACGAGCTTGCGGACATCGGCGCGGGTGCCGGCGGCGAGCGCCTGGAAGAGCGCGGCGTGCTCGGAGTCGACCGGGATGATCTGGCCCGGCTCGGCGAGCGCCTTCACCAGCGGGCCGCCGACGATCAGCGACTCCTTGTTGGCGAGGGCGAGGGTGCGGCCGGCTTCGAGGGCGGCGAGCGTGGGCGCCAGGCCGATCGAGCCGGTGATGCCGTTGAGCACGGTGTGGCAGTCGCCGCGGCCGGCGATCTCGGTGGCGGCGTCCGGCCCCGCGAGGATCTCCGGGAGCGGCTCCCCGGGCCCGTACCGCGCCGTCAGCGCCTCGCGCAGCGCGGGCACGACGTCCTCGCGGGCGACGGCGACGGTGCGTACGCGCAGCTGGTGCGCCTGCTCGGCGAGGAGGGCGACCCGGCCGCCGGCGGCGCTGAGGGCGGTGACGCGGAACCGGTCCGGGTTGCGCAGCACGAGGTCGATGGCCTGCGTGCCGATCGAGCCCGTCGAACCCAGCACGGCGATGTCCCTGGGGGCGTCGCCGGGGGCGGGGTCGAAGACGAGGTGCGGGTCGGCGAGCGGCGATGGGCTGTCGGTCATCCCCCTATTGTTGCCTGGCCTTGCTGTGAGTCCGACACGGTGCCCCCGTACGGGTTCGGGCTGTCGGCGTCAGAAGGTCATCGTCCGGACGTAGTGGCTGAGATTGGCGCTGACCATGCCGCGTACGTAGAGGGCCGCGCCGGTGACCAGGACCGGGACGGAGACGGCGAGGACGGCGAGGAGTGTGGGCCAGGGGACGACCGAGCAGGGGTTGCTGACGCCGTCCTCGTAGCCGAGTTCGATCCGTTCGAAGAGCGGGGCGCCGCAGTCCGGGTCGGCGCCGAGGACGGACCACGGCAGGAGGAGTCTGAGGGCGACGTACAGCCAGAGCAGGCCGCCGATCCACAGCAGGAGCAGGCCGCGGCCGCGCAGCCGCTGGGACTCGGCGAGGAACCGGCGTTCCAGGTCGTCGCGGTACTTCGCCTCGTCGCGCATGTGGGCCCCCGGGTGTCGTGGTGACGGATCCGCCGGACTCTATCGGCGGATCCGTCACCGCGGTGGAGGCGGGGGCACCGTCAGCGGATGGGGCGGTGCACGTTCTCCCGCTTGCTGGGGCCGGGGGTGGCGTCGGCGATCCAGGGGCCTTCGCCGCTCGGGTCGACGACGCCCTGCTCCAGCCAGGTGTACGTGCCGCCGAGGACGCCCTTGACGACCTTGTGGTCGAGGTCGTCGGTGTTGGTCCACAGGCGCTCGAAGAGTTCGTCGGCGCGGATGCGGGCCTGGCGGCAGAAGACGTCGGCCAGTTGGTAGGCCTCGCGGCCGTACTCCTCGGTGGTGCGCAGGAGTTCGGCGCGGACGCAGGCCGCGCTCATGG
This sequence comes from Streptomyces kunmingensis, assembly GCF_039533535.1. Taxonomy (NCBI): domain Bacteria; kingdom Bacillati; phylum Actinomycetota; class Actinomycetes; order Kitasatosporales; family Streptomycetaceae; genus Streptomyces; species Streptomyces kunmingensis. The sequence goes on from NZ_BAAATS010000019.1 coordinate 74,851, forward strand.
CGAACAGTTCGGCGCCGATGTCGACGATGCGGCCGAGGAAGCCCTGTTTGGTCTCCATGCGGCCCTGCCAGCGGGACATGGCGTAGAAGGTGGAGCGGGCCAGTTTGCGAGCCGAGCGCTCTACGTAGCGCAGGTGGTGGGAGAGGTCCGGGTGGTTCGGCGGGTGGAACTCGGCGTAGGAGCGCGGGAGTTGACCGGGACCGGCGACCAGCTTCGGCAGCCACTTGGCGTAGAAGCCGCCGGCCCTGGCGCCCGCCTTCGCCTTGTCCGCGAAGGACTTGTCGGGGTCGATCAGGTCGCCGGCCACGGACAGGTGCGCGTCGACGGCCTCGCGGGCGATCAGCAGATGCATGATCTCGGTCGAGCCCTCGAAGATGCGGTTGATCCGCAGATCGCGCAGGATCTGCTCGGTGGGGACGGCGCGTTCGCCGCGGGCCGCGAGGGACTCGGCGGTCTCGAAGCCGCGGCCGCCGCGGATCTGGACGAGTTCGTCGGCCATCAGCCAGCCCATCTCGGAGCCGTACAGCTTGGCGAGGGCGGCCTCGATGCGGATGTCGTTGCGGTCCTCGTCGGCCATCTGGGAGGAGAGGTCGACGACCGCCTCCAGGGCGAAGGTCGTCGCCGCGATGAAGGAGATCTTCGCGCCGACCGCTTCGTGGAACGCGACCGGCTTGCCCCACTGTTCGCGCGCCGCGGACCACTCGCGGGCGATCTGGAGGCACCACTTGCCGGCGCCCACGCACATGGCGGGCAGGGAGAGGCGGCCGGTGTTGAGCGTGGTGAGGGCGATCTTCAGGCCCGCGCCCTCCGGACCGATCCGGTTGGCGGCGGGGACGCGGACCCGGTGGAAGCGGGTGACGCCGTTCTCCAGGCCGCGCAGGCCCATGAAGGCGTTGCGGTTCTCGACGGTGATGCCCTCGGCGGCGGCCTCCACGACGAACGCGGTGATGCCGCCGCGGTGGGTCTCGGACTTCGGTACGCGCGCCATGACGACGAGGAGGTCCGCGACGACGCCGTTCGTCGTCCACAGTTTGACCCCGTCGAGGATGTAGTCGTCGCCGTCCGGGACGGCCGTCGTGGCCAGGCGCGCGGGGTCGGAACCCACGTCGGGTTCGGTCAGCAGGAAGGCGCTGATGTCCGTGCGCGCGCACCGCGGCAGGAACGCGTCCTTCTGCTCCTGGGTGCCGAACATCTTCAGCGGCTGCGGTACGCCGATCGACTGATGGGCCGAGAGCAGCGCTCCGATGGCGGGGCTCGCCGAACCGGCCAGGGCGAGCGCCTTGTTGTAGTAGACCTGCGTGAGGCCGAGGCCGCCGTACTGCGTGTCGATCTTCATGCCTAGCGCGCCGAGTTCCCGGAGCCCGTTGATCGTCTCGTCGGGGATCTTCGCCTCGCGCTCGATGCGGGCCGCGTCGATCTTCGTCTCGCAGAAGTCGCGCAGTTGGGCGAGGAACGCCTCGCCGCGCAGCGCGTCCTCGTTGGCGGGCATCGGGTGCGGATGGATGAGGTCGAGCCGGAACCGGCCGAGGAACAGTTCCTTGGCGAAGCTGGGCTTGCGCCAGTCCTGTTCACGTGCGGCCTCTGCGACCTGCCGGGCCTCCCGTTCGGAGACCTTGGCCCGGGGCTGGGGTGTTGCGGACATGAGGTTCACCTCGCCGCGCGTCGGGTGCACCGGACCGGCCCGTTACCGACCGGTGCTACTCGATCGTATGTACCCGATTCAGTCCATCCCGGCCAGCCCTCGCGCGGCGTTTGAGGTGCACGGGTCAAGATCGCCGAGGGTAGGCTCTGCCCTCGACCTCCCCCTGCGTCACTCCTCTACGCGAGAGCCTCACCTGCCTCCATGAACGCCCGCGCCGCCCTCCCCCGGTACCTGCCCGCCTGGCCGATCCCGGTGCTGTGGACCCTGGTTCTGGGCCTGTGGGGCCTCTCCCGCGAGCACAGCGTGTGGCGTGACGAGGCGGCGACCTGGCAGGTCGCCCGGCGTTCCACCCCGGAGATCTGGCACTTGCTCGGCCAGGTCGACGCGGTGCACGGCCTCTACTACCTGTTCATGCACGGCCTGTTCGAGCTCTTCGGGCCCAGCACGACGACGCTGCGGCTGCCCTCCGTCCTGGCCACGGCCGTCGCGGCGGGCTGCGTCGCCGCCGTGGGCGGACGGATCGCCGGACGCTGGGCGGGACTTGGCGCGGGCCTGGCCCTCGGGCTGCTGCCCGCGGTCCAGTTCTACCTCCAGGAAGGCCGCCCCTACTCGCTGGTGGCGGCCGGCGTCGGCGTCGCGACCCTGCTGCTCGTCGGCACGCTTCCCGGGTCCCGCCGCATCGCCCCGTGGGTGGCGTACAGCGTCGTCGTCCTCCTCTGCGCGCTGCTGAACTGGCTGTCGCTGCTCGCCCTTCTCGCACATCTGGCGACCCTGCTGTGGACGAGACCCGGCCGCGAGGTGTGGCTACGCTGGGTCGTCGCCTCGGCCGCGGCGACGGCCGGCGCCCTCCCGCTGATCCTCTACAGCCGGGGCCAGTCCGCGCAGGTGTCCTGGATCCCGCCGTTGACCTGGCACATGCTGATCGGCCCTGCCGTGCTGTTCGCCATCGGCGGCCTCTGCGCCCTGGTCGACCGCCCGCGCGCGGGCCGGCTCTCCGTGGCAGCCGTCGGTCTGCCCCTGCTGGTCGTGCCGCAGCTCTGTCTGGTCGGCATCTCGCTGGTGACGCCGCTGTTCCTGGACCGCTACGTCCTGTTCAGCCTGCTGGGTCTGGCGCTGCTGATCGGGACGGCTCTGGACGCGGCGGTCCGGGCCGCGCGGCCCCGCTTCCCGCGGGCGTCGGCGTGGCTGGTGCCCGTCGCTCTCGCTCTCGCCGTGGCGGCGCTGCTGCCGCAGTTCCTGGCCAAGCGCTCGCCCGCCAGCCGGGTGGACGACGTACTGGCCGTCACGGCGGACGTGCGGCGGCACAAGACCGACGGAGCGGGGGTGCTGTTCGTCCCGGCGGCCCGGCGCGACACCCTGCTCGTCTCTCCGGACGCCTTCACCGGGCTGCGGGACATCGCTCTGGCGCGGGGCCCCGAGCCGTCGGGGACGCTGAAGGGCCTGGAGAAGGCGCCGGTCGCGATACGGGAGTCGATGCTCGCACGGCCCCGGATCCTGCTGGTCACGGACGCGGCGAGGGTGGCGAAGCCGGTGACGGCGAAGCGGGACCGGATGAAACTGGCCGTGCTGCGGCGGTACTTCAGGGTGGTGCACGACGAAGAGGTACGCGGCCGGCGTGTGACGGCGTACGAGTTGCGCGCACGCTGAGGGACAGTGATCGAGCATCACGCCCGGACGGCGAACGGCCCGAGCCCCCGCACAGTGGGCTCGGGCCGTTCGCCGTACTCGCCGCTCGGACAGGCTCCTACAGGTCGAGTCCGGTGAGGACGAGGACACGCTCGTACGTGTAGTCGTCCATGGCGTAGCGCACGCCCTCGCGGCCGACGCCGGACTGCTTGGCGCCGCCGTACGGCATCTGGTCGGCACGGTAGGACGGCGCGTCGCCGATGACGACACCGCCGACCTCGAGGGCGCGGTGGGCGCGGAACGCGGTCTGCAGGTCGTGCGTGAACACCCCTGCCTGGAGGCCGTACTTGGAGTCGTTGACGGCGGCGAAGGCCTCCGCCTCCCCGTCGACCTTCTTGACGGTCAGGACCGGTCCGAAGACCTCCTCGCAGGAGATCGTGACATCGGCCGGTACGTCGGCGAGGACGGTCGGCGCGTAGGTCGCGCCGTCGCGCTTGCCGCCGGCGAGGAGGGTGGCGCCGGCGTCCACGGCCTCGGTCACCCATGCCTCTACGCGCCTGGCGGCGTCCTCGCTCACCAGCGGGCCCACGTCGGTGGCGTCGTCGGCCGGGTCGCCGGTGACCTGCGCTCCGACGGCGGCGACGATCTTCGGGAGCAGCCGGTCGTACACCGCGGCGTCCGCGATGACCCGCTGGACCGAGATGCAGGACTGGCCGCCCTGGTAGTTGGAGAAGGTGGCGATGCGGCCCGCCGCCCAGTCCAGGTCGGCCTCGGAGGCGTAGTCGGCGAGGACGACCGCCGCGCCGTTGCCGCCCAGCTCCAGCGTGCAGTGCTTGCGCGGCACGCTGTCCATGATCGCGTAGCCGACCGGGCCCGAACCCGTGAAGGAGATGACGGGCAGGCGCTCGTCCTGCACGAGGGCGGGCATCTTGTCGTTCGGGACGGTCAGGACCGACCAGGAGCCGGCGGGCAGGTCCGTCTCGGCGAGCAGTTCGCCGAGGACGAGGGAGGAGAGCGGGGTCGCCGGGGCCGGCTTGAGGATGATCGGGGCGCCGACCGCGATGGCCGGGGCGACCTTGTGGGCGCTCAGGTTCAGCGGGAAGTTGAACGGCGCGATGCCGAGGACGACGCCCTTGGGGATGCGGCGGGTCAGCGCGAGGCGGCCTGTGCCGCCCTGGTCGGTGTCGAGGCGCTGGGCGTCACCGCTGTTCCAGCGGCGGGCCTCCTCGGCGGCGAACCGGAAGACGCTGACCGCGCGGCCCACTTCGCCCCGGGCCCATTTGATCGGCTTGCCGTTCTCGGCGGAGATCAGCCGCGCGATCTCCTCGGTCCGCTCGGTGAGCCGGTCGGCGACGTGGTTCAGCGCCTTGGCACGTACGTGGGCCGGGGTCGCGGCGAACTCCTCGCGGATCGCGTGCGCGGCTTCTACGGCCTCCTCGACCTGGGCATCCGTCGGCATGCTGACGGTGCCTACGAGACGGCCGTCGTAGGAGTTGGTGACGTCGAACGTGGCGTCCCCGGTGGCCTGGCGGCCGGCGAGCCAGAAGGCGTGGGTGGCGGTCATGGGTCCAGTACCGGCCTTTCGTGTGCGGGCTTTTCTGTGACCTTAGGTGGGGCGGGGCGGAGGATGATTTGGCCTTGGCGTAGTGGTGGGGCGGGGCGTTTTGCCGATTCGGCCTTAGCGCGGCTTCTGTCTAAGCCGTATCGCGGGTGCGGGCCGGTTGGGGCCGGTCGCGCAGTTCCCCGTGGCCCTTAGGGGGCGATAGCGGGTGCGGGCCGGTCGCGCAGTTCCCCGCGCCCCTCAGGGGTTGATTGCGGCTGCCGGCCGGTGGGGCTTCTCGCGCAGTTCCCCGCGCCCCTGAAGGGTCGATGGCGGCTGCCGACCGGTGGGGGCCGAGCGCGCAGTTCCCCGCGCCCCTGAAGGGTCGATGGCGGCTGCCGACCGGTGGGGGCCGAGCGCGCAGTTCCCCGCGCCCCTGAAGGCGTGCGGCTTCGCCGCTGCCTCAGCGCGGGCCTGAGATGGCGCACGTAGTGCGCATCTCAGGCCCGCGGGGAACTGCGCGAGAAGCCCCACCGGGCCGCGGGCGCCCTACCTCCCAGCACCCCACGGCGCACCCGCGCACCCGCGCACCCGCGCACCCCGCACCCCCCCTACCCCCCGGTCGCCTTCAGCGCCAGCCAGAGTTCCATTCGGACGTCGGGGTCGTCGAGGGACCGGCCGAGGATCTCCTCGACCCGCCGCATCCGGTACCGCAGCGTATGCCGATGCACCCCCAGATCCGCCGCGGCGGCATCCCACTGCCCGTGCCGCGACAGCCACGCCCGCAGCGAGGCGACCAGGTCACCCCGGCCCGTCGCGTCATGGTCCCGCAGCGCCCGCAGCAACCCGTCCGCGAAGGCCCGTACCGCATCGTCACCGAGGAGCGGCAGCACCGACCCGGCCGCCACGTCCTCGTGCTCGACGAGGACCCGCCCGCGCCGCCGCGCGACGGACAGCGCCTGTTCGGCCTGTTTGAACGCGGTCGCGGCGGCGATCGGCCCGGACGGCGCGGAGAACCCGATGACCAGTTCGTCGTCGGCGGAGCCCTCCGCCCGGGTCGCCTCAAGGACCTCGGCGTACTGCACGCACGCCTCCGCGGCCGCTCCCCCGTCGACCACGAGGAGCACGGTCCGCTCCCCGTGCGGGACGACCAGGACGGCCTCACCGGCCCGCGCGGCGGCGGACTCGGCGACGTCCGTGAGGACGGACAACGGGTCACCGGACGCGCCGGCCCCGGTCACCGCCTCCGCGAGGAGCAGCGCCGTGCCCGTTCCCGCGGAGGCTCCGGCCGAGGTGCCGGCCGGTGCCGCCACCCCCGTCGGCGGCGGCGCCACGGCCTCCGCCGCCACCATCCGGAACGGCGCGTCCAAAAGCGCCCCGTACAGGTCACCGGCGACGGCCCGGGCGTGATCGGGTTCGCCGGCGAGCAGCATCCGCAGCACCGCCGCCCCGATCCGCTGCTCGGCGGCGTACAGCGCGCTCGAACGCTCGGTCGTCAGGGTGAGGAGGGCGATCGCGGAGTGCAGCGCGTACCGCTCCGCGGTGCCGAGCGCGGCGGCCGTGCCCACGGCGAGTGCGGCGCGCGCCCGCCGGCCCGTACCGATGGAGTGCAGTTCGACGCGGTCGTCGGCGCCGCCGGCCACGACGGCGCTGGCGGGCGCGGGCCGCTCCCGCAGCCGTTCGACGTCGGCGGTCAGCCGGGCGGCCCGGCGGCCGGCCCACTCGGGCGCGGTGGCGACGACGGCGCCCGAGGCGTCGTAGAGCGCGGCCCATCCGTCGACCTGCGCGGCGAGCACCGCGAGCAGGCCTTCGGGCCCTTCGTTCAGGGCCTGCTTGGTGAGTTCGCGCTGCGCGGCGAACCCGGAGGTGACGGCCCGGTACTGGTCGGCGGCGATGGCCGCGGAGACCGCCTTGCTGATGGCGATGAAGGGGGTGCGGGGAGGCACCGCGAGCAGCGGCAGTCCCTCGTCCTTGGCCGCTCTGACGAGTGCTTCCGGTACGTCGTCGTAGTTGACGCCGACCGCGAAACCGAGGCCGACCACACCCGCGCCGGCCAGCCGCTTCACGTAGCGGCGCATCGCCTCGAGGTCCTCGGCGTCCAGTTTCAGGGCGGTGATCAGGAGCAGTTCGCCGCCCTCCATGTAGGGGACGGGGTCGGCGAGCTCGCTCACGTGGGCCCAGCGGACGGCGGTGTCCAGATGGTCCTCGCCCGCCCGCACGGTGAGTTTGAGCGCCGAGTGGTGGACGAGGGAGGCGAGCGTGGGCGGCATGGGGCCTTCAGGTGGGCTGGAGGTACGTGGGGGGAGCACCGAACTTGTGAAACTTTTGGCCGGTCCGTATGAACGACCAGTGCCGATTCTGCCTCACCGTACGTACTCCGGAGTGCCGCCCACCACAGTTCTCAGCGCACCTTCAGGTCCGCAGTTCCACAAGGAGCGGCGGCGCGTGCTCCCCGCGCACGGTGGTGAGGGAGAGCACGGCGTGGCCGGGCGGTACGGCGTGGGCGAGGTCGGAGGCGGACCAGCGTTCGCGTTCGACCTGGCGGACGGTGACGGCGCGGGCGGTCGGCGCGCGCCCGGTGATCACCCGGCGCACGGCGTGCAGCGCCTTGCCCGCCGGGGTCTCGGCGATAATCTGCCGGTCGGTGACGTCGCGGGCCTCGGTCCACTCCTTGCCCCACACCTCGGCGAAGTCCTGCCCGTCCCAGGGGGTGAGCCCGGACAGCGCCATCCGGCAGCCGACGGAGCCGAGCAGCGGTCCGCGCAGCGGGCGCGGCACGTCGTCGAGGGTGCGCAAGGTCAGTACGGCGCCCGCGTTCGCCGAGCGCAGCCGTTGCAGACCGCGGACGGCCTGGGGCGTGACGACCCCGGTGGCGTCGTCGAAGACCAGGCAGGCGAAGAGCGAGCGGTCCTCGCGCACGGCGACGCTCGTCATGAACTGCGCGAGCACGAGCCGCGCCAGAATCCGGGAGGCGTCCGCGTGCCCGCGCTCGGGCAGGTCGATCCGGACCCGGACCGGGTGGTCGAGGGCGCGCAGCGAGAAGGGCCGGGTGGTGCCGGAGGTGTCGAAGAAGGAGGCGAAGGCGGGCCGGTCGAGCAGCGCGATGCGGTCGGCGAGCACCGCGCCGACGTCGCCGGGGTGTCCCAACTGCCTTTCACGAGCGTCGAGTTCGCGCAGCATCGCGTCGTGCCCGGCTGCGGTGAGGGCGGTGCGCAGCGCGCCGAGCGCCGCCGGTGTCCCGTCGAGGAGCTGTCGCAGCTCGGGCACGGACGGGAAGCGTCCGTGGACGGTGAAGTAGGGGCCGAGGAGCTGGCCGAGGACGGTCGTGGAGCGCCGGCTGTCGCCGCCGGGGTGCGGGTCGGCGAGGTCACCGACGAGCGCCTCGGCGAGTACGGCGGCGGCCTCGTCCGGGTCCTTGCTGCCGCCGTAGAGGTCGAGGTCGTAGACGGAGTCGGGCTGTCCGACGCTGACGACGACGTCGTACGTGTCGTGTGAGCCGAGCCCCGCTCCGGCCGCTCCCACGACGACCACGGCGGCCCGTCCGGCGAGCGCGCCCAGGCACAGCGACTCGGCGAGCGGCCACACGACGCTGCCGGTCTTGCCCGCGCCGGGCGGCCCGACTGCCAGCAGCGACGTGCCGATGAGATCGGGGCCGAGGGCGAGGCCGACGCCCCGGTACGCGTACGGGTTGCGGGCGTCGTCGGCGGCCGTGCCGATCCGCACCTGGGCGGTGGCGAGGTCGTGGCGGGCGGCGCGGGCGGGCAGGTCGCGGGTGCCGGAGGGGTGCGGGCAGGCGGCGGCGCCGTCCTTGGTGACGGCGGCGGCGAAGGCGGCGAGGGTGTGCCGGCCGCGCTTGACGCCCTGCCAGGCGCGGGCGATGCGGGCGTGGTCGACGTCGCGCATGAGTCCGGCGCGGGCGTCCGCGCCGAGCCGCTCGGCGGCGTCGACGGCTCCGGCCTCGCGCAGTTGGGGCCACTGGGCGGGGTCCGCCTCCGGCGCGGGCGGGCGCTCGGTCGGTGCGGGCACGGCCGTGCGCCAGGCGGGGTAGCCGAAGCGGCGCCAGAGTTCGCCCCAGCGGCCGAGCCGGCCGACCCCGACGGCGATCCCGACCGCGAAGACGGCGTAGTAGAGGTAGACCACGACGACCGAGGCGACCGAGTGCGGTGACGCCCAGGAGTCCGGGATCATCGCGTACAGCGGCAGCAGCCACCAGCCGCCCAGATAGCCGTTCCACAGCAGCGACCAGACGAGCCAGCCGACGAGGAACGCGATGAGCGCCCCGCTGAGCAGCTGTCTGGTGGGGGTGCGCTCGGGTTCCTGCTCGGCCCGCGGCCGGTGTCCGAACCGCCACACGCCCGGTGCGGCGGCGGGTCGGGGCGTGCGCAGCCAGGTCAGGAACGTGGTGCCCGCGGATCCGCTCTGCTCGCCCGGTGCGTGGGCGGGGCGCGGCGGCGGCACCGCCCCGCCGGGGGGAAGACCGCGTTCCCCGGCGAAGCCGTCCGTGCCCTGCATGCCCTCGCTGCTCATGGCCTTGCCCCCTGACCTGCCGGTCCGTCCGTACTCAGCACGTAGATCCGGGGTCAATCTAGTGCCCGTACCAAGGGAGTTCACTGCTTACGTGCTGCGCAGGCTCCCGCGCGCCGCCGTACGCATGTGTCCATCCCGGACAACACACCCGCCCGACCCCACCCGAATGGAGCATGACCGGCCCCGGACGGCGCACCTAACCTGCGAGAACATCCCCGAACGCCCGCCAGTCCATCCTGGCGGAACCGGAATCCGAACCAGGAGCCCCGCATGAGCGACATCCCGCAGGAGCGCCGCGTCGTCACCGCCATCCCCGGCCCGAAGTCGCAGGAGTTGCAGGCCCGCCGTCTGGCGGCCGTCGCGGCCGGCGTGGGCTCCACGCTGCCCGTGTTCACCGCCCGGGTGGACCGCGGCATCATCGAGGACGTCGACGGCAACCGCCTCATCGACTTCGGTTCGGGCATCGCGGTCACCTCGGTGGGCGCCAGCGCCGAGGCCGTCGTACGCCGCGCCTCCGCCCAGCTCCAGGACTTCACCCACACCTGTTTCATGGTCACGCCGTACGAGGGCTACGTCGCCGTCGCCGAGGCGCTTGCCGAGCTGACGCCGGGCGACCACGCCAAGAAGTCGGCCCTGTTCAACTCGGGCGCCGAGGCCGTCGAGAACGCGGTCAAGATCGCCCGCGCGTACACCAAGCGCCAGGCGGTCGTCGTCTTCGACCACGGCTATCACGGCCGTACGAACCTGACGATGGCGCTGACCAGCAAGAACATGCCGTACAAGCACGGCTTCGGGCCGTTCGCGCCCGAGGTCTACCGCGTCCCGGTGGCCTACGGCTACCGCTGGCCGACCGGCGCCGAGCACGCCGGTCCCGAGGCCGCCGCCCAGGCGATCGACCAGATCACCAAGCAGGTCGGGGCGGACAACGTCGCCGCGATCATCATCGAGCCGGTGCTCGGCGAGGGCGGCTTCATCGAGCCGGCCAAGGGCTTCCTGCCCGCGATCAGCAAGTTCGCCACGGACAACGGCATCGTCTTCGTCGCGGACGAGATCCAGTCCGGGTTCTGCCGCACCGGCCAGTGGTTCGCCTGTGAGGACGAGGGCATCGTCCCCGACCTGATCACCACCGCCAAGGGCATCGCGGGCGGTCTGCCGCTGGCCGCCGTCACGGGCCGCGCCGAGATCATGGACGCCGCGCACGCGGGCGGCCTCGGCGGCACCTACGGCGGCAACCCGGTGGCCTGCGCCGGTGCGCTCGGCGCCATCGAGACGATGAAGGAGCTCGACCTCAACGCCCGCGCGAAGGAGATCGAGCGGACGATGAAGGCGCGCCTTTCGTCCATGGCGGAGAAGTTCTCCGTCATCGGCGACGTGCGCGGCCGGGGCGGGATGATCGCCATCGAGCTGGTGAAGGACCCGGCCACCAAGGAGCCGGCCCCGGAGGCGACAGCCGCGCTCGCCAAGGCCTGCCACGCTGAAGGTCTCCTCGTCCTCACCTGCGGCACCTACGGCAACGTGCTGCGCTTCCTCCCCCCGCTCGTGATCGGCCAGGACCTCCTGAACGAGGGCCTCGACATCCTCGAGAACGCCTTCGCGGCACTGTGACGACGGGCCGCGAAAGGGTGACGGTTGAACGGGTAACCATTCCGTGACCTGCGACGACGGTCGGGCCGTGTGAAGAGAGTGTGGGGGCCCGATGGCAGGTTGCCGAAGCCGCTGTTGCGGCCCCCGCTCCCTGCCGTACGGTTTCTGCAGATGAGAGAAACACCCCGCCCACAGGGGACTGTGGGTGATACCGGGTCGGAGCCTCCCCAGCCCCGCCCTGGTCGTGCCCTCGCGCACACACCCGGAGCTTCCGGCTCCGGAACTCCTCACCGATCGGACGGTCGCCCGCCCCAAACCCCCCGGGGCGTGCGGCACGCCGGTCAGTTCGGCCGGCTCGGAACCACCCCCCCCTGTTCCGGGCCGGCCGACCATTTTTCTCCCTCTTTTCGCGGGCCTCCGCCTTCTCGCGGGCATCGCCCTCCTCCTGTTCACCGGGCTCACCTGGCAGGTGGCGGCGGACGGCCCGCTCCTTCCCCCCGACGAGCGCCTCGGCAACGCGATCCGCACGAGCGCGATCCCGGCCGGTCCGGCCGAGTTCTTCGCCGACCTCGGCAATATGAGCGTGGCCCTGCCGGTCCTGGCACTCACCCTCGCCTACGTCGCCTGGCGCACCCTGCACTGGCTTCCCGCCCTCGCCGCGATCGTCACCATGGCGCTGGTCCCGGCGCTCGTCGCCCCCCTCCAGTCCTGGCTCGCCCGCCCCGGCCCGCCGCCGATGGCCCCGGAGACCGGCTTCTACCCGTCGGGCCACACGGCGACGGCGGCGGTCGCGTACGGGCTCTGCGTCCTGCTGCTGCGCGAGGTGCTCCGCACACGCGCGACGGCCTACGGCTGCGTCGTGGTGAACGCGGCCGTAGGCCTCGGGCTCGTCCGGCAGGGGTATCACTGGCCGGTGGACGTGCTCGGCAGCTGGTGCCTCTCGGTCGTGCTGCTGAGCGGCGCCGCGTACGCGATCAGCCGAAGTAGGCGTCGAAGTTCTTCTGGAACTCCCAGTTGCTGAAGCGGTCCCAGTTCACCGACCACGTCATCAGTCCGCGCAGCGCCGGCCACGTGCCGTGGGTGGTGTAGGAGCCGCAGTCGGTCTTCTTGGTGAGGCAGTTGAGCGCCTTGTTCGTCTCGGCCGGGGAGACGTAGCCGTTGCCCGCGTTGGTCGTGGCGGGCATGCCGATGGCTATCTGGTCGGGGCGCAGCGGCGGGAAGACGTTGTTCGCGTCGCCGGCGACCGGGAAGCCCGTCAGGAGCATGTCGGTCATGGCGATGTGGAAGTCGGCGCCGCCCATGGAGTGGTACTGGTTGTCGAGGCCCATGATCGGGCCGGAGTTGTAGTCCTGGACGTGCAGCAGCGTCAGGTCGTCGCGCAGGGCGTGGATGACCGGGAGGTAGGCGCCGCAGCGCGGGTCCTGGCCGCCCCATTTGCCGGTGCCGTAGAACTGGTAGCCGTTCTGGACGAAGAAGGTCTCCGGGGCCATCGAGAGGACGAACTTCTCGCCGTACTTGGCCTTCAGGGTCTTCAGCGCCGAGATCAGGTTCACGATGACCGGGGTCTTCGGGTTCTTGAAGTCCGTGTCGTCAGCGTTCAGGGACAGCGAGTGGCCCTCGAAGTCGATGTCCAGGCCGTCGAGACCGTACTGGTCGATGATCTTCGAGACGGACGAGACGAAGGTGTCGCGGGCCGCTGTGGTGGTGAGCTGGACCTGGCCGTTCTGGCCGCCGATGGAGATCAGGACCTTCTTGCCCGCCGCCTGCTTGGCCTTGATCGCGGCCTTGAAGTCGGCGTCCGATTCGACGCCGGGGCACTCGGTCGCCGGGCAGCGGTCGAAGCGGATGTCACCGGAGGTCGTCGACGTGGGTTCGCCGAAGGCGAGGTCGATGACGTCCCAGCTGTCGGGGACGTCGGCGAGGCGGGTGTATCCGGCGCCGTTGGCGAAGCTCGCGTGGAGGTAGCCGACCAGCGCGTGCGCCGGCAGGTCCGACGAGCCGCCTCCGCCGTCCGAGCCCTGCGCGGTCGTCGCGGTGACCGCCGCGGACTTCGGGGATTCACCCGCGTCGTTGACCGCCGCCACCTGGTAGCTGTACGCCGTGGCGGGCGTGAGGCCGGTGACGGTCGTCGATGTGCCCGTCACCGTGCGGGACTTGGTGCCGTTCGCGTAGAGCGCGTAGCTCGTCGCGCCGGGGACCGCCGTCCAGGAAAGGGCGACGCTCGTGGCGGTGACCGCGCCGGTCTTCAGGCCTGTGGGGGCCGTGGGTGGTACGGGGGCCTCGGTGCCGGGGCCGAGGAGGCTGATGTCGTCGGCGTTGTAGGCCGGGGTGCCGTACCAGCCGTGCGTGTAGATCGTGACCTTGGTCGTGGCCGGGCCGGTGCGGAACGTCGTCGTCAGCTTCTGCCAGTCCGGGGCCGATGCGGTCCACGTCGAGACGTCGGTGGTGCCGGTGCCGCTCGCGCCGAGGTAGACGTAAGAGCCGCGGACGTAGCCGGAGAGGGTGTAGGCGGAGTCCGGCTTCACGGTGACGGTCTGCGCGCACTGGGCGTTGTCGGCCGCGGTCGGGGTGGCGCGGAGCGACGAAGTGCCGGAGCGGACCGGCGAGTTGACCGTCGTGCCGGTGTTCGCCGAGCAGGTCCAGCCGGAGAGGGACGACTCGAAGCCGCCGTTGCGGGCCAGATCGGCGTCGGCCGCGCCGGCCGTCGTGGTGGACAGGGCGGTGAGGCCGGTCGCGGCGAGCGCGGCGGCCGTGAGCGCGGTGAGCACTCTGCGCCGGGTACGGGGTCGGGGTCTGGGACGGTCCATGGGTGCCTCCGGGCAGGGCGGGGGAAGCGGAGGGAGCGGAGGGAAGAGACGCGATGGAGCAGACACGGTGGAGCAGACACGGTGGAGCGCGCCCAACTTGGTCCAGACCAATTGCGTTGTCAAGAGTCCCGACCGCCTCTACTCCTCCCCGCCCCGGGCCAGTTGGGCGGCCGCCTCATGCATCGCGAGCTCCAGCAGACCGGGATCGGTGAGCGTGCCGGAGCCGTCCGGCGGCACCAGCCAGCGCACGCCGCCCGTGGTGCGCCCCGGATACGGCACCACGATCCAGGTGCCGCTGCCCGCGCCGCGTACGCCCGTGCCGAGCCAGCGCGCCACCGTGCCCGGGGGCACGAAGAAGCCCATGCGGGCGTCGCCGAAGTCCGCCAGGACCGGGCCCGGGCGGTCGATGACCCGGTTGAGGACGTCGAGCGTGGGGTAGCCCAGCTCCCCCGGCAGGATCAGGACGTCCCACTGCCTGCCCGCGGGCAGCAGTGCCACCCCGAGCGGATTGCGCTCCCACTCCCAGCGGCAGGCCGCCGGATCCGGCGCCACCGCCACGAGCCATTCGACCGCCGACCCTGCCCCCGAGCCAGTCATGGGGAGACCTCCTCTTCGTTCCGACGCGGATGTGTCACGAGGGAGAGGGGGCACAGGGCCGGGCATTACGCGGGTTCGCGCGACTTCTTGGTGCCGGAAAAAGCCGTGTCGTACGCGCCGCCGCGTCGCTACCGTCCCGGCATGGAGACCGACGACGCACAGCAGCAGATCCAGGCCGCGATCGCCGGGGAGCTGCGGCTCGTCGACCCGGCCGTGCGCGCCTCGGACGAGCTGGTGACCTCTCTGCTCGACCCGGAGTTCTCCGAGTTCGGGGCCTCGGGGCGCCGCTGGGACCGCAAGACGATCCTGGAGGTCACGAGGTCGGCGGCCGTGCACCCCGCGCATCCGGTACGGATCACGAGGATGACGGGCACCCTGCTCGCCCCCGGGCTCGTCCACCTCACCTACCACTCGGACAACCAGGGCCGCCGGGTCAACCGCAGCTCCCTGTGGCGCCACCACCCGCAGGCCGGGTGGCGGCTGTACTTCCACCAGGGGACGCTCAGCGACTCATGAACGGTTCGGGGTCAGCTGTCGAAGCCCAGGCCCAGGCCGTCCATCGTCTTCAGCCACAGATTGCGGCGGCCGCCGTGGGCGTCGGCGCGGGCCAGTGACCACTTGGTGAGGGCGATACCGGTGTACGCGAACGGCTCCGGCGGGAACGGCAGCGGTTTCGTGCGGACCATCTCCAGCTCGGTGCGGTCCGTACGCTCGCCCGACAGCAGGTCGAGCATGACGTCCGCGCCGAAGCGGGTCGCGCCGACGCCCAGACCGGTGTACCCGGCGGCGTAGGCGACGCGGCCGCCGTGCGCGGTGCCCAAGAACGCCGAGAAGCGCGAACACGTGTCGATGGCGCCGCCCCACGCGTGCGTGAAGCGCACGCCCTCCAGCTGCGGGAAGCAGGTGAAGAAGTGGTCCGCGAGCTTCGCGTACGTCTCGGGGCGGTGGTCGTGCTCCGCCCGTACGCGGCCGCCGTACGGGTAGATCGCGTCGTAGCCGCCCCACAGGATCCTGTTGTCCGCCGACAGCCGGAAGTAGTGGAACTGGTTGGCCGAGTCACCGAGCCCCTGGCGGTTCTTCCAACCGATCGACTCCAGCTGGGCGGCGCTCAGCGGCTCGGTCATCAGCGCGTAGTCGTAGACCGGGACGGTGTACGAGCGCACGCGCTTGACCAGCGACGGGAAGACGTTCGTGCCGAGTGCGGCGTGCCGGGCGAAGATCCGGCCGTACGGGGTGCGGACCGCGAGCCCGGCACCGTGCGACACGAGGTGCGTGGCCGGGGTGTGCTCGTAGACGCGTACGCCGAGGTCGAGGCAGGCCCGCTTGATGCCCCAGGCGAGCTTCGCCGGGTGCAGCATGGCGACGCCGTCGCGGTCGTACAGGGCTCCGAGGAAAGTCGGGGAAGCGACCTGCTCGCGGACCTGCTCCGCGTCAAGGAGTTCCAGGCCGCCGGCCAGGCCCGCCTCGCTCAACTCCGCGTAGAAGTCGCGTAGTTCGGTCAGCTGGTGCGGCTGGGTCGCCACGTCCAGCTCGCCCGTGCGCTCGAAGTCGCAGTCGATGGAGTAGCGGGCGACCGCGGCCTCGATGGCGTCGAGGTTGGCGGCGCCCAACTCCTCCAGCTTCTTGATCTCCTTCGGCCAGCGCGCGAGCCCGTTGGCCGTGCCGTGCGTGAGAGAGGCGGCACAGAATCCGCCGTTGCGCCCTGAGGCGGCCCAGCCGATCTCGCGGCCCTCGACGAGGACGACATCGCGGCCCGGGTCGCGCTCCTTGGCGAGCAGCGCCGTCCACAGGCCGCTGTACCCACCGCCGACGACCAGCAGATCGCAGCGCTCGTCGCCGGTGAGGGCGGGGCGGGCCCCGGGCCGACCGGGGTCGTCCAGCCAGTACGGGACGGGCTTGGCGTCGGCGAGCGACGCGGACGAGCGGTGCGTACGGCTTACGCGGTTCATGGCACCAGCGGCCATGATTCCAACTCCCTCGGAAACGAACGGGACGAATGAACTAGTCGGCTACTTTTTTCTTGCGCTTGCCGACCATCATTCCGGCCAGCACGCACAGTACGGCGACGAGGAACATGGCCGTACCGATGACATTGATCTGTACGGGCGTTCCGCGCTGCGCCGATCCCCACACGAACATGGGGAAGGTGACCGTCGAGCCCGCGTTGAAATTCGTGATGATGAAATCGTCGAAGGAGAGCGCGAAAGCGAGCAGCGCGCCCGCCGCGATACCCGGCGCCGCGATCGGCAGCGTGACCCGGAGGAAGGTCTGGAGGGGCCCCGCGTACAGGTCCTGCGCGGCCTGCTCCAGGCGTGGGTCCATCGACATCACGCGCGCCTTCACGGCCGTCACCACGAAGCTGAGGCAGAACATGACGTGGGCGATGAGGATGGTCCAGAAGCCCAGCTGGGCGCCCATGTTGAGGAAGAGCGTGAGCAGCGAGGCCGCCATCACGACCTCCGGCATCGCCATCGGCAGGAAGATCAGCGAGTTCACGGCGCCCCGTGCCCGGAACCGGTAGCGGACCAGGGCGAAGGCGATCATCGTGCCGAGGACCGTCGCGCCGACGGTCGCCCACACGGCGATCTGGAGGCTGAGCGACAGCGAGCCGCACATGTCGGCGACGCCGCACGGATTCCTCCAGGCGTCGAGCGAGAACTGCTGCCACTCGTAATTGAAGCGGCCCTTGGGCTTGTTGAAGGAGAAGACGGTGACGACGACGTTCGGGAGGAGCAGATAGGCGAGCGTGAACAGGCCCGCGATCACCACGAAATTCTTCCGCAGCCAGCGCATCAGACGAGATCCTCCGTTCCGGCACGGCGAATGTAGACGGTGACCATGACGAGAATTGCCGCCATGAGGATGAAGGAGAGCGCCGCCGCCGTCGGGTAGTCGAGGATGCGCAGGAACTGCGTCTGGATGACGTTGCCGACCATGCGGGTGTCGGTGGAGCCGAGCAGGTCCGCGTTGACGTAGTCACCGGCCGCCGGGATGAAGGTGAGCAGCGTGCCGGAGATGACGCCGGGCATCGACAGCGGGAAGGTCACCTTGCGGAAGGTGGTCGCGGGTGAGGCGTAGAGGTCGCCGGCCGCTTCGTGCAGCCGCCCGTCGATGCGCTCCAGCGAGGTGTACAGCGGCAGGATCATGAACGGCAGGAAGTTGTAGGTGAGTCCGCACACCACCGCGAGCGGCGTGGCCAGTACCCGGTCGCCCTCGGTCATCCCGAGCCAGGTCGTGACGTCGAGCAGGTGCAGGGTGTTGAGCGCGCCGACGACCGGGCCGCCGTCCGCGAGGATCGTCTTCCAGGCGAGCGTACGGATGAGGAAGCTGGTGAAGAACGGCGCGATGACCAGGATCAGCACGACGTTGCGCCAGCGGCCCGCGCGGAACGCGATGAGGTAGGCCAGCGGGTAGCCGAGCAGCAGGCACAGGAGCGTGGCGCAGCCCGCGTACAGGACCGAGCGCAGGAACTGCGGGTAGTAGTCGGCCAGCGCGTCCCAGTACGTGGCGAAGTGCCAGGTGACCTTGAAGCCGTCCTCGAGCGATCCCTGCTGTACGGAGGTCGAGGCCTGGTAGACCATCGGCAGCGCGAAGAAGACGACCAGCCAGAGGATGCCGGGGAGCAGCAGCCAGTACGGGACGAGGCGGCCGCGCCTGCGGTTCCCGCGCGGTGGTGTGTCGGCGGCCGGGGCCGCCGGCTCCTTCGTGAGGGTCGCCGTCATCAGACCGCCGCCTCTTCCTGGATGCCCGCCACTGCTGCCTGTCCGTCGAGGACGGACTGCGCGGCGTCGAGCCCGAAGGTGTGCGCGGGGTTCCAGTGCAGGACGACCTCGGCCCCTGCCACCAGGCGGGTGTCCCGCTCGATGTTCTGGGCGTAGACCTCGAAGGCGTCGCAGAGCGGGCTGTCGACGACGTACTGCGTGGAGACGCCGATGAAACTGCTGTCCGCGATGCGGCCGATGATGCGGTTGCGGCCGTCGGGGACCGAACCCGCGTCGTCGGCGTGGGTGAGCGATATCTTCTCCGGCCGTACGCCGACCAGGACCTTGCCGCCCGTGGCGGTGGCGGCGGAACACCGCGCGGCGGGCAGGACGAGCTTGCCGTCGCCCGCCCTCAGCGTCAGGTCCTCCCCGGAGCGGCCGGTGATCTCGGCCTCGATGAAGTTCGAGGTGCCGAGGAAGTTGGCGACGAAGGTGGAGCCGGGGTTCTCGTACAGGTCGGTGGGGGCACCGAGTTGCTCCACGCGGCCCTGGTTCATCACGGCGACGGTGTCGGCCATGGTCATGGCCTCTTCCTGGTCGTGCGTGACGTGGATGAAGGTGATGCCGACCTCGGTCTGGATGCGCTTGAGCTCCAGCTGCATCTGGCGGCGCAGCTTCAGGTCGAGGGCGCCGAGCGGTTCGTCGAGCAGGAGCACCTTGGGGTGGTTGATGAGGGCGCGGGCCACGGCGACGCGCTGCTGCTGGCCGCCGGAGAGGGCGTGCGGCTTCTTGCGGATGTGCTCGCCGAGCTGCACCAGGTCGAGCATCTCCTCGACCTGCTTCTTCACCGACTTGATGCCGCGGCGGCGCAGCCCGAAGGCGACGTTCTCGAAGATGTCGAGGTGCGGGAAGAGCGCGTAGGACTGGAAGACGGTGTTCACGGGCCGCTTGTAGGGCGGCAGCGCGGTGACGTCCTGATCGCCGAGGTGAACCGTTCCTGTGGTCGGTTCCTCCAGACCCGCGATCATGCGGAGCGTGGTGGTCTTGCCGCAGCCGGAGGCGCCGAGCAGCGCGAAGAACGAGCCCTGCGGCACGGTGAGGTCGAGCGGCCGGACGGCCGTGAACCCGTTGTCGTACGTCTTGCTGATCCCGGTGAGACGGACGTCGCCGCCGTGGTCGGTCGTCATGGTGAGTCCAAGGAGTCTGGGGGCTTCTGATGGCGGAGGCGGGGCGGACCGTTTCGGCTCAGCCGCCGGTGAGCTGGGCGAACTTCTCCTCGAACGCCGTCTCTTCCTTCGCGGTCAGCGAGCGGAAGCTGTGCGCCCTGGCCGCCATCGTCTTGTCCGGAACGATGAGGGGGTCGTTCGCGACGTCCTTGTCGATCTTGGCGAGTTCCGGTTTGACGACGCTGCTGTCGAGCGGCGTGACGTAGTTGATCCATGCGGCGAGTTCGGCGCCGACGGCCGGCTCGTAGTAGTAGTCCATGAGCTTCTCGGCGTTGGTTTTGTGCCGCGCCTTGTTCGGGACCAGCATGTTGTCGGTCGACGAGATGTAACCGGCGTCCGGGATCGCGAACTTGACGTCCGGGTTGTCCGCCTGGAGCTGTACGACGTCGCCGGCCCAGGCGAGACAGGCCGCCAGGTCGCCCTTGCTGAGGTCGGCTATGTAGTCGTTGCCGGTGAAGCGGCGGACCTGGTTCTTGTCGACGGCCTTCTGGAGGCGGGCGGTCGCCGCGTCGAAGTCGTCCGCCGTGAAGTCGCGGGGATCCTTGCCGAGGTCGAGCAGGGTCATCCCGATGGTGTCGCGCATCTCGGAGAGCAGGCCGACCCTGCCCTTCAGTTTCGGGTCGTCGAGGAGCTGCGAGACCGACGTGATCTCCTTGCCGCCCGTGGCCTTCGTGTTGTACGCGATGACCGTCGCGATGCCCTGCCACGGGTAGGAGTAGGCGCGGCCCGGATCCCAGTCGGGGTTGCGGAACTGGCCGGCCAGGTTGGTGTACGCGTGCGGCA
This sequence comes from Streptomyces kunmingensis, assembly GCF_039533535.1. Classification (NCBI taxonomy): domain Bacteria; kingdom Bacillati; phylum Actinomycetota; class Actinomycetes; order Kitasatosporales; family Streptomycetaceae; genus Streptomyces; species Streptomyces kunmingensis. The sequence continues at coordinate 94,884 of NZ_BAAATS010000019.1, forward strand.
GGTTGGACGGGTCGAGCTTCTGCACCCAGCCGTAGCGGATGAGGCGGGCGGCGAGCCAGTCGGTGAGCACGAGGATGTCGCGGCCGGTGTCCTGGCCCGCCGCGAGCTGCGGCTTGAGCTTGCCGAAGAACTCGACGTTGTCGTTGATGTCCTCGGTGTACTTGACCTGGATCCCGGTGCGCTTACTGAACGCCTCCAGGCTGGGCCGGTGCTTCTCGTCGTCGCTCATGTCGATGTACTCGGTCCAGTTGGAGAAGTTGATCTGCTTCTCCTTGGCCGAGTGGTCCTCGGACGAGATCCCGCCCCCGGACTTGCTCGCCGCCGGGATGCCGCAGGCGCTCAGCGTCCCGAACCCGCCGACGGCGAGCGCGCCGCCCGCCGAACCGCGGAGCAGCGACCGGCGGGTGAGTGCCGTCCTGGCACGCCCGCTCCTGAGACTGCGGTGCACAGCGGCCACTTGGGCCGGGGACAGGCGGTCGGGCTCGTACTGCTCCATACGCGTGGTGCCCTTTCGGGAGGCCCTTACGGGAGGTGGGTCGGCCGCTGGTCGGACGGCCTGGCTGCTATCGGTCCCCGAAGATCGTGCGGTGCCAGTCCTTCCTGGCGAGCGCGGTGTTGTCGAACATGACGTGCTTGATCTGGGTGTATTCCTCGAAGGAGTACGCGGACATGTCCTTGCCGAAGCCGGACGCCTTGTAGCCGCCGTGCGGCATCTCGCTGAGGATCGGGATGTGGTCGTTGATCCAGACGCAGCCCGCCTTGATCGCGCGGGTGGCACGGTTCGCGCGGAACACGTCCCGGGTCCAGGCGGAGGCGGCAAGTCCGTAAGGGGTGTCGTTGGCGAGCCGGATGCCCTCCTCGTCGCTGTCGAAGGGCAGGACGACGAGGACGGGCCCGAAGAGTTCGGACCGGACGACCTCGCTGTCCTGCGCGGCGTCGGCGATGAGGGTCGGCCGGTAGAAGGCGCCGGGGTGGTCGGGGGCCTCACCGCCGGTCACCACGCGCGCGTAGCCGCGCGCCCGGTCGACGAAGCCCGCGACCCGGTCGCGGTGGGCGTGCGAGATGAGGGGGCCGAGATCGGTGTCGGGGTCGAACGGGTCGCCGACCCGGACCGTCCCCATCAGGTCCGCGACGCCGGACACGAAGGCTTCGTAGAGGGGTCGTTGCACGTACGCGCGCGTGGCGGCGGTGCAGTCCTGCCCGGTGTTGATGAGGGCGCCCGCGACGGCGCCGTGCACGGCGGCCTCCAGGTCCGCGTCGTCGAACACGACGAACGGGGCCTTGCCGCCGAGCTCCAGGTGCAGCCGCTTGACAGTGGCGGTGGCGATCTCGGCGACGCGCTTGCCGACGGCGGTGGAGCCGGTGAAGGACGTCATGGCGACGTCCGGGTGCCCGACCAGGTGCTCGCCCGCGTCCCGGCCCGCGCCCGTGACGACGTTGACGACGCCGTCGGGGATCCCTGCCTCGGTCGCGGCCTGCGCGAACAGCACCGAGGTGAACGGCGTCAGCTCGGCGGGCTTGAGGACGATGGTGTTCCCGGCGGCGATGGCCGGCAGCACCTTCCACGCGGCCATCTGGAGCGGGTAGTTCCAGGGCGCGACGGAGCCGACGACGCCGATCGGCTCGCGGCGTACGTAGGAGGTGTGGTCGCCGCTGTACTCACCGGCCGACTGACCTTGCAGGTGGCGGGCGGCGCCCGCGAAGAACGCGGCGTTGTCGACGGTCCCGGGGACGTCGAACTCGCGGCTCAGCTTGAGGGGCTTGCCGCACTGCAGCGACTCCAGAGCCGCGAACTCCTCGGCCCGCTCGGCCAGCACCCCCGCGAACCGGTGCAGCGCGTCGGAGCGCTCGCCCGGCGTCGCGCCCGACCACTGCGGGAAGGCCGCACGGGCGGCGGCGACGGCGGCGTCCACGTCGCCCGCGCCCGCCAGTTCGTACGTGTACACGGACTCGCCGGTGGCAGGGTCGACCACGGCGTGGGTGCGGCCCGAGGTGCCGTCGGCCGGGCGTCCGGCGACGAAGTTCGCTCCGCCGGCGAAGCGCTCCCGCGCGGTGGCGGCGACCGACGCGGCCGTGAGGGGGTGGGCCGAGGTGGGGTGGTGCATGAGTGCTCGCTCTCGCTCTCCGCCGCCGGCGTCCCGTCCCGCGGGCCCCGGCGTGGCTCCAGCTCGATTTGAGTGCCGATCCTGACAGAGGGCCACTACTGCAACAAGTGATTCCGTTGTTGCCTTTTGGTTACGCGACGGAATCTGTCGACCAGGTGTCGAGTCGCCTTGGAAAACCCAGGACGGAGTGTCAGTGGTGCGTGCCAGACTCGCGTGCATGGGGATCTTGGGGGACGAGATGAAGATCGACAGCAGGGAAGCGCTGGTCGCGGCCCTTGCTGCGGGGGCGCGCGTGAAGTATCTGCACTTCTGGGGGCACGCACCGCGCAAGGACGGGGCGCTGGGGCCGAGTTGCCTGAGCCAGTGGTGGCCGTCGCCGTTCACCGTGGAGGGTGTGGAGTACGCGACGGCGGAGCACTGGATGATGGCGTCGAAGGCCCGGCTCTTCGACGACGCGGAGGCCGAGCGGCAGGTGCTGGCGGCGGCCCATCCGTCCCAGGCGAAGAAGGCGGGCCGTCTGGTGCGGGACTTCGACGACGCGGTGTGGCTGCGGGAGCGGTTCCGGATCGTCGTCGAGGGCAGCGTCCACAAGTTCGCCGCGGATCCGGACCTGCGGGACTTTCTGCTCCGCACGGGCGGGAGAGTGCTGGTGGAGGCGAGCCCGGTGGACCGGATATGGGGCATCGGCCTGGCGGCGGACGACGCGGCGGCGCAGGACCCCCGGACGTGGAGAGGGCCGAACCTGCTGGGGTTCGCGCTCATGGAGGCGCGGGGGCGGCTGGCCGCGGGGGCCTGACGGCCGGCCGCGTGTTCCTGGGATGCGGCCCGACATGCGTACGGGCCCGGGGCATGGCCCCGAGCCCGATACCTGGGTCCGGCTCAGCTCAGCGGTTGATCCCGATCAGCAGGACGAGGAACCCGAGCCCCACGACGAGTCCGAACGAGCCGCAGATGATGCCGGTCAGCGCCTGCCCCGGGTTGCTCGCCTCACCGCGCTTGGCCTTGCCGCGGCCGAGGGTGCCGAAGACGATGCCGAGGATGCCCAGGATGATGGCGAGCGGCCACATCAGGCACAGCACGGCGGAGACGATGCCGGTCACCATGCCGGTGACCCCGATGCCGTTGCTCGGCTGCGGCGGCATCCCGCCGGGCCAGCCGTACTGGGGCGCGGCTCCGTACGGCGGGGGCTGCTGCGCCGGGTAACCGTACTGCGGGGCGCCCTGGTAGCTGCCGTAGGACGGCAGGCCCGGACCGCCGGGCGCGACCGGCGGGGGCGGCACCGGGCCGCCGCCCTGCTGTACGGGCGGTGCCGCGTACGGCGACGGGGACTGGGGCGGCACCGGCGCGTACGGGGACTGCGGGGCCTGCTGTGCGTGAGGCGCGTGGGGAGGCTGCGGGGCCTGCGGCGGCTGCGGGGCCTGGGGAGGCTGCGGTGCCTGCGATGCCTGAGGCGGCTGCGGTGCCTGAGGTGCGTGATGGGCCGGCATCGCCGTCACCGTCTGGCTCTCGTGCAGACCCCGGGCGCCCGGCCCCTTCGGCCCGTCCGGCCCCTTCGGCTGCTGTGCCGCCGCGTCCTGCGGCGCGGCCCAGGGGTCGTTGCCCTGCGGTGTGGTGCCGCCTGCCATGTGAAGCGCCCCCTTCGGTTCGTCGGTCCCGACATGCTACGGGGCCCGCGGCCGGGCTCTCCCGGCCGCATACGATGCCCGGGTACCCCGATCAGCCGATCACCCGAGTTCCTGGGGAGGAATCCGTGAGCCAGAGCCTGCAGACCTTTATCGCCGGACTGCCGAAAGCCGAACTCCACGTGCACCACGTGGGCTCCGCCTCACCCAGGATCGTCTCGGCGCTCGCCGCCCGGCACCCCGACGCGGGGGTGCCCACGGATCCCGAGGCCCTCAGGGACTTCTTCACGTTCCGGGACTTCGCGCACTTCATCACCGTGTACCTGTCCGTGGTCGACCTGATCCGTACGCCGGAGGACGTCCGCCTCCTCACGTACGAGGTGGCCCGCGACATGGCCCGGCAGAACGTGCGCTACGCCGAGCTGACCCTCACCCCGTTCTCCTCCACCCGCCGCGGCATCGACGCCCGCGCGTTCATGGACGCCATCGAGGACGCCCGCAAGGCCGCCGAGTCGGAGTTCGGCACGGTGCTGCGCTGGTGCTTCGACATCCCCGGTGAGGCGGGCCTGGAGTCGGCCGAGGAGACGGCGCGGCTCGCGACGGACGACGCGCTGCGCCCCGAGGGCCTGGTCTCGTTCGGGCTCGGCGGACCCGAGATCGGCGTGCCCCGGCCGCAGTTCAAGCCGTACTTCGACCGCGCGATCGCCGCGGGCCTGCACTCCGTACCGCACGCGGGCGAGACGACCGGTCCGGAGACGGTGTGGGACGCGCTGACGTACCTGGGCGCCGAGCGCATCGGCCACGGCACGTCCAGCGCCCAGGACCCGAAGCTGCTCGCGCACCTCGCCGAGCGCGGGATCCCGCTCGAGGTATGCCCGACGTCGAACATCGCGACGCGCGCGGTCACCACCCTCGACGAGCACCCCCTGCGGCAGTTCGTGGACGCGGGCGTGACCGTCACCATCAACTCGGACGACCCGCCGATGTTCTCCACGGACCTCAACAACGAGTACGCGGTCGCGGCCCGCCTCCTCGACCTCGACGAGCGGGGTCTGGCCGGCCTGGCGAAGAACGCGGTGCACGCCTCCTTCCTCGACGAGCCCGGCAAGGCGCGGATCACCGCGGAGATCGACACGTACACGGACCGCTGGCTCGCCGGCGCGTAACCGCCCCGTCCGCCCCACAATGGTGGCCATGCGCACTGTGACTGCCGTGGCCCACCGTGGCGACCCCTATCGCGTCCGCGAGAACACCCTCCCCTCCCTGCGCTCCGCGCTGGAGAAGGGCGCGGACGCGGTGGAGGTCGATGTCCGCCTGACCCGCGACGGCGTACCCGTACTCCTGCACGACTCGACGCTCAAACGCCTGTGGGAGCACGACCGTCCGCTGTCCGCGCTCTCCGCGGACGAGGTGCGCGGGCTGACGGCGGGCGGTGTGCCCACGCTCGTCGACGCCCTCGAAGCGGCCGCCCAGGGCGGGGTCATGATCGATCTGCCGGGCGCGGACACCCGTACGGTCCGCACGGTCGTCGCCACCGTCCGGGACTGCGGCGCCGAGGAGCGCGTCCACTACTGCGCGGGCGCCGCGACGATGCTCAAGGTGCGCGCCGCGGACCCGGCCGCCGAGATCGCCCTGACCTGGACGTCCCTGGCCCCGCCGCGTCGCGCCCTGCTCGACGCGGTCCGCCCGCGCTGGCTCAACTACCGCTTCCCCCTGGTCACCCGGGAGCTGGCGGCGCGCGTCCACCGCGACGGCTGCCTGGTCTCCGCCTGGACACCGGACACCCGGCGCTCGATGCGCAGGCTGCTCGCCGCGGGCGCCGACTCGATCACGACGAACCGCGTCGACCTCCTGACAGCGCTCCGCAACGAGTGAGCACAGGCTGCCCCTAGGGCTTTCCTGATGGCTGCCCCTAGGGCACCGCCCGGGTGACTACCGGGGTCGGTGCTCCTCCCCGGCGACGATCTACGAACCCCGGCGGCCGCAGAGGATGGTGCACATCGGCCCGCTCGGGCCAACGACCGTACCGGGAGCCCCAGTTGAAGCCGCACCGTCATGCCTTGCGCGCCCTCGCCGTGTCCACCGTCCTCGCCCTCGGCGCCGTCGCGGCCCCACTCGCCACCGCCGCGCCGCACCCCGCCGTACACGCAGCCACACACTCCGCACACTCCACACACTCCGCACCCGACGCCTCGGCCCTGCGGGCGGCCATCAGCGGCCTGCCGGACCAGGACGCCACCGCGGCCCTCGTACGGGTCGGCGGCACGAGCGGGTCCTGGCACGGAGTCGCGGGCGTGCGAGATCTGCGCACGGGGGCGAAGGCCCTGGAGAACGCCCGCTTCCGGGCGGGTTCGACGACGAAGGTGGTGACGGCGGCCGTCGTGCTGCGCCTCGCCGCCGACGGCAGGGTGGACTTGGACGCGCCCGTGCAGGAGTACCTCCCGGACCTGTTCGCGCCGAACGCCGGCGCGTTCCCCGACCCCATCTCCGTACGCCGACTCCTGAACCACACCAGCGGGTTGAAGCCGGGTACGTCTTGGGGTGCGGACTTCGAGGAGGCGTACTCGCACCGCTTCGAGACCCTGACCCCGCGGCAGGTCGTCGCCGGGTCGGTCGCCGCGGGCCGCGCGCACGCCCCGGGCACGGTGCAGGAGTACCTCGGCATCAACTACACCCTGCTCGGCCTCCTCGTGGAGAAGGTCACGGGCCGTCCGTTCGCGGCCGGGGCCGAGCGGCTCGTGCTGCGTCCGGCGGGGATGCGGCACACGTACTTCCCCGGCACGGATCCCCGCATCCGGGGCCCGCACAACCGCGGCTACCAGCTTTCCGGCGGCAAGCTGCTCGACGTGACCGAGTGGAACCAGTACGACCGTCTCGCGGGCGGCGACATGATCTCCACGACGGCCGACCTGGAGCGGCTGATCACGTCCCTGTTCCGGGGAAGGATCGTGCCGCAGCCGCAGTTGCGGGAGATGTTCACGGTACCGGCGGGCATCGAGGGCGCCACGATGAGCGCGGGCCTTCAGCGCTTCACGTCCGACGACGGCAAGGTCGTCTGGCTCAAGACGGGCAGCCGCTACGGCTACAACTCGGTGGTCGGCGCCACCCGCGACCTGTCCCGCACGCTGGTCTACTCGGTCAACTCCACCGACGCGAAGGGCGAGGACATGAACGCGGTGGCCCAGCGCATCGTGCTCGCGACGCTCAAGAATCTGGACTGAGCCGCAGAACCCGGCCGCCACGCGATCGGCGTGCCCCGTCCGCCACGCGATCGGTGCGCCGGAGGGCGTTGTCGGTGGGGTGCACTACGGTTCCAGGCACGCTGCGCTCGACCGCACCGTGCTCTCGCCTGGCCGCTATGGACGGCCAGGCGAGAACAGAGCTGCACGCCCCCCAACTTCTCGGCACGGGAGCGGGCCCTTCCGGATGGGAAGGCCGACACCGAAGGTGCCTCACCCCCATTCAGGTGCTTCGACTCCCGTAATGCAAGGAAAACCGGGAACTTCCACGCCTCCGGGGCACGACCTGCTCGCTTTTTAGTCACCGATCGGTCACGCACGGTCGTCGCCGACCGCTCGATGACCGGCATTGTTCCGTGAATCCATGATCACGTGGCGTAACAACTGCCCCTGCGGTCATTGTGGTTGACCTCCCCGGCGGACGGGCTCGGCACCCGCCCTGTCCTGGGACCCGTCGGCTTCCGGATGGGCCGGCGGGCTTCGAGAAGGCCCGACTTCTGGAGGTCCCGTGGAACGAAAGCAGATATGGCTCGTTGCGGCCACTCTCACGGTTTTCGCCTGGAGCGTCGCGATGGTCGCCATGGGGCAGGTCGCGGCGGTCGCCGCGCTCGCGCCCGCGCTCGGCCTGACCGTGCAGCAGATCACTCGTGCGGCCCGCCCGGACCACACCCCCGCCTCCGGCCACCGTGTGACCGCCTCCCCGCACGAGAAGGAGGACGGCGCACCGTGACCGCACCCTCCGACCCGTCCGCGTCGCCGGATGAGACCGGCCCGTCCGACCGGCGGGAGACCCCC